>NZ_JAHTBI010000036.1 GCF_019168305.1 Pseudomonas aegrilactucae
GGCTTTGTGGTTTTTGTCGATCTGGTCGCAGAGACAGGATTGGAACCTGCGGCCTTCTGGTCTCGCAGGGTTGCCTACAGCTCCTTGACCGTGCGGATCTGGTCCTTGTTGATCCGGGTGTGCTTGCCGTCGAGCTGTTCGAATTCATAGAAGCCCGAGTCATCATCGTACTTCGGAGTGTCGACCGCCTGGATCTCACGCCCGTCATTCAGCGTGATCACGGTAGGCGAGGCACACCCGGCGAGGGTGCCCAGGCCCAGGGCGAGCAGGAAAGCGGGGAGGGTCCGTTGAATCATGTTCTTTCTCCGATCAGGGGGAAGTTTGCGGTTAATGTCTGTGAGACGCACCACGTCGCAGCAAGTTCCTTGCAACTTGAGCATAGCGGCAGAACACTGACATTGACCGCAGGCAATACAAGGTGCTGCACGCGGGCGGGGCGGCGAAATCCTGTGATATAACACCGTCCATTCCTTCCCCGTTATGGATTCAAGGCCCCCATGAAAGCCAAGGCTGATGTACCGTTCGTGCCGCTCAACATTGCCGTGCTGACCGTCAGCGATACCCGCACTCTGGAGACCGACACCTCCGGCCAGGTCTTCGTCGATCGCCTGAGCGAGGCCGGCCATGCGCTGGCCGCCCGCGTGCTGCTCAAGGACGACCTCTACAAGATCCGTGCGCAGGTCGCCACCTGGATCGCCGACGAGCAGGTGCAGGTGGTGCTGATCACTGGCGGTACCGGCTTCACCGGCCGCGACAGCACACCTGAGGCGGTCGCCTGCCTGCTGGACAAGCAGGTCGATGGTTTCGGTGAGCTGTTCCGTCATATTTCCCTGGCCGATATCGGCACCTCCACCGTGCAGTCGCGGGCCCTGGCGGGCCTGGCCAACGGCACCCTGGTGTGCTGCCTGCCCGGTTCGACCAACGCGGTGCGCACCGGCTGGGACGGGATTCTTGCCGAGCAACTGGATGCGCGCCATCGTCCCTGCAATTTTGTCGCCCACCTCAAGCAGGCCGCGCCGTGTGAAAGCCGTGGCTGAGCCCGTCGTGACGCAGCCGCTGCTGCCTGTCGAGCAGGCCCTGGAGCGCCTGCTGGCGCTGGCCGACGCTGCCCGCATCGGCGAATCCGAAACGCTGCCGCTGGCCGAGGCCGAGGGCCGCGTGCTGGCCACGGCGCTGGTCGCGAGCCTGGACCTGCCACCCTGGCCCAACAGCGCCATGGACGGTTATGCCTTGCGCCTGTCCGACTGGCAGGGTGAGCCGCTGGTGGTCAGCCAGCGGATCTTTGCCGGGCATGCGCCGGCACCGCTGCAGCCAGGCACCTGTGCGCGCATCTTCACCGGTGCACCATTGCCGGCCGGGGCTGATTGCGTCGAGATGCAAGAGAACGCACAGGTGCTGGAAGACCAGCGCGTGCGCTTCACCGCGCCGCTGCGGCTCGACCAGAACGTGCGCCCGCAAGGCCAGGAAACACGCGCCGGCGAAACGGTGCTGGACGCCGGCACCCGGCTTGGGCCGATCGAGCTGGGCCTGGCAGCCTCGCTTGGCTGCGGCGTGCTGACGGTGGTGCGCAAGGTGCGTGTTGCGGTGTTGTCGACTGGCGACGAACTGGTCGAGCCGGGCCTGGCGCTGGGGCCGGGGCAGATCTACAACAGCAACCGGCGCTTGCTGGTGAGCTGGTTGCAGCGCCTAGGCTGCGAGGTGCTGGACGCCGGCATTCTGCCGGACGACCTGGCGCTGACCCGTGAACGCCTGGGTCAGCTCAAGGATGTCGACCTGATCCTGTCTACGGGCGGGGTGTCGGTGGGCGAAGCCGATTACCTGGGTGTCGCCCTGCGCGAGGAAGGTGAGCTGGCGCTGTGGAAGCTGGCGATCAAGCCGGGCAAGCCACTGACCTTCGGGCATTTTCGCGGCGTGCCGGTGATCGGCCTGCCGGGTAACCCGGCCTCGACCCTGGTGACCTTCGGCCTGCTGACGCGCCCGTATCTGCTGCGTCGCCAGGGCGTGCAGGACGTCGCGCCGCTGCAGTTCAGCGTACCCGCCGGGTTCGACTGGCCCAGGCCCGGCAACCGTCGCGAGTACCTGCGCGGGCGCATGGAACATGGTCAGGCACTGATCTACAAGAACCAGAGTTCAGGTGTGTTGCGCAGCGCCGCCTGGGCTGACGGCCTGGTCGAGGTGCGTGAAGGCACGGCACCGGGCAAGGGTGACAGCGTGCAGTTCATTCCGCTCAGCGAGCTACTCGGCTGAGGGTAGCAGGCCCCGCGCGGCGCGGTTGTCGCCCAGCGGTACCTGTGCCGCCAGGCGTGCATGCACGCTCTCCAGCTGCGCAGCGGCCAGGCTCCAGTCGTGCTGTTCACGCACGAACTGGCGGGCGGCGTCCGACAGTTGCTGCATGCGCAGGGGATGGCTCAACAGGCGCGTGATGATCATGGCCAGTTCGTCGGCATCGTTGCCGGCCAGGTAGTGCTCGCCGTTGCGCACGGCCAGCCCGGACACGCCCTGCGCGGTGGTCACCACCGGCAGGCCGGCGGCCATGGCCTCCAGCAGTTTGATCTTGCAGCCACCGGCGTGGCGCAGCGGTGCAAAGAACAGCGCTGAATGGCGCTGCAGTTCGCGCAGGTCGGGCAGGTAGCCGACCCATTCGATGCGCGGGTCGTTCCAGCGCAGCTTCCAGTGGGCCGGCAGCGCATGCCCGACCACGGCCAGGCGTACGGCTGGATTGTGTGACCAGACGTGCGGAAGAATGTCCTCCAGTGCCCACTCCAGCGCCTCCAGGTTGGCGCCGTACTCGAAATTGCCGACAAACAGCAGGCGCTGGCTGTGGGGGCACGGGGTGATGTGCTGATAGTGTTCGGCGTCTACGCCATTGATCACCACGGTGGCTGTGCGCCCGGTGAGCTGGCCGATTTGCTCGGCATCGCACGGGCTCACGGCAATCACTTCACTGGCCTGGCGCAGTACCCGCGATTCCCAGCGCCGGTAGCGCCAGCGGTCGAAGCTGTTGAAGGGGCGCAGCCACAGTGGCAGGCGGTCCTGGCAGGCTGCACCACCCACCGACTCCACATGATGCTCGCTGACCATGAAGGGCAGGCCGCTGGCCTGCAGGGCTTTTTCGAAGGGCTGGAAGCTGTAGCTGTGCTCGATCTGGATCACGTCCCAGTGCTCGCTCAGCAGGCCCTCGAAGCAGTGGCGCAGCTGCGGCGCCAGGCCGTTGATGCTGGCCCGCATCGGGTAGCCCACGTACAGCGCGGCCAGCAGGTTGAGCGGGCTGTGCAAGGGCCGTCGCGGCAGCACGATGAGGCGCTCGACCCACGGCTCCAGCGCCTCTCGGGCGGCGTCGCCGAGAGGGATCTTCGATTGCGTCAGCAGCGTGATCCGATGCCCTCGCTGGGCCAGGCCGCGCAACAGGTGATAGTGCCGGGTCTTGCTGCCGCTGGTGGTGGGCCAGGGCAGGTAAGGCAGTGTCCAGAGTACGCGCATGACCCTATTCCTCTCTTGCCGCTGGGGCATCGACAGGCTGAGACGAAAAACGCGCCCTGACAGGCCTCAGCTGATCGCTGGGGCCGGGGCGCGTCCATAGTTATCAGTAAAGCGCACGATATCGTCCTCGCCCAGGTATTCGCCGCTTTGCACTTCGATCATCACCAGGTCGATCACCCCCGGGTTGCTCAGGCGGTGCTCGCGACCGGGCTTGATGAAGGTCGACTCGTTGGTATGCAGCAGGAATTCTTCATCGCCGTTGGTCACGCAGGCCGTTCCGCTGACCACGATCCAGTGCTCGCTGCGGTGATGGTGCATCTGCAGTGACAAGCTCGCGTGGGGTCGCACCTCGATGCGCTTGATCTTGAAGCGCGGGCCTTCCTCCAGCACGGTGTAGGTGCCCCAGGGGCGTGTCACGCTGTGGTGCAGGCGATACGCGCGGTGGCCCTGGCGTTTGAGCTGCTGGGCGATCAGCTTGACCTCCTGGCTGCGGCTGGCGTCGGCGATCAGCAGGGCGTCGGGGGTGTCGATGACGATCAGGTTGTCCAGGCCGATGCCGCCGACAAGGCGCCGTGGCGAGTCGATGTAGCAGTTGCTGACGTCGAGCAGTACGGTTTCGCCGGTGCACTGGTTGCTCTGGGCATCGCCCGGTACCAGGCTGCGCACCGCGCGCCAGCAGCCGATGTCGCTCCAGCCCAGCTGGCTGGGCAGTACCGCGACCTGGCGGGAGGGCTCCATCACGGCGTAGTCGATGGAAATGTCGCGCACCGCTTCGAAGGTGTGCGGGTCCAGTTCGAGCTGCAGGCTGCCGCCGCCGCGTTTGCTCGGGCTGTGCTGCAGGCAGTGGTTGACCGCCTCCATCACGTCCGGGGCGTGGGCGTGCAGTTCACGCAGGATGGCATCGACGCGCAGGCAGAACATGCCCGCATTCCACAGGTGCCGGCCGCCGTCGACATAGCGCTGGGCCGTGTCGGCGTCCGGTTTCTCGACGAAGCGTGCAACCCGAAAGCCGTGCTCGTTCAGGGGTGTACCTTTCTCGATGTAGCCGAAGCCGGTTTCCGGTTGGGTCGGCAGCAGGCCGAAGGTGGTCAGCCAGCCCTGTTCGGCCAGCACCCGGGCGCGCGCCACGGCCTGCTCGAATGCCGCAAGGTCGGTGATCAGGTGGTCGGCCGGCAGCACCAGCAGGTGCGCATTTTCGCCGTATTCACGGGCACAGTGCAGTGCGGCGGCAGCGATCGCCGGCGCAGTGTTGCGGCCGAATGGCTCCAGAATGAAGTCCAGTGGCATGCCGGTGTGGTTCAGCGGGCGGTACTCGTCCTGGGTGCGGAAGAACACCTCCCGGTTGGTGACGGTAATGACGCGGGCGACATCCTTGAGTGCGCAGGCCCTGGCAAAGGTCTTTTGCAGCAGGCTCATGCCGTCGGGCATGCGCATGAAGGGCTTGGGCATGGCTTCGCGCGATACGGGCCACAATCGAGTGCCGGCACCGCCGGCAATGATGCAGGGGATCAGTGTGCTCATGTCACACGGCCTCGTGTGTAGGGTATTGCTCTCGGATGGTCAATAAAATGACTTTCTCTTATGAGATTTTTGTAATGGCCAATTACTTGTCGAATGATGCGCGTCGCTTCAAGGTCTTTCAATGTTATTTCCATGAATGGGTGGTTTTCCCGTACCCGGCATGCAGCATAACCGTGTTGTCATCGGTCGATATGGACGTGCGCCATCGGGCGCGGGCTGCCGCAGGCAGTGGGCGATAGGAGGGGAGGTGGTATGAGCGAGCGCAAGGCGTTGTTGATTCTGCATGGCAAGCAAGCCATGAACGAGGCGGTGCGTGAGGCCGTGAAGGGCCTGCGTGAGCGCGGCTGGCAGCTCGACGTGCGCCTCACCTGGGAGGGCGGTGATGCCCGGCGCCTGGTGCACGAAGCGCTGGCGGCCGGCTATGTGCACCTGGTGGCCGGCGGCGGCGACGGTACGTTGCGCGATGTGGCCGAGGCCATGGCGCAGGCTGCTACCCAGGCGAGCCTGGCGCTGATGCCGCTGGGCACCGCCAACGATTTTGCCAAGGCCGCGGGTGTGCCGCTGGAGCCCGACCAGGCGCTGGCATTGCTGGAGGTGCCGGCGCGGGCGATCGATTTGGGCGAGGTCGGCGAACAGATCTTCCTCAACATGGCCACAGGCGGGTTTGGCAGCCAGGTCACCGCCAACACCTCCGAAGACCTGAAGAAGGTGCTGGGGGCTGCGGCTTACCTGTTTACCGGGTTGTCGCGCTTCAGCGAGCTGCGCGCTGCCTCGGTCGAGTTGCAAGGGCCGGACTTTCACTGGCAGGGCGAGCTGCTGGCTCTGGGGATAGGCAACGGTCGACAGGCCGGTGGTGGGCATCTGCTGTGCCCGCAGGCACAGGTGGATGACGGCTTGCTCGACATCAGCATCCTGCCGGCCCCGCAGGAAGTGGTCGGTACCCTGCGTGATCTGCTCAGCGACGGGCTGGGGCTGGACAACCTGTTCGTGCGGGCGCGCCTGCCGTGGGTCGAGATCAAGAGCGCCGAAGGCCTGGACATCAACCTCGATGGCGAGCCGCTGCAGGGCGACGACCTGCGCTTCAAGGCGCTGCCGGGTGCGCTGTGGGTGCATTTGCCACCTGGTTCGGCCTTGCTCAGTCGTCCAGACTGATGATCTGCTCGCGCACGGCAAACAGCACCAGGCCGGCCACGTCGTAGATCTGCAGGCGTTTCATGATCTGTGAGCGGTGGGTTTCGACCGTCTTGATGCTCAGGCCCAGGCCGTGGGCGATTTCGCGGGTGGACTTGCCGCGTACGATCAGGCGCAGGATTTCCAGCTGGCGCGCGGTGAGGTTGTGGTTCTCGGCGGCATCAGGCTTGTTGCCGGCGCGCAGCAGTGCCTGGTTGATCACGGTATGCGCGATGGCCGGGCTGAGGTAGCGCTCATCGCTGCGCAAGGCTGCCAGTGCCTGTTCCAGCTCGGCGGCGGTGGTGTCCTTGAGCAGATAGCCATGCGCACCCATTTCCAGGGCCCGCATGATCAGTTCGGGGTCGGTGTGCATCGACAGGATCAGCACCTTGCTGCGACAGGCCGCAGCCTGCAGTCGGCCCAGAGCCTCCAGGCCACCGGTCGAACGCATGGAGATGTCCAGCAGCACGATGTCGGGATCCAGTTGCAGCACCAGTTCCAGCAGCTGGCTGCCGTCGTTGGCCTCGCCGATCACGGCGTAGCCGGGAATATCGGCCACCAGGGCACGCACGCCGGCACGGATCAGGGAGTGGTCATCCACCAGCAACAGATTACAGGTCATGGGGTTTACTTGTAGTGGCGCGCTCAAGGGTGCGCGGTGCCCAGGGGAACAGCACATCGATTTGGGTGCCCTGGCCGGGCTGGCTGGTGACCGTCAAGCGGCCATTGAGCAGGCTGACCCGCTCGCTCATGCCGGCCATGCCCCGTTGGCCTTCGTCGCCGGGGGCCGCTGCCGGGGTGAAGCCTTGCCCATCGTCGTTGATTGAAAGGGCCAACCCTTCAGGGGTGCGCTGGATGCACACCTTGAGGTTATGGGCGCGGGCATGGCGCAACATGTTGGTGATCGCTTCCTGGGTGATGCGAAAGGCCGCAATGGCCATGTCTTCGGGTATGCCGCCCAGGCGCTGCTTGCACTCCAGGCTCCAGTGCACCTCGGTGTTCTCCAGCGTGCGCAACAGATGTGCACGCAGGCTGGCTTCAAGGCCCAGGCTGGCGAGCTGACGCGGGTTGAGAATTGCCGACACGTCGCGCACGTTGGCCAGGGTGTCGTCCAGGGTGTTGCGCAGGGTGGTGCAGTGTTCTTGCAGGTCATCCGGCAGGCGCCGTTGCAGCCAGTCGGCCTGCAGCTTGGCGGCGGTCAGTAGTTGACCGATATCGTCATGCAGTTCGCGGCTCAGGCGCTGGCGTTCGCTTTCCTGAACTTCGAGCAGGCGGTGCGCCAGTTCTTGCGGGCGCATGGCAATCGAGCGGGCGGCCTGGCGCAGTTGCCAGCCGATGCCCAGAAGTGCGGCCAGTTGCAGGGCCAGCAGGCTGCCCGGCATCGGCGCTGCGCGCAGATACAGGTACAGGTTCGCTGCAGCCGACACCAGGCACAGCAGTGCGCTCAGCCAATGCAGCAGAGTCGCCCCGGGTGGGCAGCGCTTGAGTGTCTTGAGGCTTGAGAGCATAGGGAATGAAGCCAATGAAGTATCGCTGTTGAAAGCCGGTCAAAGGTCGAACTAGAGACGTTTTCAGTAACGCCTTCAATAACTTTTTACAGTCGCGCCAGGCACCGGGAACACACACTTGCGCGTGTGCCGAAAGCGCCGAACTTCAGCACTGGAAACTATCGGTGAGCAGCTCGTGTCGGGCATAGTATCACTTCATTTGAAAATGGTCGCGGGGCATGCAATAGGTGCTGACGATCAGATTTTACGGGGTGGTACGCCCGTTCCGGATGGCGCGAATTCTAGCACTTTGCCATCATTTGTGGCGATGGCAAACTCTGGGCACAAGGCCTTATGTACTTTTCTCTGCGCCCTGCTGACAGAACTATCCGAGCATTCTGTAAGTTAATTCTTAGTGTTGAGAGGCGTCGTGCGAAATAATCTGCTGCGAACGTTCTTTCTCAAACGCTTAGTTCAACAAGTTCGTGCGCCGAGTGCGGGGGGAGCGGTGGGGGAAGTGTCGGGAGTGGGCAGTTGCTTGAAGGTGGTTTCCAGCTCGTTCAACAGGCTCAACTGTTCGTGGTTGTCCAGAAACAGTTGCCCGGTGTGCGGATCGATCAGCTCCAGTTGCCAGGCCAGCAGGCTCATGCACGCCTGAAGCGTCGGCACGGCATGGTGCAAACGATTGCGTGACTGTTCTGGTTCAAGCCGGTCGCGCAATTGCAGGCAGAACTCGGCGATCTGTGGCTGCGCGTGCCGCTGTGCGCGTTTGGCCAGCCTGCTCAGGGTGGTCACCAGGCAATCGCCGGCATCGGCATCCTGGCCGATCAAGTCCAGGTGCGACAGGCATTCCTCGGCGCGGGTGAGCAATACGTGGGCATCGACCAGGAAGTCGGGTAGGGCGCTGATGTCCACCGTAGTGTCGGGCATCAGTCGTTTCCCGCCGGTGGCAGGCCTTCAACGGCGGCGAGAATGCTCTGGAACCCGCGGTTTTGCGGGGCGCACGGATTGGACGGCCACAACAAGGCATTAGCGAACAAAAGCCTGACTCCATTCATGCAATGAGAATGGCGTCACATTAATGGCTAAAGGATATTGCGAACATCAGGTCTCGCCTGATTGTCGCTAGGGGTTTCCCTGATAGCGTGATCGGGTTGCGACACTTTTGGGCGGGGTGCGACAGAACAAGGCGTGAGCGCAGTAAAGCATGATGCTAAAGTGACATCAATGCCCCCGGCAGGATTTTATTTTGGGGGTCAAGCCAAGACGAGTACGGCCGATACAAGGTCGATCTATTCAATTTCCGCAACAAGCCTGGGGGTTTTTTAATGGCTGGCATTCTCGACACGGTAGACCAGAGAACGCAGTTGGTAGGCGAGAACCGTCTGGAAATCCTCATGTTTCGCCTGGCCGGTCGCCAGTTGTTCGCGATCAACGTGTTCAAGGTGCAGGAAGTGCTGCAGTTGCCCAAGCTGACGCTGATGCCGCAGCGGCACGCGTACGTGTGTGGTGTGGTCAACCTGCGCGGCCAGACGCTGCCGGTGATCGACCTGTCGCAGGCGATCGGCATGCGCCCGCTGGTGCCGGGCCCGGACAGCACCATCATCGTCACCGAGTACAACCGTTCGGTGCAGGCCTTCCTGGTGGGCGGCGTGGACCGCATCGTCAACATGAACTGGGAGGCGATCATGCCGCCGCCGGCCAGCGCCGGTCGTCAGCACTACCTCACGGCCATCAGTAAGGTCGACGATCAGTTGGTCGAGATCATCGACGTGGAGAAGGTGCTGGCCGAAATCGTGCCTTACAACGCCAAGGTTTCCCGCGACAAGCTGGAAGATCCGGTGCTGGCGCGTGCCCGTGGGCGCGAGGTACTGCTGGTGGACGACTCCACCGTGGCGCTTTCGCAGTTGCGTGAAACCCTGGGGCAGTTGGGGGTCAAGATGCATGTCGCCAGCGACGGCCTCAAGGCGCTGAAGATGCTCAAGGGCTGGGCCGATGCGGGCGAAGACATGTGCGAAAAGTTGCTCATGATCTTTACCGATGCCGAAATGCCGGAGATGGATGGCTATCGCCTGACCACCGAGATCCGCAACGATCCGCGCCTGCGTGGCCTCTACGTGGTGCTGCACACCTCGTTGTCGGGCAGCTTCAACGAGTCGATGGTGAAAAAGGTCGGGTGCGACAATTTCCTTTCCAAGTTCCAGCCTGACAAGCTGGTGGATGTGGTGCGCCAGCGCCTGATGATGGACGAAGCGACCGTGTGATCCTGTGACGATTGCCGGGCAGCCGTTGCCCGGTGCTCGGTGTAAGCTGGCGCCTTTACCATCAGGGAGCAGGCCCATGCGTCTGAGCGCGTTGTATCGTTACCCCATCAAGTCGGCCCAGGGCAATCGTTGAGCCAGTCACCGTCAGGCCCGCTGGGCTTGCTCGGTGATCGACGCTGGATGCTCGTCGAACAGGATAACGGGCGCTTCCTGACCCAGCGCGCCTACCCCCGGCTGAGCCAGCTGTCGGCGCTGTATGCGGCTGACGGCGGGCTGCTTCTCAGTGCCCCGGGCCTTGACCCGTTGCAGGTTGCGGTGCCGGCACCGGACCACGACTTGCGCGGCGTGACCCTCTGGCGTGACACCTTGCGCGTACCCGATGCAGGCGACGCGGCGGCCGACTGGCTGAGCCACTTCATCGGTAAACCGGTGCGTCTGGTGCACGTGCCCGAACCGCGTACCCGCTATCTGCCGGCAGGTTATGGCGAGAACAGTGACCGGGTGGCGTTCGCCGATGGGTTCCCGCTGTTGCTGATTGGCCAGGCGTCGCTCGATGACCTGGTGCAGCGGGTCGGGCGGCCGCTGCAGATGCTGCGTTTTCGCCCCAACCTGGTGGTGGAGGGCAGTGCGGCGTTCGCCGAGGATGGCTGGGCGCGTATTCGCATTGGCGATCTGACCTTTCGGGTGCTCAAGCCTTGCACCCGATGCATCCTGACGACCATTGACCCGCAGACTGGCCAGCGCAGCGAAGACCGCGAGCCGTTGACTACACTCAAGACTTACCGGCAGAAAGAAGGCGATGTGCTGTTCGGGCAGAACCTGGTGGCCGACGGCGAAGGCGTGCTCGAGGTGGGGATGCCGGTCGAGGTGCTGTAGGTAACGGCCTTCCGGCCAAGGGGCCTGCGGTGTGCATCAGCGCCACCACAGGCTCCTGCAAGGCTGGCGATGCGGTCACTGACCGTCGAAGTACCGCTCATGCCAATCCACCAGCGGCTGCGGCGAATTGAGTTTCTGCCCGTAGATCACCGAGTACGACAGCACGTTCTGCACATACTGGCGGGTTTCATCGAACGGAATCGACTCCACCCACACGTCAAAGCTCAAATGGTCGGCGCCGCGCAGCCACTGGCGTACGCGCCCCGGGCCTGCGTTGTACGCCGCCGACGCCAGTACCCGGTTGCCATTGAACTGCCCGTGCACCTGGCTCAGGTACGCCGCACCCAGCTGGATATTCTTGTCCGGGTTCAGCACCTGCGCCGGCGAGGCCAGCGGGATGTTGAACTTGCGGGCGGTCTCCTTGGCCGTGGCCGGCATCAGTTGCATCAGGCCACTGGCGCCCACGTGGGAGCGGGCGTCGTCCATGAAGGCGCTTTCCTGGCGAGTGATCGCGAACACCCAGCTCGAATGCAGCCCGCGTAGCTTGGCTTCACGCACCAGGGTGTCGCGGTAGGCCATCGGGAAACGGATGTCCAGGTCATCCCAGTACTGCGCCTGGCTGATGGTGCGGATCGCCGGGAAGTACCAGCGCATCTCGTAGGCCAGCCGGGCCTGGGCGACCATTTCGTCGCGGCTGAAGTGACGGCTGACGTGGTACCACTCACGGCGCCCATCGACGATCTGGCCGCGCGCATGGAACTCCAGTGCCCGCCGCACGCCCGGTGTATTGCGTACCTTGTTGATCAACTGCTGGCTCAGGACCAGTGGCCGGTTGTTGAGCTGGTATGGGGTCTGCGCCCGGTCGGCGGCGAGGAAACCGTAGAAGTCGCGCTCGCGCGCGACGGTCTTGTACAGCAGCGGGATCTGCGGGTTCTTCGGCTGCGCCAGCTCCAGGCTGCGGGCCTGCCAGTAGCGCCAGCGGTTGGTACTGGCCAGGTCTTGCGGCAGGCGCTTGGTCAGCTCGTAGGCGTCTTCCCAGCGCGCCAGGCGCAGCAGCAGGCGCAGGCGCCACTCGGTGACCGTGTTGTCACGCAGCTCCGGGTCATACTTGGTCATCAGGTCCAGCGCCCGCGGGTCATAGCGACGCGCCAGGGTCAGGCCGATTTCACGCGCGATCGCGACCTTCTCGTCACGCGAGAAGTGCATGCGGTTTGCATAGTCGTCGAGCAGGGCCATGGCCCGCTCGGGGTCTTGCCGTGCCAGGCGGCGCAGGCCCAGGCTGACCACGTCGGACATGGCCTCGTCGGCGGGCGTGAAGCGCGACGGGGTGTTGAGCAGTTCGGGCTTTTGCGCCACGTCGAGCAGCAGGCGGCCCTGGGTGCCCAAGGTGGTCAGGCTCTTGACCAGCGTATTGGCCAGCGCATAGTTGCGCGCCTGTGCTGCCAGCTTGGCGCGTTCCCAGCGTTTTTGCTCGGTCAGTTGGCCTTCGGCGGCCCAGCGCTCGAACAATGCATCGCACGCGGCAGGCTGCGACTTGCCGACCAGCCAGAGTTTTTCGGCGCTGGCATAGCCTTCTGCGCGCAGGTTGTGGCTGAGCTGGTACTGGCCGTTGAGGCAGTCGAGCTCGGTGAAATTCAGTTTCGGGTCGTAATACTTGGCGAAGGGCTGCCAGTCGCCGCGCTCTGCCAGCCAGCGCAACCAGCGCAGCTTCATCCAGTTGGCCTGGGGCAGGTCACCGTGCTCGGCAAGAAACGTTTCGATCTCGGCGTTACTCGCGCTCTTGAGGCGCGCGGTGAGTTCGTCGTACGCCAGGTAAGGCTCCAGCGGGTAATCGCGCAGGGCTTGTTCATAACGTCGGTAAGGGCCGCTGTCGCCTTTGGCCAGGGCGCGTTTGGCTTCATCATAGAACTGGCGTTGCTGCACCAGGTCGGCGGCATGAACGGTGCCCGCCGCCGAGGCGGAAAAAAGCAGGCAGGATACGAGGCTGAGCAGGCTGCGGCGCATGATACTTCCGGACAGTTTGAGCAAAAACGAGTGTCGGCGGCGCCAGCACTGGTGGAGTCACGGGCTTAAGCTTAGCCGTTTGCCGGGGGCGGAAGAAAGCATTGTGCTTGTATCGGCGTGTAAAGAGGACCTCAGTGGGCGGCACGACCATGCTTAATGTGAAGCAGGGCCAACTCAGGTAGAATGCGCCCCCGGTTTTTGGAGAAGATCATGACCCTGCTCAAATTAAGCGATGTGTCCCTTGCGTTCGGCGCCATGCCGTTGCTGGACAAGGTGTCCTGGCAGATCGCCCGTGGTGAGCGGGTCTGCATCATCGGCCGCAACGGCACAGGCAAGTCGAGCATGCTGCGCCTGGTCAAGGGCGACCAGAAGCCTGATGAGGGCGACGTATGGCGTGCCCCGGGGCTGAAGATCGGCGAGTTGCCGCAGGAGCTGCCGGTGGCCGACGGTCGGACCGTGTTCGACGTGGTGGCCGAAGGCCTGGACGGGGTTGGCGCCTTGCTCGCCGAGTACCACCACCTGAGCCAGAACATCCACACCGATGCCGACCTGGAAAAGCTCATGCACGTGCAGAGCGACCTGGAAGCGCGTGATGGCTGGCGCCTGCAGCAACTGGTGGACAGCACCCTGAGCCGCCTGCAACTGCCGGCCGACAAGACCCTGGCCGAGCTGTCCGGTGGCTGGCGCCGGCGCGTGCTGCTGGCCCAGGCGCTGGTGTCCGAGCCTGACCTGCTGCTGCTCGACGAGCCGACCAACCACCTGGACATTGGCGCCATCGCCTGGCTGGAAGATGCCCTGAGCGGTTTTGGCGGCGCCGTGCTGTTCATTACCCACGACCGGTCCTTCCTGCAGAACCTGGCCACGCGCATTCTGGAGCTGGACCGTGGCGGCCTGATCGACTGGAACGGCGACTACGCCAGCTTCCTTGTGCACAAGGAAGCCGCGCTGGCCGCCGAAGAGACCGCCAACGCACTGTTCGACAAGAAACTGGCCCAGGAAGAAGTGTGGATTCGCCAGGGCATCAAGGCTCGGCGTACCCGCAACGAAGGCCGCGTACGTGCACTCAAGGCCCTGCGCGTCGAGCGCAGCGAGCGCCGCGAGCGTCAGGGCAAGGCCAACATCCTGCTCGATGTGGCAGAGAAGTCCGGCAAGCAGGTGATGGTGCTGGAGAACGTGAGTTTCGCCCATCCGGGTGGCCCGTTCCTGGTCAAGGACTTTTCCATGGTGCTGCAGCGCGAAGACCGCATCGGCCTGCTGGGCGCCAACGGTACCGGCAAGACCACGTTGCTCAAGCTGATGCTGGGCGACCTGGAGCCGAGCGAAGGCAAGGTGGAGGCGGGTACACGAATCGAAGTCGCATACTTCGACCAGTTGCGCCATCAGCTGGACCTGGAAAAGACCGTTATCGAGAACATGGCCGAAGGGCGTGACTTCATCGAGATCGATGGCCAGAACCGCCATGTGCTGAGCTATCTGGGTGACTTCCTGTTCAGCCCGCAGCGTGCGCGTACGCCGGTCAAGGCGTTGTCCGGGGGCGAGCGTGCGCGCCTGCTGTTGGCCAAGCTGTTCAGCAAGCCGGCCAACCTGCTGGTACTGGACGAACCGACCAACGACCTGGATGTCGAGACCCTGGAACTGCTCGAAGAAGTGCTTGCCGGCTTCAAGGGCACCGTGCTGATGGTCAGCCACGACCGGGCCTTCCTCGACAACGTGGTGACCAGCACCCTGGTGTTCGAGGGCGAGGGCAAGGTGCGCGAGTACGTGGGCGGTTATCAGGACTGGATCCGTCAGGGCGGTTCGCCGAAGTTGCTTGGCGTCTCCGAGAGCAAATCGGGCAAGTCCGAGCTCAATACCGCGGTGGTCGAAGCCGCGCCTGAGCCGGTGGCGGTACCTGTGGCGAGCGAGAGCAAGAAGAAGCTCAGCTACAAGCTGCAGCGCGAGCTGGAGGCATTGCCAGGGCAGATCGATGCGCTGGAGCAGAAGATGGCGGCCGTGCAGGCGCAGATTGCCGATGCAGGCTTCTATCAGCGCCCGATCGACCAGACCTCCGCCGTGCTGGCGAACCTCGAGCAGTTGCAAGGTGAGCTGGACGCGCTGGTGGAGCGCTGGGCCGAGCTGGACAGCTGATGAGCGCAAGGCCCGCTGTGCAGAACAGCGGGCCTTGTGGTTTTACTCGGCTTTTTTCTGCAGGCGTACCGCCAGCACATCGCACGGTGCGCCATGCAGCACGTCATTGGCGGTGGAGCCCAGCAGCAGCGCCAGGCCGTGACGGCCATGACTGCCGACCACGATCAGGTCGCACTTCTGGTCCTTGGCCAACTGGTGGATTTCCTGGCGTGGCTGGCCGTAGGTCAGGTGGGAATCGCCGCGATTGATCTCCGGATACTTGTTGAACAGCCGGTCCATGCGTTCCTTGGCTTGATCGAATTGCTGCTGCTGCAGTTGCGACAGGTCCATCGGCACGTCGCCGCCAAAGGCCATGGCCATCGGTTCCACGATGTGCACCAGCGAGACCTTGGTGCTGCCAGCGCTGGCAATTTCCTTGGCGCGCTTGATCACCGGGTCGCATTCTTCGGTCAGGTCGACGGCGACCAGAATATGTTCGTAGGGCATGAGGGGCTCTCCTGACAATCGCGATAGTTAAAGTATGGTCGGTTTCAGGCTGATCGCATCCAGGTGGCTAACCAGCTCATTTGCAAAGTGTTTATAGGAATAACAGATATGACGGTCTGGGTAGTAGTGTCAATCCTTGCGCTGATTCTCAGCCCCATGGTCTGGCTGTTGCCGTCGCGCCGAACCAGCGGGCGCATGGCGCTGCGTCTGGAGGCCAGGCGCATGGGGTTGGCGATGCAGCTCAAGGCCCAGGCCTGGCCGCACTGGCTGCCCGAAGAGCCGCCCCACACCTGCGCTCAGTTCCATTGCGCGCGGCGTCGCGGGCGCAGCGACAGCTGGAGCTACTTTCAGGTGGCGCCCGGTGTGTGGCACAACCAGTGGCAGGAAGCCTGCGTGGATGAACGCGTGTTGCAGCACCTGGCGCGCCTGCCCGAGAGTGTCTACAAGGTCGAGGCCGATACCCAGATGGTCGCGGTTTGCTGGGGTGAGAAGGGGGATACGGCTGTGTTGCAGAATATTGCGCAACTGCTGAAGGAGCTGGCGTGAGATGAGCGTCGAACCCCTCGCCGGCCTTTCCGGCCAAGGGGCTCGAGCAGATGCAGCAGAATAAAAAGGCCAGGCAGGCCGGAAATCTTTCAACACGCCCTCAGTGTAGCCATTCCCGTTTATCCCGCCTCCCGCTCCCCGCAGTTTCGACGCCAATCACCTACATGAATGTTCATCGATCACTGTCATCGTGGTTTGGCCTCGGCGCGCGCAAAATGACCGGAAAGTCGCGTTTTGCCGGTACTTAAGGGTATTTGACAACGGCAGTCTTTTCGGTGAATGTGTGCGTACCCAAATCAAACGGGCGTATGAATTGAGCGTTTGTATGTCAGAAGACGCTTACAGAATCCCGACTATCGCGCTGACGGGTGTGCCTGGTGCAAGCGTTCGCACCAGCGTTTGGCGTGTACAGTTCAGCTTCCATATCGTGGAGATCAGTTGATGATTTACGAAGGTAAAGCCATCACGGTTAAGGCTCTTGAAAGCGGCATCGTCGAACTGACGTTCGACCTCAAGGGTGAGTCCGTCAACAAGTTCAACCGTCTTACCCTGAACGAATTGCGTCAGGCCGTAGACACCATCAAGGCAGATGCGTCGATCAAGGGTGTGATCGTCAGCAGCGGCAAGGACGTGTTCATTGTCGGCGCCGACATCACCGAATTCGTCGACAACTTCAAGCTGCCTGATGCAGAGCTGGTTGCAGGCAACCTCGAAGCCAACAGGATCTTCAGCGATTTCGAAGACCTCGACGTCCCGACGGTCGCCGCGATCAACGGCATTGCCTTGGGCGGCGGCCTGGAAATGTGCCTGGCGGCGGACTTCCGTGTCATGTCCAGCAAGGCCAAGATCGGCCTGCCTGAAGTCAAGCTGGGCATCTATCCGGGCTTCGGCGGCACCGTGCGCCTGCCGCGCCTGATCGGCGCCGACAATGCCATCGAGTGGATTGCCGCCGGCAAGGAAAACCGCCCTGAAGACGCACTGAAAGTCGGTGCGGTCGATGCGGTGGTCGAACCCGAAAAGCTGCAGGAAGCAGCGCTGGAGCTGGTCAAGCGGGCCATCAGTGGCGAACTGGACCACAAGGCCAAGCGCCAGCCCAAGCTGGAGAAGCTCAAGCTCAACGCCATCGAGCAGATGATGGCGTTCGAAACCGCCAAGGGCTTCGTCGCCGGTCAGGCCGGCCCGAACTACCCGGCCCCGGTCGAGGCGATCAAGACCATCCAGAAGGCCGCGAACTTCGGTCGCGACAAGGCGCTGGAAGTCGAGGCCGCCGGCTTCGTCAAGCTGGCCAAGACCTCTGCCGCACAGAGCCTGATCGGCCTGTTCCTGAATGACCAGGAATTGAAGAAAAAGGCCAAGGCCTATGACGAGATCGCCCAGGACGTGAAGCAGGCCGCCGTGCTCGGTGCCGGCATCATGGGCGGCGGCATCGCCTACCAGTCGGCGTCCAAGGGCACGCCGATCCTGATGAAGGACATCAACGAACACGGTATCGAACAGGGCCTGGCCGAAGCCGCCAAGCTGCTGGTCAGCCGCGTCGACAAAGGTCGGATGACGGCTGCGAAAATGGCCGAAGTCCTCAACGGCATTCGCCCGACCCTGTCCTATGGCGACTTCGGTCACGTCGACCTGGTGGTCGAAGCGGTCGTCGAGAACCCCAAGGTCAAGCAGGCCGTGCTGGCTGAAGTCGAAGATCAGGTCAAGGCGGACACCATTCTTGCCTCGAACACCTCGACCATTTCCATCAGCCTGTTGGCCAAGGCGCTCAAGCGCCCGGAAAACTTCGTCGGCATGCACTTCTTCAACCCGGTACACATGATGCCGCTGGTGGAAGTGATCCGTGGCGAGAAATCCAGCGAGCTGGCAGTCGCCACCACCGTGGCCTACGCCAAGAAGATGGGCAAGAACCCGATCGTGGTCAACGACTGCCCGGGCTTTCTGGTCAACCGCGTGCTGTTTCCGTACTTCGGCGGTTTCGCCAAGCTGGTGAGCGCGGGCGTGGACTTCGTGCGCATCGACAAGGTCATGGAGAAGTTCGGTTGGCCGATGGGCCCGGCGTACCTGATGGATGTGGTCGGCATCGACACCGGCCACCATGGTCGTGACGTGATGGCTGAGGGTTTCCCGGACCGCATGAAGGACGACCGTCGCTCGGCCGTGGACGTGCTCTACGAAGCCAAGCGCCTGGGCCAGAAGAACGGCAAGGGCTTCTATGCCTACGAGACCGACAAGCGCGGCAAGCAGAAGAAGGTTGCCGACCCGTCGGTGCTCGAAGTGCTCAAGCCGATCGTGTTCGAGCAGCGCGAGGTCACGGACGAAGACATCATCAACTGGATGATGATCCCGCTGTGCCTGGAAACCGTGCGTTGCCTGGAAGACGGCATCGTCGAAACGGCAGCCGAGGCCGACATGGGCCTAGTCTACGGTATCGGTTTCCCTCCGTTCCGTGGCGGTGCGCTGCGTTACATCGACTCGATCGGTGTGGCCGAGTTCGTTGCCCTGGCTGACCAGTACGCCGATCTGGGCGCGCTGTACCACCCCACCGAGAAGCTGCGCGAGATGGCCAAGAACGGCCAGCGCTTCTTCGGTTAAGCGCCCAACGACTAGAGCGAGAATATTGTATGAGCTTGAATCCAAGAGATGTCGTGATTGTCGACTTCGGTCGTACTCCGATGGGCCGCTCCAAGGGTGGCATGCACCGTAACACCCGCGCCGAAGACATGTCGGCGCACCTGATCAACAAGCTGCTGGAGCGCAACGCCAAGGTCGATCCGAGTGAAGTCGAAGACGTGATCTGGGGTTGCGTCAACCAGACCATGGAGCAGGGCTGGAACATCGCCCGCATGGCTTCACTGATGACCAGGATCCCGCACACCGCAGCCGGCCAGACCGTCAGCCGCCTGTGCGGCTCGTCGATGAGTGCGCTGCACACCGCTGCCCAGGCCATCATGACCGGCAACGGTGATGTGTTCGTGATCGGCGGGGTGGAACACATGGGCCACGTCAGCATGATGCACGGTGTCGATCCGAACCCGCACATGTCGCTGCACGCCGCCAAGGCCTCGGGCATGATGGGCCTGACCGCCGAAATGCTTGGCAAGATGCACGGCATCAGCCGTGAGCAGCAGGACGCCTTTGGCCTGCGTTCGCACCAGCTCGCTCACAAGGCGACGGTCGAAGGCAAGTTCAAGGATGAGATCATCCCGATGCAGGGCTATGACGAGAACGGTTTCCTCAAGGTCTTCGATTACGACGAGACCATTCGTGCGGACACCACTCTGGAAAGCCTGGCGGCCCTCAAGCCTGCGTTCAACCCCAAGGGTGGGACCGTGACGGCGGGTACGTCGTCGCAAATCACCGATGGCGCTTCGTGCATGATCGTGATGTCGGCCCAGCGCGCCCAGGACCTGGGCATCCAGCCGCTGGCAGTGATCCGCTCGATGGCCGTGGCCGGTGTCGACCCTGCGATCATGGGCTACGGTCCTGTGCCAGCGACCCAGAAAGCCCTCAAGCGTGCGGGCCTGAGCATTGCCGATATCGACTTCTTCGAGCTCAACGAAGCCTTCGCTGCACAGGCCCTGCCGGTGCTCAAGGATCTGAAAGTGCTCGACAAGATGAATGAGAAGGTTAACCTGCACGGCGGCGCAATCGCCCTGGGTCATCCTTTTGGTTGCTCCGGTGCACGGATTTCCGGCACGCTGCTCAATGTCATGAAGCAGAATGGCGGGACCTTGGGCGTGTCGACCATGTGCGTCGGCTTGGGCCAGGGGATCACCACCGTCTTCGAACGCGTGTAAGCGTTTCGTTGTCGCAAGCCGGGGCCCTGTGCCCCGGTTTTTGTTTTTTGCAGATTTTTTTCAAGAGGGTGGGAGCATGCAGATACAACCAGGCGTATACCGGCATTACAAAGGGCCTGAGTATCGTGTGTTCGGTGCCGCGCGCCATTCCGAGACCGAGGAGTGGGTGGTGTTCTACCAGGCCCTGTACGGTGATTTCGGGCTGTGGGTGCGCCCCTTCTCGATGTTCACCAGCACGGTCGAGGTTGACGGCGAACAGGTGCCGCGCTTTGCTTTGGTCAAGGCCGAAAGCGAGCTGTTTTCGCGCCCCGATGCACACGGCGGCTGAACTTCGGCGCTTGACCTCACTCTGTTGCCACTATATATAGCGGTGCCACGTCAGGTACCTGCCGTGTTTTTATTTTCGTTATTCAGGAATTTTCCGATCCATGGGCAAATCGCTGGTCATTGTGGAATCCCCGGCTAAGGCCAAGACCATCAACAAGTACCTGGGCAACCAGTACGTGGTGAAGTCGAGTATCGGCCATATCCGAGACCTGCCCACCAGCGGTTCCGCGAGCAAGGAGCCTGCTGCCAAGCGCGGCAAGGCTGCTGCCGGCGAGGCACCCGCGCTGTCGCCTAAGGAAAAGGCACGCAAGCAGCTGGTGGCGCGCATGGGCGTCGACCCCGATCACGGCTGGAAGGCCAAGTACGAGATCCTTCCGGGCAAGGAAAAGGTCATCGAGGAGTTGCGCCGCCTGGCCAAGGATGCCGACACCATCTATCTCGCAACCGACTTGGATCGCGAGGGGGAAGCCATTGCCTGGCACCTGCGCGAAGCCATTGGTGGGGATGACAGCCGCTACAAGCGCGTGGTGTTCAACGAAATCACCAAGAAGGCCATCCAGGAGGCCTTCTCCCAGCCGGGCGAGCTGGATATCGACCGTGTCAATGCACAGCAGGCGCGTCGCTTCCTCGACCGCGTGGTGGGCTACATGGTCTCGCCACTGCTGTGGCAGAAGATCGCCCGTGGCCTGTCCGCTGGCCGGGTACAGTCGGTGGCGGTGAAGCTGGTGGTGGAGCGCGAGCGTGAAATCCGTGCCTTCATCCCTGAAGAATACTGGGAAGTGCACGCCGACCTGGGCACTGCCAAGGACGCCAAGGTGCGCTTCGAAGTGGCCCGTCACAACGGCGAAGCGTTCAAGCCGCTGAACGAAGCCCAGGCCATGGCCGCGCTGGAGAAGCTCAAGGCTTCCAGCTACACCATCGCCAAGCGTGAAGACCGTCCCACCAGCAGCAAGCCGTCTGCGCCGTTCATCACCTCGACCCTGCAGCAGGCGGCGAGCAACCGCCTGGGCTTCGGCGTGAAGAAGACCATGATGATGGCCCAGCGTCTGTACGAGGCTGGCTACATCACCTACATGCGTACCGACTCGACCAACCTCTCGGTCGATGCGGTGGAAATGGCCCGTAGCTACATCGAAAGCGAATTCGGCAAGAAGTACCTGCCCGAAGCGCCGATCGTGTACGGCAGCAAGGAAGGCGCCCAGGAGGCGCACGAAGCGATTCGCCCCTCGGACGTCGCTACCCATCCGACCAAGCTCAGCGGCATGGAGCGTGATGCAGAGCGTCTGTACGAACTGATCTGGCGCCAGTTCCTGGCCTGCCAGATGCCACCGGCGCAGTACCTGTCGACCACCGTCAGCGTAACCGCTGGCGAGTACGAGTTGCGTGCCAAGGGCCGTATCCTCAAGTTCGACGGCTACACCCGTGTACTGGCGCAGCAGAGCAAGCCTGGCGACGACGACGTATTGCCGGAAATGAACCAGGGTGAAGTGCTCAAGCTGATCAAGCTCGACCCTAGCCAGCACTTCACCAAACCGCCGGCCCGCTTCTCTGAAGCCAGCCTGGTCAAGGAGATGGAAAAACGCGGTATCGGTCGCCCGTCGACCTATGCAGCGATCATCTCGACCATCCAGGACCGTGGCTATGTGACCCTGCACAACCGCCGCTTCTACTCCGAGAAGATGGGCGATATCGTCACCGAGCGTCTGTCCGAAAGCTTCTCCAACCTGATGGACTACGGCTTCACTGCCGGCATGGAAGAGAACCTCGACGACGTGGCTCAGGGTGAGCGTGACTGGAAAAACGTGCTGGACGAGTTCTATGGCGATTTCAGCAGCAAGCTGAAGCTGGCCGAGGACGCCGAGAAGGGCATGCGCGCCAACCAGCCGACCCCGACCAACATCGCCTGCAAGGAATGCGGTCGTCACATGATGATTCGTACCGCCTCCACCGGTGTGTTCCTCGGTTGCTCGGGTTACAGCCTGCCGCCCAAAGAACGTTGCAAGGCCACCGTGAACCTGGTGCCGGGCGACGAGATCGCGGCTGACGACGAGGGTGAATCCGAGTCGCGCGTACTGCTGGGCAAGCACCGCTGCCCGATCTGCTCCACGGCGATGGACGCTTACCTGCTGGACGAGAAGCACAAGCTGCACATCTGCGGTAACAACCCGGATTGCACCGGCTACGAAATCGAAGAAGGCAGCTACCGCATCAAGGGCTATGAAGGCCCGAGCCTTGAGTGTGACAAGTGTGGTAGCGAGATGCAGCTCAAGACCGGCCGTTTCGGCAAGTTCTTCGGCTGTACCAATGCCGAGTGCAAGAACACCCGCAAGCTGCTCAAAAGCGGCGAAGCGGCGCCGCCGAAGATGGATGCGGTGAAGATGCCGGAGCTCAAGTGCGAGAAGGTCAACGACACCTACGTGCTGCGTGATGGTGCCTCGGGCTTGTTCCTGGCTGCCAGCCAGTTCCCGAAAAACCGCGAGACCCGCGCACCGCTGGTGATGGAGATCGTGCCGCACAAGGATGAGATCGATCCGAAGTACCACTTCCTGTGTGAAGCGCCGAAGAAGGACCCGGACGGCCGCCCGACCGTGATCCGCTACAGCCGCAAGACCAAGGAGCAGTACGTGCAGACCGAGGTCGAAGGCAAGCCTACCGGCTGGCGTGCGTTCTACGACGGCAAGGCGTGGAAGGTGGAAGACAAGCGCTAGGCGATAGCTGATGGGCACAAGGCCGCGTGTGCAATCCGAAAGGTTTGCAGGCGCGGCCTTTTTTGCAGGTGTCAGGCGGGGCGCTCGCGGTATTTCTGCTTGCGCCCCCGCAATCCATCGCAGAAACTGATCTACCCGCCGTGCAGTCTTTCGGAGCGCGCCTCGATGGCCCAGGAACTCTATACCCGCACCAATCAGAAACTCTATTTCGCGGGCCTGGCCCTGGAAGCGCTGGGCAAGGCGCAGGACAGCCGCGCAATGAACGCCCAGGCGCTGATCCAGGCCGAACGAGAGTCTGCGCTGTTCCACTTGTACGGTGCCCTGCTCGGGCTGTGCCATGAAATCGCCGGTTACTATCGCCTGCCGCAGGCCGGTGCTGCGCGTGCCGAGCAATTGCTGACGCGCGAAGTACTGGCCACCATCGCCATTCCAGAAATGGCCGAGTTGGTAGAGCTGGCCGAACAGTCAGAAACCTGGCTGGCGCAACTGCTCAGGGCTTATGCCGATTTGTTCCGACCGCCGGTCGCGCTAAAAGCGCCCAAAGGCGACGTGACGCAGCCCTTGATTCAGGCGGTAAGCCTGGATGAAGCCGAGGTGGCAGCGCTGTCGCGCGAAGAGCTGGAAAGCTGGCGGCAGAACCTCAAGCGGCTGACGGTACGTTTTCGCGAGGGCCTGAGTGAGTGCTGATCGTGCCAGTGGCTGGTACAATGCCGCCTTTCCTGGAGAACAGTCTTATATGCCCACGTCCTTTCTAGAAATTGTCGAGTTGCCTGATGGTCGCATCGAGCTGCGCCGCGCTGAGGACGAGGGTTCGTTGGTAACCCTGGATTTTTCGGAGGACGCCAAGGCGTTCCTGCAGGGTCAACACGTTGAAGTGGCCAAGGCCATGCTCAGTGTCGGCGTGCAAATGGCTGGCAAGCTGGTGGAAGGCGAGGTCGAGCACGAGCATGAGGGCCCGCGGGTCCTGCACTGATCGTCAGTACCAGGCTTCCTCGTCCTGAGGAAGCCCGCTGCATACCCTTTGATGGTGACGCGAATATCAGCCCAGGCGGATGTTCAGGCTCTGCGCATCCCCTGCACGCGCGGCGTTGGTCAATTGCAGGCGAGCGCCGCTGCCCACTGGGTTGAACCAGGTTACCACCGTATGGCTGCGGCCCAGGCGCAGGGCGTCGCAGGCCAGTTGCAGTGCGCTCTGGTTGCCGCGTGGCTGCAGCAGCAGGATACGTTCGCGGTTGAGCCCGGCATCGCGCAACCAGGCCTGGGTGAGGCTGGCGGGTGGGGCGATCAGGGTCAGCCAGCGGACGTCCTGCTCCTCGCTCAGTTCGCTCAGGTCACGCAGTACCGGGGCCAGCAGGCTTTGGCAGTGCTCCAGTGCGCCACGCAGGGACAATTCGCTGAACGCTTGCGGCTTGCTGCTCTGCCGGGCGGGTGCCTTGGCCTTGACGCGTGGCAGTACCGGCTGCGCCAGGAATGCTTCGAACAAAGGCAACTGTGCTTGCTGTGGTGCATGGGGAAACTGCATGACGCCTCCTTATTAGCGGCGGATAACGCCGACGCTCAAGCCCTCGATCACCAGGTCCTGTTCTTTCAGGTTGACTTCGATGGGGGCGAATTCGGGGTTCTCGGCGATCAGCCAGACTTTATTGCCTTCACGTTTGAAGCGCTTGACCGTGACTTCGTCACCCAGGCGGGCTACGACTATTTGACCATTGCGCGCTTCGCGGCAGGTGTGTACGGCCAGCAGGTCGCCGTCGACGATGCCGACGTCGCGCATGCTCATGCCATGCACACGCAGCAGGTAGTCGGCACGCGGGTGGAAGAACGCCGGGTTGATGTTGCACGACTCCTCGATGTGCTGCTGCGCCAGAATCGGTGCGCCAGCGGCCACGCGGCCGATGATCGGCAGGGCGTTGTCATCGGATTTGCTTTCAAGGCCCGGGATGCGGATGCCGCGCGAGGCGCCAGGGGTCATCTCGATCGCGCCCTTGCGGGCCAGGGCCTTGAGGTGCTCTTCTGCGGCATTGGGGGACTTGAACCCCAGCTCCTGGGCGATTTCCGCGCGGGTCGGCGGGAAGCCGTTGTCTTCAAGGCAGCGCTTGATGAAAGCCAGAATCTCAGCTTGGCGTGGCGTCAGTTTTAGCATGTCGATCGCTCTGTCTTTTTATACAGTGACTGGGATTATATACAGTGATAGCGGCAAGCTACAAGCCACATGCTGCCCGCGCGTCTGCCCAGCGTGTTGCGTGCAGCTTGTAGCTTGCCGCTGCCTTCAATACCATGACCTGCCGGGCATAAAGCGGCTGTACGTACTTGACAGAACAGTGCCTTGAAACGTATGTTTCAAACAAGTGTTTGTCAGGCGGAAAAGTCATGGCCCAGTCGGAAACCGTTGAACGCATTCTCGATGCTGCCGAGCAGTTGTTCGCGGAAAAAGGGTTTGCCGAAACCTCGTTGCGGCTGATCACCAGCAAGGCCGGGGTCAACCTGGCAGCAGTAAACTATCATTTCGGTTCGAAGAAGGCGCTGATTCAGGCGGTCTTCTCGCGTTTCCTCGGGCCCTTCTGCCAGAGCCTTGAGCGCGAGCTCGAGCGGCGCCAGGCGCGCCCCGAGCACAAACCCACGCTTGAAGAACTGCTGGAAATGCTGGTCGAGCAGGCGCTGGTGGTGCAGCCGCGCAGCGGTAACGACCTGTCTATCTTCATGCGCCTGCTGGGCCTGGCCTTCAGCCAGAGCCAGGGCCACCTGCGCCGTTACCTTGAAGACATGTACGGCAAGGTGTTCCGCCGCTACATGCTGCTGGTCAACGAGGCGGCGCCGCAGATCCCGCCTATCGAGCTGTTCTGGCGCGTGCACTTCATGCTCGGTGCGGCGGCGTTCAGTATGTCGGGCATCAAGGCGCTGCGCGCCATCGCCGAGACCGATTTCGGCGTCAATACCTCGATCGAGCAGGTGATGCGCCTGATGGTGCCGTTCCTGGCTGCCGGCATGCGTGCCGACAGCGGGGTCACGGATGAGGCGATGGCGGCTGCGCAGTTGCGCCCGCGCAGCAAGTCCACCCCGGTTGCGCCACTGGCCAAGGCTTAACTTCCCGACTGGGCGTCAACGGTAGCTTCGGCTAAGCTAGCGCCCATGCCTACTCTCGATTTGCTGCACATTTCTCTCGCCGATCAATGCCTCTATGGGTTCGCCCAGGGGCGTCTGGTCGTTCGTGTCGCGGTGTCCACCGCACTCAATGGTCCTGGTGAGCACAATGGCTCCGGCTGCACCCCGCGCGGGCGGCATCAGGTGCGTGCAAGAATCGGTGCCGGTCTGCCCCAGGGCGCCGTGTTGCGCGGCCGTCGCTGGACCGGCGAGACCTGGACACCCGCCTTGCACGAGCAGTTTCCCGGCCGCGACTGGATCCTTTCGCGCATCCTCTGGCTAAGTGGCTGCGAGCGCGGACGCAATCGCCTCGGGCCCGTGGATACGTTCCGTCGCTACATTTACCTGCACGGCACACCCGACAACGAACCGATGGGGGTGGCGCTGTCACACGGCTGCATACGTCTGCGCAATGCCGATCTGGTAGCCCTGTTCGATCAGGTGCCTGCACATTGCGCTGTGCAGATCGAAGAAGCCGCCTGCCCCGAGTGGGCAAGCGCGCCCCTCCCGCTGAAGGATCAATTATGAGTGTCAGCCTGCAAGGCTCCCTGATGGTGGATGTCGCCGGTACCTGGTTGACCCCCGAAGATCGCCACCTGTTGCGCCAGCCCGAAGTGGCCGGCCTGATCATCTTTGCCCGCAACATCGAATGCCCGCGCCAGGTGCGTGAGCTGAGTGCGTCTATTCGCGCCGTGCGCCCCGACCTGATCCTGGCGGTGGACCAGGAGGGCGGTCGCGTGCAGCGCCTGCGCCAGGGCTTCGTGCGGCTGCCGGCCATGCGCGCAATTGCCGATAACGCCAATGCCGAGTACCTGGCCGAGCAGTGTGGCTGGGTGATGGCGACAGAGGTGTTGGCAGTGGGCCTCGACCTGAGTTTCGCCCCCGTGCTGGACCTGGATCACCAGCGCAGTGCCGTGGTCGGCAGCCGTGCCTTCGAGGGCGACCCGCAACGTGCCGCGCTGCTGGCCGGCGCGTTCATCCGCGGCATGAACGCCGCCGGCATGGCAGCGTGCGGCAAGCACTTCCCTGGGCATGGCTGGGCCGAGGCGGACTCGCATGTGGCCATCCCTACCGATGAGCGCAGCCTGGAGCAGATCCGCGCGGCGGACCTCGTGCCGTTCACGCGCTTGAGCAGGCAGCTTGCGGCGGTCATGCCGGCGCATGTGATCTACCCGCAGGTCGACAACCAGCCGGCCGGGTTCTCGCGGCGCTGGCTGCAGGACATCCTGCGTGGCGAGCTGGGCTTTGACGGGGTGATCTTCAGCGATGATCTGTCGATGGCCGGTGCGCATGTGGTGGGTGATGCGGCGAGCCGTATCGAGGCGGCCTTGAGTGCCGGTTGCGACATGGGGCTGGTGTGCAATGACCGCGCGGCAGCCGAGCTTGCGTTGTCGGCGGCGCAGCGATTGAAGGTCAAGCCGTCGCCGCGTATCGCGCAGATGCGCGGGCAGGCTTTTGCGCGTACGGATTACCGCGAGCAGCCGCGCTGGCTGGAGGCGCTCGGGGCGCTCAAAGAGGCGCAGTTGATCGATTAAGTGGGCTTTGGCTGGCCTTGCCCTTTCGCTGGCAAGCCAGCTCCCACAGGTACACCGCTGATTTCAAAGGGGTGGGCAACCTGTGGGAGCTGGCTTGCCAGCGAAGGGATCAACTTGACTTTGTGGCCTGACGCCTTCCCGGCAGCGGGGCAAACAGCGCGTCGATATCCTCGTCCGCCAGCTTCCAGTCCCCGGCATGGCGCCCGTCCAGCAGCCCGGCAGCCAGCGCCGCCTTCTCCTGTTGCAGCTTCTGGATCTTCTCTTCCACCGTTCCGCGTGTGATCAGCTTGTAGACGAACACCGGCTTGTCCTGGCCAATGCGGTACGCACGGTCGGTTGCCTGGTTCTCGGTGGCCGGGTTCCACCACGGGTCATAGTGGATCACCGTATCGGCCGCTGTCAGGTTAAGCCCGGTGCCCCCCGCTTTCAGGCTGATCAGAAACAGCGGGGTCTGCCGGGACTGAAATTGCTGCACGGGCGTGCGCCGGTCACGGGTTTCACCGGTCAGCAGGCTATAGCTCACGCCACGCTTGTGCAGTTCCTGCTCGATCAGCTCGAGCATCGAGGTGAACTGCGAGAACAGCAGGATGCGCCGGCCCTCGCTGAGTAGCTCGTCGAGCATCTGCATCAGGCTGGCCAGCTTGCCCTTTTCCGAATGCGTGGTGCGCGGCGTCATGCTTTTTACCAGGCGCAGGTCGCAGCACACCTGGCGCAGCTTGAGCAGCGCGTCGAGAATCACGATCTGGCTACGCGCCGCGCCGTTGCGGGTGATCTCCTCGCGCACCTTTTTATCCATCGCCACCCGCACCGTTTCGTAGGTGTCGCGCTGCGCATCGCTCAACTCGACCCAGTGCACGATTTCGGTCTTGGCCGGCAGCTCGCGTGCAACCTGTTCCTTGGTGCGGCGCAGCAGGAAAGGTCGCACCCGGGCCGCCAGGTGGGCCATGCGCTCGGCATCGCCGTGGCGTTCGATGGGGGTGCGGTAGTCGCGACTGAAACGCTTGCTGTCACCCAGCCAGCCGGGCAGCAGGAAGTGGAAGATCGACCACAGCTCGCCCAGGTTGTTCTCCATCGGCGTGCCGGTCAGGCAAAGGCGCTGGCCGGCCTGGATCTCGCGCGCGGCTTCGGCCGCCTTGCTGGTGGCGTTCTTGATGTTCTGCGCTTCGTCGAGAATCAGCAGGTGCCAGGGCCGCGCCGTGAAGTGCGCCAGGTCACGCGGCAGCAGGGCGTAGGTGGTGAGCACCAGGTCGTACTGGTCGATGTCGCCAAAATGCTTGCTGCGCCCGGCGCCGTGCAGCGCCAGCACCCGCAGTTGCGGGGTGAAATGCTGCGCCTCGTCGAGCCAGTTGGGAATCAGGCTGGTGGGCATCACCGCCAGTGCGGGGCGTTGCAGGCGGCCGGCATTTTTTTCGGTGAGCAGGTGTGCCAGGGTCTGCAGGGTCTTGCCCAGGCCCATGTCGTCGCCCAGGATGCCGCCCACTTCCAGTTCGCGCAGGGTCTGCAGCCAGTTCAGGCCTTCGAGCTGGTAGGGGCGCAAGGTGGCGTTCAGGCCTTCGGGTGCCGCCACATCCACCCGGTTGGATTCGCGCAGGCGTCGGGCAAAATCGCGCACCCGGTCGCCGCCGCGCCAGGTCATGGCCATGTCGTCGATGCTGCTCAGGCGCGCTGCATCCGGCGCAGCCAGGCGCAATGACGGGCCGCTGTCGTTGCCCAGGTACAGCTCGCCCAGCGTTGCCATCAGCGGCTTGATGCGCGCATACGGCAACGCCACGCGCAGTGCCGGGCTGTCGTGGCGTGCGCGATTGAGGTCGATCAGCAGGTGTTCGTCGTCGCCGCGCCGGGCCAGCTCGCTGGCGCGCAGCAGTTCCGGGTTGCTGCGCAGCAGGTGCAGCACGATGGGCAGCAGGCTGTGGCGCTGGCCGTTGACCACGATGCCCAGCTCCAGGTCGAACCATTCGCGCCCCGGTGCTTCCTCGACATCGGCATACCAGTGGTCGATGTCGTGCAGGTTGAAGGCGAAGTCGGGCTTGATCTCCACCTCCCAGCCGGCGTCACGCAATGCACCGATGCCCTGGCGAGCAAACTCGAGCCAGGTCTGGTCGTCGGCCATCTGCAGCATTTCGCCGGCCGTGTCGGGCAATGCCTTGCTCTGGCGGGTGGCGACGCTGAAGCCCATTTTCTTCAGGGTCTGGCGCAGCGTTGCTTCGGCATCGGGCTGGCGCTGGATGCGCTGGCGGATGCGGCCGTCGATGCGGATGATCTCGCTGTTGCTTCTGGCGCTGGTGCGCAGGCCGTCATAGGTGAATGCCAGTGCTGCGCGGTGTTGCAGTTGGCGTTGCATCTTGCCGGTCTTGGGCATGTAGGCGCTGAATTCGTAGCTGCCCAGGGTCAGGTGGGGGCGGGCAGGCACGTTCTCGATGATCTGGTCTTCGTAGGGTGGTGAAACGGTGTGCGACTCAGGCATCTGCGGCAGTGACGGGTTGTCCGTGAACCAGGCCATGAGGTGGTACAAGGCCGCTGCACAATGCTTGCAATCTGTTTTTACCGGGCAACTGCACTTGGCGATCAGGCGCGGGTAGGCGTCGTCCGTCACGCGCAAGGTCTGCCGGTAGACATTGCCGCCCGAGCCGCGGCAAATGGTGGTTGCACCTTCAGCGTCGACCGAAACGAGGGTGATGCGCTTTTCGTCCTCGTAACTGGAGCCTCTGGCGAGGACCCTGGGCCCGAACTGGTCGAGCCAGAAGTCATTCCCGAGGGCACGCTGCAGTGTGGTCAACATATCGCTACTGCTCCATCATCTCCGCTTCGGCGGGAGAGGTGGTGCGGGTGCCTGCAGCAATGACCTTGAACAGCACGGCCAGGTGCCCGCCATCGAGGAACGTCAGCTGGTTGTTCTTCACCGTGCTGTTGATCTGCTTGAGCTGTTCGCTCTGGATCACGCTGCCGTTGCCGTCGAGCTGGTTGACCCAGAAGTTGGCCTCGACCTCGATGAAGCGCCCTTGCTTGAGGCTGAAGTTGCCCTCGATCGGGAAGTGGCCGAACTGCTCCTGGCCTTCGCTGATGGCCACCCGCGCCGGTTCGCTGCCGACCTGCTGTTGCCAGGCCTTGTGCAGCAGCACGGTGTAGTTGCTGTCGGCTGCCAGTTTCTCGGCCTGGTCGGTCAGTACCGTTTTGCGCACGTCGTAGTCGCTGGGCGCCCTGGCACCCTGGCGCCAGTCTTCCGGGGCGAACTGGCTGGTGATTGCCGGCACGGCGTTCTGGCGCACCAGGAACATCTCGACCTGGTACTGGGTGTCGGCGAAGGCGGCCGGCGCGATCAGCGCCAGCAGCAGGGTCAAGCTACGAATTGCACGCATGGATCTTCCTTCAAGCGGTTTTCGGGGCGAGTCGTTCGAACAGCGCCTCCACAGTAGTAAAGCGTTCATCGGCGCGCTCCATGGGCACCATGAACTTGAACAGCGTCGCACCTTCGAACTTGTAGCGCTTGGGCTGGCCCTGGATCAGCTTGATCAGCACCAGCGGGTCGACCGGGGTTTCGGCTTCGAACTCGACGCGCCCGCCCTGCGGGCCGGCGTCGACCTTCTTGATGCCGAGTTTTTCTGCCTGCAGCTTGAGCAGGGTCAGGCGCACCAGGTTCTTGGTCGGCTCGGGCAGCAGGCCGAAGCGGTCGATCATTTCGACCTGCAGGTCCTTGAGGCCGTCTTCGTCGACCGCCGAAGCGATGCGCTTGTACAGGATCAGGCGGGCATGCACATCGGGAAGGTAGTCTTCGGGGATCAGCGCCGGCAGGCGCAGGTTGATCTCCGGGCCACCGCCCAGCGGCTGGTCGAGGTTGGGCTGGGTGCCTTTGCGAATGGCCTTGACCGCGCGCTCGAGCATTTCCATGTAAAGGGTGAAGCCCACCGCCTGGATCTGCCCGCTCTGGCCTTCGCCGAGCAGCTCGCCAGCGCCGCGGATCTCCAGGTCGTTGGTAGCCAGCACGAAGCCGGCGCCCAGGTCCTGGGTGTTGGCGATGGCTTCCAGGCGCTTCTCGGCGTCCGGGGTGATCTGCTGGCGTGGCGGGGTCAGCAGGTAGGCGTAGGCCTGGTGGTGGCTGCGGCCCACGCGCCCACGCAGTTGGTGCAACTGCGCCAGGCCGAACTTGTCGGCACGCTCGATGATGATGGTGTTGGCGCTCGGCACGTCGATGCCGGTCTCGATGATGGTCGAGGCGATCAGCACGTTGAAGCGCTTGTGGTAGAAGTCGCTCATGACCTGTTCGAGTTCACGTTCGCGCATCTGCCCGTGGCCGATGCCGATACGTGCCTCAGGCACCAGTTCGGCGAGGTCGGCGGCGCACTTCTCGATGCTCTTCACATCGTTGTGCAGGTAGTACACCTGGCCGCCACGCAACAGTTCGCGCAGCAGCGCTTCCTTGATGGTGCTCTTGTTCTGCTCCATCACGAAGGTGCGCACCGACAGCCGGCGCGCCGGCGGGGTGGCGATGATCGACAGGTCGCGCATGCCGGCCACAGCCATGTTCAGGGTGCGCGGGATCGGCGTGGCAGTGAGGGTGAGAATGTCGACTTCGCTGCGCAGGGCCTTGAGCTGTTCTTTCTGGCGCACGCCGAAACGGTGCTCTTCATCGATGATGACCAGGCCCAGGTCCTTGATCTTGACGTCGTCCTGCAACAGCTTGTGGGTGCCGATGACGATGTCGATCTTGCCTTCGGCAAGGTCGGCCACCGCGGCGCTGACTTCCTTGGCCGACTTGAAGCGGCTCATCACCTCCACGGTCACCGGCCAGTCGGCGAAGCGGTCGCGAAAGCTGTTGTAGTGCTGCTGGGCGAGCAGGGTGGTGGGCACCAGGATCGCCACCTGGCGACCACCGTGCACGGCAATGAAGGCCGCGCGCATGGCCACTTCGGTCTTGCCGAAACCGACGTCGCCGCACACCAGGCGGTCCATCGGCTTGGCGGCCAGCATGTCTTCGCGCACCGCCTCGATGGCCGATTGCTGGTCGGGGGTTTCCTCGAACGGGAAGCCGGCGCTGAAGGTGGCGTAATCCACTGACGGGTCGGCGAACGCGTAGCCTTTGCGTGCCGCACGGCGAGCATAGATGTCGAGCAGTTCGGCGGCCACGTCGCGCACCTGTTCGGCGGCCTTGCGCTTGGCTTTCTGCCAGGTCTCGGAGCCGAGCCGGTGCAGCGGGGCCAGGGCGTCGTCGCTGCCGGTGTAGCGAGCGATGAGGTGCAGGTTGGCCACCGGCACATACAGCTTGGCGTTCTCGGCGTATTCGAGGGTGAGGAACTCGGCGGCCTGGCCATCGATCTCCAGGGTCGCCAGTCCCAGGTAGCGGCCCACGCCGTGGTCGATGTGTACCACCGGGGCGCCTTCGCGCAGCTCGGTGAGGTTCTTGATCACGGCGTCGTTGTTGACGTCGCTGCGTTTTTCACGGCGCCGGCGCTGCATCACGCGCTGGCCGAACAGCGGGCTTTCGGCGATCAGTGCCAGTGCCGGGTCGTCCAGCAGCAGGCCGTCGTCCAGCGGGGCGATGGTGATCGCCAGTCGCTGCTTGCTCTTGACGAAGTCGTGCCAGCTGTCGACGGTGTGCGGGCGCAGCTTGAGGCGTTCGAGCAGCTCCAGCAGCACCTCGCGCCGCCCGGCGGACTCTGCGGTGAACAGTACGCGGCCGGGGAACTGCTCGAGAAAGCCCGACAGCGCCGCCAGCGGCTGGTTGGCCTTGGCCTGGATGGCCAGGTCGGGCAGCGTTTGCGCGGCGAAGCGCTCGCGCCCCGGGCCGCTGTCGATGTCGTCCTGGCTGACCACCACGCGCGGCCAGCCCTTGAGCCGGGCGAAGCAATCCTCCACCGGCATGAACAGCTCGGCAGGCGGTAGCAGCGGTCGGTTGGGGTCGATGCGACGCTCTTCATAGCGGTTGCGCACATCGCTCCAGAAGTGCTCGGCGGCCTGTTCCACGCCGGGCAGCGAAAACACCTGGGTGTTTTCGGGCAGGTAGTCGAACAGCGTCGAGGTGTCTTCGAAGAACAGCGGCAGGTAGTACTCGATGCCGGCGGGGATGATCCCGCTGGTGAGGTCCTGGAAGATCGTGCTGCGCCGGAAGTCCACGTCGAAGCGTTCGCGAAAGCGTGCCTTGAAGCGGGTCACTTCGTCTTTTTGCAGCGGGAACTCGCGTGCCGGCAGCAGGCGCACCGAGTCGACCTTGTCGATCGAGCGCTGGGTTTCCGGGTCGAAGGTGCGCAGGGTCTCGATCTCGTCATCGAACAGGTCGATGCGGTAGGGCAGCTTGCTGCCCATCGGGAACAGGTCGATCAGCGCCCCGCGCACGGCGAACTCGCCATGTTCGTACACGGTGTCGACGCAGCGGTAGCCGCTGGCCTCCAGGCGCGTGCGCATCTGCTCCACGTCGAGCTTCTGGCCGATGTCCAGCACCAGGCTGCTGCCCAGCAGGAAGCACGTGGGCGCCAGGCGGTGCAGCGCGGTGGTGATCGGCACCACCAGGATCCCGTGGTCCAGCTCCGGCAGCCGGTACAGGCTGGCGATACGCTGCGAGATGATGTCCTGGTGCGGCGAGAACAGGTCGTAGGGCAGGGTTTCCCAGTCGGGGAATGGCAGCACGGCCAGGTTCGGGGCGAAGAAGCGCAGCTCCTGCTCCAGCCGGTCGGCGCTCTGGCTGTCGGCGGTCAGCAGCAGGGTGAAGCGCTTCGCGGCGCTGGCAGCCTCGGCGATGGCCAGGCTCAGAGCGGCCCCGGGCAGGTTGCCCCAGGTGTGTTTGCCGGCAGTGGCCGGAAGGTGCGGTAGACGCAGAACAGGCACGGGAGGTCGAGCTCCAAGCGTTGCGACAAAACGCCGATTGTACCGGGCGCGGGGTGTTGCTGTCAGGTTTCAGCCAGCGGAATATCAAGTGCAAATCATGTAGTGCGCCAGTGGCGACAGGCGCTCATTGCTCGAAGCGACGCGGGGCGTCATAATGTAGCCCCTTTTTTCTGTCCCTACATGTGGAAGGTTCCCGTGACTCAGAAGCCCGACCAGTGTCTTGGTGAGTGGATCGATCGTGAAGCGCTTGCAGAAGCGATGATCCCGCTTATCGGTCAGCTCTACCGCAATAACAATGTGGTGAGCTCGATCTATGGCCGTAGCCTGATCAACCGTTCGGTGATCGCGATCCTCAAAGCCCACCGCTTTGCCCGTCATCGCCAGACCGACGAAACCGAACTGTCTGTCCACGAGACATTCCCCCTGCTCAAGGCCATGAGCGAACTCAAGCTGGGCGCCGCTTCTGTCGACCTGGGCAAGCTGGCCAACAAGTTCAAGCAAGAAGGCAGCGGCCGCAGCGCCGAGCAGTTCGTGCGTGAAGAAATGGCCGACGTGGTTGGCCAGCAGAACGCCTCTGCACGCAAGGGCACCGACGTGGTGCTGTACGGCTTCGGTCGTATCGGCCGCCTGCTGGCGCGCATCCTGATCGAGAAGACCGGTGGTGGCGACGGCCTGCGCCTGCGTGCGATCGTGGTGCGCAAGGGCGCCGAGAACGACCTGGTCAAGCGTGCCAGCCTGCTGCGCCGCGACTCGGTGCACGGCCCGTTCGATGGCACCATCACCATCGACGAAGAAAACAGCACCATCACCGCCAACGGCAACCTGATCCAGGTTATCTACGCCAAGAACCCGAGCGAAGTCGACTATACCCAGTACGGTATCGAGAACGCCCTGGTCGTGGACAACACCGGTGTATGGCGTGATGCCGACGGCCTGGGCCAGCACCTGGCCTGCCCGGGTGCCTCGCGCGTGATCCTTACCGCGCCGGGCAAGGGCGCGCTGAAGAACATCGTGCACGGCATCAACCACGGCGAAATCAGCCCGGACGACAAGATCATCTCGGCCGCTTCGTGCACCACCAATGCCATCGTGCCGGTGCTCAAGGCCGTGAACGACAAGTTCGGTATCGTCAACGGTCACGTTGAAACCGTTCACTCGTACACCAACGACCAGAACCTGATCGACAACTTCCACAAGGGCAGCCGCCGTGGTCGTTCCGCTGCGCTGAACATGGTCATCACCGAGACCGGTGCCGCCACTGCCGCCGCCAAGGCGCTGCCAGTGCTCAAGGGCAAGCTGACCGGTAACGCGATCCGTGTTCCGACGCCGAACGTGTCGATGGCGATCCTGAACCTGAACCTGGAAAAGGCCACCAGCCGCGAAGAGATCAACGAGTACCTGCGCCAGATGGCCATGCACTCGGACCTGCACAAGCAGATCGACTTCGTCAGCTCGCAGGAAGTGGTGTCCAGCGACTTCGTGGGTTCGCGCCACGCCGGTGTGGTCGACGCCGAAGCCACCATCTGCAACGACAACCGCGTTGTACTGTACGTCTGGTACGACAACGAATTCGGTTACAGCTGCCAGGTGGTACGTGTGATGGAAGACATGGCTGGGGTCAACCCGCCAGCCTTCCCACGCTAAGCTTTACGCTGCGTTGAAAAGACGGGAACCTTCGGGTTCCCGTTTTTTTTGCTTTGTAGGAGGTGCCGTTGAGGGGTGCATGGCGTGCAATGCTGGTGTCGGTGCTGGTGCTGGCCGGGTGCGAGCAGGAGGACTCGATCGAACGCATCAGCGGCCCGACCATGGGCAGCAGCTATACGGTGCAGTACGTGCGTAAGCGCGATGGTGCTGCACCTGAACAGGTGCGCAGTGAGGTCGAGGCCATTCTGCAAGGTATCGACCAGCGCTTTTCCACCTACCGCAGCGATTCGCTGGTTGGGCAGTTCAATCAGATGCCGGCCAACCGTTGCCAGCCGATGCCGGCCGATGTGCTGCAGCTGGTGCGTGTGGGCGAGCAATTGGCGCGCCAGAGCGAGGGTGCATTCGACCTCACCGTGGAGCCGTTGCTCGACCTGTGGGGCTTCGGCCCGCAGGCGCGTGCCGAGCAGGTGCCGGATGCACAGGCGTTGGCCGGGGTGCGTGAGCGCGTGGGCTACAGGCATCTGCGTATCGACGGCCAGCAGTTGTGCAAGGACGCTGCTGTGGAGGTGGATTTCAACAGCATTGCTGCCGGCCATGCGGTCGACCTGATCGTCGAGCGCCTGGGGGGCATGGGGCTCGACAGTTTTCTGGTGGAGGCCACCGGCGAGCTCAAGGCAGTGGGGCGCAAGCCCGATGGCAGCGCCTGGCGCATCGCGCTGGAGTTACCCCGTGACGACCTGCAGATTGCCCGGCAGGTCGTGCCTGTGGACGGTTACGGAGTGTCCACGTCGGGTGACTATCGCCACTATTTCAAGGACAATGGCCGGCGTTATTCGCATACCTTCGATGCGCGCCTGGGGCGGCCGGTGAGCCACGCACTGGCGTCGGTGACGGTGCTGGAGCCGGCGGCGCTGATGGCCGACGGGTATTCGACGCTACTGCTGATACTGGGGCCCGAGCGGGGCTGGTCGTATGCCCTCGAGCACGGTATTGCGGCGGTATTCGTCAGCCGGGTGGAGGATGGGTTCGTGGCCCGGGCCACGCCGGCATTCAACAAGATTGTGCAGCAATGAAACGCTTCGCCAGCGTTGCTGGCGAAGAGCACGTACATGTAGTGCAGAGAAAAATAGCCTACGACGCGACCAAGGGTTAATGTGCGCGGCGTTCAAGCTTGATTAGACTGCACCCGAATTTTTGCATGGCGCCCATGGCGACATGATGTAGCCCCGGAGGTCAATGTGATGTCCGGGCCTGTTCTGAAGGAGTACGCATGGCTGTCTACAACTACGACGTAGTGGTGCTGGGTTCCGGCCCGGCAGGAGAAGGGGCGGCAATGAATGCCGCCAAAGCAGGACGCAAGGTAGCGATGGTCGATAGCCGTCGTCAGGTCGGCGGTAACTGCACCCATCTGGGCACCATCCCGTCCAAGGCCCTGCGTCACTCGGTGCGCCAGATCATGCAGTTCAACACCAACCCGATGTTCCGGGCCATTGGTGAGCCGCGCTGGTTCTCCTTCCCCGACGTGCTCAAGAGCGCCGAGAAAGTCATCTCCAAGCAGGTCGCCTCGCGCACTGGCTACTACGCCCGCAACCGCGTCGACGTGTTCTTCGGTACCGGCAGCTTCGCCGACGAGCAGACCATCGAAGTGGTCTGCGCCAACGGCGTGGTCGAAAAACTAGTGGCCAAGCACATCATCATCGCCACCGGCTCGCGCCCTTATCGCCCGGCCGATATCGACTTCCACCACCCGCGTATCTACGATAGCGACACCATCCTGAGCCTGGGCCACACCCCGCGCAAACTGATCGTGTACGGCGCCGGGGTGATCGGTTGCGAATACGCCTCGATCTTCAGTGGCCTGGGCGTGCTGGTCGAGCTGGTGGACAACCGCGGGCAGTTGCTGAGCTTCCTCGACTCCGAGATTTCCCAGGCGTTGAGCTACCACTTCAGCAACAACAACATCACTGTGCGCCACAACGAAGATTACGAGCGTGTCGAAGGTCTGGACAACGGGGTGATCCTGCACCTGAAGTCGGGCAAGAAGATCAAGGCCGACGCCTTGCTGTGGTGCAACGGGCGTACCGGCAACACCGACCGCCTGGGCCTGGAAAACATCGGCGTGAAGGTCAACAGCCGTGGCCAGATCGAAGTGGACGAGGCCTACCGCACCTGCGTGCCGAACATCTACGGCGCCGGCGACGTGATCGGCTGGCCGAGCCTGGCCAGTGCCGCCCACGACCAGGGCCGTTCGGCTGCTGGCAGCATCGTCGACAATGGCAGCTGGCGCTTCGTCAATGACGTGCCGACCGGCATCTACACCATCCCGGAGATCAGTTCGATCGGCAAGAACGAGCAGGAACTGACCCAGGCCAAGGTGCCGTACGAAGTGGGCAAGGCGTTCTTCAAGGGCATGGCGCGTGCGCAGATCGCCGGCGAGCCGCAAGGCATGCTCAAGATCCTGTTCCACCGCGAGACCCTGCAGATCCTCGGTGTGCACTGCTTCGGCTACCAGGCTTCGGAAATCGTGCACATCGGCCAGGCCATCATGGACCAGCCGGGTGAGCAGAACACACTGAAGTACTTCGTCAACACCACCTTCAACTACCCGACCATGGCCGAAGCCTATCGGGTTGCCGCCTACGACGGCCTCAACCGGCTTTTTTGAGCGGCTCCGGCCGGTGGCCTGAGCCGGCCGGGGAGACCGATTTCAGCGATTCTCGAGGGTGGCGCTGGCCAAACCGGGAAAGTCTGTAATCAGGCTGTCTACGCCGAAGTCGGCGAGTCGGAGCATCAGCGCCGGCTCGTTGACCGTCCACACCGACACATGCAACCCCTGACGCTGGGCCTTGGCCAGGCGCTCGGGGGTGCAGTGCGTCCAGTTCAACGCCAGCAGCGTGCAGCCATAGTTCTGTGCGACCTTCAGCGGGTCAAGCCAGGTGTACTCGGCAACCAGCCCGCGGGAGATGTCCGGGGTCAGCTCCAGGGCGGCGCCCAGCACTTCCCGTGAGCTGGAGGTGATGGTGACCTTGTCCAGCAGGCCGAAGCGCTGGGCCATTTCGCGAATCGCCAGCACCGTGGTGGCGGCGCGGGTGCGCGAGGCGCTCTTGACCTCCAGTTGCCAGTGCTCGAAATCACATTGTTCGAACAGTTCCTCCAGGCGCGGGATCGGGCAGGGCTTGACCCAGCCAGGGCCGCCCTTGCGTGCATCATAGGTGACCAGGTCGGCGGCAGCATGCTCGACCACCTTGCCGCCACGGCCGGTAGTGCGCTTGAGGCTGGGGTCATGGATGACCATCAGCTCGTTGTCGGACGACAGGTGCAGGTCCAGCTCGCAACGGCGAACGCCGTGGCTCAGGCATTGCTGGAAACTGCTCAGGGTGTTCTCGGGGGCTTCGCCCTTGGCGCCGCGGTGGCCGTAAATCTGGGTCACGTTTGTTCCTTCAAGAAAGAGTGAAACTCAGGAGGCGCTCGGGTCGTTCTGCTCCAAGGCCTGGCGACGTTGCTGCGCCTGCTTCTGGAGAATGTAGCGCGCCAGCAGTTGACGCTGGGCATCGGTCATCTCGACGAATTCGGCACCAATCTCGAACAGCCCGTCGGCCTTGCTGTCGCAATGGGTCACCTTGGCCCGCAGCAACAGCCCGAGGGCCTGGGGCATCAGCACCATTTTCACCGAGACGCGGCTGCCGGCGGTAATGGCCTGGGCCTGGCGCACTTCGACGCCGCCCTCCGAGAGCACCACCGTGCGCGCTTCGCCGATCTGCCCCAGCAGGGTCTGTGCAACCACTGCACTGAGCAGGTCGATGCGTTTGTTCTGCGCCTTGAGAAAGGCGGCCAGGGTGCGGTCCTTGTCACTGAGCTGACGTAGCAGGTGCTGAGACTCGAACTCGCTCAGGTGCAGTTCGCTGAGCAGGTTGAACAACGGTGAAGCATCCTGCAACAACTCGCCGCCCAAGGCCTCGGCGGCGCTCAGCGGGGTAATTTCCAGTGCGATCCGGTCCTCGATACGGTAGTATTCGCGGCGATCTTCTTCATCTAATGTCGACATGGCGAACCCATGGTAGCGGCGGTGGTCTGAGTGTAAAGCTGCTATTCAAGCCCCGCCACAAGGACGTTCCTCTTTCCTCCGAACAAGCCCCGACATGTTCAGACCTCTTTTCGTATTTATCGGTACGCGTTACACCCGTGCCAAGCGCCGCAACCACTTCGTCTCGTTCATTTCGCTGACCTCGATGATCGGCCTCGCCCTGGGCGTGGTAGTGATGATCGTGGTGCTGTCGGTGATGAATGGCTTCGATCATGAGATGCGTACCCGCGTGCTGGGCATGGTGCCCCATGCCACCCTCGAGACCGGGCAGCCGATCAGCGACTGGCCGGCCCTTGCCGATACAGTTAAGCAGAACCCGGCGGTACTGGCGGTGGCGCCGTTCACCCAGATGCAGGGCCTGCTGACCCATGAGGGCAAGGTACAGAAGGTGCTGCTCAACGGCATTGACCCTGCGCAAGAGCGCAAGGTGTCGATCATCGACGACTTCGTGCGCGAGGGTAAGCTCGATGCACTGGCGCCCGGCAGCTTCGGCATCATGATCGGCGACAAGGCTGCGGCCAAGCTGGGCGTGGGCATCGGCGACAAGCTGACTTTCGTCGCCCCCGAGGTCACCGTGACCCCGGCCGGCATGTTCCCGCGCATGAAGCGCTTCACCGTGGTCGGTATCTTCCATGTGGGCGCCGGCGAGATCGACGGTTACCTGGGCCTGACCAACCTGTCCGACCTGTCGCGCCTGCACCGCTGGAAGGCCGATCAGGTACAGGGCCTGCGGCTGAAGTTCGACGACCTGTTCCAGGCGCCACGCGAGGCCTGGAACATCGCCCAGACGCTGGGCGAGCAGGCGTTCTATGCGCGTGACTGGACCCGCAGCCACGGCAACCTGTACCAGGCCATCCGCATGGAAAAGGCCATGATCGGCCTGCTGTTGCTGCTGATCGTGGCGGTGGCGGCGTTCAACATCATTTCCACCCTGGTGATGGTGGTCAACGACAAGCGGGGCGACATCGCCATCCTGCGCACGCTGGGCTCCACGCCCGGGCAGATCATGGCGATCTTCATGGTGCAGGGTACCGTGATCGGCGTGGTCGGTACCCTGATCGGCGCGGTGGTCGGCATTGGCGCAGCGCTCAACGTGAGCGCGGCGATTGCGGGCCTGGAGCGGCTGATCGGGCACAAGTTCCTGAATGCCGACGTGTACTTCATCGATTACCTGCCGTCGCAGGTCATGGCCGAAGATGTGTGGATGGTCTGCGGCGCGGCGCTGGTCCTGAGTTTTCTCGCCACCCTGTATCCGGCCTGGCGTGCGGCACGCACCCAGCCTGCGGAGGCGCTACGTTATGAGTGAGTTGGGCATGAGTGATAAAGCAGTGCTGAGTTGCCGCAACCTGGGCAAATCCTACGAGGAAGGCCCGGAGTCGGTGCAGGTGTTGTCGGGCCTGCAGCTGGAGTTGCACCCCGGTGAGCGCGTAGCGATCGTGGGCAGTTCGGGTTCGGGCAAGAGTACCTTGCTCAACCTGCTGGGCGGTCTCGACACGCCCACCCAGGGCAGTGTGTGGCTGGCGGGTGAAGAGCTGTCGGCACTCGGTGAGCGTGCACGCGGCCTGTTGCGCAACCGCGCATTGGGCTTCGTCTATCAGTTCCACCACTTGCTGGCGGAGTTCACCGCGCTGGAGAACGTGTGCATGCCCCTGTTGATCGGCCGCACACCGATCCCCGAAGCGCGTGAACGCGCCGAGGCCTTGCTCACGCGCGTCGGCCTGGGTCATCGCCTGAGCCACAAGCCGTCCGAGCTGTCCGGTGGCGAGCGTCAGCGCGTGGCGATCGCCCGTGCACTGGTCAACCGTCCAGGCCTGGTGATGCTCGACGAGCCCACCGGCAACCTCGACCATCACACCGCCCAGGGCATCCAGGACCTGATGCAGGAGCTGAGCAGCGCTTCGCAGACCGCGTTCCTGGTGGTCACGCATGACCTCAACCTGGCGCGCCAGATGGACCGTGTGCTGCGCCTGGAAGACGGGCGACTGGTTTCGATCTGACCTGGCCGTACCGGTGGCCCGCCGATACTGGCGGGCCGCGTGTTCCTTTTCTTTACCTGGGTGCTTCAGTTCATGTTCAGACCCTTGTCAATTTTCATCGGTGCGCGTTACACCCGCGCCAAGCGCCGCAATCACTTCATCTCGTTCATTTCGATGACCTCGATGATCGGCCTGTCGCTGGGCGTGCTGGCGATGATCGTGGTGTTGTCGGTGATGAACGGCTTTCAGCGTGAAATGAGCGCACGAATCCTCGGCATGGTGCCGCATGCGGCCGTGCTCGGTGCCACGCCGCTGGACAACTGGCAGGCGGTGGCCGATGCCGCGTCGAAGAACCCCGAGGTGGTGGCCGCCGCGCCGCTGACCGAAATGGAAGGCATGCTGTCGTACAAGGGCTCGATGCAGCCGATCCAGATCAGCGGCATCGACCCTGCGCAGGAAGGCAAGGTGTCGATCGTTGCCGACCATATCGTCCAGGGCCGTCTCGACGACCTCAAGCCGGGCGAGTTCGGCGTGGTGGTGGGGGAGATGACGGCGCGCCGCTTTCGCCTGAACGTCGGTGACAAGCTGACTCTGATCGTGCCAGAGGTGAGTTCGGCGCCAGGTGGCATCACCCCGCGCATGCAGCGGCTTAACGTGGTGGGCGTGTTCAAGGTCGGCGCCGAGCTGGATGGTTCCATGGGCCTGATCCACATGGCCGATGCGGCGACCATGCAGCGCTGGGAGCCTGGCCAGGTGCAGGGCGTGCGGCTCAAGGTCAAGGACCTGTACAGCGCGCCGCAGGTATCGGCGGCAATCGTCGCGCAGTTGGGCGGCCAGTACCGTGCCGATGACTGGACGCACACACAGGGCAGCCTGTTCAGTGCCATGAAGATGGAAAAGACCATGATCGGCCTGCTGCTGATGATGATCATCGCGGTAGCGGCGTTCAACATCATTGCCACCCTGATCATGGTGGTGAACGACAAGGGCGCGGATATCGCCATCCTGCGCACCATCGGCGCGACGCCTGCACAGATCATGGGCACGTTCATGGTGCAGGGCAGCCTGATCGGGGTGGTCGGTACCTTGATCGGCGGCGTGCTGGGGGTGATCGCGGCGCTCAATGTGAGCCAGATCGTCGGCTGGCTGGAGCGGGTCAGCGGGCAGCATATCTTTACCTCCGACGTGTACTTCATCAGCACCTTGCCGTCGCAGCTGCAGTGGGGCGATGTGGCGTTGATCTGCAGTGCGGGGCTGGTAATGAGCTTTTTGGCCACGTTGTACCCGGCGTGGCGCGCTTCGCAGGTCGAGCCGGCGTACGCCTTGCGTTACGAGTGATGCGCTGAGGCCGCTGCGCGGCCATTCGCTGGCAAGCCAGCTCCCACAGGTCCAGCACTGAACCCTGTGGGAGCTGACTTGCCAGCGAATGGTGTCATGAGGTGGGCAAGTCGATCACGAAGCGTGTCCACCCCTGCGCCGATTCGGCACTGATCACCCCGCCGTGCGCCTGCACGATCGAGCGCGTGATCGCCAGTCCCAACCCCGCATGCTCGCTGCTGCCTTCGCGGCGTGCCGGATCGGCCCGGTAGAACCGGTCGAACAGCCGTGGCAGCAGCGTCGTGTCGAGCGCGGCCCCGCGATTGGCCACTTCCAGATGAACCCCCGCGCCATCCTGCGCAATCACAATGCGAATCTCGCCCTGTGCCGGCGTGAAGCGCAGCGCATTGTCCAGCAGGTTGGACAGCGCCCGACGCAGCATGTGGCGGTCCCCGGTGAGGGCCGCCTCGCCCTCGCGGCTCAGCGTGATCTGCGCCTCCTCGGCCAGCGCCGCGTAATACTCGAGCAACGCATCCGCCTCCTGTTCCAGTGCCAACGGCTCGCGGTTGGGCATCAGCAGGCCATGGTCGGCCTTGGCCAGGTACAGCATGTCGTTGACCAGTTGCGCCATCCACTGCAGTTCCTCCAGGTTGCCATGCAATGCCTCGCGGTACTCTTCCAGGCTGCGCGGGCGGGTGAGAGTGACCTGGGTGTGGGTCAGCAGGTTGGACAGGGGCGTGCGCAGCTCGTGGGCGATGTCTGCAGAAAACCCCGACAGGCGCTGGAAGGCGTCGTCCAGGCGCTCGAGCATGGCGTTCATCGTGCCCGCCAGTTCCGCCAGCTCCAGTGGCATCTGCTCCTGCGGCAGGCGTGTGGTCAGCGAACGCGCCGACACGCTGGCTGCCACTTCGCCCATCTGGCGCAACGGGCGCAAGCCGCTGCGTGCGGCCCAGGCGCCGAGCAGTGCGGTGGCCAGGGCCGACAGGCCGACCGTCAGCCAGATCAGGCGCTGCATGCGCTGAAGAAAGTGCTGGTGATGCGTGATGTCCAGCAGCAGCGTGAGCTGGGTGCCGCCTTCAAGCGATACGCCCAGGCTGCGAAAATCCACGCCCTCGGTATGGAGCGTGCTTACGCCCGGTGCGTGGGGGGTATCGGGCAGCCCTGGCCGGCTGTCGAACCAGACGTGCCCATCGCTGCCGCGAATACGCAGCGCGAGGTCGGCCTGGTGGTCCAGCTCGCCTTGCAATGCCGGCAGGCGTGTGGCGAGGGCAGTGCGTTCGTGCACGCCGTCGAGTGCCTGGCGCAGTACCGACAGACGACTCTCGAGCATCTGTTGATCAAGCTCGATGAAGTGCGCCTCGCTGGCGCGGCTGAACAGCACCCCGGCCACCAGCGACACGGCGGCGGTGCAGGCGGCGAACAGCAGGGCCAGGCGCCCGCCCAGGGAAAGCCGACGCATCATGCCGCGCGCTCTTCGAGCACATAGCCCATGCCGCGCACGGTGTGGATCAGCTTGTTGTCGTGGGCGTCGTCGACCTTCAGGCGCAGGCGGCGTATGGCGACTTCGATCACGTTGGTGTCGCTGTCGAAGTTCATGTCCCACACCTGCGAGGCAATCAGCGACTTTGGCAGCACTTCGCCCTGGCGGCGCAGCAGCAGTTCGAGCAGGGCGAACTCCTTGGCGGTGAGGTCGATGCGTGTGCCAGCGCGCTCGACGCGTCGGCGAATCAGGTCCAGGCGCAGGTCGGCCAGGCTCAGCGTGGTTTCCTGTGCCGGGTTGGTGCCGCGGCGCAACAGGGTGCGCACCCGCGCCAGCAGCTCGGAAAACGCAAAAGGCTTGATCAGGTAGTCATCGGCGCCCAGCTCCAGCCCATGCACGCGGTCTTCCACGGCATCACGGGCGGTGAGGAACAGCACCGGCAGTTCCAGCCCGGCCGCACGCACGGCCTGCAGGATCTGCCAGCCGTCGCGTCCCGGCAGCATCACATCGAGAATCAGCAGGTCGTAGTCGCCGTTCAGCGCCAAGTACTGGCCGGTGTCGCCATCGGTGGCAAGCTCGGTGCTGAAGCCGGCCTCGTTCAGGCCCTGGCGCAGGTAGAGGCCGGTCTTGGGCTGGTCTTCGACGATCAACAGTTTCATGGGGCTCTCGGGGCGGTGGGTGTCGGGGTTATACCGTGCGCGAGCGGGGGCAGGGTGAAGCTGACAAAGTTGTAATCTTTTTGTCAGCTCGTTGCCAGTGCGGGCTGTCTACAGTGGGTGGCATGCGGATGCAACATCATAGAGGATGCACGATGAAACGCTGGATGATCGCGGGTGCGCTGGCGCTGTGGAGCCTGCCGCTGCTGGCTGCACCTGGACACGACTATGCCTTTGGCAAGCCGGCTGCGGCGGCGCAAGCCACACGCACGGTCGAGGTGGTGATGGGCGACATGTATTTCGAACCGCGGGCGCTCACGGTCAAGGCCGGCGAAACGGTGCGTTTCGTGCTGGTCAACAAGGGGCAGGTGGCGCATGAATTCAACCTGGGGGATGCTGCCATGCACGCACGTCACCAGCAACAGATGGTAGCCATGCAAGGCCAGATGGACCCTTCTGGCAGGGCGCACGGCAGCATGGGACACGGCGCAACGGGGCACGCCGGCATGCAGCACGACGACCCGAACATGGTCATGGTCGCGCCCGGCCAGCGCGCCGAACTGACCTGGGCCTTCAGCCAGTCGACACCGATCCAGTTCGCCTGCAACGTGCCTGGGCACTACCAGGCCGGCATGCTGGGTACACTGACCATCGCCGAATGACCAACGCAGGGCTCAAACCCGATAAACTAGGGCAATTTCGTCCTTCAGGTTTGAGCCATGCATCCCGCCGCCGAACACTCCCCGCTGGGCAAGTCCAGCGAATACGTTTCCACCTACACCCCGTCGCTGCTGTTCCCGATTCCGCGTGCCGCCAAATGGGCCGAGCTTGGGGTCAGTGCACAGACGCTGCCGTGGCAGGGCGTGGATTTCTGGAACTGCTTCGAGCTGTCCTGGCTGCTGCCCTCGGGCAAGCCGGTGGTGGCGATCGGCGAATTCGCCATCCCCGCCGACTCGCCGGCGATCATCGAGTCCAAGTCGTTCAAGCTGTACCTGAACTCGCTGAACCAGACGGTTTTCGAGTCACCGCAGGCGCTTGAAGCGTGCCTGGTCAAGGACCTCTCGGCCGCCGCCGGCAAGCCGGTGGGCGTGCGTATCCGCAGCCTGGGCGAGGTCGAAGGCGAGGGCGTGGTGGCCCTGCCTGGCGTGTGCATCGACGACCTGGACGTGAGCATCAGCAACTACGAACAGCCACAGCCCGAATTGCTGCGCTGCGACAGCGGGCGGGTGGTGGAAGAAACCTTGCACAGCCACCTGCTCAAGTCCAACTGCCCGGTCACCGGCCAGCCGGACTGGGGCAGCGTCACGGTGCACTACCGCGGCGCGGCGCTGGACCCTGCGAGCCTGCTGGCCTACCTGATCAGCTTCCGTCAGCATGCCGACTTCCACGAGCAGTGCGTGGAACGCATCTACCTCGACCTCAAGCACCTGCTCAAACCTGAAACGCTGACGGTGTATGCGCGTTACGTACGCCGTGGCGGGTTGGACATCAATCCCTACCGCAGCACCGAGGCGGTGACCCTGAGCAACGGCCGCCTGGTGCGCCAGTAACGAAAAAGCCCCGTGCAGTGCGACGGGGCTTTTTTCATGCAGGCGGTGTTCAGATGCCCATGCTTTGCAGGCTCTGAACGATATTGCGCAAGGTGGCGGTCAGGCCCGGGTGCTCCACTTCGAAGCGCTCCACGGCCAGGTTGACGCCGTCGACCAGGTTGTTGTCCGGGGTTACTGCCTCCAGTTCGATTTTTGCTTGGATCTGCGCCATTAATTCGTGCAGTTCAACGCGCTCTGCTTCCGAGAGCGGCGGATTTTGCTCCAGTTGCTCGCGCAGGGCGTTGAGTTGCGCTTGCAGTTCGCGGGCAGGCATGGGTGATCTCCCTCTATGAATAGGCACAGTCATGGACCCCGCCGGCTGGCGAAAGGTCCATGCCTTGTGGTTCAGATTAATCCACTGCGCGCCGCTTTGCATGACCCTGATCAATGGGGCTGTATCAGGGTTTTTCACCTTTGAGACGGCGCTGGGTGATATCGGCCAGGCAATCGGTCAATTGCTCCAACTGATCGATCACCGAATGCACCCCCAGGCTGAACAGTTGCAGGGTGGCCTTGCCGCGTTTGTGTTCGCGCTCGCGCTCATCCAGTGCCTGCCAGTGTGCGGCAGACACGCCGCACAACGAGCCGCACGAGGCCAGCCCCACCGTCCATAGCCCCGCATTCAGGCCGGCCTGCAGCAGGCGCGGTTCGCCGCTGACCAGCACGCAACCGTCCAGTTGCGCGGTCTTCAGGTGCATCAAGGCCTGCCAGCAGGCATCTGGCGCGGGCCACGGGGCATGGCTGCTGGCGGCAGTGGGCGCTGCGAGCCCGGCCGGCAGTGCCTGGCTCAGGTGGGTGGCAAGGGCGGCTGGTGCATCGTCGAGCCAGGCGCAGGGCACGCCGTGCTGCTGCAGCCAGTGCAGGGCGTGCAGGGCGCCAGGGGTTGGCTCGACGGGTTCGCTGCCGGGGGCCTGGCAGCGTGCGCCAAAATCGACGAGGCAGCCGCGCAGGCCGAACAGCACGGCGGTGAAGGCGGGGGAATGGGGCATGGCAACGTCCCTGAAATAACCAGCAAGGCTAGCGCCTGAACATGACCGCGCAGTGACGGTTTGATGACCGCATCGTCTTCAATCACAAATTACCGACGCAGGGTGTGCGAAGCTGCCTAATCTGGGTGGGAGGCTTTATACTTGTTTCCTTTTTGGCTGCTGCAGGCCCTCGTGTCAGGCAGCACAGTGATTGTCTAGGAGATACTTTATGCGTGGGATCGGTGCTGGCGTGATCGATCGTGTGACCCGGGCCTGTGTCTGCGCGAGCCTGCTGCTGGCGCCGGTGATGGCTCAGGCGGCGACCGAAGAAGACCCGTGGGAGAGCATCAACCGTCCGATCTTCCGTTTCAACGATACCGTCGACACCTACGCGCTCAAGCCACTGGCGCAGGGCTACCAGTGGGTGACCCCGCAGTTTCTGGAAGATGGCATCCACAACATGTTCCGCAACATCGGTGAGGTGACCAACCTGGCCAACAACGTGTTGCAGCTCAAGCCGCACGCGGCGGGTGTCGACACGGCGCGGCTGATCGTCAACACCACCTTCGGCCTCGCCGGCTTCTTCGATGTCGGCACCCGCATGGGGTTGCAGCGCAGCGATGAAGACTTCGGCCAGACCCTCGGTTACTGGGGTGTGCAGAGCGGCCCTTACGTGATGCTGCCGCTGCTGGGCCCAAGCACGGTGCGCGATGCACTGGCCAAGTACCCTGACAGCTACACCGAACCCTACCGCTACATCAATCACGTGCCGACGCGCAACACCGCGCTTGCGGTCGATGTGGTCGACACCCGCGCCAGCCTGTTGCCGGCCGAGAAGATGATCCGCGGCGACAAGTACAGCTTCATCCGCAATGCCTACCTGCAGAACCGCGAATTCAAGGTCAAGGATGGCGAAGTGAAAGACGATTTCTGATCGTTGCTCAGCCGAAGAGGCGGCCATGTGGCCGCCTTTTTTGTGTCTGATTGTTCAACTCATCGACAGTATCTTGAGCCCGAGTTTTTGCTCGTTCTGCGGTTGGTCGGCGATCCATACCACCTGAGCTTCGGCCTCCAGCCCGGCGAGGGCGGGATGATCGGAGTCTATGCGTACCTGCAGGTTGTCGCCGACTTGAAAGCGCTGCGGCGCCCGTACCTGCATGCCACTGCTGGACAGGTCCAGGCACGTCGCGGCAATGACCTTGTCGGGGGTGATCAGCGCGACCTCGGCGTCCACTCGCATCCGTAGGAAATCACGCTTCTCACTGTAGTCTGCGTGGTTGTGGCTCATGCCTGCATCCTTCCATTGGGTTGCGATAGATGGGGTTTTTATAACTCCCGGTGATTTGCGCTGTAAAGAGCGAAGGCGACCATCGGCGCATGCTTGAAACCCCTGGCGGATGGGAGTACCGTCTGCGCCTTACAGGGCACCTCTGAACAGTTGCCGGGCAGACCTTTTTGCCCTGCACCTCAAGAGTGGCTAGAAGTGAATCCAGTAAGCGGGCCTCGTGTTACCTGGCCGCCTACGCCAACCTATTTCTGGCGCCGTTTGCCCACATGCAGAAAACCAGTGCAACGCTGCTGATAATCGATGATGACGACGTAGTGCGTGCGAGTCTTGCCGCCTACCTGGAAGACAGCGGCTTCAGTGTCCTGCAGGCAAGCAACGGTCAGCAGGGCCTTCACGTCTTCGAGCAGGACCAGCCTGATCTTGTGATCTGCGATCTGCGCATGCCGCAAATGGGTGGCCTGGAGCTGATTCGCCAGGTCACCGAGCGTGCGCCTGATCTGCCGGTGATCGTGGTGTCGGGCGCGGGTGTGATGAACGATGCCGTCGAGGCCTTGCGCCTGGGCGCCGCCGATTACCTGATAAAGCCCCTTGAAGACCTGGCTGTGCTGGAGCATTCGGTACGCCGTGCGCTGGACCGTGCGCATCTGGTGCTCGAGAACCAGCGCTACCGCGAAAAGCTCGAAACCGCCAACCGCGAACTGGAGGCCAGCCTGCACCTGTTGCAGGAGGACCAGACCGCGGGGCGCCAGGTGCAGATGAACATGCTGCCCGAGAGCCCATGGGCCGTTTCGGACCTGCGTTTCGAGCACCAGATCATTCCTTCGCTGTACCTGTCCGGTGATTTCACCGACTACTTCCGGGTGGATGAGCGACGTGTGGCGTTTTACCTGGCAGACGTTTCCGGGCACGGTGCTTCATCGGCGTTCGTGACCGTGCTGCTGAAGTTCATGACCACGCGCCTGCTGTTCGAATTCAAGCGCAGTGGCACCTTGCGTGACTTCAAGCCGTCCGAAGTGCTGGGCCACATCAATCGCGGCCTGATCAACTGCAAGCTGGGCAAGCATGTGACCATGGTTGGCGGGGTGATCGATGAAGACACCGGGCTGATGACCTACAGCATCGGCGGCCATCTGCCGTTGCCTGTACTGTATACGCCAGAGCACTGTGGGTACCTTGAAGGCCGCGGATTGCCGGTGGGCCTGTTCGACGAGGCGACCTACCAGGACCACGTGATGGAACTGCCTCCCGAGTTCAGCCTGACCTTGCTGTCTGATGGCATTCTGGATCTTTTGCCCGGCGATACACTCAAAGATAAGGAAGCGGCCTTGCCTGAAATAGTCAAGGCTGCGGGTGGCAGCCTGGATGGGCTGCGCCGACGATTCGAATTGGCTACGCTTGGGGAGATGCCGGATGATATCGCCCTAATGGTGTTGAGCAGGAACCTTCAATGAGTACTGGAAGAATCCAGTTCGCCGAGCAGAACGGTACCTTCGTTCTGAAGTTTGTCGGTGAAGTGCGTCTGACCCTGTGTTCGGCGCTGGACGCAACGATCGAGAAGATTTTCACGGCGCTGAATTTCTCGGCGATCGTCATCGATCTTACGGAAACCAACAGCATCGACAGCACCACGCTCGGTTTGCTGGCCAAATTGTCGATCCTGTCGCGGCAGAAGGTTGGGCTGTTGCCTACCGTGGTCACCACCCATGCCGACATCACGCGCCTGCTGCAATCGATGGGTTTCGATCAGGTGTTCAACATCGTCGATCGCCCGATCCCGTGCCCGGAGTGCCTGACCGATCTGCCGTCCCAGGACCAGAACGAAGAGGTGGTGCGTGCCAAGGTGCTGGAAGCGCACAAGATCCTCATGGGCCTGAACGACTCCAACCGTGAAGCCTTCCACGATCTGGTCAACGCCCTGGAACGTACCTGATCGTTCCCTTCGGCGCTCCCTGGCGAGCGCCTGGCTACCCCGCCCTTACTGCATCGGCCCGCGAGGAAACTCGGTGGGGGCTGTGCCATTGGCATTGAGTTGGAGAATGCGCTCCGGCTGGCCCTGCTCATTGAAAAATACCTGACCCAGACCCGCACTGTTCCATAGCCGTTCACCGGCCTTGCTGTGGGCGGGTGTGCGCGGCACTACCTGCATCTGGCGACGTTTTGTGAACCAGTTGAGCGGTGAGCGTGGTGCGTACAGCCAGCGGTTGAGGCGATCGAACACGTCGAGCAGGCGTCGGGGAAACTCGTTCTTGATGCCGCTGCTGGTGATCTGCCACAGGTGCGGTGCACTGCGTTTGTGGCGGATCAGGACTTCGTAGACGAACGAGTAGTGCACGTCGCCGGAGAGGATCACGTAGTGCCCCGGCGTGCGCGAGTGGCGAAAGATGTTGAGGATGACCTGCGCTGCACCGCGATGGGCCATCCAGTTCTCTGCATCCACCAGCAGCGGGTAGCCGCACCAGCTGAAGACGCGCTGGATGGACTCGATCAGCTTGACGCCGAAGATCGGTGCAGGCGAGACGATGATTGCCGAAGGATGGTCCAGCAGTGCCTGCTGCAGTTCACACAGCGCTTCCCAGTCGAGCAGGCCGGACGGTTTTTGCAGGCTGCTTTCGCTGCGCCAGCGGCGAGTGCGGGTATCGAGCACCAGCAGGGCAGGCTGGGTCGGCAACGCAAATTGCCACTCCTGAAAGCGCAGCAACGCCTTGATCAGTGCGTCCTGTGCGGTGTGTTCGAGGTAGCCGTCGTCGTCGGCGCTGTGGCTGAGGGTGTGGCAGGCCGGCAGCAGGTCGCCAAATGCGTCCGGGTTGTTGCCCCAGCCCTGGCACAGCAGATAGCCGATCAGCGCGTTGCCGATGATGCGCCGGGAGAACGGGTGGCCGTAGGCGGTTTCTTCCCACTGGGCCGAGAGGTTCCAGTCATCGGTGATGTCGTGGTCGTCGAAGATCATCAGGCTAGGCAGGTGCGCCAGCACCCGAGCCACGCCGTCCAGGCCTTCGACGAAGCTCTGCAGCAGTTGCTGTTCGTGCTGGTAGCGTGCCTGGCGCTCCACTGTCAGCCCCGCTGGCATGTGGGTGTCGAGGAGGGCCCACGGCACGGGCGACCACACCAGCAGGTACATGGCCATGACTTCGGCCAGGGTCACCAGGTGATTGTCGGCGTTGCTGCTGGTGAAGATCGGCTTGCTGGTGCCGCCGAAGAAGCGTTCGCGCAGGGTCTCGTTGCTCTTGAGCGCCGGCAGCAGGTCGGCACGGTGGTAGTAACTGGCCGGGTGGCGATAGAGTGCGGCGCTGTTTTCCACCACGGCGCCTTCCAGGTGCTCGTCGAACAGCCCCAGGCGCTCGATCAGCCCATGGATGGCCCGCAGCATGGGGCCGGCGACGTCGTCGGCATACACCTGGTCGCCGCTCATCATCAGCAGCGCAGGGCGTTCGGCAGGTGCGTGGGGCGCGGCCAGCAGGCGGTCGGCACACAGCAGGCCATCGGCGGCAGGGTGGTGCGGTTTGCGGCAGGAGCCGTGCAGCAGGTGGTCCAGGCGCGCACGTACCACGAAGTTGGGCTGCTGGTTGTCGCCATAGAGCAGGTGCGATGCCCAGTCGCGCATGCCTTGGCCGTGCAGCAACAGGTCGTAGTCGACCTGTACGTCGGTGGGCAAGGGTGCGGCCAGTTGAACGTCGATCAGGTGCACGAAGGCGTGCCTGCCGATGGCGATGACCTGGCAGTTCAGGTGGTGCTCGACGGGGAGGTTCAGGTGCAGCGTGGGCTGTAGCGGCTCGGAGCCGACCAGCCAGAAGACCAGGCGCGTAGCTTCCAGTCGGCGCAGCAGCGGGCCGGCCAGTACCAACGGCAGTGGGGTGGTGTCGGGCATCGATTACTCAGGAGTCAGCATGGACGGTTCAGGCCCCTCCGCTGACACGCCAGCTTCCACAGGATTGTGTGGGGCGCGCAGACCGCGTGGGGCTGGCTTGCCAGCGAAGGGCTGCAAAGCAGCCCCGATGCAGGAATGCAAGGCGCAGGATGCTCCGCCTTCCTGCTGCCTCAGGCAAACCGGATTTGTATCAGGCCTTTGCAGCCATCAGCGCTTCCAGCTTCTCCTGATCACGTGCGAACTGGCGGATGCCTTCGGCGAGCTTTTCGGTGGCCATGGCGTCCTCGTTGGACAGCCAGCGGAATTGCCCTTCATCCAGCGTCAGGCGTGGTTCGCCGGCCTTGCCAGGCACCAGCTTGCGTTCCAGGCTGCCCTGGTCGTCGCTCAGCTGTTGCAGCAGTTCGGGGCTGATGGTCAGGCGGTCGCAACCTGCCAGTTGCTCGATCTGGCCGATGTTGCGAAAGCTCGCGCCCATGACCACGGTGTCGTAGCCATTGGCCTTGTAGTAGTCGTAGATGCGAGTGACCGACTGCACGCCCGGGTCTTCGGCGCCGGCGTACTCCTTGCCGGTGGATTTCTTGTACCAGTCGTAGATACGGCCCACGAACGGCGAGATCAGGAACACCCCGGCGTCGGCACAGGCGGCGGCCTGGGCGAAGGAGAACAGCAGGGTCAGGTTGGTCTGGATGCCTTCCTTTTCCAGCACCTCGGCGGCGCGGATGCCTTCCCAGGTGGAGGCCAGCTTGATCAGCACGCGATCGCGGCCGATGCCGGCCTTGTCGTACAGTTCGATCAACTGGCGGGCCTTGGCCAGCAGGGCTGGCTGGTCGAACGACAGGCGTGCGTCCACTTCGGTGGAAATGCGGCCAGGAATCACCTTGAGAATACCGCTGCCCACCGACACCGCGAATGCGTCACAGGCCAGCCCCAGGTTGCCCTTGCTGTGCTTGACTGCTTCGCTGAGCAGCTCGGCATAGCCGGGCATGGCGGCAGCCTTGAGCAGCAGGGAGGGGTTGGTGGTGGCATCGACCGGCTTGAGGCGGCTGATCGCATCGATGTCGCCGGTATCGGCAACGACCGTAGTGAACTGCTTGAGTTGTTCCAGCTTGGAAGTCATGAGCGTGCTCTGTCCTGTGCGGTTGGACGACATTACCCGAGCGCTGCCGGCCGCTCAAGGGCTGTGCGGCAGGCATCGGGTAGGGGATGACGATTGGAGTGTCGAACCGCGCGCAGGTTCCTAGCGCCCTTGCAACAGCAGCCCTGCCTGGTCGAGCAGGCCAAGCGGGTCCTGGCGCTTGTGGATGTCTACCGACAGCAGTTGGCGGAACTTGCGTGCCCCCGGGAAACCCTGGCCCAGGCCGAGGATATGGCGGGTGATGTGGTGCATGGCGCCGCCGCTTTCCAGATGCCTGGCGATATACGGGCGCAGCCTGGCCAGGGCTTCGCTGCGGCTGATCACGGGCGCGTCGCTGGCGAACAGCTGCTGGTCGACTTCGGCCAGCACGTACGGGTTGTGATAGGCCTCGCGGCCGAGCATCACGCCGTCGAAGGTCTGCAGGTGCTGCTGGCATTCGGCGAGGGTCTTGATGCCCCCGTTGAGGATCAGTTCCAGGTCCGGGAAATCGGTTTTCAGTTGCGCGGCGATGTCGTAGCGCAGCGGCGGGATTTCGCGGTTTTCCTTGGGCGAGAGGCCTTCGAGGATGGCGATGCGCGCGTGCACGGTGAAGCTGCGGCAACCGGCGTCGCGTACCTGGCCGACGAAATCGCAGAGTTCGGCGTAGCTGTCGCGGCCATTGATACCGATGCGGTGCTTGACCGTGACCGGGATCTGCACGGCGTCGAGCATGGCCTTGACGCAATCGCCCACCAGCGCCGGGTGGCCCATCAGGCAGGCGCCGATCATGTTGTTCTGCACGCGGTCGCTGGGGCAGCCGACATTCAGGTTCACTTCGTTGTAGCCCGCGTTTTGCGCCAGCACGGCGCAGGCGGCCAGATCGGCCGGTACGCTGCCGCCCAATTGCAGGGCCAGCGGGTACTCGGCTTCATCGTGGCGCAGGAAACGCTCGGCATCGCCATTGAGCAGCGCGCCGGTGGTGACCATCTCGGTGTAGAGCAGGGCGTTGCGCGAGAGCAGGCGCAGGAAGTAGCGGCAATGGCGGTCAGTCCAATCCATCATGGGGGCGACGCTGAACCGTCGGGACACTGTAGCGCCTGTATTTACGGGAGATGCCGCTGAATTCTGTACCATTTTGCTCTACGTGTTGAGTGTCTGTTTGCAGGGGGAGCGCACACGGTGTGATGGCGCCCAAACGCACTGATTGCAGCATCGGCTGCCCAGCACAGCTACGTTTGCCTCATGATGGCCTGCAAGTTTACCAACACAGCCGGGCCTGCGCGTGAAAACAGACCGCTTACCCTCGCAACGCCACGCTGCAAGCCGGCTCAACCCCATGGGAAATCTGCGGGGGCGGTCAAGCCACCAGCCCCCGGTTACGTTACCGAGGCTGCCCTCAATGCTTGGTTTCGCCTGCCGCCATCCGTCCCGGCTGATCCAGCGCAACCTGCATCGTCTCAAGCGATCGGCTGATCACCGCCGCCTCATCGTGCTTGCCGGCCGCAATCAGTCGATCACGCGCCTGCTTCAAATTCTCGACATGTTCGTTAAGGCCCGCCGCAGCCTCCCAGTACTCGTCCATGTACTTCTCCTTCGTAGGGTGCAATTCGCTCAATCGTGTTCCTGAGCCAGATCGATCAGTTCACTCTCGAAAAGGTTGCGCAGCATCTGCAGGGAAAGGGGTTCAACGATCTCTCCCACATGGTGGGTAATTCGCACGCTGGCCCCCGAACGTTCCAGCACTTGCACCAGATTCAGCAGCCTCTTCTGCTGTGAAAGTACCCCGTCTTCGTCGGACATTTCTAGCGAAAAATCTTGTGTGTCGACATGGACCACAGGCTCTGTAGTACCGATCCTACGAATTAACACCGATATGCTTTCTTCTGAAAAACCTCGCAACAGTTTGACAATGCTTGGCGTGTGGTCGGCGTGGGTGATGGCAATGGCGTACTCGGACATGCGCACTTAACTCGCTGGTGTAAACGTGATTTCAAAATAGTGGCAGAAAGCCTTGAACCCCTGGCGCGTGCCACGGTCCCACCCCAAGCCTGTTACCCTTGGCGGCTAACTCTCTCGTTTTGCCATAGGAACAGCGGGGCTATCAGACCATTGCACGTCGACGCGTGCCAGCAATCAAAGGAGCATTTCGTGGGAAGAACCCCATCCAATGAAACACCCGGGCATTCTCAGCCAGTGACCATCGATGGCATTCCAGCTCCAAGCGGTGAAGTAAACCTGATCGACACCGACTATGTCGTCGGCCAGGACAATTTCAAGGGCGAGTTTTCCTTCTCGCTGGATATCCACGGCAAGGTGTTCCTCATCTCGGCCGCCACCATCTTCCTGTTCGTCATCCTCACCCTGGCGCTGCAGAACGAGGTCGAGCCGATCTTCAGCGCCATGCGCAGCTGGCTCACCGCCAACCTGGCCTGGTTCTTCATGAGCACCGCCAATATCTTCGTGGTGCTGTGCCTGGGGCTGATCGTGTCGCCCTTGGGTAAAGTGCGCCTGGGCGGTCGCGAAGCGGTGCCGGACCACTCCTATGTGGGCTGGTTCTCGATGCTGTTCGCCGCCGGCATGGGCATCGGCCTGATGTTCTACGGCGTCGCCGAACCCATGTCGCACTTCTCGGCGGCCATGGGCGGGGTGAACCTCGATGCGGCCGGTGTGCGCACCGACTGGGCGCCGCTGGGCGGTGCTGCGGGCAACCCGCAGGTGGCGGCAGACATGGCCATGGCCGCGACCATCTACCACTGGGGCCTGCACCCGTGGGCGATCTACGCCATCGTGGCGCTGTCGCTGGCCTTGTTCACCTACAACAAGGGCTTGCCGCTGTCGATCCGTTCGGTGTTCTACCCGCTGCTGGGTGAGCGGGTGTGGGGCTGGCCGGGGCATATCATCGATATCCTGGCGGTGTTCGCCACGCTGTTCGGCCTGGCCACGTCGCTGGGCATCGGCGCCGAGCAGGCGGCGGCGGGGCTGGAGTACCTGTTCGGGATCCCCTCCACCAATGTCAGCAAGGTGCTGTTGATCATCGGCATCAGCATCATCGCCCTGGGGTCGGTGCTGGCCGGCATGGACAAGGGTGTGAAGATGCTGTCCCAGGTGAACATGGCCCTGGCGCTGCTGCTGTTGGTGTTCATCATCGTGGTGGGGCCGACGCTGGCGATCTTCACCGGCTTCTTCAGGAACCTGACCTCGTACCTGCAGTACCTGCCGGCGCTGTCCAACCCGGTAGGGCGCGAAGACGCCGAATTTACCCAGGGCTGGACCGCCTTCTACTGGGCCTGGTGGATCAGCTGGTCGCCGTTCGTGGGCATGTTCATCGCCCGTGTCAGCCGTGGGCGCACTGTGCGCGAGTTCCTGATTGCGGTGCTGCTGGTGCCGTCGCTGGTGTCGGTGCTGTGGATGACCACGTTCGGTGGCACCGCCATCGATCAGACCGTGACGCAGCAGTTCAGTGGTGTGACGGATGCGGTGCTGGAACTCAAGTTGTTCGCGATGCTCAGTGGTCTGCCGCTCAAGGAAATCACTTCGTTTATCGGGATCGTGCTGGTGGCGGTGTTCTTCATCACCTCGTCCGACTCCGGTTCCCTGGTGATCGATACCATTACCGCAGGCGGCAAGGTCGATGCACCGGTGCCACAACGTGTGTTCTGGGCAGTGATGCAGGGGGTGATCGCGATTGCCCTGCTGCTGGGCGGCGGGTTGATTGCGTTGCAGGCCATGGCGGTGTCGACCGGCCTGCCGTTCGCCCTCGTGCTGCTGCTGGGTTGCGTGTCGCTGGTCAAGGGGCTGATGTCCGAGCCGCGGGGGTGACGCGCTACCTCACGTAGCGGTCAATCCCACAACCGGCCCACTTCAACCCCGGCCTCTGACCGATGCGCCACCTGTGCCTGCAACAGCTCGGCTGTTGCCAGTGCATCGGTGAGCGCGTGGTGCGCATGGTAGGGCGGCAGGTGATAGCGCGCGCGGCTGTCGGCCAGGCGAATCGACACCGGCGCGCGGCGCAGCAGCCGGTCCATCCAGCTGCGACCATTGCGGTGCACCAGCGCCTCGAGCTGCATGGTGTCGATCACCGGAAACTGCAGGCCTTCACCCAGGTGGCGGCGCACCGCATGCTCAAGAAAACCACGCTCCAGGTTGCGGTAATGCACCACCATCACCTTGCCGGCCATGGCGCTGAGCAGGGCCTTGAGCACATGCGGCAGGGCCGGTGCATGGCGGATGTCGCTGTGGGTGATGTGGTGGAAGGTGATCGACGTTTCGCTCAGTTCGGCACGCGGCTTGACCACCCAGTAACGCGCCTCGCCACAGCGGATACGCTGCAGGCTGAAGGGCATCAGGCCGATACTCACGATGCCGTCCTTTTCGGCATCCAGGCCGGTGGTCTCGACGTCCAGCGCCAGCAACGGCACCTCTTGCAGGGGCGTCTGTGCTGCCACCGCGCCGGCTGCGTAGAACCCTTGCAGCAACGGATGGCGCGCCTGCTGCGCCAACGCCTGGAAACGTGCCCGCCAGTCGATGCGTTCGCTATCGCGCAGCATCATCGTGTGTGCCGCACGATGCCGGGGTAGCGAAAGCGCAGGAATTTCTGCGCATGGCTCAGCACCTGGAACGCCTCCTTGAGGTTGTGCCGCTCACTGCTGGAGAAGCGCTCGGGCTCTATGTAGTTGTCTGGTTGCTGTCCCTGTTCAATCGCATCGGCCTGGTGACGGATACGCACCATCGACAGGAATTCCAGCGCATAGCGCAAATGTTCGATGGCCGCCGGTTGCATCAGCTTGGTCGCACTGATCGCCTCCAGCCGGTCAACCGAGTTCTGCGCCGTACTGGCGCAGGCCAGCGCATGCACGCGGATCAGGTCGGTGAGCGGCGCGGTGCCGCGGCCCTTGAGGTTGATGATCTGTTTCTGGCGCCCATCGGTCTCCATCACGAAGGTGCGAAAGAACCCCAGCGGCGGCGTACGGTTCAAGGCATTGCGCGCCATGGCGGTCAGGAATGCCGGGCTGGCACTGGACTTCTGCGCGCAGAGTGTCTGTAGCGCCTGCACCAGTTCCAGCTCGCCGTACACGCCGTCAAGGTCGAAAAAGATGCTGCTGTTCAGCAGCGTGGCCGCGTTGGGCTTGTCGATCCACTGGGTGAAATAGGCCTTCCACACGCGCAGCGGCTGGCGCCACTGGTTGTTGGTGGCCATGATCCCGCCTTTGCAGTAGCTGTAGCCGCAGGCGGCCAGCCCGTCGCTGACAAAGGTCGCGAGCTTGAGGAAGTAGCCGTCGTGCTGCACCGGGTCGAAGCTGTCGTCGAGCACCAGGGCGTTGTCCTGGTCGGTGACCAGCAGTTGTTCGTCCCGCGCCATCGACCCCAGCGCCATGAAGCAGTAGGGCACCGGTGGCGGGCCCAGGTCGCGTTCGGCCAGTTCCAGCAGGCGTTGGGTGAAGGCGCGCCCGATGCCGGAAATCGCACTGCCGATCATGTGCGCGGTGGCGCCGTCGCGCACCATGCGGATGTAGGTGCCGCGCAGGTCGCGCAGCAACGAGCGCAACCCGGCCACGCTGTGCTGGTTGGAAATGCTGTTGACCAGGTACAGGCTGCTCTGGGATTCGTGGCGGATGATGTCCGACAGGTTGATCAGGCCCAGGGTGCGCCCCTTGTGCAGCACCGGCAGGTGGTGGATGTTGCGCCGCAGCATGCTCAGCATGGCTTCGAACACCGAGTCGTTGGCCTGGATCACCACCGGCTCGCACGACATCACCGTACTGATGGGCAGGCTGCTGCTGAGGTCGGCGGCCAGCACGCGGGTGCGCAGGTCGCGGTCGGTGACCAGGCCCAGCAGTCTGTCGGGGGCGTCGGGCACGGGTTCCAGCACGGCCACGCACGACACGCTTTCGGCTGCCATCAGGCGTGCGGCGTCCAGGATCGAGGTGTCCTGACTGACCGACACCAGGCTGCGCGACAGCAGTGTGCGCGCCTTGAGCTGGATCAGTTCGCTGGCTCTGCCCTGGCTTTCGACTGCGGACTTGAGGCGCGAATGCCCCTCGGCTTCGACGAATTCGGCAAAGCTGTCGTGCTGTTCGCACAGCTCGGCAAACAGGTCGGCGGGGATGAAGTAGATCAGGCTGTCTTCCAGCGCCTTGGCCGGGAAGCGCACCTTGTTACTGCGCAGCAGCCCGGCCTGGCCGAAGATGTCGCCTTCGCCCAGGCGGTTGTAGAGCTCGCCGTTGCGCCGGTAGATCTCCACCGCGCCGCTGCGCACGTAATGCAGGTCCTGGATGCTGCTACCGGCCTCCAGAATGCTGCTGCCGGCCTTGAAGTAGCTGACCTGGATACGCTGCGCAATGCTGCCCAGGGTCTCCTCGGGCAAGGCGTCGAAAGGGGCGAAACGGTGGAGGTGATCGCGAACCTCCAGAAGCTCGATCTGCATGCTGCCTCGTTGTTGGTGTGAACGTCAGGGGTATGGAGCTCAGGGGCGCATCAACGGTTCGATGCCAATCCAGGATTTTTTCGGGTGATGGCACAGCGTCAGCGGCGCCACAGTAACCGACTGGCCTTCGATTTCCAACGTGCCCAGGTTGATCGTCCAGCGGCTGTCAGCATTGAAGTCAGGGGTGTTGAACGCGACGTAGACCGAGCCATAGCGGCTGTTGTTGGTGATCTTGGGGATACGCCGGTGGACCTCGTCGCTGTTGATGTCGAAGGGTGAAGGGCGCACGTACGCCGGGCCGGAGAGCGGGACGTCATTGTTGAGGGCGCCCAGGTAGACATCCGGTCGAGCCGCCAGGCGCGTGCCGTTTTCGAAGGTGAGGTAGGCGGTACGGCTGTCATACAGCATCGGCACCGGTGGTTCACCCGAACGCCCAGGCTTGAGCGGTTGCTGGCGGTCTTTGTTGAAGCCGATCAGTTGGACATAAAATTCGCGGTCTGGCGCGTCATGCGCGCTGAAATGGCCCTGCACATAGGGGCGCTCACCCCAGGTCAGCGCATGGTCGTACAGGTAGGCGTACAGGTAGAAGGTCTTGATGCCGTGTGCCGTCGGCACCTCCAGTACCTGGCGTTGCTGGCACAGGTCGGCGTAGGCCGGGCGTTCGCGCGGGTAGGGCACGCAGGCGCCGAGCAGGGCACACAGCGTCAGCGCAATGGGCAGGCCGTTGAGGGGGCGGCGTAGTGGCAGCATGACGGGCATCCTTTCCTTCAATGTGTGCAATCGGTATCTAAGCACAGACCCGACCGAGGCCGCACGTTTGTGCGCCGCGCTTGCTCACGACGAAGCAATCCCCCTAAAATGATAATACTTCCCATTCATGTCGATGAGCTTACGCCATGTCGAGCCACGATCCTGTACTGCACGAGCAGGTCAGCAGAATCTACCAGGAGCAGCACCGCTGGTTGCGCAGCTGGTTGCGCCCGCGGGTGGACTGCCAGCACCTGGCCGCCGACCTGGTGCAGGACGTGTTCGTGCGCATCCTCGGTACCCAGGATGCGTCGAGCAAGCTGCGCTCGGTGCGCGAGCCGCGTGGCTACCTGGCGACCATTGCGCGGCGCATGATGATCGATCACTTTCGGCGCCAACGTCTGGAACGTGCCTGGCTCAAGGCGTTGGCCGAGCGCCCGGAAGCCGAGGACATTTCTCCCGAGACGCGCCTGATGCTGCTCGACACCCTGTGCGAGCTGGATGCGATGCTGGGCGCGCTGGGCGAGAACGTGCGCAAGGCGTTCCTGCTCTCGCAACTGGACGGCATGACGTACAAGGCGATTGCCCAGGCACTCGGGATCTCGCTGATGAGCGTCAACCGTTATATCGCCAAGGCTGTGCAGCACTGCATGGTCTACAGCCTGCAGCACGAGCTCTGACATGGCCAGCCTGACTGCCGAGCAACTGGCCGCACTGGAGCAGGCGGCACACTGGTACACGCGGCTCAACGACACAGACGCCACTGCCCATGACCGCGAGGCCTGGCAAGCCTGGCTCGGTGCTGCGCCCACGCATGCCTGGGCCTGGCAGCAGGCCGAACGCCTGCAGCAACGCCTGCACCGGTTACCGGGCGCGTTGGCCGAACGCACCCTGGGCCTGGCTGGTGAGGAACGTCGCGCCAAGCGGCGCAGCGTGCTCAAGGGCCTGGCGCTGTTGCTGGGTAGCGGCACGCTGGGCTGGGGGGGTTACCGTGAGGCGAAGCAGGGGCCGTGGTTTGCCGATTACCGCAGTGCAGTGGGCGAGCGTCTGCCGGTGACCCTGGCCGATGGCAGCCAGTTGCTGCTCAACACCGACACGGCCGTGGATGTGATCTTCGATGCGGGGCAGCGCCGCGTGCTGCTCAGGCAGGGCGAGGTGATGGTGACCACGGCGGCGGACCCGCAGCGCAGGCCGTTCAGCGTGCACACCACGCAGGGCACTGTGCGCGCACTGGGTACGCGGTTTTCGGTGCGCGACGCAGGCGCCTGGGCCCAGGTCGCGGTGTTCGAACATGCGGTACAGATCACACCCGAGCACGGCTCGGCGCAGCGGGTCGAGGCCGGGCAGGGTTGTCGCTTCGATCGCCAGCAGTTGCAGGCGCCGCAGGCCCTGGACTACGCCAGCGGTGCGTGGAGCCGTGGCCTGCTGATCGCCAACGACCAGCGCCTGGATGATTTTGTCGCCGAGCTGGGGCGCTACCGCCAAGGCTGGTTGCGTTGCGATCCGGCGGTGGGGCACCTGCGTATCAGCGGTACCTTCGCGCTCGGCGACAGCGAGCAGATCCTGCAGGCGCTGGTGGACGCCTTGCCGATTCGGGCGCAGCGGCGTACACGGTTCTGGGTGACCCTGACTGCGGCATAGTGCTATTGCGAAAAATAATCGACAGCAGCTGGTATTTATTCCCGATCTCGTTCGACTCATGGGAAGTGGCCTATCTGTGCGGCCTGGCAACCAGACGAGAACGACATCATGACGTACCACCTTTTGCCCCGACCCAGCCCCTTGTGCGCGATGCTGGGTAGAACCTTGCTGTGCTCGGCGTTGATACTGCCGGCGCTGTTGCCCGCCAGCGTCAACGCCGAGCCTGCAGTCACGCAGCGCTTTGACCTGGCCCCGGATGACCTGGGCAGGGCGCTCACGCGCTTTGCTGCCGAAGCCGGGGTGGTGCTGTCATTCGATGCCAGCCTTACCCGCGGCCGCCAAAGCGCCGGGCTGCACGGCCACTACGCTGTGGCGGCCGGCCTGAGCCAACTGTTGCAGGGCAGCGGCCTGCACGCCGTGCGAGACGGCAGCGGGCGCTATCAGCTGGTGCCGGTCAGCGCGGCCGCTGGCGCGGTGGCGCTAGGCGCCACCACCGTCAATGCCGAGCACCTGGGTGCCAGCACCGAAGACACCGGTTCCTACACCACGGGTACCATGCCGAGCGCCACCAAGCTGGCCCTGACGGCGCGTCAGACCCCCCAGTCGGTCTCGGTGATTACCCGCCAGCGCATGGACGACCGGGGCATGCAGACCTTGCACGATGTGGTCAAGGACACCCCGGGCCTGACCCTGGCCAACGACGGTCCGGAACGGCCGACCTATTACGCCCGTGGCTTCACGGTCGACAACATTCTGTATGACGGCCTGCCCACCACCGTGTCGAGCTACACCGCCCGCGACACCATTGCCGCTGCAGACACCGCGATGCTCGACCACGTCGAAGTGGTGCGCGGTGCCACTGGCCTGATGACAGGCTCCGGCAGCCCGTCGGCCGCGATCAACCTGGTGCGCAAGCGCCCTACGCGCGATCCCCAGGCCAGCATCAGCCTGGGCGCCGGCAGCTGGAACAACTACCGTGGCGAGCTGGATGCCTCCAGCGCCCTCAACGACAGTGGCAGTGTGCGCGGGCGGGTGGTCAGCAGCTATCAGGTCAAGGACAGCTTCCAGGACGTGGTCAACAAGGAGCACAGCCTGTTCTACGCGATCACCGAAGCCGACCTGAGCGATTCGACCACCCTGACCCTGGGCGCGTCCAACCAGAACCTGAACAACAACACCGCCTGGGGCGGCGTGCCCACGGGGGCGGACGGGCGCGACCTCAAGTTGTCGCGTTCGACCTACCTGGGCAACGACTGGGGCCGCTGGGACCAGGACAACAACACGCTGTTCACCGAGCTGGAGCAGCGTTTCGACAACGACTGGAAGCTGCGCCTGGCCGCTACCAAGCGCTGGTCGAAGCTGGACCTGTTCGCCTCCTATGCCAGCGCCGGCATGGGCGATACGTTCAATCAGATGACCGGCAAGTTCCGTTACGAAAACGACCAGACCAGCTACGACCTGTATGCCAGCGGGCCGTTCCAGTTGCTTGAGCGCGAGCATGAACTGGTGGTCGGGGCCAGCAATCGTCGCGAGACGTTCGAGGGCTATGGCACCACGGTGCTGACGGCGTCGGCGATCGACATCCACAACTGGAACCCGCACATCACGCCCAAGCCTGCGGTCGACATGGGCGCCTGGCAGCAGCAGAGCGAGACCGAACAGACCGGTGCCTACCTGACCGGGCGTTTCAGCCTGGCAGACCCGCTGCACCTGATCCTGGGTGGGCGTCTGGACTGGTATGACTACCAGATCGAAAGCAAGGGCAGCCCCAGGCAGACCGACAAGGTTACCCGTAATGTCACGCGTTATGCCGGCCTGGTCTACGACCTGAATGACACCTATTCGGTGTACGTCAGCTACACCGATATTTTCAGCCCGCAGGGCGTGGTCGATACCCGCAACGCCCCGATCAAGCCGATCACGGGCAAGAACTACGAGGCTGGGATCAAGGGCGAGTTTTTCGACGGTGCGCTCAATGCCAGTGCGGCGGTGTATCGCATCGACCAGCAGAATCGTGCCTCGATCACCACGGTCGGCTGCCAGGCACCGGCGGGTGTATCGTGCTACGTGGCGTCCGGCGAGGTACGCAGCGAAGGGCTGGAGCTGGAGGTCAATGGTGCACTGACGCCCAACTGGCAGTTGGCAGCGGGCTACACCTACAACGCGGCCAAGTACCGCAAGGATGCGATCGCGAGCAATGAGGGACGGTTGTTCAACAGCGACCTGCCGCGGCACCTGTTCAAGCTCAACACCACCTATACCTTGCCAGGTGCCCTGCAGCGCTGGCGCGTGGGGGGCGGCCTGACCAGCCAGAACACCACCTTCAACCAGGGCGAGGGCTATCGCATCGAGCAGGAAGGCTACACGCTGGTCGACCTGATGGTCGGGCACCGGCTGACCGAGAACATCGACCTGCGCCTGAACGTCAACAACGTGTTCGACAAGAAGTACTACCAGACCATCAACAGCAACACTTGGAACGCGTTCAACGTGTACGGCGAGCCACGCAACTTCATGCTGTCGGCCAAGTACACGTTCTGAGCCCGTGCCCTGTGGGCGCAATCAGGCGCCGAGAATCAGCTTCCGGCGCCAGTAAAATCGGTGTGCGCGGTGTATCTGATGCACCGCAGCACCTGCACTGCGCAGAGGAGTGCTCAGCCTCGGCAAGCGACTAGAACGCCAGCTTGTACCCGATCAGCAGCAACATCGCCGCCAGGCAAGGGCGCAGCACGTTGTCGGAAATGCGCCCGGTCAGGTGGCTGCCGATGTAGATGCCCGGCAACGACCCCAGCAGCAGGTAGCCCAGCAGCGACCAGTCCATGTTGCCCATGCTGGCATGGCCCAGGCCGGCCACCAGGGTCAGCGGCACGGCGTGCGCAATCTCGGTGCCCACCAGGCGGCGGGTGACCAGGTACGGGTACAGCAGAAACAGCGCCACGGTGCCCAGTGCACCGGCACCGATGGAGGTCAGCGATACCATCACCCCCAGCACCACGCCCGTCACGACCGTGAGGACGCTCAAGGTGCGATCGCTCAGGTGATAGTGATCACCGGCATGCTTGCTGGCGAAGGCCTGCAACCGCGATTTGAACAGGATCGCCAGGGCCGTGAGGATCAGCACCACCGCCAGGCCCTGCTTGATCACGCCATTGAGCGCCTGGGTGTCGGTGTGCAAGGTGCTGAGGAACCACAAGGTCAGTGCTGCCGCCGGCACGCTGCCAAGCGCCAGTTGCCCGGTGATCTTCCAGTCGATGTTCTTTTGCTTGCTGTGCACCCAGACACCACTGGCCTTGGTGATCGCCGCATACAGCAGGTCAGTGCCCACGGCAGTCGCCGGGCTGATGCCGAACCAGAGCAGGATCGGGGTCATCAACGAGCCACCGCCCACGCCGGTCATGCCGACGATGAAACCCACGATCAGGCCTGCGATGGTGAAACCAAAAGAACCTACATCCATAATTACCTAAACACCCAGCGAGCCCGTGATCGGATGGCAGCCAGCATAAAGGTTTTTTTATAGCCAAATAGACTTGTTCGTTATTAGTTTATAACCATAACGCAGGCTTTCGCGGCAGCCACCGACCGCTTGCGCGGTCGATGACAAGGGGGGCGGGGTCAGATCTTGAAGCTGTCGACCAGTTGCTTGAGGCGGCCGGCCTGACGCGACAGGTCGTCGCAGTGCTTGAGCGTGTCGTTGAGGTTGGTCACGCCTTGCTGGTTGAGCACGTTGATCTGGGTGATGTCCAGGTTCAGGCTCTCGACCACGGCGGTCTGCTCTTCGGTCGCGGCGGCCACCGACTGGTTCATGCCGTCGATCTCGCCGATGCGCTGGGTCACGCTGGTCAGGCGCTCACCGGCCTGGTTGGCCACGTGCACGCTCTGTTCGCTGGAGACCTGGCTGGCGTTCATGTTGTGCACCGCCTCGCGCGAGCCGACCTGCAGCGTGGTGATCATCTTGTGAATCTCTTCTGCCGATTCCTGGGTGCGGTGGGCCAGGTTGCGCACCTCGTCGGCCACCACGGCAAAGCCGCGCCCGGCTTCACCGGCACGGGCGGCTTCGATCGCGGCGTTGAGCGCCAGCAGGTTGGTCTGCTGGGAGATGCCCTTGATCACGTCGAGGATCTGCCCGATGTCGTCGGTGCTGGCGTTGAGTGTTTCGATCTGCTGGCACGATTCGCTGATCTTCTGCGACAGGGCGGTCATCGCGCTGATGGTTTCCTGCACCACCTGGCGGCCGTCATTGGCCTGGTCGCTGGCGCCGCTGGCATGCTGCGAGGCATCGGCGGCGTTGCGCGCGATTTCCTGGGTGGCAGCGCCCAGTTCGTTGATCGCGGCGGCCACGCTGTTGGTGCGCAGGCTCTGCTCCTCGGAGCCGATGATCGACGCATTGGAGGCGCTCATCACGCGCTCCGACAGGTCGTGCACCTGGCGTGTGGCCGAGGCCACTTCCGAGATCGAGGCATGGATACGCTCGACGAACTGGTTGAAGGCACCGGCCAGTTCACCGAATTCGTCCTTGTTCTCCACGGTCAGGCGGCGGGTCAGGTCGCCTTCGCCCTGGGCGATGTCCTGCATGGCGCGGCCCATGGTGGTCAACGGACGCATCAGCACCGGAATCAACAGGCTCAGCAGGCCGGCGATGGCGGCCACGGCAATCAGCATGGCAATGATCGCCGAGGTACGGAACTGGCTGAGTGCGGCGTAGGCCTTGTTCTTGTCGATGGACAGGCCGATGTACCAGTTGGCAGACGGCAGGCCGCTGACCGGGGCGAACGAGATGATCCGCTCCTGGCCGTTGAGGGTCATGTCATGCACGCCTGCGGCCACTTCCAGGTTGCTGCCCGGATAGATGTCCTTGAGGTTCTTCATCACCTGGTCCTTTTCGGGACTGACGATCATCTGCCCGCTGCGGTCGACCAGGAACGCATGGCCGATGCCGCCGAAGTCCACGGCATTGATGATCTCCACCAGGGTGGCCAGGCTCAGGTCGCCACCGACCACACCGAGCAGCTCGCCCTTGCTTTTGACCGGCATCGCGATGGTCACCACCAGGCCGCCGACGGCCGCCATGTAGGGCGGGGTGAGCATGGGCTGGCCGGCGGCGACGGCGGCGGTGTACCACGGGCGCTGGCGCGGGTCGTAGCCGTCGGGCATTTTTGTGTCCGGGCGCTGGGTGAACACACCATTGGCCTGGCCGACGTAGGTGAACTGGAAGTTGGAGGTGAATGCGGGCTGGTCGACCAGGCCCGGGAAGTCGGCTTGCGCGCCCTGGTGGGCGACGTTCTGCGCGAGGTTCTCCAGCACCAGGATGCGCCCGCTCATCCAGTTCTGCACGCTGCTGGCGGTAAGCGCGCCAGCCTGGTTCACCGACGACTCGATGTTCTGGCGAATGGTATTGCGTTGCAGGTAGTCGTTGTAGAGGGTGAACAGTGCAAATGCCAGAACCACTACCGCGCAGGCGCTCAGCAGGATCTTGTGGCGGAATTTCAGGTTCATGTTTCGAGACCTTTAGCCAGAAAGGAGAAGTGACGGCTTCACGAGTCGGGACCTTGTGGGTCTCACCATCGCGTAGAGCGCGCAACTGACCTTGTAGGTATCGGCTGTAGGGTCGAAATATTTATGCACCACATTGATGCAGTTCGTCGGAAAAAAAGGTCAGTTGGTGCACCCGTTCCTGGGCCGCGCGCTGCAGGGGCTGGTGTTCGGCTTGCCGACGTCGGCGTTGGTGCAGGCTGGCGCCTGAACAAGGCGAAGCTTTTGCTTCTGGCCTCACGTCCAGCATAGAATGATAGGAATTCTCATTCGTACCCCTGGTCGCCCATGTCCAAGCCCGATCCCGCTTTGCGCAAGCAGGTCAGCCGTATCTATCAGGACCATCACCGCTGGTTGCAGGGCTGGCTGCGTCCGCGTGTAGACTGCCGGCACCTGGCGGCGGACCTGGTGCAGGATGTGTTCGTGCGGGTACTCAGCGCGCCGGATGCCGGTAACCGGCTGGAAGCGGTGCGCGAACCGCGCGGTTACCTGGCCACCATCGCCCGGCGCCTGATGATCGACTATTTTCGCCGTGCACGCCTTGAGCGCGCCTGGCTGCAGGCCCTGGCCGAACAACCCGAGGCCTTCGAGATCTCGGAGCAGGAGCGCCTGATCCTGCTGCAGACCCTTTACGAAACGGACGCCATGCTCGCGGGCCTGGGGCGCAAGGTGCGCCGGGCATTCCTGCTGTCGCAGCTCGACGGCATGACCTACAAGCTGATCGGCCTCGACCTCGGGGTCTCCGAGGTCACCGTGACCCGCTATATCGCCAAGGCCTTTCATCACTGTACGCTGTACAACCTGCAAGCCGAATCGTGAACCCCATGGCAACCCTCGACCCTCTCCAGCGCGCGGCGCTGGAACAGGCTGCGCTCTGGCGCGCCCGCCTCAATGCCGATGCGGTTGGCGATGCCGACCAGCAGGCCTGGCAAACCTGGCACGACGCCCACGAACAGCACCGCTGGGCCTGGCAGCAGGTGGCCCAGGTGCAGCAGCGGCTGGGCCACCTACCTGCCGGTCTGGCCGGGCGCACCCTGGACCTGGCCGGGCAGCAGGCTGCGATGGGGCGCCGGGGGGTACTCAAGGGCGTGCTGTTGCTGGCCGGCACCGCTGGCCTTGGCTGGGCGGGTTACCGCGAGGTCAGGTACGGGCCGTGGACCGCCGACTATCACACCGGGATCGGCAAGCGCCAGGCGCTGACCCTGGCCGATGGTACGCAGCTCGAACTCAACGGCAACACTGCGCTGGATGTGCGCTACGACAACCAGCAGCGCCTGCTGGTGCTGCGCCAGGGCGAGGTGATGATTACCAGTGCGCCGGACCAGGCCGAGCGTCCGCTGCGGGTACAGACCGTCAACGGCACCGTCGAGGCGCTGGGCACACGTTTTCTGGTGCGCCGCGACAGTGATGGCAGCACCACGGAGCTGGCGGTGTACCAGGGGCACGTGGGCGTGTTGCCCCGCGACGGCGTGGGGGGCGCCATGGTCAATGCGGGTGATCAGGTGCGTTTTGCTCACCCCAGATTCGTGCTGGGATCGCCGCTTGAGCCCCACCGCGATGCCTGGCGCAAGGGCCTGCTGATCGCCAACGACCAGACGCTCGGGGTGTTCATCGCGGAGTTGCGACGCTACCGCCTTGGCTGGCTCAATTGTGCCAATCAGGTGGCCGATCTGCGCATCAGCGGCACCTTCAAACTCGATGACACCGAGCAGATCCTGCGCGCCATCGGCAAGACCCTGCCGGTGCATGTCGAGCGGCGCACGCGCTACTGGGTAAGCATCGAGCCGCCCAGGGTGTAAAAATAATTTTTACGCAAATGATAGGTATTCGCTGTTTCGTTCGACTTCTGAAATGCAGGCGTCATGGCCTGACTGCCAACCAGAAGAGAAACGAACGATGATGACCCGTACCCCGGGCGCGGCAAGGCTGCGTACCACGCTGTTGTGCTCCACCCTGCTGTGGCCCCTGGCTTTGCCGGTGGTCAGCTATGCCGACAGCGCAACCCCGAGTGAATACAACCTGGCCCGCGGCGACCTTGGCCAGGTGCTCAACGGCTTTGCCGCCCAGGCCAGCGTGGTGCTGTCGTTCGACCCGCAGCTCACGCAGGGCAAGACCAGCGCCGGCCTGCACGGGCGCTACAGCGTCGAGCAGGCCTTGCAGGCATTGCTTGCCAGCAGCGGGCTGGTTGCCCTGCGTGAAGACGACGGGCGCTACAGCCTGGCGCCGCAGCCAGAGGCGGGCGCTGCGCTCAACCTGGGTGTGACCGAGGTCACCAGCAACCAGTTGGGCACCATCACTGAAGACAGCGGTTCCTACACCCCGGGTACCATCGCCACCGCCACGCGGCTGGTGCTGACCCCGCGCGAAACGCCGCAGTCCATCACCGTGGTCACCCGTCAGCACATGGACGACTTCGGCCTGAACAACATCGACGACGTGATGCGCCATACGCCGGGCATCACCGTGTCGGCGTTCGACAGTGACCGCACCAGCTATTATGCCCGTGGTTTCTCGATCAACAATTTCCAGTACGACGGCATTCCTTCCACGGCGCGCAACGTCGGCTATTCGGCGGGCAACACGCTGAGCGACATGGCCATCTACGACCGCGTCGAGGTGCTCAAGGGCGCCACCGGCCTGCTCACCGGAGCCGGTTCGCTGGGGGCGACCATCAACCTGGTACGCAAGAAGCCGACCGCCGACTTCAAGGGGCATTTCACCCTGGGCGCCGGCAGCTGGGACAACTACCGCAGCGAGATCGACGTGGGCGGGCCGTTCACGGAAAGCGGCAATGTACGTGGGCGGGCCGTGGCGGCCTACCAGGACAAGCACTCGTTCATGGACCACTACCAGCGCAAGACCAACGTGTACTACGGCATCCTGGAGTTCGACCTGAGCCCCGATACCCTGCTGACCGTGGGCGGCGATTATCAGGACAACAAACCGGAGGGCTCGAGCTGGTCGGGCAGCATTCCGCTGTTCGATGCGGCGGGCAACCGCAACGACCTGCCACGCCATTTCAACAACGGCGCGAAATGGAGCAACTGGAGCCAGTACACCCGCACCGTGTTCGCCAGCCTTGAGCACCACCTGGCCAACGGCTGGGTCGGCAAGGCCCAACTGGACCACAAGATCAACGGCTACGACGCGCCGCTGGGCTCCATCCAGGGCTATTACCCGCGTGCCGACGGCACGGCCAGCATCTACTCGGCCAAGTATACCGGCGAGACCGTCAGCAACTCGGCCGACCTCTACATGAGCGGGCCGTTCGAGCTGTTCGGGCGCGAGCATGAACTGGTGGTCGGTACCTCGTTCGCTCAGTCGCACTGGGAAGGCAAGGGTTGGTGGAGCGCCAAATACCCCAATGGCAACAACGTCGACTACGGCAGTTGGGACGGCGACATCGACGAACCGGATTGGGGCGCACAGACCCAGACCGTGGATGACCGCGTTCGCCAGACCGGTACCTACCTGACCACGCGGCTGCACCCCACCGATGACCTGACCTTGATTCTGGGTGCCCGCCTGGCCAACTACCGCATCAATGGCTTCACCTCCAACGGTCGCGAGGACGATCGCCTGCTGCCCTACCTGGGTGCGGTGTACGACCTGACCGACAACCTGTCGCTGTACACCAGCTACACCGATATCTTCATGCCCCAGGATGCCTGGTACCGCGACCGCAACAATCGCCTGCTCGACCCGGATGAAGGGCAGAACTACGAAGTGGGCCTGAAGGGCGAGTTCCTCGACGGGCGCCTGAATGCCAGCCTGGCGTACTTCGAGATCCACCAGAGCAGCCGTGGCGAGGCGGATGTGGACTACAACAGCAAGCCGACCAACCCGGCGATCGAGTATGCCTATGAGGGTATCAAGGCCAAGACCAAGGGCGTCGAGGCAGAGATTTCCGGCGAACTGGCCGAAGGCTGGCAACTGCAGGGCGGTTACACCCACAAGGTGATCCGCGACGACCAGGGCGCCAAGGTGTCGACCTGGGAGCCGGAGGATCAGGTCAGCTTCTACACCAGCTACAAGCTCAAGGGCCCGCTGGATCGCCTGACCGTCGGCGGTGGCGCGCGCTGGCAGGGCAAGGGCTGGCAGGTGCTGGTGAACGACAAGAAGAACCGCAAGGAAGAGTTCGCCCAGGACCCCTACTGGCTGGTCGACGTGATGGCGCGCTACCAGATCAGCGAGCAGCTGTCGGCCACGCTCAACGTCAACAACGTGTTCGACAAGGCCTACTTCACCAACATCGGCTTCTACAACTCGGCCTCCTATGGCGACCCGCGCAACGTGATGGTGACTACGCGCTGGGATTTCTGAGGCGCGTGTCCTGAGGCCTCAGGCCTGCCGTTGTGCCAGGCAGGCCTTGTGGATCGCGTCCCAGCATTCGTAGCTCCACAGGCGGATCCAGGTGACCTTCCACAGGCGGTCCCAGTGCCGGCGCAGCGGGTTGCGCCGGCGTGCTTGGAGCAGCTCCTCGATCTCTTCATTGAGCGATACGGGTTCGAAGCCGGTCCACACCGGCGGCACCGGCGCCACGACGTTGTAGTAGCAGACCGGTGCGACTTCTTCGTAGAAGATGTGCTTGAGCTCGGCCAGGTCGAAGGGCTCCAGTTCGCGAGCGATCCAGGCGTAGTCCACCCAGCTGTCGACGAAGGACTCGGAGAGCAGGGCGCGAACGCGGTGGCGTTGTTCGAGGGTCACGGTGAAGGCTCTGGCAGCGATGCCCGATGCTGCGCGGTTTGCCGCTTGCCGGTCAAGCGCGGTGCGCCTTTCGCTGGCAAGCCAGCTCCCACAGGTACACCACTGGCCTAGAGAGCGGTGACACACCTGTGGGAGCTGGCTTGCCAGCGAAGGGCACGCCACCCTTTCAATCCAGGCTCAGCTTGGCCTCGATGCGGTCCAGATGTTGATGCATCAACTGCAACGCCGCCTCGCTGTCGCCATCTTCCAGCGCATCCACCAGCGCCGCGTGCTCCTGCCACGCGCAGTGCTCGCACGGCTGGGTCTCATACTGGGCGATGATCAATGACGTCATCGGCACCAGCCCGTTGAGGAACCGCGTCAACGGCGCATTGTTGGCCATCTCCGCCAGCTTCAGGTGAAACTCGCCACCCAGCCGGATCGCTGTGCAACGTTGGCCCTGCTCATGGTGCTTGCGCTCGCGTGCAATCAGCTCGCGCAACTGGCGAATGCGCGGTGCACTGGTGCGACGTGCCGCCAGGCCGATCAGGGTGGTCTCGGCCAGGCGCCGTGCACTGAGGATCTGCCGCGCCTGCTGCGGGTCTGGCGCGGCCAGCTTGGCTGTGTGCGCCGGGCGCTGCACCACCACCTGCTGATCGGACAGGCGCCCCAGCACCCGGCGGATCACGGTGCGGCTCACGCCGAACGCCTCGCCCAGCGCGTGCTCGGTCAAGGCCGTGCCCGGTGCCAGGCGCTGTTCGAGAATGGCGTCGAACAGACGCGGGTAGATCTCGTCAGCGCTCAGGCGCTGCTCGCCAGCGGCCAGCAGTGCAGGCAGGGCGGTGCCGATAGGGGTGGCAGGGCAGGCGTTCATGGTCGCTCTCCTGGGTCAGTTGCCCGGATGTTCATCCGGGATGGTCAATTCGATGCCCATGCGCAGGCCTTCCTGCAGGATGTGCCGGCGCATCTGCGCGCTGGCCTGGGCGCTGTCCTTGTTGCGGATGGCACGCACCACCGCCTCGTTCTCCTCCAGACGGGCGGCCAGGTGCTCGGGCGAGTTGCGCAGCACCTGGGCGCTCTGCTTGAGGGCATTGCTGGTCTGCTGCACCACGCTCTGGAAAATCGGGTTGGCGGTCAGCGCGAACAGCTCCTCGTGAAAGGCGATGTAGGCGCTTACCCCGGCTTCGCTGTCGTTGGCGTCGAGGGCCTCGCGCATGTCCATCAGGGTCAGGCGCAACTGGCCGATTTCCTTGCTGCTGATCGACTGCGCCACCAGCCCGACAATGAACGGCTCCAGCGTGTAGCGCAGTTGCAGCACGTCCTCCAGGCTGGCCCCGGCCACCGCGGCTGGTGCCTGCACCAGTTCCAGCGTGCCGGGTTCGAGTACCAGCACGCCTTTGCCTGGCATGGAGCGCACCAGCCCCAGGGTTTCCAGCACGGTCACCGCTTCACGCAGGCTCGGGCGGCTGATGCCCAGTTGCTCGGCCAGCTCGCGCTGCCCCGGGAGCATCTCGCCCGAGCGCCATTGGCCACGGGCCAGCGCCTGGCGCAGTTTTTCCACTACCGCATTCACTACCGTCGATGAGGTAATCACTGTTCGCTCCCTGAGAAGACACGCATACGTTGTTACCTAGAAATCCTGTTGGTGGGCGGGGGTGGGGGCGGGGGTTGGCAGCTTGCGCGCCTGGAAACTGAAGCCTTGCTTGCCGTTGAGCACGTTGTTGGCACGCTCAAGGTCGATGTCTTTCTCCCAGCGGGCGATGGCCACGGTGGCGACGCAGTTGCCGATCAGGTTGGTCAGTGCGCGACCGATACCCATGAACCAGTCCACCGCCAGCACCAGCACCAGGCCCACCACCGGGATCGCCGGTACCGCAGTGAGGGTGGCCGCCAGGATAACCAGCGCCGAGCCGGGGATGCCGTGGGCGCCCTTGGAGGTGATCAGCGACACCAGCAAAATCGTCAGCAGGTCGGTCATGGCCAGCGGCGTGCCGGTGGCATTGGCGATGAACACGATGGCCAGGGTCAGGTAGATCGAAAAGCCATCAAGGTTGAACGAGTAGCCGGTCGGGATCACCAGGCCGACGGTAGAACTGCCGATGCCCAGGTGTTCGAGCTTGCGCATGATCTGTGGCAGCACGGCATCGGAGGAGGCGGTGCCCAGCACGATGCTCAGCTCTTCACGCATGTACTTGAGGAACGGAAACAGCTTGAGCCCCGACACGCGCATCACCGTGCCCAGGATCACCAGCACAAAGCCTGCACAGGTCACGTAGAACAGCGCTACCAGGCCGCCCAGGTGCTGCAGCGAGTCCAGGCCATATTTGCTGGTGGTGAAGGCGATGGCGCCGAACACGCCGATCGGTGCCAGGCGCACGATCATGCCCATGATACGGAAGATCACGTGGCTCAGTTCGTTGATCAGGCGGGTGATGCCCGAGGCGGCTTCACCTACCAGGTTCAGCGCGCTGCCGAACAGCACCGCGAACAGCAGCACCTGCAGGATGTTGTTGTCGGCAAAGGCGCCGATCACCGAGTTGGGGATCAGGCCCATGAGGAAGGCCGCGGTGCCCTGGATATGCTGGCCACGCTCGGCCAGTGCGCCGGCATCGGCGGTGGACAGCTGGTCCAGGTGGATATTGGCACCGGTACCGATGCCGGAGGTAAAGGCCAGCACCAGGCCCAGTACCAGTGCGATGGTGGTCAGTACTTCGAAATAGATAACGGACTTGAGGCCGATGCGGCCTACTTTCTTCAGGTCGCCAGCGCCGGAAATACCGCTGACCACTACGCAGAACACAATCAGCCCGATGAGCATCTTGATCAGCTTGATGAAGCCGTCGCCCAGGGGTTTGAGTTGCATGGAAACTTCAGGAAAGCTCAGGCCGCAGGCGATGCCAAGCATCAGGCCGAGCACTACTTGCAGGAAGATCGAACGCGAGCACCATTTGAGCATGGGAGGGATCTCTGGTCGGTGGTCCGTACTGCTGGCGGGGTGAGCCGAGCGACAGACTTAATTATTGTGGTCTTACCGGTATGTCCAGTGCAGGCGCAGTGTAGGCGCGCGTTTTGCGGGTTTGCAAGCGCTTTAGGGATGAGTGGGTATAAATTGGTTTTACCGGTCTGACCAGTTGCGGGTCGAGGGTGCGACAAAAGCGTTTCAAGCGGCTCAAACACGCGCCTGTCACGCTTTTGCGGGGGCGGTGGTCACGGCTTGGACAGGGCCAGATCTACCGCCGCAATCAGTTTTCCCAGGTCCTTGGGCAGGGCTTTGTGAATGACACCGAACAGGTAGGCACGCTGCTCGTCCGCATTGTCCAGGTCCGTGAAAAAGGCATTGAGCTTGACGCCAAGCACGTCGGCAAAATTGATCAATGCTTCGACACTGGGGGTGTAGCTGCCGGTTTCAAAGCGGCTGATGGTCTTGGGGTCAAAACCGGTTTTTTCGCCAAGCTCAGCCTGAGTAAGCCCGGCTACCTTGCGGTAGCGTCTGATGGCTGGACCCAAACTTGATATATCCATCGTCGATTCCCATTTAGAATCAAGAACTTAACGATAAATTTCGAGATTAGACAACGTCACTATTCATCACTAAACCTTGCAAAAGGTGATGGGATTCGTAGAATCCCTTGTTAGGACCGAATTTCAGGCACAAGGTTGCAAAGCCAGCAGGCTAGGCTTTGTCGTGCACCCCATGGAGCTTTACAGTGCGTCTCAATCTGCCGGTAACGGCTGTCGAACAAACCTTTCCCGAGCACCAGCGGCTGATTTCGGCCACCGACACCACCAGCAACATTACCTACTGCAACGCTGAATTTGCCGCCATGAGCGGTTTCAGCCAGGCCGAGTTGATCGGCAGCAGTCACAACCTGGTGCGTCATCCCGACATGCCGCCTGCGGTGTTTGCGCTGATGTGGCAGTACCTCAAGGCCGGCCAGAGCTGGATGGGGATCGTCAAGAATCGCTGCAAGAACGGCAACTTCTACTGGGTCAGTGCCTACGTCACGCCGGTGCTCGAAAACGGGCGCCTGGTGGGCTACGAGTCGGTGCGCGTCAAGCCTACCCGCGACCAGGTGCAGCGCGCCGAAGCCTTGTATGCGCGCTTGCGTGAAGGCAAACCTGCCGTGGCGCTCGGGCGCCGCGTGGTCGCGCAGGCCCAGGTGCTGGTGGTGCCGGTGCTGGCCGCTGCACTGGCGATCGGTGCGCAGTACTGGGTGCCCGGCCTGCTTGCCCATGGCATCACCGCGGGGCTGTTCGCCGCCGTGGGCCTGTGGGGCCACAGCCGCCTGCGCCACCAGTTGCAGCAGATCGTGCAGAGTACGCCAGAAACCTTTTCCGACCCGATCAGTGCGCTGACCTACAGCGACGAGCTGGGCCCGACCGCGCAGTTGCAGATGATCCTGATCAGCGAAGAGGCGCGCCTGAAGACCGCGCTGACCCGCCTGAGCGACCTGGCCAACCAGATGGCCGTGGCCGCCACCGACTCCAGCCGGCTGTCGAACACCACCGAGTCGGCGCTGCTCGAGCAGCGCGCCGAAACCGACATGACCGCCGCCGCGATGACCGAGATGGCGGCATCCATCGCCGAAGTCGCCGTGCATGTGCAACAGACCGCCAGTGAAGCCGGCACCGCCAACCTGTTGGCCGAGCAGGGCAGCCAGGTGGCCGGTACCTCGCGTGAGGCCATCCAGCTGCTGGCCAGCACCGTGACCGAGATCAACCAGGCTGTCGGCCGACTGGCCGGGCAGACCCAGGACATCATGCTGGCTGCCAGTGTGATCCAGGCCATTGCCGACCAGACCAACCTGCTGGCGCTCAACGCCGCCATCGAAGCGGCGCGCGCCGGGGAACAGGGTCGCGGTTTTGCGGTGGTAGCCGACGAGGTGCGCGCACTGGCGGGCAAGACCCGTCAGTCGACCCAGCAGATCCAGGGCATTATCCAGACCCTGCGCAGGGGGGCCGAGGAGGCGGTGAACATCGCCAACCTGGGTATCCAGGAGGCCGAGCAGGGCGTGGCCCAGGTGGTCGAGGCGCAACAGGCCTTGCAAGGGATTCGCCAGGCAGTGGAGCGCATCACCGACATGACCCAGCAGATGGCCGCCGCCTCGCAAGAGCAGTCGCATGTGGCCGAGGACGTGTCGCGGCAGATCAATCGGGTGGCCGGCACGGTGCAGAAGACTGCCGACAACGCCAATGCCGCGGCCACGCGCGGGGGTGAGCTGGAGCATATTTCTTCCGGCCTGCGTGCCCTGGTTGAACGCTTCAACCGATAGCCGTCAGGGTGGTAACGCATCATGGATGACAATTACCGCGCGGCCGTCGATGCGGCCGCGATCTTTTCCGAGACCGACCTGAGCGGGCGTATCACCTACGTCAACCAGCAGTTCTGCAGTATCTCCGGTTACAGCCAGGAGGAGTTGCTGGGGGCCAACCACCGCATCCTCAATTCCGGCCTGCACGGGCGCGAGTTCTTTGCCGGCATGTGGCAGTCGCTGGTGGCCGGCAAGGTGTGGAAGGGCGAGATCTGCAACCGTGCCAAGGACGGTTCGCTGTACTGGGTCGACAGCACCATGGTGCCGCTGCTGGATCCGGCCACCGGCAAGGTGCGCAAGTATGTGTCGATCCGTTTTGACGTGAGCGAGAAACGTCAGCTGCTGCACACCCTGCAGTGGCGCGTGGGGCATGACGTGCTCACCGGCTTGCCCAACCGTGCGTACCTGTCCGACCTGCTGAACCAGGCCCTGGAGTTCTCCCGCACCGAGCGCTCGGCGTTGGCGGTGTGCATGCTTGACCTGGATGGCTTCAAGGCGGTCAACGATGGCTACGGGCACTCCAGCGGCGACCTGTTGCTGGTGGAAGTGGCCGCGCGCCTCAAGGGCATCCTGCGTGGCGGTGATGCGGTGGCGCGTCTTTCCGGCGACGAGTTCGTGCTGATCCTGCGCCATGTCGAAAACCACGCGCAGTTACGCACGGTGCTGGGCCGTGTGTTGTCGGCGGTGGCGGCGCCGTATTCGATCCGCGAGCAGCAGATCAGTGTCAGTGCCAGTATCGGTGTGACCTTGTACCCGTCCGACAATGATGATGCCGATACCCTGCTGCGCCATGCCGACCAGGCCATGTACGTGGCCAAGCAGAGCGGGCGTAACCGCTTTCACCTGTTCGACGTGTCGCTGGACCAGGAGGTCAAGGCCACGCACCAGACGGTTGAGCGTGTGCGCCGTGCCTTGAAAGGCGGCGAACTGCGCCTGTTCTACCAGCCCAAGGTGAACATGCGCAGCGGCGCGGTGCTCGGTTTCGAGGCCTTGTTGCGCTGGCAGCACCCGCTGCGGGGGCTGGTGCCACCGGCGCTGTTCCTGCCGCTGGTGGAGCAGACCGACCTGATCGTGGACATCGGCGAGTGGGTCATCGAGCAGGCGATGGCGCAGCTGCAGCAGTGGCAGCAGGCCGGGTATCGCTGGTCGGTGAGCGTGAACATCGCGGCGCGCCATTTTCAGCGCGCCGACTTTGTCGAGCGCCTGCGCCTGTTGCTGGCGCGCCATGAGCGCGTGGCGCCACGCATGCTGGACCTGGAGATCGTCGAGTCGGTGGCGATCGAGAACATCCAGCGGGTCAGCGAGTGCCTGGAGGCCTGTCAGCAGTTGGGTGTGCAGTTTTCGCTGGATGATTTCGGTACCGGCTACTCCTCGTTGAGCTACCTCAAGCGGCTGCCGACGCAGACCATCAAGATCGACAAGTCATTTGTGCGCGACATTCTGCATGACCAGGACGACCTGGCGTTGACGCGGGCGGTGATCGGCCTGGCGCGGGCGTTCGGGCGCCAGGTGATTGCCGAGGGCGTGGAGACGGTCGAGCACGGCGAGTTGCTGATGGGGCTGGGCTGCGAGGTGGCGCAGGGCTACGGGATTGCCCGGCCGATGCCGGCGGCTGAGGTGCTGGGCTGGGTGGGCGGGTATGTACAGCCGCATGAGTGGGTGGTGTCGGCGCAATCTGTCTGAGGCTCAAGGGCCCCTTCGCTGGCAAGCCAGCTCCCACAGGTTGTGTGATCGGTACAGAACCCTGTGGGAGCTGGCTTGCCAGCGAAGGGGCCGGCGCTGTTGACGAAAATTCGCGATTACAACTGTGGCGCCGTGTTCTTCACCACTGCCAGCTCCGGGTGCGCCACCAGCTTGTCGATGTGCAACTCGTCGTTGTTCATCCACGTTTCGGTCAACACCCGGTAATGCTCCATGTCGCGGCAACGCATGCGCAGGCTGTAGTCGAAGTGCCCGCTGATCAACTGGCACTCCAGCACCTGCGGGCACGCCTTCATGCAGGCCTCGAAGGCGCGTTGCGCCGAGCGCCCGCTCTGGTTGGACAGCGCCACCAGCACCAGCAGGGACAGCCCCGGCGACACCATCTGCACATCGATGATTGCACCGTAACCGCGAATCACCCCGCGCCGCTCCAGCTTGCGCACCCGCTCCAGGCACGGCCTGGGCGTCAGGTGCACCAGTGAAGACAGTTTCTCGTAGGTGATGCGCCCGTTATGGCGCAGCACATCGATGATGGCTTCGTCGATACGGTCCAGCGGCGGCGTGGCGTGCGAACGGTTGGCCTTGGTTTCCATGATGGTGTTGATTCACTTCAAACGGTTGGAGAGAAATTGCTGCAGGCGTTCGCGCTGCGGCTGGTCGAGCCTCTGCGCGCCGCCCTGTTCTTCGCCCGGCCCTGATGCAGGAACAGCACCTGGCTCGACACCTGGCGGGCAAAGCCCATCGCGTGCGTGACCATGAGCATGGTACGGCCTTCCTCGGCCAGCGTCTGTATGACTTTGAGCACTTCGCCGACCCGTTCCGGGTCCAGTCGTACGGCCGTAACCGGTGCACGGCCGTTGTCGGTGGCGCGACGACGCGGTTCAGGCGCGTTTCTTCTCTACGGCCTGAAGCGCTGGCTGAAGCAGGGCGAACAGGTTCTTGGGGTTGTCGAGGTCGGGTACCAGCGCGATCTCGTGGCCGATCTCCAGGGCCTTGGCCGCGTCGAGCACGTAGCGCAGGGCCGAGTAGTCTTCGATGGCGAAACCGACCGAGTCGAACAGCGTGACCTGCGCGTCGTGCTCGCGGCCGGCCACCTGGCCATTGACCACTTGCCAGAATTCGGTGATCGGCGAGTCGGCGGGCATCTGCTGGATCTCGCCTTCGATACGGCTTTGCGGCTCGTACTCGACGATCACCCGTGCCGCGTCGACGATGTCGCGGTGCAGCTCGGTCTTGCCCGGGCAGTCGCCGCCCACGGCGTTCAGGTGCATGCCGGGTTCGATCATGTCGGCGGTGAGGATGGTGGCGTAGGCCTTGTCGGCGGTCACCGTGGTGACGATGTCGGCGCCGCGTACTGCCTCGGCCACGGACCCGGCCAGCACCACCTTGATTGCCGGGAAGGCGCGCAGATTGGCCGCCAGCTTGGCGGTGGCCTTGGGGTCCAGGTCATACAGGCGGATCTCTTCGATACCCAGCAGGGCATGGAAGGCGATGGCCTGGAACTCGCTCTGCGAACCGTTGCCGATCAGCGCCATGCTGCGGCTGTTGGGGCGTGCCAGGTAGCGGGCGGCCAGGGCTGAGGTGGCGGCGGTACGGATCGCGGTGGTCAGGGTCATCTCGCTGAGCAGCAGCGGTGCGCCGGTGTCGACATCGCCCAGGGCGCCGAAGGCCATCACCGTGAGCATGCCGTGCTGGGTGTTCTTCGGGTGGCCGTTGACGTACTTGAAAGCATACAGGTTGGCATCGGAGGCCGGCATCAGCTCGATCACCCCATCGGGCGAGTGGTTGGCCAGGCGCGCGCATTTTTCGAAGTCGTGCCAGCGCAGGTAGTCCTCGCGGATGTACTCGGCCATTTCACCCAGGCAGGTGGTCAGGCCCTTGCGTGCTACCAGTTGGCTGAGGTCGTTAACGTCGATGTAGCGGGTCATGATGTGCTCCTTCTTGTAGGCGGTTCAGTGGCGCACGGGCAGGTTGCCTGCACCGAGGCCCGCACCCGGGTGGCGAATGGCTCTATTGTCGATGCGGTGGCGTTGCAATCCCCGCTGAAGCACGCTGGGTGCTCAGCCGGGACAAGCTGAAAAGCGGGGATTGGCAGCCGAATCGGCTGCGAGGTTTCACGTTGCAGGCAACCCTTGCGCCTGCAGTCGCTTGTAGAGCGTGGTGCGGCTGACGCCGAGCTGGCGCGCCAGTTGCGAGACATTGCCGTTGGCGGCCTTGAGCAGCGTGGCCAGGTCATCGGTGGGGGCGGTGGCGGGCGAAGACGCCCCCGGCAGGTCGACGAAGAAACTGTCGGGCAGGTGCTCGAACCTCACCGGTGCGCGCCCGGCCAACGCCAGGGCCACCTGCAACACGCTCGCCAGCTGGCGCAGGTTGCCCGGCCACGGGTGCTCCAGCAGCAGCGCCAGCACCTTGTGGCTGAGCACGCCGGGCTGCCCCGGTTCGCGGTACTGCTGGCACAGTCGCTCGATCAGCGCGCGCCGGTCGCTGCGTTCGCGCAGCGGCGGCAAGGTCAGGCTCAGCCCGGCGATACGGTAGTACAGGTCCTGGCGAAACAGGCCTGCACGGACCTGGTGTTGCAGGTCGTGGTTGGTGGCCGAGACCACACGGATATCCACCTGGATCGGCTCGCCACCGCCCAGTGGCTGAATGCAGCGCTCCTGCAGAAAACGCAGCAGGCGCGCCTGGGTCGGCAGCGGCATGTCGCCGATTTCGTCGAGAAACAGGATGCCGCGGTCGGCCTTGCGAATCAGCCCCGTGCTGCCCTTGTGGTGGGCGCCGGTGAACGCGCCTTTTTCATAGCCGAACAACTCCGATTCCACCAGCTCGGCGGGGATGGCGGCACAGTTCACCGCCACCAGCGGGTGCGCAGCGCGGCTGCTGGCCTGGTGCAGGGCATTGACGAAGACCTCCTTGCCGACCCCGGTTTCACCGTGGATCAGCAGCGGCACGTTCTTCTCCAGCAGCAGCGTAGCCTGGCGCAGCGCCTTGCCGATACGCGGGTCGGTGTCGGCGGGCGGTGCCTGGGCAGGGCGTGCGGTGGGTGCAGCGAGCTGGCAATGGAAGCGGTTGCGTTCGGCCACCTGCACCGCGAACGCGTGCGCCGGCGGGTTGGCGAGCAACTGGCCCAGCGGGGTCTGGAACAGGTGCTCCACGCTGGCGTGCAATGGGCTTTGCCCGAGCAGGCTGTCGGCCCGCCGGTTGGCCGCGCGCACCGTGCCCTGGGCATCGAACAGCAGCAGCCCGGCCCATTGGCTGTCGAGGTTGTTGGGCCCGGTATTGAAGCTCAGTTGCCAGCACTGGCCGGCGTAGCCGCGCAGGATCAGGCGGTTCTCCAGGCTCTGGCTGAGCATGCGCACCAGGCCCAGGGTCTGTGATGAGGGTAGATAGCTGTCGCTGGACACGTCGAGCACGCCGATCAACTGGCGTTCGCCGTCGAACAGCGGCGCTGCGGCCCCGGCCATGAAGCGGTTGAGTGTGAGGAAGTGCTCGTCATGCCCCACGTGCACCGCCTGGCGGCAGGCCAGGGCCGTGCCGATCGCGTTGGTGCCCACGCCCCGTTCGAGCCAGCAGGCGCCAGGCATGAAGCCGCTGGCCTGGCGCGGGTCCGGGCAATGCCGGGTGCCCCAGGTTTCGAGCAGATGGCCCTGGGCGTCGCTGAGCATGATCAGGTAGCTGGAGCGCCCGAGCAGATGCGTGAAGCCTGGCAGCACTTCGTCGCGGGTGGTGTGCAGCAGCAGGTGCTGGCGTTCCAGCAACGTGCGCAGTTGCTGTGCCGAGGCGCTGCCGAAATCCGGCAGTGAGTGGTGGTCCAGGCCAAAGGCCCGGCAACGCGCCCAGGACGCCTGGATCAATTGCGTGTGGGTCGCGGCAGCAGCGGCCATGGGCCTGTCCTGTGTGAAGGCTGTGTGGTTGTTGTTGTGCGGCGTGGATCGAGCCGCCAGCGTTTATCCAGTGTTGTTCAGTCCTGTTCGTTGTCAATTTCCGGGTGTTCAGTTGTTCAGCGCGGGTTGTTCATTTGTGTTCATCGGCGAACCTGCCCTGGCCGCAGGCACACGTAAACCTGAACCCTTTCAAGGCCTTGCGCGCTGAACACGGCGCTGGCACGAATCTGGCTGTACTGCAGCGCCCGCCCAACAACAAGAAAAGGGTCGCCCATGTCGCTCACGCTGGAGCACGTCAGCCGTACCGTCGACGGCCAGGTCTGTATCGCCGATGCCTGCCTGAGCTTCGAGCCCGGCTCGTTCAACGTCCTGCTCGGCCGCACCCTGGCCGGCAAGACCAGCCTGATGCGCCTGATGGCCGGGCTGGATCGGCCCGACCACGGACGGGTGCTGATGAACGCTGTGGATGTCACCGGGCGGCCGGTGCGCCAGCGCAATGTGTCGATGGTGTATCAGCAGTTCATCAACTACCCGACGCTGAATGTGTTCGAGAACATCGCCTCGCCGTTGCGCCAGGGCCGTGTCAGCGAAGACGAAATCCACCAACGGGTGCAGCGCACCGCTGCCATGTTGCGCATCGAGAAGTACCTCGAACGCTATCCGCTCGAGCTGTCCGGTGGCCAGCAGCAGCGCACGGCCATGGCGCGGGCGCTGGTCAAGGACGCTGAACTGATCCTGTTCGACGAGCCACTGGTGAACCTGGACTACAAGCTGCGCGAAGAGCTGCGCCAGGAGATGCGCGAACTATTCGCCATGCGCCACTGCATTGCCGTGTACGCCACCACCGAACCGAACGAGGCCCTGGCGCTGGGCGGTACCACGACGATCCTGCATGAGGGCCGCATCGTGCAGAGCGGGCGGACTCCGTACGTGTACCACCAGCCCTGCAGCGTGCTGGCCGCCGAGCTGTTTTCCGAGCCGCCGATCAACCTGATGCCGGGGCGTATCGCCGGCAACGAAGTCAGTTTTGCCGGGGTGGTGCACTTTGCGATGAATGCCGACCTCAAGCGCATCGGCGATGGCAACTATCGCTTCGGCGTGCGCCCCAGCCATATCAGCCTGGTGCCGTCCAATGACGATGACCTTGAGCTGGCGGTGCAGGTGCAACTGGCCGAGATCAGCGGTTCGGAAACCTTCCTGCATGTGCGCAACGAGCAGTTCAGCCTGATCCTGCACCTGCCGGGCGTGCACGAGTACGGCGTGGATACGCCCATTCGCATCTATATCCCGACCCACAAGCTGTTTGTCTTCGCCACCGACGGCGCGTTGATCCAGGCCCCGGGCGTGCGTGAAACGAGGGCTGCCTGATGGCCGAGATCCGCCTGCAGCACCTGGCGCACAGCTACAGCAAGCACCCTGGCAACGACGACTATGCGCTGCGCGAACTCGACCATGTGTGGGCACAGGGCGGCGCCTACGCGCTGCTGGGGCCGTCGGGCTGCGGCAAGTCGACCTTGCTCAACCTCATCTCCGGGCTGCTCACCCCGTCCCAGGGCCAGGTGCTGTTCGACGGCAAGGTGGTCAACACGCTGTCGCCGCAGGCGCGCAATATCGCCCAGGTGTTCCAGTTCCCGGTGGTGTACGACACCATGACGGTGTACGACAACCTGGCGTTTCCCTTGCGCAACCAGGGTCACGACGAGGCACGGGTCACCGCCAAGGTGACGGAAATCGCCGAGGTGCTGGAGTTGGGCAGCGTGCTGCACAAGAAGGCGCGCAACCTCAGTGCCGACGAGAAGCAGAAGGTGTCCATGGGCCGCGGGCTGGTGCGCGATGACGTGTCGGCGATCCTGTTCGACGAGCCGCTGACGGTGATCGACCCGCACCTGAAGTGGAAGTTGCGGCGCAAGCTCAAGCAGATCCATGAGCAGTTCAACATCACCATGATCTACGTGACCCACGATCAGTTGGAGGCCTCGACCTTCGCCGAGAAGATCGCGGTGATGTACGGCGGGCAGATCGTCCAGTTCGGCACCCCGCGCGAGCTGTTCGAGCGCCCGCGCCACACCTTTGTCGGCTACTTCATCGGCAGCCCCGGCATGAACCTGATCACGGTGCAGGCGCAGCCCGGCGGGGTCGGCTTTGCCTCGACCCACCTGCCGCTGTCGACCACGCTGCAGGCGCAACTGGCGCACCTGTCGGCGGCCCGGGTGCAGGTGGGTATCCGCCCCGAGTTCGTGCAGGTGTGGGATGCGCCGTTCGAGCAGGCTTACCGCGCGCGGGTGGTGGATGTCGAAGACCTCGGCACCTACAGGATTCTTACCCTGGACCTGGACGGCGCGGCACTCAAGGTGCGCCTGGGCGAGGATCGCGTGGTGCCCGAGGGCCAGGCCTGGGTCAGTTTTCCGGCGCAGTGGCTGATGCTGTATGTCGATGATGTGCTGCTGGAGGCCCAGGCATGAACAAGGTGCACAACAACAAGGCCTGGTGGCTGGTGCTGCCGGTGTTCCTGCTGGTGGCGTTCAGCGCCGTGGTGCCGATGATGACGGTGGTCAACTACTCGGTGCAGGACATTTTCGACCAGTCCAGCCGCTACTTCGTCGGCGCCGACTGGTACCGCCAGGTGTTGCAGGACCCGCGCCTGCATGACTCGCTGCTGCGTCAGTTCGTGTACTCCGGGTGCGTGCTGCTGATCGAGATTCCGCTGGGCATCGGCATCGCCCTGAGCATGCCGAGCAAGGGGCGCTGGTCGTCGTTGTGCCTGATCGTCATGGCCATCCCGCTGCTGATTCCATGGAACGTGGTCGGCACCATCTGGCAGATCTTCGGGCGTGCCGACATCGGCCTGCTCGGTGCCACGTTGAACCAGCTGGGCATCAACTACAACTATGCGGCCAACACCATGGATGCCTGGGTCACGGTGCTGGTGATGGACGTGTGGCACTGGACCTCGCTGGTGGCGCTGCTGTGTTATTCGGGGCTGCGCGCGATCTCCGACGTGTACTACCAGGCGGCGCGCATCGACCGTGCCTCGGCCTGGGCGGTGTTCCGGCACATCCAGTTGCCCAAGCTGAAGAACGTGCTGCTGATCGCGGTGATGCTGCGCTTCATGGACAGCTTCATGATCTACACCGAGCCGTTCGTGCTTACCGGCGGCGGGCCGGGCAACGCCACCACCTTCCTCAGCCAGACCCTCACGCAGATGGCCGTGGGGCAGTTCGACCTGGGCCCGGCGGCAGCGTTTTCGCTGGTGTACTTCCTGATCATCCTGCTGGTGTCGTGGCTGTTCTATACCGCCATGACCCATGCCGACAAGCACTAGGAGGGCATGATGAGTCTGCGCAAGAGCGTGCCCCTGCTGCTGTACATCGTGTTCCTGCTGGTGCCGATCTACTGGCTGCTGAACATGTCGTTCAAGAGCAACACCGAGATCCTTGGCGGGCTGACGCTGTGGCCGCAGGACTTCACCCTGGCCAACTACCGGGTGATCTTCACCGACGCCAGCTGGTACAGCGGCTACATCAACTCGCTGTACTACGTATGCCTGAATACGGTGATCTCGCTGAGCGTGGCGCTGCCGGCGGCCTATGCGTTCTCGCGCTATCGCTTCCTGGGCGACAAGCACCTGTTCTTCTGGCTGCTGACCAACCGCATGGCGCCGCCGGCGGTGTTCCTGCTGCCGTTCTTCCAGCTGTATTCCTCGATCGGGCTGTTCGACACGCACATTGCCGTGGCCCTGGCCCACTGCCTGTTCAACGTGCCGCTGGCGGTGTGGATCCTGGAGGGTTTCATGTCCGGGGTGCCCAAGGAAATCGACGAGACTGCCTACATCGACGGCTACAGCTTCCCGCGTTTCTTCGGCAGGATTTTCATCCCGCTGATCGGCTCGGGCATCGGTGTGACGGCGTTCTTCTGCTTCATGTTCTCGTGGGTCGAGCTGCTGCTGGCGCGCACCCTGACCTCGGTCAACGCCAAGCCGATCGCCGCGGTGATGACCCGCACCGTGTCGGCCTCCGGTATCGACTGGGGCGTGCTGGCGGCGGCGGGGGTGCTGACCATCGTGCCGGGCATGCTGGTGATCTGGTTTGTTCGCAACCACGTGGCCAAGGGCTTTGCCCTGGGCCGGGTGTGAGGAGAGCGCCATGGACTGGATGGCTTGGACCCTGCCCACCGCGCTGTTCTTCGTGGCCATCGGCGTGTTGCTGGCGGGCATGACCGTGCTGGAGTTGCGCCGGCCCTGCGTGGAGCGTCGCGGCTTTCTGCCGATCGCGACCACGCGGGGCGATCGCCTGTTTATCGGTCTGCTGGTCAGCGCCTACCTGCATCTGCTGGTGATCGGCGTGACCGACTGGAACCTGTGGGTGGCCTCGCTGCTGTCGCTGGCCTGGCTGTTGGTGGTGATGCGTTGGGGTTAGCCGAGCGGTTCGGCGCGGCTCCAGGGAAATTCAATCGGGAGATCACTATGTTCGACAACAACAAGAACCGGCGACATGGCATGACCCTGGCCGCCTTGCTGGTGCTTGGCAGTTTTACTGCCAGCGCCTGGGCCGATGCGTACGAGGATGCGGCGAAGAAGTGGATCGGCAGCGAGTTCAAGCCCTCCACCCTGACGCCCGAGCAACAGCTTGCGGAGCTCAAGTGGTTCATCAAGGCGTCCGAGCCGTTTCGCGGCATGAAGATCAACGTGGTGTCGGAAACCATCGCTACCCACGAATACGAGTCCAAGGTGCTGGCCAAGGCCTTCAGTGAGATCACCGGTATCAAGCTGACCCACGACCTGCTGCAGGAAGGCGATGTGGTGGAGAAGCTGCAGACCCAGATGCAGTCGGACAAGAACATCTATGACGGCTGGGTGAATGACTCTGACCTGATCGGCACGCACTTTCGCTATGGCAAGACCGAGTCGATCACCGACCTGATGGCCAACGAAGGCAAGGACTTCACGTCGCCTACGCTGGATCTGAAGGACTTCATCGGTATCTCCTTCACCACTGCCCCTGACGGCAAGATCTACCAGCTGCCCGACCAGCAGTTCGCCAACCTCTACTGGTTTCGCGCCGACTGGTTCGAACGCCCGGAGCTGAAGGCCAGATTCAAGGAGAAGTACGGCTATGAGCTGGGCGTGCCGGTGAACTGGTCGGCCTACGAAGACATCGCCAGGTTCTTCAGTGAGGACGTCAAGGAGATCGACGGCAAGCGCATCTACGGGCACATGGACTATGGCAAGAAAGACCCGTCGCTGGGCTGGCGCTTCACCGATGCGTGGTTCTCCATGGCGGGCGGCGGCGACAAGGGCCTGCCCAACGGCTTGCCGGTGGACGAGTGGGGCATACGCGTGGAGGACTGCCACCCGGTGGGGTCGAGCGTGACCCGTGGCGGTGACACCAATGGCCCGGCGGCCGTGTATGCGACGCAGAAGTATGTGGACTGGATGCGCGCCTACGCGCCGCCCGAGGCGCAGGGCATGACCTTCTCCGAGTCGGGCCCGGTGCCGGCGCAGGGCAACATCGCCCAGCAGATCTTCTGGTACACCGCATTCACCGCCGACATGACCAAGCCGGGCCTGCCGGTGATGAACGCCGATGGCACGCCGAAATGGCGCATGGCGCCGTCGCCCAAGGGGCCGTACTGGGAGGAGGGTATGAAGCTTGGGTATCAGGACACCGGCTCCTGGACCTTCCTCAAGTCGACGCCCGAGAAACAGCGGTTGGCGGCGTGGTTGTACGCGCAGTTCGTCACGTCCAAGACGGTATCGTTGAAGAAGACCATCGTGGGCCTGACGCCGATTCGCGAGTCGGACATCAATTCGCAGGCCATGACCGACCTGGCGCCCAAGCTGGGTGGGCTGGTGGAGTTCTACCGCAGCCCGGCGCGGGTGCAGTGGACACCGACCGGTACCAACGTGCCGGACTATCCGCGGTTGGCGCAGTTGTGGTGGAGCCATATTGCCGAGGCGGCCAGTGGCGAGAAGACCCCGCAACAGGCGCTGGACGGGTTGGCCAAGGACCAGGATGCGATCCTGGCGCGCCTGGAGCGTTCCAAGGCGCAGCCCAATTGCGGGCCGAAGCTCAATGCCGAGCGTGATGCGCAGTACTGGTTCGACCAGCCGGGGGCGCCCAAGCCCAAGCTGGCCAACGAGAAGCCGCAGGGTGAGACGGTGAGCTACAGCGAGCTGCTCAAATCCTGGGAGGCTGCGCGCAAGTAAGGGACGAGCCCATCGCGGGCTTGCCCCGCGATGGGGCCATCAAGTTCGAGTCAAAAAAAACGGCACCCCAAGGTGCCGTTTCTCATGCCGCTACCAGAACCTTACTTGTGCAGCTCTTCAGCCGCATACAAGGTGTTCTCCAGCAGGCATGCGCGGGTCATCGGCCCGACACCACCTGGCACTGGAGTAATCCAGCCGGCGCGGGGCAGGGCGGTCTCGTAGACCACGTCGCCCACCAGCTTGCCGTCGTCCTGGCGGTTGATGCCGACGTCGATCACGATCGCGCCTTCCTTGATCCACTCGCCCTTGACCAGCCCCGGCTTGCCGGCAGCAACCACCACCAGGTCGGCACGGCCGACGTGGCCGGCCAGGTCCTTGGTGAAGCGGTGGGTGACGGTCACGGTGCAGCCGGCCAGCAGCAGTTCCATCGCCATCGGGCGGCCCACGATGTTGGAGGCGCCGACCACGACCGCGTTCATGCCGTACAGGTCCTGACCGGTGCTTTGCAGCAAGGTCATGATGCCTTTAGGGGTGCACGGGCGCAGCAGCGGGATACGTTGCGCCAGGCGACCGACATTATAAGGGTGGAAACCGTCCACATCCTTGTCCGGGCGAATGCGCTCCAGCAGCAGCGAGGCATCCAGGTGTGCCGGCAGTGGCAGTTGCAGCAGGATGCCGTCGATGTTCGCGTCATCATTGAGGCGATCGATCAGCTCGGTCAGGGCCTGCTGGGTGGTGTCGCTGGGCAGGTCGTAGGCCTGGGAGATGAAGCCGACCTCTTCACAGTCTTTACGTTTGTGCGAAACATAGACTTGAGAGGCAGGGTCGCTGCCCACCAGGATCACTGCCAGGCCGGGGGTGCGCAGGCCTTGCTCGCGACGCTGCGCGACACGTTGGGCGATCTGCTGGCGCAGGCTGGCGGCGATCGCCTTGCCGTCGATAAGTTGTGCAGTCATGACGCGTGATTAACCATCGAGAGGGAATAAAAAGAGCGCGCATTCTCGCATGACCGGGGGCCAGGGCAAAGGCGCTTGGTCTGGCAATTCCCCTAACCCCTTAAATAAAATGAATTTTTTTCAAAAAGGTGTTGACGACTTTGCCGCTCGTCTATAACATTCATCGCACTTGTCGGGCAGAGCCTAGCACTGGTTAGCAAGGTCAGGCAGAATGAGTGGTTTTGATAGCTTGTTCGGTTGGACTGAAAGTTAATTTGTAATCTTCACGGAAAGCAGATTAAATATGCGCCCGTAGCTCAGCTGGATAGAGCATCCGCCTTCTAAGCGGATGGTCGCAGGTTCGAGTCCTGCCGGGTGCGCCATTACAGGCAGCTGGCACAAGTAAAAGCAGTAAAGCAATATGGTGGGCGTAGCTCAGTTGGTAGAGCACAGGATTGTGACTCCTGTTGTCGTGGGTTCGATCCCCATCGTCCACCCCATATTCTAAAAGGCGCCCGATGAAAATCCGGCGCCTTTGCTTTAAAAGCTTCAAGCGGACGTGGTGAAATTGGTAGACACACTGGATTTAGGTTCCAGCGGCGCAAGCTGTAAGAGTTCGAGTCTCTTCGTCCGCACCATAGATGCTTTCACCGCCCTTCGTTGAAGTGCGTTAAAGCCCGGAATAAGCCGCCTTGAGCGGCTTTTTTCGTTTCTGGGCTTTCACCTCGATTCGCCCCCTTCCTGAATTTTCTAGTACATTCCTCAGTACACATCGAGTTCGACCTATCCGGGATGTACTAAATGCCTCTATCTGACACGGCCGTCAGGCAGTCCAAGCCCAAGGACAAGCCCTTTACGCTCAACGACAGCGATGGCCTGGCGCTCTACGTTTCCCCCAATGGCACCAAGGCCTGGCACTTCCGTTTCTCCTGGCACGGCAAGCAGCCCCGCATTTCACTGGGCACCTATCCCGAGCTGACATTGCGTGAGGCGCGTGAGCTGCGCGACAAGGCTCGCTCACTTGTCGCCAAGGGTATCGACCCGCGTGCTGATCGCCGGCAGTCGCAGTACGAAGCGGGCGCCCGGGTAGAGAACACCTTCGAGGCTGTGGCCAACCGTTGGCACAGCTTCAAGGCGCAGCGCCTGACGGACGCGAAGAAGGGAAGTGCGGCCCAGTCCCGCCGTTATCTGGACAAAGACCTCATCCCGGCTTTGGGCAAGTACCCGATTGCTGACATCAAGCGTGCCGATGTACTGAAAACGGTGCGATCGATTGAAGGGCGTGGCGCGCTGCACGTGGCCGAGAAATGCAGGGGCTGGTTGAACGAGATTTTTCGCTACGCCATTGCGGAGGGTGTTAACGAGATCAACCCCGCTGCTGACATCGACATCGTCGCTGCAGTGCAGCCGCCTGTTCAGCACAACCCTTACCTGAAACGTGAGGAAGTAGGTGAGTTCCTCCAGAAGGTGCATGCCTCGAAGATGTCTGTCCTGACGAGCAGCGCGATAAGGCTGATGGTGCTGACAGGGGTGCGTACGATCGAGATCCGGAACGCTTCACCTGGTCAGTTCGATATGGATGAGGCCATTTGGCGCATACCGCCGGAAGGGGTCAAGCAACTGCGAAGCCGTGTGCGTACGGAGAGTGGGGAGATTCCTCATTATCTGGTCCCGCTTTCCCGTCAGGCCGTCGACCTGGTGCGCCAGGTGCTACAGATCACCGGCCGTTGCAAGCTGCTGTTCACTGGTCGAAACAATCCAGGCCAGGTGATGAGCGAAAACACCATCAACGTGGCCATCAAGCGGCTGGGTTATCAGGGCAAGCTGACCGGTCACGGGATTCGCGGCACGATTTCGACGGCGCTCAATGAGATGGGTTACAAGGGGGAGTGGATCGAGGCGCAGCTCTCACATGCCGACCCCAACAAGGTGAGGGGGTCGTACAACCATGCGGAGTATGTCGAGCAGCGCCGCGAGATGATGCAGGATTGGGCTGACTACATCGATACGCTGGAGCCAGTGCAGGCAGAGGCATGAAGTCGGGAGTGCTGAATTCTATTCAGGGCCCATTCTTGCACCTCGGAGCGTACCCAGGCGACGCTCCTGCCGCCCAGCGCAACCTGTCTCGGGAACGCGCCTTCATTCACCATCTTGTAAATGGTCGTGGTGCCCATGCCGGTGATCTGGCGTACTTCAGGCAGGCGGATGAATTCGATGGTATTGGTCATTCTTGAGTCTCCTGCAGGTGCAGCTCGGCATTGATTGCTTGGCGCTGTTTGCTGCACTTTCGATGATTACCATGGGCTCGCGACATGCCGCATACGTCGCAGATAATGTTGAGGTCGAGCTTGCGCATTCGACGTTTGGGCTTCTGGCAGTGAATGCGGGATGAGCGGATCATTCGGTCACCTGCTCTGACACATTCAAGCCCTCGCAAAGGTGGCACGCGACAGTCGGTGAGTCGGGCAGGTCAGTGCTCTCTAGGCCAGTGCCATCGCAGACGCTGCATAGATCGGGCTGTCCGAGAAACTTCACGGATGACTCCCATGGCTCGCCCTGCCATGTGTTGGTTCGGGGTGAGCTCGGATAGGCATATGTTTGTTTGCCCGTCATGCAGTTTTTGACGCGCAGTTGGTGGCCATCGCGGCTGTAACTGAGTACGCGTGCGTTGAACGCTCCACGGGAGTGATGGATCTTTACCAGGCAACCTTTGGGATAGACTTCCTGGGTGAACTTGAGCTGGGCGTCTGTTGCCAGCTTTGCGGCAAGATCCAGCTCCAGCATTTTCGTTCTCTGGTGAGTGTTCATACTGTCGACTCCAATTGAGAGACGCTGAGCCCCACTGCAACCGGCCGCACCCAGATCGGCATACTGCTGAGCATGAAGGTTTCGCCTTGGGCGGCGAGGAGCAGGGTGGTGCCCATCACGTGTGCTATCGCCTCGGCCGCGTCTGGTGGTACCGCGTTACCGATCCGCTCTCGCCATGCCTGGTCACTGAGGCCGTCCAGCTCGAACTGCTCCTCTGGCTCAACCAGGCTTTGAATCGCTGCCAGCTCAAGCGTGGTGAACGGTCGGTGCCAGGTGCCATCTAGGCTGGTGATGATGCAGGTCAGACGATCATTGGCGGCCGGCACCCGTGGGTCAGCGACGCTCCAGCGGCCGTTGTCTTGCCGTGCACTCGCCGACACAGCACCGGCCTGGCCGTTCCAGTCGACTACCCCGTAATGCCCGCCATGCAGGTAGGCGTCACCTTTGACCCGGCGCATTCCTGGTCGCGGGTCCTGCACTGCAAATGCGCCTTGCCCCGTGGTGCTACCGGCAATCACTGTGCCTGCGGCGTTGTCATAGGGCGTCACCAGGTACTTGCCGAATCCACTGCCTGCGCGCCTAGGGTCCGCCACGCTGAACGTGCCTTGCCCGGGCGACTTCACACCGATCACCGCTCCGCTTGTATCGCCCCAGCGGCGCACGCCGTATTGCTGGTACTGCAGGGCGCCAGCCTTCGAGCGCGGGTCTGCGATCGAGAACGCGCCGTTGGTGGGGCTGGACCGGCCGGCGACTGTGCCGATCGATCGATCCCACTGGTTCACGCCCAGGTAGCCTGAGTAGGCTTGCGGCACGATGATGAGGTCGCGCAGGTAGCCGTCCTCGATCTCCAGGTCATTGAGGCTGCGCCAGTCCTTGCCCGCTTCGACCAAGGCAAGGCGTACCCAGGTCTTCCACTGCAGCGCCGGGACTCGATGCATCGGCCCAGCGGCTTCGACATCGCCGGCCAGCGGCATGCGGCCGAGGATGTCGCCCACGGCGCGCAGGCTCTTGTGCTCAGGCTCATACAGGAAGGGCGGCACCTTCTCGATGTGGCGGGCGACCAGCAGGAAGCGCTTGCGGCTCTGTGCCAGCCCGCCGATCACGCCGCAATCGTGGGTGGTCTCGGCCACGGCATAGCCAAAGCTGGAGAGCAGGCTGTTGATCTGGTCGAGCAGGTGCCGGCCGCGTGATGCCAGGCGGGGCACGTTCTCGAACACCAGCAGCGGCACCGGGTCGTCGGCCCATGCCTCGCCGAAGAGCCAGATGCAGCGCAGCGTCAGCTCGTTCAGTGCCTGGTACTTGGGCGTCAGGCTCATTCTCTCCGACAGCAGGCCACTGGCCCCCTTGCACGGCGAACTTATGAACACCGCGTCTGGTCGCTGGCCACCTGCAGCGCGGCGGATGTCCTCGGGCGTGGCCTCTCGCCAGCTAAGTGGCGGCTCTTCCCCATGAAAGCGGGTGTATTGGTCGCGGGTGAAGAGGTCCAGCAGGGTGCCCTTCACACCGCTCAGTCGTTCGAAGTCCGCCAGCCCGGCCGGGTCAACGTCGACGCCGCCAATGCACTGCCACTCTGCCTGCAGATTGCCCACGATTGGCTTTGACTTGTTGAAGCCCTTGGCGCCGCCGCCCAGGCCACAGCACAGATGGAAATGCTTCAGTACGTGCTTACGCATGGGCACCTCCAGGCTGCTTATACCCCTTGGCAGGCTGCGCGTGCGGGCGACCTGAAGCGATCAGCGTTGTGTCAGCAGGCGCTGCCCAGCGCAGCCTTTCGTGGGGTAGATGCGATGTTTCGGGGCGGCTGAAAGGGTCAATAATGCCTGCTGCTGCGCAGCAGAGGCTCTTTGTTTCGTGTGCGGTGACGCTGGCTTGATCACGGAGCAAAGCGGGTTCAGCGCCGTGCGCAGTCAGGACTATCGAGGTGCCGCTTTCCACCGGTGTCACGATCTGCGTCGGTCCCTGGTCGGCGGTGTGAGGGTGTCCTGCGCAGGGCGCACCTACGAAAAGCAGGCCGGTGTAGTGGTGGGCTCGGATCATGCGGCTTGCTCCTGGTCCAGAGGCTGAATCAGCGCGGCCATGGACAGAGCCTGCTCGCGAAGTGTGCGGGCATCCCGCTCGAGCTTTTTGCCGGTCTTGAATGCACTGAACGTTTCGGCAGCAATGCGCAGGTTCTCCGCGATCTGCAGCAGTACCTGGTGGTGCTCGCTTTTCAGTGCGTTGCTCAGCTTCAGCTTTTTGCAATGCAGGTCCAGAAGTTGCTTCTCGGCACGAAGCGAGCACAGGGACGCCTCGAGGTCCTGAATCGTTGTCTGCTGGCCGGCGTAGGTTTGTGCTTTGCCGTAAAGGGTCCCCTGTCGTAAGCCGATCTTGTAGGCATAGGCAAACAGTCCTGCGACGGACACACAGATGATGATCAGGGCAATGATCTGTTCGTGAGTCATGGGTATTGCTCCTAGTGGTGTGCGGGCCGGTGGTGGCGGCCCTTGCTTGGGTTACTGCTGTTGCTCTTGCTCTGCTAGCTGGCGTGCCTGTTCTTCGTCGGCCTTGTGGGCTCGAATGTCGATCAGGGCGGCCACGTGGCGAATGTGGGCGAACTTTTGCGCTTTACGGCTGGTGTCCAGCGTGGTGACGGGTAACTGAATGCGCCCGCTGTTCAACTGCTCCGTGAAGGACTGCTCATTGAGGTTGCGGAAGTACTGCACGCGCACCTTGTCCAGTGGGATCAGTACGTCGCCGAAGGTGCGGTAGAGCAGTTCCACCGTTATGGGCTCCGGTGCGGGCAGCAAATGCAGGTTGGCTTGAATGCTATTGCTCATCAGGCTTAGTGCTCTTCTTGAACTTGTGGCGTGACGGGTGGTTCCAGGTGATCTCGCAGTGTTTACGCACCAGGTCCTGCAGGTGTGCGGGCACTTCAAGGAGCGCAGCGTTGCGCTCCTCTCGGGTCCGCAATTCGAGGATCTGACGGGCGTATTGTCTAGGCCGCATCATCTCGGGAGCCCTTCGCTGCAGGTGGGTGTTGAAGGTCCAACTGATCAGCCAGCCACTGAATGCCGTCCGGCCTCACGCGTGTGGACTTGCTGTACTGCATGCCCACTGTCGGGTGGTACCAGCTCCCTTCTTTCTCGCGCAGATAGAGGCGATCTCTGTTGGGGAAGCGAGGCAGGTTGTGCTCGTCGAGCAACTGCTTTTCGAACATCAGCTCGATGAGCTTGGGGCGGGTGATGCCGAGTTCTTTGGCCGCTTGGGCAAGGGTGCGATCCATGATGGCCTCCTAGGCTGCCTGCTCGGCTGGGGTGGCAGAACGAATGAATGCATCAAGTTTCTTGCCCATCACTTCCATGGCTTGGGCCTCGCTGCCCCGTGCCGTGAAGGTGCTTGTATGAGGTCGGCGGGTGCCGATCGACAGGATTGATGTCAGCAGGTGGTCAGGGGTTCGACTGCGGTGTACTGCGAGCTGTACGGGAGCCTGTAGCCCGACGTCGAGGCTCAGCACGCCCCCTTTGCGTACCAGCTCGCGCAGTTGCTCAAAGCGCTCGGCCCCCAGGTGCTGTTCAATCGGGAGGTGGGGCGGCGTGATGCATGGCAGCAGGCCCTCGGCGGTATCGATGTTGCCGTTGGCGATGCCTTCGACGAACTCGGCAATGCGGTGGTGAATTTTCGGGTCGTTTTGCGAAAGGGTCAGGGAGTGACGTGCCTCGAGCATGTCAACGGTGAACGTCGTGCTGCTCGTCCAGCGTTCAACATGCAAGCGAAAGCTGAGGCGCTGCCGGTGCAGCAGCGAGCTGAGCGTGTGATTGAAGGCGCCGTTCAGGTTGGCCTGGGCGGCGAACAACTGCAGGGTGCGATAGTCGACCTTGAAAGCGCTCATGCTGCACGGCCTCCGTCGTTCGGATCGAAAGGGCGGGCGGTGGAGAGCATTGGGCGGCGCTTGGTGGTGACAAACGCGCAGCCGCTTTGCAGGGCAAGACGGCGAACTTCAAAGATCAGAACAGTGGTAGCAGCGGCCGGGTGGACGTGCAAGGTTGCTGTGGTGTGCATGGTGATGCCTCACTCTGTGGTGGAAGAGTGAGGTAAATATCACGCAGCGTGCTTTTTGTGTCAATACGAATCGTGATTATTTTTCGGGCGCGCTGTGTAAAAACCGTGATGACTTTAGGATGCCGCCCACAAGGTGGATCTCTGTAACGTCGGTTTCGGCAATATGAATCGGTGGGTGTCCCGCATTCACACTGTCGAGTCGATACATGCCGTCGCGAAGATAGATGAACTCTCTGATCATCGTTTTGCCGGCTGAGGTGCGGACCACCACCTCATCGCCGCTGTAGAAGTCCTTGTTCGGTTCGATCAGCACGAACTCCCCATTTTTAATCCGGGGAAGCAGGCTATCACCTGTCACTCGAAGCCCGTAAGCGTCTGGATCATCGCTGTGGATGTTGAGGTATCCGCTGCTTTGGTTCGAGGGCAGGTGCAAGGCTTCAAAGTAGCCTTCATCGGCCAACTGGGCATTGCCGACGACACGCACGCTACCATCCTTGGCCCACCCTACATTGCTACTGACGGGCTGGCCTTTGTCTTTCGATCGCCCGTACTCGCGGGCAAGGTGATCTTCTGACCTTACTCGCCCTTGGATTGCGTCAGGTAGAGAACTGATCTCCGAACGATCTTTTCCCGCTACAAGGTCTGGCAGCGAAATGCCCAGTGCGCCAGCAAGCTTCTCCAGGTCCTGGAGGTTCGGTTGGCGGGTGCCTTTTTCGTAATTGCCAATACGTGACTGGGATTCCCACCCGCACGCCAAGGCCAAAGCCTGCTGGCTCATGCCTTTGGCTTTACGTAACTGCTTGATGCGATTGCCTAGTGTGTTCATGTGATTTTTTTACCACGCATTGGCGGCCATTTATCGCACTTTACGTGTTGAAAAGTTCACGATACGTGCTTAGTATGGCCGCGACTCAACGGAGGATCTTGAAAATGAACCGTATTGCTGCGAATCGAGATAAGGCCGGTATCAGGCAGCGCGACCTGGTCGCTGCACTTGGCTGGACCCAGACGCGTCTCAGCAACTATGAGGCAGGGCGTCGAGTACCGGGCCTTGCTGAGTGCCGGGCGATCATTGCTGCTCTTAACAAGCTTGGAGCGCCTTGCTCGCTTGATGACGTGTTTCCGCCTGAGACGAGCGTTCACCGGGCAGCTTAGAAAAAAAGGCGACCCTAAGGTCGCCCAGTTTCCCCCGGTAATACCACCACAGTGCTACCGGGCCGCGTGAAAGGTAAGCGGGCACACCACATGCAGCCGCTCACCCCGATCGCGTTACCCAGGCACGGATGCCTGGGTGTTGCCGCCTTTCTCCACCACAGATAGGGCGGCTGTTGCGCCAGAGGCTGTCGACGGATCGACGCCTCGGCACGGTGCCGGTTTGGTCTGTAGGACCGTTCCGGCGTTTGGGCCCTTTCAAGCCACGCGGCAAATGTATCACCACTACATGTCGCTGGCACTGGCAACCTATAAGGATTAATGCCATGAGCCGAACTGCTCTGAGTTGTGTCGAGCGCGCCAAGCGGGAAGTCTTGCCGCTGGATCTGGCGCTGTACCACGCCGTACGTGATTACCCAGGTGGAGCTGCTGCAATAGCCGGTGCCACCGGCCGTAATGCCACCACGATGCAGCACAAGCTTTCGCCGACCCATCCTACCCATGTGGTCAACATTCAGGAGTTCTGCGAGATCCTGGAGATGACCAAGGACCGCCGTATTCTTGATGCCGTGCATGCGATGGTTGGCGACACCATCTGGCAAGAGCTTTCTGACGCTTACACCGAAGACATGCCAGAGACCTTGACCATGGGTATCGCGAAGTTCTTCCGTCAAGTGGCCGATCTGTCAGAGAGCTGGGCACGCAACATCGGCGACGGCATGGTCGACGATCGGGAGTTGGCCGAAATGCAGCAGTTGGTGTTTCGAGGGATTCAGGGGTTGCTGGGGATGTACAACCGCGCTCGGTACGTGAATCAGACGACTCGGGGAGCTGGCCGTGGCTGACATTGCTGATTTTGCCAATGATCTGGTTCAGGAGGGTATCGACCACGCGCTCGCAGCTCGTAACGCTCTCAAGCCCGTCGTAATGGCGCGTTCCTTTATGTTCTGCGACGCCTGCGAAGAGCCCATCCCAGAGGCCCGCCGCTTGGCCAGCCCAGGCTGCACGCAGTGCACAGGATGCCAAACATTAGCGGAGCAGCTGGAGGCGCGCCATGCTCGATGAAGTACTGAATCAGTTTGCCGATTATGGACTGGAACCCTTGCAACCGCTGACCTATGGAAAGCTGACGCGTTGCAAGACTTCTCAGGACAAGGGCAAGGAAAAGAACGGTTGGTATGTGGTGCATGAGCACCACACCGAGAAAGGTGAAACGCTGATATTTGGTAGTTTCGGGGACTGGCGTTCAGGCGAGTCGCTGAAGATCAAGGTCAAGCCCGGGCGGATGACTCAAGAAGAACGCGACGTCATGCGTGCGAGGCAAGAGGATGCTAAGCGCAGAGCGGCAGAGATTGCCGCCAACGCGGCCCGCCGAGCGGCTAGTCGTGCGTCAGGTATGTTTGAGCGCATGCCGACGAGGGGGCGCAGTGCCTATCTTGACCGAAAGCAGATCGTGGGTTTTGGCTTGCGATACGCTCCCCGCTCGGGGGCAGTGTTGGTCCCTATGCACAATGTCCGCGATCAGATCGTCGGCCTGCAGGTGATCTATCCCGATAAGCAGACCGACACGGGCCGGGACAAGACGTACTGGCCCTATGGTATGTCGAAAGAGGGTGCCTTTCACTTGATCGGCCCTCACCCTGAACCAGGGGAACCTGTACTGATCTGTGAGGGATATGCGACTGGAGCGAGCCTTCACATGGCGACTTCGTTGACAGTCGCTATTGCTTTTGATGCCGGTAATCTCATGGCGGTCGCCAAAGCGATGCGTGAGCGTTTCCCTGGTCGCCCTGTGATTCTCTGCAGGGATGATGACTGGAAAACCACTCGGCCAGGTGGTGAGCCTTGGAACCCCGGAAGGGAGCGAGCCGATAATGCGGCTACCGTAGTTGGCGGCCAGGTTGTCTGGCCGATTTTTTCGGGTGAGCGTGAGGTCAAGTGGACCGACTTCAATGATCTGCATTGCGCCGAGGGTTTGGATGCTGTGCGCCGCCAGGTGCTGGCGGTGGTAAAGCCTCCAGCAGCAGGCGGGTGGCGGGATCAGCTTGCGCGAACTGAAAGCGGCATGCTGATCGCGCACATGCAGAATGTTGAGTTGATACTGGCCAACGATGAGCGCTGGGTCGGGGTGATCGGCTTCAGTTCGTTCAGCTCGAAGATCATCAAGCTGAGGGTGCCACCGTATGGTGGTGGCGTCGGTGACTGGGCAGACATTGACGACATGCTAGTGATGAAGTGGCTGGCTCAGCAGTACAACCTGAGGGTCAAGGCAAGCCATGTGATCGAGGCGGTCAGCGTTGTGGCCCACGATCACGCCTTTCACCCTGTACGTGACTACCTGAACAGCCTTGAATGGGATCGCGTTCTGCGCCTTGATAGCTGGCTCACCGAGATCATGGGTGTCGAGCCGACTGAATACAGTTCAAAGGTCGGCAAGCGTTGGATGGTATCGGCAGTGGGGCGTGTCATGCAGCCAGGGTGCAAGGCTGACTCGGTGATGATCCTTGAGGGCGCCCAGGGCGCCGGTAAGTCGACGGCCATGAGCGTGCTCGGCGGTGACTGGTTCATGGATACACCCTTTGCACTGGGTGATAAGGATGGCTTCCAGGCTATCCGGGGCAAGTGGATCGTCGAACTGGGTGAGCTGGACAGCTTCAACAAGGCTGAATCGACGAAGGCCAAACAGTTCTTCTCCGCATCTACTGACACCTACCGTGAGAGCTACGGCCGCAGAACAATGGACGTGCCACGCCAGTGTGTTTTCGTGGGTACGACCAACCAGGATGAGTATCTCAAGGACGCCACGGGCAACAGACGTTACTGGCCGGTTGCTTGTACCAAGGTCGACCTGGAGCAATTGCGGGAGATTCGCGACCAGCTATGGGCTGAGGCGATGTTCTGCTACCAGTCGGGGGATATCTGGTGGGTCAACCGTGATGAGGCGCCGCTGTTCGCTGAGGCGCAGGAGGAGCGGTTTGTGGTCGATGAATGGGAAGGCCCAATCTTGACGTGGTTGGAAGAGTCTCAGATCGGCGAAACGGCCACCGGTAGCGAGATTCTGTCCGGCGCGTTGAAGTTGGACTTTGGGCATTGGGGTAAGCCTGAGCAGATGCGCGTCGGCGCCATCATGCATCGACTTGGATGGCGTAAGGTGCGGCAACCAGCACTGGCCAAAAGCGGCGTTCGACCTTGGGCATACAAAAAGCCAGCTGACTGGGGCAGATCTTCGGCCTTACTTGTGGCACCAGTCGAGGAGCCTTGCTTTGATTAAAGCTATCGATTCCCTACTACAAGTTTGGGCCCAGGAGCTGCATAGCGATCTTTCTAGCGGTGGCATGGCTGGGGGCAACATGGTTGCCATGATGATGGAGAGCAACGGCCAATTGATTCGTGGCAGGCGCGCAAGCAAAGCTCCCTTGGAAAGCTCCCTCGACATCGAGTTGATAGTCACCAAGCATCTTGATTCGCACCTGGCAACGGTCGTGCGTGAGCACTACTGCAGCTTCGATTCCAATATGATGCTGCGGTACGCCCATTGCGGTTGCGGGCGAGACACGTATTATCAGCGTCTGCATGAAGCGCACCTAGTCATCTTCTGTGCATTGGCTGGGGTCGCGGCGTGAAGCATGCCGTGGCTGTACCCGCCCTAGTCCCACCGTCCGGCCTTGTCCGACTATCAATCGTCGCAGTCGGACGGGCGAATACCCCGCAGTTGCTGGGCTGTCCGACTGTCCAGCCTCGCGCCACCCCGTGCGTGCATGTGAGCGTAGCGTGAGTACATGCGCGCAGGGGCGCGCAGGCGTGCCTTCAGGTTTTCTCTCTTTATGCGAGAAGGAACTAAAGAAGGTAGGACAGCAGGACAGCCCCCGATTCTAAGGGCCTATAGTTGTCCTGCCTGACTCAAGAAAGGCGAGACAGGTAGGACAGCGCAGAAGAGCTTAAGCCGGGTGAGGGATATTCACCGACATTCGCCAGATCAAGCGCAGACATTCGCCGGGTGGCAGTAAAGTGGTATTGCTGCCACCGGAATCGACCTGTAAAAAGTACCCATCTTCGATAGGTGCGGGCGTAGTAAGCGTCTCGCACACCACACCAAACCCGGCCATCGCGCCGGGTTTTTGCATTTTGGGGGAAGTGATGACGAGCGAGCAGCAAACGTTGATTGATATGCCGATCTGGATGGTGATCGTGCTGTCCCTGGTCGGTGGTGTGTCAGGGGAGATGTGGCGAGCAGACAAGGCCGGTGTTCGGGGCTGGGGGCTGGTGCGGCGCATTGCATTGAGGTCGGGCGCCTGCATCGTCTGCGGCTTGTCGACCATGATGCTGTTGTACTCGGCGGGGACTTCCATCTGGGCGGCCGGCGCCTTCGGATGTTTGACCGCGATGGCCGGCGCTGATGTTGCCATCGGGTTGTACGAACGCTGGGTTGCCAAGCGGCTGGGCGTCTGCGACATCCCGCCCTCGAGCGGCAATGCCGGGCAGTGAATCTGGCTGCAGCCCAGGACCGGCGGGGACCCTGGCGGTTTTTGCTCAGTACGGGGCAGGAAACCCGCGGGACTTTGTTAGTGGCAGGTTCACCAGCTTAGTGAACTGCGGTGAACTGGTGAACACCCCGTATTCATTGGGTGAACTGGACGTTTCGACATGACGATAATCAGCAAGTCGGAGTTCGCAACACGGCGCGGCTGGGCAAAGTCGTATGTTTCCAAGCTGGCCAAACAGGACCGGCTGGTGCTGACCGAGGATGGTAAGGTCGACCTGGAAGCAACCGAAGCCCTGCTGGCCGACTCGGCAGACCCCAGCAAAGCGGCCGTCACAGCTCGGCACGAAGAGGCGCGGATTGACCGCGACGTTCGCAGCCAGCTGGTACCGGCTGCCGAAGCACCTGCGGTGCAGGCCCCAGGCAAAGGTCCGGATTTTCAGAAGGCCCGCGCACACCGCGAGTACTACCTGGCCCAATTGGCCGAGGCCGAATTCCACAAGGTCCAGGGCAACCTGGTCGAGCGCAAGGCGGTGGCCGATGCGGCCTACGGCGCCGGGCGCATGGTGCGGGACCTGGTCTTCGGGTTGCCGCCACAACTGGCGCCAGAGTTGGTTGCAATGACCGACCCCTGGCAAATCGAAAAGCACCTGACGGGCGCCTTCCGTCGTGTCTTCGAAGACGCGGCGCGAATGAGCACGTCGGACCTTGAACAAGCCATAACCCAGAGCTGAGCCTATGCCCACCGGATACGCAAACGGTGCCGAGGTGTACCGCGAAGCGTATTGCCGTGGGCTGAAGCCCGACCCCGAGTTGTGGGTGGATGAATGGGCGGACGAGTACATGCGGATCCCGCGTGATACCGGCGCCGCCGAGCCCGGCAAATACCGCACGGAGCGCACACCGTACGCACGTGAACCCATGCGCTGCCTGTCACCGAGCCATCCCTGTAAACGGGTGGTCACCATGGTGGCCTCGCAGCTGATGAAAACTCAGATCGCCTTGAACTGGATCGGCGCGCTGATCCACATGTCGCCGTCCAACATCCTGACCCTGCTGCCAAGCTTGAGCCTGGCCAAGCGTGTGTCGGCGCGGCTCGGCAAGACCATCAAGGCCACCCCGGTGTTGTGCGAGCGTGTTGCCTCGCCACGTTCGCGGGACTCACGCAACACCATGGACACCAAGGAGTTCGAGGGCGGCTCGCTGTATGCAACCACTGCGGGCTCTGCGGCTAACCTGGCCGAGCTGTCAGCGCGCTTCGTGTACGGCGACGAGATTGACCGCTGGGACGTGGACGTTGACGAGGAGGGCGACCCGATCGAGCTGGCCGAGACCAGGGGCAGTACCTTCGGCCGCAATGCCAAGTTCTACTTCTCCAGCTCACCGACGATCAAGGGTGCATCACGCATTGCCGATCTGTTCGAGACCAGTGACCAGCGTCACTACTACGTGCCGTGCCCGACCTGCGGACACATGCAGACCCTTGAGTGGGAGCGCCTGCTGTACTCGCAGGACTTGAGCACTGTGCATTACCAGTGCGCTGGGCCGACCTGCGACGTGCTGATTGAGGAGCACCACAAGGGCGAGATGCTCACCCGAGGTGAGTGGCGCTCGCACGCTGACGGTGACGGCGAGACGGTGGGCTTCCACCTCAATGCGTTGTATGCCCCGCTGGGCTGGCAGGACTGGGCCTCGCTGGCCAAGCAGTACGAAAAGGCCAAGAAAGCTCAGGAGCGTGGCGACCTGGAACCCATGCAGGTGTTCTACAACACCCGTCTGGCCAAGGTGTGGGACAGCGCGCAAGAGCAGACCAAGGCCGAAGCGCTGCAAGCCCGCGCCCTGCAGGAAGACTTCGTGCTCGGCACCCTGGCGGTGGGTGTGCTTTCGCTGACCGCTGCCGTCGACGTTCAGGCCAACCGGCTTGAGATGATCACCATTGGCTGGGGGGTCGGCATGGAGCGCTGGGTGGTCGATCACCAGGTGATCATGGGCGACCCCTCGGACGACCGCACCTGGGCCGCCCTCGACGAGAAACTCAAGGAACGCTATCGGCATCCCTGTGGCGTCAGCTTGGCGATCCTCGCCACCGCGATCGACTCTGGCGGTCACCATACCCATGAGGTGTACCAGTTCTGCCGTATCCGGCGCTGGCGCAATGTCTTTGCGGTGAAGGGGGCGAGCAAGTCCGGCAAGCCGGTGATTGCACAGCGCCCGTCCCTGGTCGACGTGACTTGGAAAGGTCAAACCGAACGCAACGGCGCTGAGCTGTGGATCGTCGGTACCGACACCGCCAAGGACTGGATCTACAACCGTTACCCCGTCGAGACGGGTCCAGGCGCCTTGCACTTCGCCAAGGACTTGCCTACGGACTTCTTTGATCAGTGCGTGGCTGAGCGCAAGGTCGCGCGGTACGTGAAGGGGTACAAGCGGATCGAGTGGGTCAAGGGCAAGGCGGATCGCAACGAAGCACTTGACCTGATGGTGTACAGCTTGGCGATGGCCCATTACCTGGGCCTTCACCGCTACGGCGAGCACGACTGGGCCCGGATGCGCCAAGCCCTGGCCCAAGCCAATCTGTTCGACGATTCCGCCCAGGCACCCGCAGCTGCTGAACGAGATGTGCAGGCAGAACCTGATGCTCCACAACCGGTACCGCGACCGCAGCCAGTCGCCGTGGCGCCGAGCCCAACACCGCGCCCCGCCCCGCAATCCATGCAACGCCGCGCTTCCACCAGCGGCTACCTGAAGAGACGCTGATATGGCCTATACCCAGAAGCACCTCGACGCTGTTGAGGCGGCGATCGCACGCGGCGAGAAAACCGTGCGCTATGCCGATCGCACCGTGGAGTACCGTTCCGTTGATGAGCTGCTCCAGGCCCGTGACGTAATCCGCACCAGCCTTTCAAATGCCACCGGGCCTCGCTCGCGTGTCGTTCGACTGAGTCACGGAGGGAAGGGCCTGTGAGTACTCGCTATCCGACGCTGACGCGCTCGGGGTTCCTGCTGCCGGAACGGATCAAGGCCAGCTATGAAGGCGCCGCCGAGGGACGGCGATCGTCGAGCTGGGATGCGCCCGATACCGGGGTCAACAGCCTGATCATGCCGGCCCTGCGCAACTTGCGCTCGCGGTCGCGGGCAGCGGTACGCAATGATCCGTACGCAGCAAATGCGATCGACCGCCGGGTCAGCAACCTGATCGGAACCGGCATCACCCCGCAGCCCCGCTTGAAAGACAAGGACCTGCGCTCGCAACTGCAGGAGTTGTGGGAAGACTGGGTCGATGAGTCGGACGCGGATCAGCTGACCGATTTCTACGGCCAGCAGACGCTGGTGGCGCGCACCGTCGAGCAGTCAGGCGAGTGCTTTGTGCGTATCCGGCCGCGCCGGCTGGAGGATGGTCTGGCGGTGCCACTGCAACTGCAGTGCCTGGCACCTGAGTTCGTGCCGCACGACAAGTTCGAGCTGACGAAGGACGGCAACATCATCCGCGCCGGCATCGAGTTCAACAGCCAGGGGCAGCGGGTTGCGTACTGGTGCTATCGGTCGCACCCCAGCGACATGGCTGCCCTGAACGCAGGCTACAACATCCTGGTGCGAGTGCCTGCCAGCCAGATGCTGCACATCTTCGAGCCCGTTGAGCCCGGCCAGCTTCGCGGGGTTCCACGCCTTGCGCCAGTACTCAAACGGTTGCGCAGCCTGGACAACTATGACGACGCGGTGCTGTTCCGCCAGGAGGTGGCCAATCTGTTTGCCGGCTTCATTCGCAAACCAGCCAGCGATGGACCGCCGATGCTCGATCCGGTGACCGGGGCACCGATCAAGACCGGTTCTGACGGGTTCACGCCGATGGTGGCGCTTGAGCCTGGGACGATGCAGGAGCTGCTGCCAGGTGAAGAGGTTGAGTTCTCCAAGCCCCCCGATGGCGGTAACAACTACCCCGACTTCATGCGACAGCAACTCATGGCTGCAGCGGCCGGTGCAAGCCTGCCGTACGAGCTGATGACAGGCGATATGCGTGGCGTCAATGATCGGACAATTCGCGTCGTGCTCAACGAGTTTCGCCGCCGGCTGGAGCAACTGCAGTTCGCCGTCTACGTCCACCAGTTGTGCCGGCCTGTACGCGCAGCATGGTTGGACATGGCAGTGCTATCCGGTGCGCTCGATCTGGCGGACTACGGGCAGCGCCGCCGCGAGTATCTGCGGACCCGCTGGGTGCCGCAGGGCTGGGCCTATATCCAGCCGGTGCAGGACGTTCAGTCACGCGCCATGGAGATCAACGCGGGCCTGACTTCACGCAGCGAGATGTGCCTGCGTTCCGGTACCGACGCCGAGATCGTCGACCAGGAGAACGCCGCCGACGCGGCCCGCGCCCAGGCGCTTGGCCTGAATTACAGCACCTTGTCGTCCATCGATGAGGAACCCGACGAGAAGGAGAAACCATGAAACCGCTGTTGCCGTTTCGCATTTTCAACAAGGCCAAAACCGCTTTGCCGGTCGAGGATGAGCACTGGTACAGCATCAAGGCTGAGGCCCGGCCCGAACAGACTCTCATCGAAATCTACATCTATGGTGAGATTGGTGGGTGGGGCATCACGGCCAGCCAGTTCATTCGGGACCTCAGGGCGCTCGACGACGGTGTATCGCCTGTGGTCGTCGCCTTCAACACCATCGGCGGCGACCTGTTCGATGGTTTGGCGATTCACAACGCACTGAGCCGCCTGGGTGAGCGCTGCACGGCGCGCATCGATGCGTTGGCAGCCAGTGCCGGCGGCATTGCGGCTTGCGGTGCGCACCGTGTGGTGATGGCATCCAATTCCATTCTCATGGTGCACAACCCCTGGACCTATACGGAGGGGGATGCTGAGGACCTGCGAAAGGTCGCCGATGTGCTCGACCAGACGCTGGAAGCCATCATCGCGGCCTACAAGGCCAAGGCGCCGGACATTGATGACGCCGAGCTGCGCCGCCTGGTGAATGATGAAACCTGGCTGACGGCACAGGAAGCCTTGGCCCTGGGCCTTGCCGACGAGGTGAGTAACGGGGTCGAGGTCAAGGCGTGCCTCGGCCAGGGCGCTGCCATGCAGCGATATCGACAGACGCCCAAGGCCCTGATCAAGCAGCTCAACGAGTCTGCTGCCGACCCAGAGACGCCTCCGGCTATTCCGGACGATCCTGCCCCCGGTGATCCTCCTGAGCCTGTGGCGGGCGATTCAGCCGCGCTCGCCCTGATGATCACGCAGGCCTGTACCAAGGCTGGGATCAGCAACCTGGTCGAACCTTTGATTGCTTCCACCAAGCTGGCCGACACCACCACTGTGCAGGCCGCATTGACGCGTGCAAAAGCGGTGCGCGATTTGTGCGTGGCCGCGCGACTGCCCGAGCTGACGGGTGAGTTCGTGAAGGCCGGTCTGGATGCCCAGGCCGTGCGTGCTCGGCTGTTCGACAGGCTGGTCGGGTCCGGCAAGGGCTTCGAGATCGACAACAGCCTGCCACCTGCCGACGACCTGCCGGAAAAGGTCAAGGCGCAACTCCCCAACCCTAACGCTATCTGGGCTGCCCGCCGGCAGGCCACCAACAAAGGAGCACGACCATGAGCAACATCCATCGCGAAACGGTGCACGCCGGTGAGTTTCTGCTGAGCGAAGGTGCAGGCAAGATCTCCCGCGAGGCGATCAGCGTCGTGGCCGGCCCGGCCCTCATCGCCGGCCAGGTACTCGGCCTGGTGACCGCGACAGGTGAGTTTGCACCCTACGATCCGGAGGCCGAAGACGGTAGCGAGAACGCGGCCTGCATCCTGTTCGCTTCCATCGGCGAGTCTGAGGTCGCACGGCCTGGCCGAGCAGTGGTTCGGCTGGCCGAGGTGACCGAAAGCCTGCTCACCGGCCTGGACCTCGACGCCGAAAAGGCCCTGGCGACGCACTACATCATCGTTCGCTGAAGCGATCACAACTTTCCCCGAACCCCGCCCTGAGCGGGGTTTATGCTTTCTGGAGTATCCCCATGGCCGACATCGCCATTTTTCAGGACGACGCATTCGGCGTTGCCGCACTCACCGCCGCAATCAATGAGCAGGAGCTGGTACCGGGTCGACTGGCCGCACTAGGCCTGTTCGAAGAGGAGGGAGTCACGACCCTGACCGTGCAGATCGAGAAAGACGGTGACAAGCTGGCCCTGGTACCTGCAGGTGAACGTGGTACCTCGGGGCTGGTCGTCACTGGCAGCAAGCGTGTTTTGCTGCCGTTCAACACCGTGCACCTGCCACAGCGCTTTGCTATCCAGGCCGATGAGATCCAGGGCATTCGTGCCTTCGGCACCCAGACTGAGCTGCAGGCCGTGCAGGATGTGGTGAACAAGCGCCTGGATAAGGCGCGTCGTCAGTTGGATACGACCCACGAGTTCCACCGCATGGGCGCGTTGAACGGCAAAGTGCTTGATGCCGATGGCAGCTCGGTTCTGCTGGATATCTATGATCGCTTCGGCGTTCAGCGGCGAACCCTCTCGATGGGGCTGAACGACCCTGAAACGAATATCCAGGTGCAGTGCGTCGACGCGTTGGACATGCAGGAAGACTCGCTGGGCAGTGTGACCACGACTTCCTCGCGAGCTTTCTGCGGCAAGACGTTCTGGAAAAAGCTGATCGCGCACCCCTCGGTGGTCGAGACCTATAAGTACAGCGAACAAGCCGCATCCTTGCGAGCGGATGGTCGGATGTCGTTCGAATTTGGAGGCATCAGTTGGGAGCGCTACCGTGGCAAGGTAGGTAGTGTCGCGTTCATTGCCGACGATGAAGCGCGCCTGGTACCCGAGGGCGTGCCGGAAATGTTCTTGTCGGTGTATGCCCCAGCCGACTATATGGAAACGGTCAACACGCAGGGCCTGCCTTACTACAGCAAGCTCGAGCCGATGCCGTTCGGCAAGGGTGTTGCCGGTGAGGCTCAGTCCAACCCGCTGCATATCTGCACCCGGCCAAGTGCAGTCATTCACCTGAAGCTCTGATCATGAGCTTTCGAGATCTGATCGGCACAGTGGATGAGGCGGTGTTCGAGGCGCTCGGTGACACGGCATTCATCGAGGGGCGCGAAGTGCTCGGCATGTTCTCCGTGCCGTGGCTACAGCCCAAGCTGGGCAAGATCATCACTGCCTTGCGCGAGCCGCATCTGGTGGTGCGGGTTGGTGATTCCGAGGAGGTCGCGCCTGGGCAGGTCGTGCGCATCGAGTTACCTGAGTACGACGGCGGTGGCACGTACACCTTGGTGCGTGTCGAGCCGGGTGGTGATGGCCTGGTCGCCCTGGTGCTGAGGCTCAAACCGTGAGCGTCGGCAGTTACACCAAGCAGTCAGCCGGGGGCGGGATGATCACCCTGCAGACTTCTGCCACTGACCTGCAGGCGTTCAAGGAATTTGCGGCAGTCGTGCCGAAAGCTGCCGCAGCCGCGCAGCGGCGTGCAATTAACAAGACCTTGCGTTGGCTGGTGACGCACATCGGTCGGGCTGTCAGCCGCAAGGAGCGTATCGCCGTCGCCGCTGTGCGGCAGCGGTTGCGTGCCTTCCCGGTAACTGCCAACGGCATCGGCAAGCTTTGGTTTGGTATCAACCCGATTGAGGCCAGTCGTATCGGTCGCGCTCGACAGGGCCAGGCCGGGGTCTCGGTGGCTGGGCGGCGTTATCAGGGGGCCTTCTTCAAGAAGGTCTATGGCAGCAAGGCCGACATCTGGATTCGCACCGGCAGCAAACACTTCAGGGCCGCTGATTACCCGAACAGCGATGTTTCGGGGGGCGGTGGCTTTCGTACTGGTTGGGTCTCGGAGAATGACAGCCGCTTCCCGTTGGCCAAGGCAAAGGTGTCGCTGGAGGACGTGAGGCCACTGTTCGAGCAATGGGTGCGTCGGGCTGATGAGCGACTTTTGGAGATCCTGCAGCAGGAACTCAACTTCGAAATTCAGAAGTACCTGAAAGGAGGTGCGCGTGGGTGATGAAGCGCTTAGCCTTGATAGGTTATATGCCGCGATCGAAGCTCACATCAGTGCGGCGGTACCGGGCCTGGAATTGGTGGCCACAATGCCCCATATGCTCCAGCAGTTGCCCGTGCCAGCAGTCGTGATCGAAGTAGTGGAGTTTGAGCCGGGCAAGGATCGCGGCACTGGCGAGACGGCTTTGGTGGTGCGGTTTGAGGCGCGTGTGATCGTGGCGCCAGAGCAGGAGGACTGTCAGCAGCAGGCAGCGTTTGTCGCTGCGCAGATGACCGGCCTTTTGCGTATGCAGTCGTGGGGGCTGGATGTTGAGTTTGCGGAGTTCGTGCGTGCGGCCCAGGACTGGACCCGCCCTGAGCTTGACGGTTACGCCGTCTGGGTTGTGGAGTGGACTCAGCAGATTCATCTGGGCGAACAGGAATGGTCATGGCCCAACCAGCCACCCGGTACTCTGGTGTTCCAGGTTGGGCCTGATGCTGAAAGCGTCGAGCCGGAGGATCTGCAATGACTTACGCAAGCGCACAGCATGACCGCATGCTGGCCAGCCTTGTCATGCCCTGCAGCGTAGTTGGGGTCGATCTGGCGGCAGCGATGGTGCGTGTATCGGACGGTGCAGGCTGGACCAGTGCATGGGTGCGCTGGCACAGCCAAGCTGCGGGCAAGGCGCGGCACTGGCGGGCGCCGAGCATGGGCGAGCAGGGCGTGCTGATCAGCCCCAGTGGAGAGCCGGCGCAGGGCACATTCGTGCCGGGTCTGTATGGCAATGCCGGCGCACAGCCGGACAATCGCGATCACGTCGAGGTGTGGCGCTTCGATGATGGCGGCTCGCTGGTCTACGACTGGCAGGCCAAGACCTACGCCATCGACCTGCCCAGCGGCAGCGTTACCACCAAGGTCGGCGGCAGTACGGTAGTGGTCACGGACGACGCGATCACGGTGCTGACTGGCAGCGTCACGATTACCGGGGCAATCACCCTGAACGGTGATGTGCAACTCAATGGCGCCCTGCGCGTAGCCGGTGACATCAATGGCGGCGGCAAGATCATCGACACGGGTGGCAACACGCCCAACCACAAACACTGACCAGCCCGCCCAGCGCGGGCTTTTTTACACCTGGAGAATGACATGGCGACACCGAAGAAAACCGAGCCTGAGGCGCCTGCAGGCGCAACAGCGTTTCGCGACACTGTGTTTACCTCCCGTACCTTGATCCTGCCGGATGGGCGTTCATTGCCCGTGGCGCAGAACCGCGTCATCGCCGGGCCTGGCGATACGATTGCTCTGGAGTACCTGCAGGGCCATCCGGATCTGCAGCAGGAGTGACCCCCATGATCGGCCTGGATCGCCGTACCGGGCTGGCACTGTCGGGCATCGAGCACCTGCGCCAGTCCATCGAAGACATCCTGACCACGCCGCTCGGCAGCCGGCGCATGCGTCCTGACTACGGCAGCAAGCTGCGCCGCTTTGTCGATCTGCCGGTCAATGACGGATGGAAAAGTGCGGTGCAGGCCGAGGTGGCTCGCTCGCTGAGCCGCTGGGAGCCTCGCCTGAAGCTTGAGCGCGTGCGTGTGGTCGCGGTGCTGGGCGGCCAGATCACCCTGCAATTGACCGGGCTGTACCTGGGCGACAGCCAACTGCTGGAGGTGACGGCATGAGTATCGTGGATTTGTCGGCGCTGCCCGCGCCGCAGGTGCTGGAAGACTTCGATTTTGAGGCTGTTTTCCAAGACGACCTTGCGGCGTTTCGGCTGCACATGGGCGACAACTGGGATGCGCTGCTGGAGAGCGACCCGGTGACCAAGCTGCTGGAGGTCGGCGCGTACCGCAAGATGGGCAACCGGGCGAGGGTCAACGACGCAGCCAAGGCGCTGTTACTGGCGTTCGCCAAGGGTGGCGACCTCGATCACCTCGCGGCCAACGTGCGGCTCAAGCGCCTGGTGGTGCAGGCCGAGGATCTGGTTGCGGTCCCGCCGGTGGCCCAAGTGCTGGAGGAAGACGACGCCCTGCGCGAGCGGGTCCAGCTGGTGTACGAAGGGCTGACCACCGCCGGCCCGCGCAACAGCTACATCTTGCACGCTCGCAACGCCTCGGGCCTGGTGGCCGACGCCTCGGCCGAAAGCCCGGCCCCGGCGGTGGTAGACGTGACGGTGCTGAGCCTGGACGGCAACGGGGTGGCCAGCGCCGAGCTGCTGGCAGAGGTCGCTGCGCACTTGAATGACGACGACGTGCGGCCGGTGGCGGATCGGCTGAACGTGCGCAGCGCCGAGGTGATCCCTTACCGGATCGACGCCGTGTTGTACCTGGCCGGTACCGGGCCGGAAAACGAGGCGACCCTGGCCGAGTGCCAACGGCGCCTGCAAGCGTGGATCAACCCACGGCGCCGCCTGGGCGTGGAGGTCTCGCGCTCGGCCGTCGATGCGCAGTTGCACATCAGCGGGGTGGGGCGGGTGGAGTTGCTGGACTGGACGGATATTCGCCCGACCAAGGCCCAGGCGGCCTGGTGCACGGGTTTCGAACTGACGCGGGGAGGCTGACATGCAAAGCCTCCTGCCGCTCAACAGCACGCCGCTGGAGCGGGCTGTTGAGGCTGCATCCGTCGAAGACCTACAGATTGCCTTGCGCACGCTCTACAACCCCGACACCTGCCCGGCCCACCTGCTGTACCAGCTGGCCTGGGCCTGGTCGGTCGACCGCTGGGATGAGAAGTGGTCCGAGGCGGTCAAGCGGTCGGTGATCCGCTCTGCGTTTTACATCCATGCCCACAAGGGCACCATCGGCGCGCTGCGTCGGGTGGTCGAGCCGTTCGGCTACCTGATCGAGGTGGTCGAGTGGTTCCAGACCGTGCCCGAGGGCGTGGCGGGCACGTTCGCGCTCAAGGTCGGCGTATCCGACGAGGGTATCAGCGAGGAAATCTACCGCGAGCTGACCTGGTTGATCGACGACGCCCGGCCGGTCAGCCGGCACATGACCGGGCTCGCGATCAGCATGGAAACCACCGGTGGCGTTTACCTGGGCGCCTCGCTCTACGACGGTGACGAGCTTGATATCTACCCGCCTGCGCCGCGTGACATTGATGTCACAGGCTCCATCGGGCGTGGCGGGCGTGAGCACACCATTGACTACCTGGACATTTAATAATGGTTGATCAGAACTCCCAGTTCTACGCGATCCTGACCAAGGTCGGCGCCGCGAAGCAGGCCAATGCGGATGCCCTGGGCATCCCGTGGAAAATCACGCAAATGGCGGTCGGTGATGCAAACCCCGCTGGGGTGGACAACCCGCCGCTGCCGATGCCCGATGCGAGCTGGACCAGCCTGCTTGGCGAATGGCGCCGGGCACCGCTGAACCAGCTCAAGGTCGACGAGAAGGACAACGCGGTCATCGTCGCCGAGCAGGTGATTCCGGCCGAGATCGGAGGGCGCTGGATTCGCGAGGTGGGGCTGTACGATTCCGACGGCGACCTAGTGGCGGTGGCCAACTGTGCACCGACCTACAAGCCGCTGCTTAGCCAAGGTTCGGGCCGCACCCAGGTGGTGCGCATGAACCTGGTAGTCAGCAGCTCCAGCAACGTGGTGCTCAAGATTGACCCGAGCGTGGTGCTGGCGACCCGCGAGTGGGTCACCGAGGAGCTGGCCCGGCAGGACTTCAAGCATTCTGTGCTCGCCGCGACGACCGCCGCCATCACCTTGAGCGGCCTGCAGACGGTGGACGGCGTTGCGCTGACGGCCGGGGCGCGGGTGCTGG
>NZ_JAHTBI010000037.1 GCF_019168305.1 Pseudomonas aegrilactucae
CACAACCTGTGGGAGCTGGCTTGCCAGCGAAGGGCCGCGCCGCAGACTAACGTTACTGAGAACTATTAACAAGTAGCCTTGCGGCGGAAAAGAATAGTGCGCTTGCTAACGAATTCTGGATAATTGGATCCCACTCTCCCGATGGACGTTTTTCCCATGGCCTTGAGTTCTGCCCCGTCAAGTACGCCCGCCGCCGCGACCGCTGCCAGCCAGAGCAGCCCGCTGGTGATGCGCATCATCGCCGCCTGTGCGCTGGCGCACTTGATCAATGACCTGATCCAGGCCGTGTTGCCATCGATCTATCCGTTGCTCAAGACCAATTACGGGCTGAGCTTCACCCAGGTCGGGCTGATTACCCTGACCTTCCAGATCACCGCCTCGCTGCTGCAACCGGCCGTCGGTTTCTACACGGACCGCAAGCCCATGCCGAACCTGCTGCCGCTGGGTACGCTGTGCACCCTGGTGGGCATTGTGATGCTGGCCTTCGTCGGCAGCTTCCCGATGATCCTGCTGGCCGCGGCGCTGGTGGGCATCGGCTCCTCGACCTTTCACCCGGAAACCTCGCGCATCGCGCGCCTGGCCTCGGGCGGGCGCTACGGGCTGGCGCAGTCGAGCTTCCAGGTCGGCGGCAACGCCGGTTCCGCCTTCGGCCCGCTGCTGGCGGCGGCCATCATCATTCCGTTCGGCCAGGGCAACGTGGTGTGGTTCGGCCTGTTCGCGCTGTTCGCGGTCGGGGTGACCTACGGCCTGAGCCGCTGGTACCGCGAGCACCTCAACCTGTTCAAGGCCAAGGCCGGCCAGACCGCCACCCACGGCCTGACCCGCGGGCGGGTGATCGGCGCGCTGGTGGTGCTGGGCCTGCTGGTGTTTTCCAAGTACTTCTACATGGCCAGCCTGACCAGCTACTACACCTTCTACCTGATCGAGAAGTTCGACCTGTCGGTGGCCAGTTCGCAGTTGTACCTGTTCCTGTTCCTGGGCGCAGTGGCGGCCGGCACCTTCTTCGGCGGGCCGATCGGCGACCGCATCGGGCGCAAGGCGGTGATCTGGTTCTCGATTCTCGGGGTGGCACCGTTCACCCTGATGCTGCCGTATGCCGACCTGTTCTGGACCAGCGTGCTGAGCGTGGTCATCGGCTTCATCCTGGCCTCGGCGTTCTCGGCCATCGTGGTGTACGCGCAGGAGCTGGTGCCGGGCAACGTGGGCATGATCGCGGGGATCTTCTTCGGCCTGATGTTCGGCTTCGGCGGCATCGGCGCGGCGTTGCTGGGGTATCTGGCGGATATCCACGGCATCGAGTACGTGTACACGCTGTGCTCGTTCCTGCCGCTGTTCGGCCTGCTGGCGATTCTGTTGCCGTCCACGCGCAAGCGCTAGACGGCCTTGACCCCTTGGGCCTAGCGGTGGCGGTGCGCACAACTCATGTGCTGCCCGCACAGGTCGCCGATCAACGCGGCCAGGCGCTCGGTCTGGGCGCGGTCCAGGCGGTCGGTGCGCAGCACCTGCTCGCCCACGCCAAAGCTGAAATCGAAGTCCAGCTCCATCAGGTGATAGTCCACCCCGTCGGCGCCCGACCACGTGGTGGTCGGCAGGTCGATGGCGTCACCGATGAATTCCATCAACGCCTCATCCGGCGTCTGGTCGTCTTGCCGTTGCCCTGGCAGGCAGGGGCCCGCGAAGTTCTCACCGATGCACACGAACGGGCTGCCGCGGGCGAATTCGAACAGTACCAGCACCTGTTCCTCGTCCGGCTCGACCTCCACCAGGCGAAACAGTTCATGGCTTGGCCGGTACAGCGGGCTTGTCCACAGGCAACCCTCGCTGTCCCCGGTTTCATCCAGCGCCTGCGCCGGCGCAGGTTCCAGCAAGCCCTGGCTCAGCAGACGGTGTTCGAGGCCTTTCCAGTCCGGCGCCTGAACATGCCGGTAGCGGGGGAAAATGAACTGGTGATGCTCGGACATGCGCAAACCCTCTTCCATGGTGGTGCGAGGTTAGCACGGCGCAATTGACGCCTGGCCCGGCCTTCACCTAGAGTGCCCGCCTTCCTTTCTCCTGTAGCCGCCCCATGAACCGTTTCTCCCGTCCTCGCGCAGCAAAGCCGCCGGTTGTCCAGGCCGTGCTGTGCGACTGGCCGTGCGACACGGTGCTCAAGCGTCGGCGCAGCGTGCTGTTCGCCTTCACCTTTTCGCCCCCCCGCGCCTGAACTGACAGCGGTTTTCAAAGCACAGTCATGTGGATGCCTGCGCGCGTTCGCGCGCCGGCGGGTTTGGAGTTTGAAGATGAACACGCGTTTGCTGGCGGGCCTTCTGTTCGCCGTTTCGATTGTCGGGTTGAGCCTGGGCGCAACCCTGCCACTGGTATCCCTGCGCCTGCTCGATGCCGGCGCCAGCACCCTGCACATCGGCGTCCTGTCGGCCGCCCCCGCAGCCGGGATGATGCTCTCGGCGTTCCTGGTGGACGCCTGCTGTCGCCACCTCACCCGGCGCACCATCTACCTGCTGAGCTTTGGCCTGTGTGCGCTGAGCGTCGGGCTGATCGACTGGGCGTTCGAGGCCACCTGGCTGCTGGGCCTGCTGCGCCTGGGCATGGGCGTGGGCATGGGCGTCGCGATCATCCTCGGCGAGTCCTGGGTCAACGAACTGAGCGAGGAGCACAACCGTGGCAAGGTCATGGCGTTGTACGCCACTGCGTTCACCGGCTGCCAGATGCTCGGCCCGACCCTGCTGGCGGTGCTCGGCGCGCACAGCCCATGGGTGATCATCCTGGTCAGCCTGTGCTATGCGCTGGCGCTGGTGTCGATCGTGTGGACGGTGCCCAACGACTACGTCGAGCATGGCGAGGAGGGCGACAAGCGCTTTTCGCTGGGCGGCTTCCTGCGCGTGGCCCCGGCCCTGTGCATGGGCGTGCTGTTCTTCTCGTTTTTCGATGCGGTGGTGCTTTCGCTGTTCCCCGTCTATGCCACCAACCATGCCTACGCCGTGGGCGTGGCCGCATTGATGGTCACGGTGATTCTTACCGGCGACATGCTGTTCCAGTTGCCGCTGGGCTGGCTGGCCGACCGCTGCGAGCGCACCACCCTGCACCTGGTGTGCGGCGTGGTGGCGATGCTGATCGGCCTGGCGCTGCCGTGGCTGATCCAGGTGCAGTGGCTGTTGTGGCCGGCGCTGGTGGTGCTGGGCGCGGTGGCGGGCGGGGTGTATACGCTGGCGCTGGTGCTGATCGGGCAGCAGTTCAAGGGCCAGGATCTGGTCACGGCCAACGCCAGCGTCGGCCTGTTGTGGGGCGTGGGCAGCCTGGTGGGGCCGCTGGTCAGCGGCGCGGCCATGGGCGTGGCGCCGCATGGCCTGCCGATGGCGCTGGCGGCGATGGCGGCGCTGTTCGTGTGCTTTGCCCGCGGCTCGCGCCGCAGGGCCTATGCGGCGCGCACGGCGCAGTAGCGGGCAGGCCTCAGAAGCTGCCGCGCAGGGTCAGCGAGACGTTGCGCGGGTCGCCGTAGTAGTAGCCGGTCGAGGTGGCGCCGACCTTCTTGTAGTAGTGCTTGTCGAAGATGTTGTTGGCGTTGAGCTGCAGCGAGTAGTGCTGATTCACGCGGTAGCCGAGCAGGGCGTTGTACACCGCGTAGCCACTTTGCGACGCCTCGGCAGCGCCGCTGCGCGAGTAGATGTCGCTCTGCGCGCTGACCCCGCCACCCACGGTCCAGGCGTCGTACTCGCCCGGCAGGCGGTAGCGGGTGAACAGCTTGAGCTGGCGCTTGGGGTCGGTGGAGCGGATCACCTCGCCGGTTCGGCTCGCGGTGTCCTTGAGGTACTCGGTGGTGGTGTAGGTGTAGCCACCCGAGACCTGCCAGCCCGGCAGCACTTCCCCGCTCACTTCCAGTTCGAAGCCTTCGCTGCGGTTCTTGCCGGCGGCGACCTTGCAGTAGCCGCTGGTGTAGTTGGGCAGGCACGGATCGGGGCTGGTCGGGTCGTCCAGGGCGTTGCCGACCTGGTAGATGCGAAACAGCGCCAGCGAGGTGTTGAGCCTGCCGTCGTAGAACTCGCCCTTGAGGCCCATCTCGTAAGCTTCGCCGGTCACCGGGTCGAGCACTGAATTGGCGCTGTCGGTGGCGCTTTGCGGGTTGAAGATCTCGGTGTAGCTGCCGTACAGGCTGAAGTTCCTGTTCAGGTCATAGATCAGCGCGGCATATGGCACGATCTCCTGGTCGACGCTGTACTTGCCTGACGTCTTGACGTTGTTTTCCTGCTCGTAGTCGTACCAGTTGATGCGCGCGCCGATGATCGCCGTCAGCGGATCGGCCAGCGAGATGCGCCAGGTGGCGTGCGCTGCCTGCTGGGTAGTACGGGTCAGCAGCGGGCTGGCCGTGATGTCGATCGAGGGTTCGGGCAGGCTGGTCTTCGGGTCCCAGTCGCGAATGTCGAAAACGCCGGAGGGGGTGAAGTGGGTGGCCGAGGCGATCGAGTCATTGCGAATGCGCTCCACGCCCACCATCAGTTCATGCTCGCGGCCGAGCAGGTCGAACGGGCCGTTGAGGGTGGCACTGAGGTTGGTCTGCTCGCTTTCGCCGCCATCGCCCTCGGTCACCTGGTAGTTCATCAGGTACGGGTTGGTGGTGCTGGCGCGGGTGAAGTAGGTCTGCTTGAAGCCATGGTCGTCCAGGCGAAAGTGCGTGCGCGTGCCCGACACCTTGAGCGTCCAGTCGTTGTCGAACACATGCTCCAGCTCGGCGAAGGTCTGCAGGTTGCTGCGGTTCCAGCGGTTCCAGTCGGCGCCCAGGTAGGTGCTGCGCGACAGCTTGAGCGGCGAGCCATCGAAGTCGGCAGGCAGGCCGCCCCAGGAGCCGGTGGCTTGGAGTTCGGTGTATTCGATGCCGCCGGTGAGCGTGGTGCGCTCGCCCAGGTCGGCGGCCAGCGCACCGTAGAACACGTTCTTGCGCTCCATGCGGCTGTCCTGGAAAAAGTCCTTGTCGTCATGCACGGCAATCATGCGGCCACGGATCGCGCCATTGTCGGTGAGCGGGCCGGACAGGTCGGCCACATAGCGTTGCGCGTCCCAGGAGCCGGCGGTGACGCTGGCCGAGGCCTGGAAGTCGCGGGTCGGGCGCTTGCGCACCAGGTTCACCGTGCCCGACGGGTTGCCGGCGCCGCGCAGCATGCCGGTGGCGCCGCGCAGGATTTCGGCGCGGTCGATGATGGCCGCATCGCTCTGGATGAACGCGCCACCGCCGCTGCCCTGCACCACGGTCGCGCCGTCGTACTGGATGGCATCGATCTGGTAGCCGCGCGAGTAGTAGGTCACGCGCTCGCTGTCGACGTAGTCGACCACCACGCCCGGGGTCTGCTCCATCATCGTGGTGAGGTTGGTGATGTTCTGGTCGTCGAGGCGCTGGCGGCTCAGCACCGACACCGATTGCGGGGTGTGGCGCAGGGTCTGGGGCATCTTGCCGATGGTCACCGCACCGGTGGTGTACGAGCCGGTGTTTTCGGTGGTTTCACCCAGGCGGTCGCTGGAGATGCTGGTGGCGCCCAGCTCCAGGGCATCGCCGCTGTCCACCGCAGGCACCAGCAGGAAGCTGTTGTCGGCTGTCTGCTGCACCTGCACGCCGCTGCCCTGCAGCAGCAGCGCGAGGGCCTGGGCACTGGCGTAGCTGCCCGACACGCCGTGGGTGGTCTTGCCGTGCAGGCTGGCGGCGTCATACGACAGGTTCAGCCCGCCCTGACGTGCCATCTGTTCGAGCGCTGCCGCCAACGGCCCGGCGGCGATGTTCCAGCGCTGCGTCGGCTGTGTGGTGGCAATCTGGTCCGCGGCCGCGTGCATCGGCACGCTCACAGTGGCCAGGGCAAGGCCCAACAGTGCGCCGCGCACGGCCTGCGGCAGGGGAGAGGGTCGAGCAACGCTTGGGCAGATCATTCGGGGCTCCTGTTGGGGAATGGCAGGCTGTGTCGCCTTTATCCCTACAGGCCGAACAGGAATGAGAAACCACCTCATTTATTTTTCAGGTTTTTTCAGACCGCTGAAACGCTCACCCAGTAGCGCGTGCGGTAGTCGATGCGCACTGGCAACGCCTGGGCGATCAGCGCCAGGATCTGGTCGGTGTCGGCCAGCTGATAGGTGCCGAACACCTTGAGCCCGGCCACGTCATCGGCGCAGCGCAGCACGCCTGGGCGGTAGCGCGACAGTTCGACGATGAACTCGCCCAGCGGCATCTGCTGCACGCTCAGTACGCCTTCGCTCCAGCCCCACGGGTCGACATGGCCGAGCGCCGGGCTGATGTGCCCGTTGGCGCGCAGCAGCAGTTGCTCGCCGGGGTGGGCGATGCGCAGTTCGGTGCCGTTGCCGGCAGACAGGGTCACGTTGCCCTCGCGCACCGCCAGGAACGTACCGTCGCTGCGCTCACGCACCAGCAGGCGCGAGTTGCGTGCCTGCAGCATGCCGTCACGGGTGGTGACGCGCAGGGGGCGCGGGTCGTTGCCGGTGGTGATGGCCACCTCGCCCTGGATCAGGCTCAGGCTGCGCAGGTCAGTGTCGAACCGCAGGTCGATGGCGCTGGCGGTGTTGAGTTGTATCAGGCTGCCGTCGGCGGTGTGGTAGCTGCGCCGCTCGCCGGTGGCGGTGTGCCTGTCGGCCAGCAGCGAAGGCAGGCCGAGCTGATCGCGACCGACCCAGCCCAGGGTGCCGGCTGCGCCGAGGATGCCCAGCAGCTTGAGGCTGTCGCGCCGGCTCAGGCTGCGCCGCTGCGCGCCGTCCAGGGTGCGGCGGCTGAGGTCGCGGGGCAGGGCGCTGAACTCATCGCTCATGGCCTGCACCTGGGCCCATGCCAGGGCGTTGTGCGGATGGCGTTCGAGCCAGTGCTGGAAGCGTTGTTCAGCCTGGGCGCTGGGCGTGTTGTAACGCAGTTGCACCAGCCATTCGATGGCCTGGTCGACGTGGGCCTGGCCCAGTGGGGCGTCAGGCCTGGGCATGGCGCAAGCGGTAGCAGACGCCCATGGCCTTGGCCAGGTCGCGTTCCACGGTGGCCCGCGAAATGCCCAGGTGCTCGGCGATCCTGGGGCAGCTCATGGCGTCCAACTGCGCGTGCAGGAACACCTGGCGCACCCGTGGCTTGAGTTGCGCCAGCAGGTGGTCGAGGCGTTCCAGGGTGTCGAGGATCATCCAGCGCTGTTCCTCGCTGGGCACCTCGGCGGGTGGCAGGTGAGCCAGGCTTTCGAGGTAGGCCTGCTCCAGGGCGCGGCGGCGGAAATGATCGATCATCAGGCCGCGGGCGATGCTGCTGAGGTAGGCGCGCGGCGCTTTGAGCGGGTGCACGTGGCGGGCCTTGAGCAGGCGCACGAAGGTGTCCTGGGCCAGGTCTGCGGCGTGGGCGTGGCAGCCCACACGGCGGCGCAACCAGGTGTTGAGCCAGGAGTTGTGGGTACGGTAGAGCAGGTCGACCTCGGACGGGGGGAGCGTGTCGCTGGTGTGCATCGTCGATCGAGGCCTGCGCGGGAGGAGTGATTGTGAATCGTTCGCATTCTATGTGGGCGGCCCTTCGCTGGCAAGCCAGCTCCCACAGGCAGGGCGCCAACCCTGAGAGCCATGCTGCCCCTGTGGGAGTTGGCTTGCCAGCGAAGCATTCAACCCGGTCTTCAGCCAGCCGCCTGCAACTGCCCCGAACTCGCCCGCACCTGCAACTGCGGCGCCAGAATGATCGACTCCGCCGGCTCGCCCTTGATGCGCTTGAGCAGCAACGCCACTGCATGGCACCCCATCTCGGCCAGTGGCAGGCGCACGCTGGTCAGCGGCACGATCAGCTCATTGGCCAGCGGCGTGTCGTTGAACCCGACCACCGCAATGTCCTTGCCCGGCACCAGCCCCCTGTCGCGCGCCGCGCCCCATCAGGCCGATCGCCAGGAAGTCGTTGACCGCAAAAAACGCCTGCGGTCGCGGGCTCAGCCCCAGCAGGTATTCACCCTGCTGGTGGCCCGTACGGCTGTCGAACGGACCATTGAGCGTCCATTGCGGGCGCAACGTGATGCCCTGTTCGCGGTAGTACCGGGTAAACCCGCGGGTACGGTCGGCACCGGTGGACGCATGCCGCTCACCGGCCAGGATCGCCACATCGCGCCAACCCGACTGGTACAGGTGCTCGGCCGCCAGCCAGCCGCCCAGTTCGTCGTTGCTGCCCGCCGTCAGGTGCCCGGCAATCTGCCGGCTGACCAGCACGTAGGGAATGTGTTTGCGCGCCAGCAGCTCAAGCAACGGCTGCTGCTCGCCCACATGCGAGTCACCCACGATCAGGCCCGCCACCGAGCGGCGCAGCGCGTGTTCGGCACGCGCCAGCTGGCGCGGTTGCTGGTCGTCGGTATTGGACACGAAGGTGAGGTAGCCGGCCTGCTCGGCAGCGCTGTCGATGCTGTCGTAGATGGTCGCCATCACAAGGTCCGTGAGGCGTGGCATCAGCACGCAGATCTCCTGACTTTTACGCAGTTTCAGGTTGGATGCCTGCGTGTTCGGCCGATAATCGAGCTCTTTGGCCAACGCGCGAATGCGCGCCACCACCTCGGCAGACGCCGCCCGCTCGACCCCGGCCGGGTCACCATTGAGGACCCGCGACACCGTCGAAACGTGTACCCCGAGTGCTGTCGCCATGGACTTGAGGGTGGCGGGGCGAGATGAATTGGGCATGTGTGAGCGGCTTCCAGGCATGGCGTGATTCAGCGCGCAATTCTACCCCAATCGATGCACAGCCTCTGAAACAAACCTTTACCCAAACGATTGACTAAAACTTTTTGCGTGGCTACATTCGCTCAACCCAAACGTTTGGGTAACACAATAAAAATACGCCGGACGCGGCCGACTTTTTGACTTCTGCCATCATTTGAAGAGTCAGATACCTATGAACAGCCCAGCTATTCCGCGTTTCCGCTACCAGATTTTCTTCCTGATCATGCTGATGGCGCTGCTCAACTACATCGACCGTGGCGCGATTTCATACGCCTCGGCGAGCATTCTCCCGGAGTACGGTTTCGACAAGGCAGACTGGGGCAACGTCCTGGGCTATTTCGGCTACGGCTACATCCTCGGTGCACTGATCGGCGGCATCCTGGCCGACCGCTTCGGCGCCAAGCGCATCTGGCTGATCGCCGGCGCCACCTGGTCGATCTTCGAGATTGCCACCGCGTTTGCCGGTGACCTGGGCCTGGCGTTCATGGGCGGCTCGGCCATGGCCGGCTTCGCCACCATCCGTGTGCTGTTCGGCTTTGCCGAAGGCCCGGCCTACTCGGTGATCAACAAGAGCGTGGCCAACTGGGCCACGCCCAGGGAGCGCGGCTTCGTGGTGTCGGTCGGCCTGCTCAGCACGCCGCTGGGCGCCTTGCTCACCGCCCCGGTGGCCGTGGGCCTGCAAACCCTGACCGGCGACTGGCGCAGCATGTTCGTGGTACTGGGTGTGGTCAGCCTGGCACTGCTGATCTTCTTCATGACGCGCTTCACCAACACCCCGGACGAAAACCCGCGGGTGTCCAAGGCCGAGCGCGAGTACCTGCGTCAGGAACGTGCCGCTGCCGCCAGCGCCACCACCCCGACCACCAGCGCCGCGCCGATCTGGCACTTCTTCAAGAACAAGGACCTGCTGCTCAACGCGGTCGGCTACTTCTCGTTCGTGTATGTGACCTTCCTGCTGCTGACCTGGACCCCCAAGTACCTGCAGGACGAGTTCCACTACAACCTGTCGTCGCTGTGGTACATGGGCATGATCCCGTGGACCGGCGCCTGCTTCACGGTGCTGCTGGGCGGCAAGATCTCCGACCTGCTGCTGCGCCGCACCGGCAACCTCAAGGTAGCGCGCAGCTGGCTGGCCGCGACCTGTCTGCTGCTGACCACGCTGTGCTTCATGCTGGTGTCGCAGGCGCAGACGGTGTGGGGCGTGATCGCCCTGATGACCCTGGCCAACGCGCTCAACGCGCTGCCCAACTCGGTCTACTGGGCCGTGGTGATCGACACCGCACCGTCCAACCGCGTCGGCGCCTACAGCGGCATGACCCACTTCATCGCCAACACGGCCTCGTTCATCGCGCCGATGCTCACCGGCTACCTGACCGTGCGCTACGGCTACTCGTCGATGTTCGTGGCGGCGGCAGTGGCCACGGCACTGGGCATGAGCGCGATGCTGATGGTGCGTCCGGGCAGCCGCCAGGTTGCCGCGTGCCCTTCCTCTTCACCTGCTGCGGTTTGATGGAGTTGTCTGTATGAACCAGGCCAAGCCTTCCCACGCCGGATACTTTCTCGGCCTTTCGATCGCCATGCTGGCCGAGCGCCTGCGCGCCGGCAGCGTGACCTGTGTCGCGCTGACCGAGGCTGCCCTGGACAGCATCGAGCGGCTCAACCCGGCCTTGAACGCCTTCGTCCACGTCGATGCGCCGGTGGCGCTGGCGCAGGCGCGCAAGGCCGACGCGCTGTTCGCCCAGGGCCTGGACCTGGGCCCGCTGCATGGCATACCGGTAGCGATCAAGGACAACATCGACACCTTCGACCACGTGACCACCTACGGTTCGGCGCATTTCGAAGGCTTTCGGCCGGCCCGCGATGCGCTGTGCGTGCAGCGCCTACGCGAGGCCGGCGCGGTGATCGTGGGCAAGACGCTGACCCACGAGTTCGCCTATGGCCCCACCGGCGATCGCTCGCTGCAGGGCGCGGCCCGCAACCCGTGGGATGCGCGCTGCATCACCGGCGGCTCGAGCGCCGGCAGTGCGGCGGCGGTGGCCAGCGGCATGGTGCCGTTGGCACTTGGCACCGACACCGGTGGCTCGATCCGCATTCCCACGGCGTTGTGCGGTGCGGTCGGCTTCAAGCCGTCGTTCGCTGCCGTGCCGCTGGAAGGGGTGTTCCCGTTGTCATCGAGCCTTGACCACGTGGGCCCGATCGCCAACCACATCGACGATGCCCGGGTGCTGTTCGAAGTAGTGGCCGCGCGTACCTGTGCACCGGCCACCCTGAGCCGGCCGTTGCGGGTGGGCTGGATCGAGCCAGGTGCCTTCGGGCCGCTGGACGCCGAGGTTCAAGGGCAGGTCTACCAGGCCGCGCAGCAGCTGTTTGGCGATGCACTGGAGCCCACTGCCGAGCTGGCGCCGCTGGTGGCGGAACTCAAGGACACCTTGCTGACCCTGCAACGCGCCGAGGCGTACGACGTGCACGCCGAGCGCATGCAGGCGGCGCCGCAGTTGTTCGAGCAGGAGGTACGCGAGCGCCTGGAGTTGTCGCGTGAGGTCAGGGGCTGGCAGTACATCCGGGCCCAGGCCAGCCAGGCCCGGCTCAAGGCGGCGCTGGCGCGGCTGTTCGAGCGCTATGACTTCCTGGTGTCGGCCAGCGTGCCGATTGTGGCGACGCCGGTGGATGCGCGCGAGGTGCAGGTGGGTGAGCAGCGCATCGACGTACGTGCAGCGGTGCTCAGCCATACCAGCGCCTGGAACCTCACCGGCCTGCCCGCCATCAGCCTGCCGGCGGGGCTGGTGCGGGGCATGCCGGTGGGGCTGCAGGTGATCGGTGCCGCCGGTGCCGACGATCGCCTGCTGCAGGTGCTGGGGCAGCGTTACGTGCGCTGAGCAATGGGTTCAGATCTGCGCCAGCGCCTGGGCCAGGTCTGCGCGCAGGTCGTCGACGTCTTCCACGCCCACCGACAGGCGCACCAGCGTGTCGCTGATGCCCAGCTCGGCACGGGTGTGGGCCGGGATGGTGGCGTGGGTCATGATGGCCGGGTGCTCGATCAGGCTTTCGACGCCGCCCAGGCTCTCGGCCAGGGCGAACAGTTGCACCTGTTCCAGAAAGCGTCGGGTGCTGTCCAGGTTGCCCTTGAGTTCGACCGAGATCATCCCGCCGAAGCCGTGCATCTGCTGTTTTGCCAGCGCATGCTGCGGGTGCGAGGGCAGGCCGGGGTAGTAGACCCGCGCCACCTGTGGCTGCGCCTGCAGCCATCGCGCCAGCGCCAGGGCATTGCTGCAATGGCGCTCCATGCGCAGGGCCAGGGTCTTGACCCCGCGCAGGGTGAGGAAGGCATCGAACGGGCCGGCGATGGCACCGACGGCGTTCTGGATGAAACCCAGGCGTTCGGCCAGGTCCGGGTTGGCGCCGACCACGGCAATACCGCCGATCACGTCCGAATGCCCATTGAGGTATTTGGTGCTTGAGTGCACCACGAGGTCGAAGCCCAGTTCCAGCGGGCGCTGGATCCACGGGCTGGCGAAGGTGTTGTCGGCCACGCACAGGATGCCGCGTGCGCGGCACAGGCGGGCAATGCCGGCCAGGTCGCTGAGGCGTAGCAGCGGGTTGCTCGGCGTCTCCACGCAGACCATGCGCGTGTCGCCTTCGAGCGCCGCTTCGAAGGCTGCCAGGTCCGACAGGTCGACGAAGCTGAAGCGATGCCCGGCACTGCGCCGGCGTACCCGCTCGAACAGGCGAAAGGTACCGCCATACAGGTCGTTGCCCGAGACCACATGGGCCCCGGCGTCGAGCAGTTCGAGCACCGCCGAGATCGCTGCCAGCCCCGAGGCGAAGGCGAACGCCTGGGTGCCGCCCTCAAGGTCTGCCACGCAGCGCTCCAGTGCCCAGCGCGTGGGGTTGTGCGAGCGCCCGTAGTCCAGGCCCTTGTGCACGCCGGGGCTCTGCTGCAGGTAGGTGGAGTTGGCGTAGATCGGCGGCATCAGCGCGCCGGTCGAAGGGTCGGGCGATTGACCGGCGTGGATCACGCGGGTGGCAAAAGCAGTCTTGTCGTGCTGGGTCATGGCAGTGCCTTGCGCAAGTGGTTGAGCAGATCTACACGGGTAATCAGCCCGTGAAAGCCGGTGGCGTCGGCGATGATCGCCACCAGCCCGCGGTCCAGTTCCGCCTGCAGTTCAGCCAGGCTGGCGGTGGGCGCCAGGGTTTCGAGCTGGCCGGTCATCGCGCTGGCGACGCTCAGGGAAAAGTGCGAGGGGTCTTCGTGCATGCCCAGCAGGATGTCGGACTCGTCGATCACGCCGACCAGGCGCTGGCCGTCCACCAGTACAGGCAACTGCGACACGTCGGCCAGGCGCATGCGCTGGAACGCGGTGAGCAAGGTGTCGTCCGGGCGCACGCTGATCACCCGGCCGTCTTCGAAGCGCCGTGCCACCAGGTCGCGCAGGTCACCGTAGCGGGTGCGTTGCAGCAGGCCCTGGTCGTTCATCCACTGGTCGTTGTAGACCTTGGACAGGTAGCGCGTACCGGTGTCGCAGACAAAGCTGACCACGCGCTTGGGCTCGGTCTGTGCGCGGCAGTAGCGCAGCGCCGCTGCCAGCAGGGTGCCGGTGGACGAGCCACCGAGGATGCCCTCGGCGCGCAGCAGCTGGCGGGCGTGGTCGAAGCTCTCTTCGTCGCTGATGGAGTAGGCCTGGCGCACGCTGGACAGGTCGGCAATCGAGGGGATGAAATCTTCGCCGATGCCTTCCACCGCCCATGCGCCTGGCGTGATCAGGGTGCCGCTGCGGCTGTACTCGGCCATCACCGAGCCGACCGGGTCGGCCAGCACGATCTCAAGGTCTGGCTGCACGCGCTTGAAGAAACGCGTGAGGCCGGTGAGGGTGCCGGCCGAGCCGACCCCGACCACGATGGCGTCCAGGTCGTGCTGGGTCTGGGCCCAGATCTCCGGGGCGGTGCTGCATTCGTGGGCCAGCGGGTTGGCGGGGTTGTTGAACTGGTCGGCGAAGAAGGCGTCGGGTATGTCCTGCGCCAGGCGTGCGGCCACGTCCTGGTAGTACTCGGGGTGGCCCTTGCCGACATCCGAACGGGTAATGTGCACTTCGGCGCCCATGGCCTTGAGGTGCAGCACTTTCTCGGTGGACATCTTGTCGGGTACTACCAGCACCACGCGATAGCCCTTGGCGCGGCCTACCAGTGCCAGGCCCAGGCCGGTGTTGCCGGCGGTGGCCTCGACGATGGTGCCGCCGGGGCGCAGGCGCCCGTCGCGCTCGGCAGCATCGATCATGGCCAGGCCGATGCGGTCCTTGATCGAGCCGCCAGGGTTCTGCGATTCGAGCTTGAGCAACAGCGTGCAGGGGCCGGTATCGAAGCGGCTCACCGTGACCATCGGGGTGTTGCCGATCAGGGCGAGCACGGCGGGGTTGGAGGGGTTGGGCATGTCGTCACCTCGCAACGGGCAGCGCGTCAGCGCAGGCTATACGTCGCTAGTACCCTAGGCGCTGATGGCGGGGCTCGCAACCTTGGGCAGCCCGGTGGTCGCGGGTGACGCTGAACGCCAGAAACACAAAACCCCGTCTCACGGGGTGAGGACGGGGTTGTGTTTGCAGCCGTGAGTGCCGCAGGGCGGCCGGCCGATCAGACGTTGAAGCGGAAGTGCATCACGTCACCGTCCTTGACGATGTAGTCCTTGCCTTCCAGGCGCCATTTGCCAGCTTCCTTGGCGCCGCTTTCACCCTTGAACTGGATGAAGTCGTCGTAGGCGATCACTTCGGCGCGGATGAAGCCTTTCTCGAAGTCGGTGTGGATCACGCCTGCCGCCTGTGGCGCGGTAGCGCCGACGCGGACGGTCCAGGCACGCACTTCCTCGACACCGGCGGTGAAGTAGGTCTGCAGGTGCAGCATCTCGTAACCGGCGCGGATCACGCGGTTCAGGCCGGGCTCTTCCAGGCCCAGGGCCTCGAGGAACATGTCCTTCTCTTCGCCGTCATCGAGCTCGGCGATCTCGGCTTCGATCTTGTTGCACACCGGTACCACGACCGCGCCTTCTTCTTCGGCAATGGCCTTGACCACGTCCAGCAGCGGGTTGTTCTCGAAGCCGTCTTCGGCAACGTTGGCAATGTACATGACCGGCTTGGTGGTCAGCAGGTGGAAGCCACGGATCACGACCTTCTCGTCGGTGCTCATGTTCTTCATCAGGCTGCGCGCAGGCTTGCCTTCGGTGAAGTGAGCGATCAGTTGCTCGAGCAGGCCCTTCTGCACGACGGCGTCCTTGTCACCACCCTTGGCGTTGCGCGCGACTTTCTGCAGCTGCTTCTCGCAGCTGTCGAGGTCGGCGAAAATCAGCTCCAGGTCGATGATCTCGATGTCGCGCTTGGGGTCGACGCTGTTGGAGACGTGGATCACGTTCTCGTCTTCGAAGCAGCGGACCACGTGGGCGATGGCATCGGTTTCTCGGATGTTGGCCAGGAACTTGTTGCCCAGGCCTTCACCTTTGGAGGCACCGGCCACCAGGCCCGCGATGTCCACGAATTCCATGGTGGTCGGCAGGATGCGCTTGGGGTTGACGATGGCTGCCAGGGCCGCCAGGCGCGGGTCGGGCATCGGCACGATACCGCTGTTCGGCTCGATGGTGCAGAACGGGAAGTTCTCTGCCGCGATACCCGACTTGGTCAGGGCGTTGAACAGGGTGGACTTGCCGACGTTGGGCAGGCCGACGATGCCGCAATTGAAACCCATGGTGAATCCCTCTTCGTGGAGTCAGGCCTTTTGGCTGTGCAGCGCTCTCATCGCACGCGTCCAATCGCCGGCGAGGATGTCCGGCAGCACGCCGAGGGCAAAATCGATACTGGCGTCGAGCTTGTCCTGTTCGGCGCGGGGCGCCTTGCCCAGGACAAAGCCGGATACCTTGCTGCTGTCACCCGGGTGGCCGATGCCAAGCCGCAGACGGTGAAAGTCTTTGTTGTTGCCCAGCTGCGCAATGATGTCGCGCAAGCCGTTGTGCCCGCCATGGCCGCCGCCTTTCTTGAGCTTGGCAACGCCGGGAGGCAGGTCGAGTTCGTCGTGGGCCACCAGGATGGCGTCTGGCTCGATTCGGAAAAAATTCGCCAGGGCCGCGACCGATTGGCCGCTACGGTTCATGTAGGTGGTGGGGATCAGCAGACGAACGTCTTGGCCCTGATGGCTGAATTTAGCCGTCAAGCCGAAATACTTGCGATCAGCGGTCAGGTTGACGCGCTGTGCGCTGGCAATGCGTTCCACGAAAAGAGCCCCTGCGTTATGCCGGGTCTGTTCGTATTCGGGGCCGGGGTTTCCCAGGCCGACGATCAGTTGGATGGCGGTCACGTCAGGGGCTCTTCCTTGGTGCTGTGGGCCACCGCGCTAAGCGTGCGGTGGCCCGGTCAACGCCGGCGTGTCGAGTGGATTACTCGGCAGCGCCTTCTGCTTCAGGCGCAACACGCGGAGCGTGAACGTTTGCAACAGCCTTGTCATCACCGTGGGCCAGAGCGACGAACTCGACGCCTTTCGGAGCCTTGAGGTCCGACAGGTGAACGATGGTGCCGACTTCGGCGTTGGCCAGGTCGACTTCGATGAACTCAGGCAGGTCTTTGGCTTCGCAGGACACTTCGATCTCGTTCAGGGTGTGCGAGATTTCGCCACCTTTCTTGACCGCTGCTTCTTCGTTGACGAAGTGCACAGGAACGATGGCGGTCAGCTTCTGGCCAGCAACAACGCGCACGAAGTCAGCGTGCATGATGAACTGCTTGGCAGGGTGACGCTGCATGGCTTTGACAACGACGTTTTCTTTCTTGCCGTCGATGTTCAGCTCGATAACGTGGCTGAAGGCAGCTTCGTTTTCGAACAGCTTGGCCACTTCTTTAGCCAGCATGGTGATGGAAGCTGGCTCTTTGTCGCCACCGTAGACAACGGCAGGGACTTGGGCGGCGAGACGACGCAGGCGGCGGCTCGCACCTTTCCCCAGGTCGGTACGCGCTTGGGCGTTCAGAGTGAAATCAGTCATTTTGTATCTCCAAAATAGCCAGACCCGGCAGGCGTTTGCGACCAGCGCCAAACCCGGGAGGGCAAAAAAGCCCCGCCCCAACAACAGGTGTTGGGGCGGGGCGCTTTACGTCAACGTGGTGTCGCGAGGGCGGTGCCCTCAGCGGAACATCGCGCTGATCGATTCTTCGTTGCTGATGCGGCGAACCGCTTCGGCCACGACCGGTGCAATATCCAGTTGACGGATACGGTCACAGGCTTGTGCTGCAGCGGACAGCGGGATGGTGTTGGTCACCACCAGTGCGTCCAGCACGGAGTTTTCGATATTCTCGATCGCCCGACCCGACAGCACAGGGTGCGTGCAATAGGCGTAGACCTTTGCTGCACCGTGTTCTTTCAGGGCCTTGGCCGCGTGGCACAGGGTGCCGGCGGTGTCGACCATGTCGTCGACGAGAATACACGTACGTCCTTCGACGTCGCCGATGATATGCATCACTTCGGAGTGATTGGCTTTCTCGCGGCGTTTGTCGATGATACCCAGATCAACGCCCAGGGACTTGGCGACGGCACGTGCACGCACGACGCCACCGATGTCCGGGGACACGATCATGAGGTTCTCGAAACGCTGGTCTTCGATGTCATCCACCAGAACGGGGGAGCCGTAGATGTTATCTACCGGAATATCGAAGAACCCCTGGATCTGGTCAGCATGCAGGTCGACCGTGAGAACACGGTCGATCCCGACGACGGTGAGCATGTCAGCGACCACTTTGGCACTGATGGCAACACGCGCCGAACGCGGACGGCGATCCTGGCGGGCATATCCGAAGTAAGGAATCACGGCAGTGATTCGAGACGCTGAGGAGCGGCGGAAGGCATCGGCCATCACTACCAGTTCCATCAGGTTATCGTTGGTTGGCGCGCAAGTCGGCTGAATAATGAAGACGTCTTTACCGCGGACATTTTCATTGATCTCAGTGCTGATTTCGCCGTCGGAAAACTTGCCGACAGAGACGTCACCGAGAGGGATATGCAGCTGACGTACGACACGCCGAGCCAGATCGGGGTTAGCGTTCCCCGTAAAGACCATCATCTTGGACACGCGCAGTACCTGAAGGCTGAGGGTATACCTGGATGAGTATAGGAAAATGGCAGGGGCGGCTGGATTCGAACCAACGCATGGCAGGATCAAAACCTGCTGCCTTACCGCTTGGCGACGCCCCTGTATCTGTTGCTGCGAGTACCTGGTACTCGATTCCTAGAGCAGGCTCTGTAGTGTGCGATGCAACATCGAAACGTTGCTTCCCTTTGCTACAAACCCTGATTGGGTATCTGCAAGAAGGGCCAAAACTTTATCAGCTTCAGCTTTGCTTGGGAAGGCCCCAAACACACAACTTCCAGTTCCGGTTAGCCTAGCATCAGTGAATTTGCCAAGCAAATTCAGTGAGTTACGTACTTCTGGGTAACTCTGCTCTACTACCGGTTGGCAGTCATTACGACTGTTTCCCTTGGGAACGGGGCGCATCTTAAGTGGCAAAGAATCACGTGTCAACAACGGATGCGAAAAAATTTCTGCTGTACTTACAAATACTTGCGGGACCAGCACGACATACCAGGGTTCTTCGGGGTCGACAGGGGTGAGCTTTTCGCCCACACCTTCGGCAAATGCCGCGTGGCCACGCACGAAAACCGGTACGTCGGCGCCCAGGCTCAGGCCCAGTTCAGCCAGTTGATCCTCGCTGCAACCCAGTTGCCAGAGGTGGTTCAGGCCCAGCAGGGTGGTGGCGGCATCCGAACTGCCGCCGCCGATGCCGCCGCCCATGGGCAGGATTTTCTTCAGGTGGATGTCCACTCCCTGCGTGCAGCCGGTCAGCTGCTGCAGTTTGCGCGCCGCACGTACGATCAGGTTGCTCTCGTGCGGCACGTCCTTCAGGTCGCTGCGCAGGTGGACCTGGCCGTCGTCACGGCACTCGAAGCTCAGTTCGTCGGCGTAGTCGAGAAACTGGAACAGCGTCTGCAGCTCGTGATAGCCGTCGGGGCGGCGTCCGAGAATGTGCAGCATGAGGTTGAGCTTGGCCGGGGCCGGGAGGGTCAGTGCGCGCATGTCAGTGCCCCAGTTGGCGAGGTTGCCAGTCCTTGACCACCACGGTCACGTCGATGTTCTGGCCGTGCAGCTTGAGGCGCTCTGGCAGCCAGTAGCCGTTCTGCTCGGTGTAGCTCAGGTACTCGACGCTCCAGCCGTCCTGCTTGAGGGCGGCCAGGCGGCTGTTGCCGTCCAGGGTCAGCTGGCTTTTGCTGTCGGGTGCGGGCAGGCCGCGCACCCACCACACCAGGTGCGACACCGGCAGCTCCCAGCCCAGTTGCTCGGCCAGCAGGCTTTCGGGGTTCTGCGCCTCGAAACGGCCCTGATTGGCCACCTCCAGCACCACCTGGCCCGGGCGGCCGGTGAGCCGCGCCGCGCCACGCCCCAGCGGGCCGGACAGGCGAATGTCGTAGTAGTCCTGGCGTTGCAGCCAGAACAGGGTGCCGCTGCCCGAATCCTTCGGCGCGCGGATACCGACCTTGCCGTTGATCTGCCAGCCGTCCAGGGTGCTGAGCTGCTGCTTGTGTTCACGCCACAGCTGCGGGCTGCCCTGGCCCTGCAGGGCCTCGCGGGAGCCGAAGCTGGTACAGCCGGCAAGCACGGCGATCAGGGTGAAGGTGATGCAATGGCGCAAGAACATAAGCTTATAAAGTCTCGGATCCGGTCAGGCGCAAGACGGTCTTGCGCAGAATAGGGCTTTCGGGCTGGCCTTCGAAGGCCTTGGCCCAGACCTGGCGGGCCTCGCGGCGTTTGCCGTTGGCCCACAGCACTTCACCCAGGTGCGCGGCGACCTCGTGGTCGGGGAAGCGCTCCAGTGCCTGGCGCAGCAGGCGCTCGGCTTCATCCAGATTGCCCAGGCGGTAGTTGACCCAGCCCAGGCTGTCGAGCACGGCGGGGTCTTCAGGGTTGATCTGCAGGGCTTTTTCGATCAGGCCCTTGGCCTCGGCGTAGCGCGTGGTGCGGTCGGCCAGGGTGTAGCCCAGGGCGTTGAGGGCCATGGCGTTTTCCGGCTCACGCTGGATGATGCTGCGCAGGTCCTTTTCCATCTGGGCCAGGTCGTCGCGCTTTTCGGCAAGCATGGCGCGGGTATACAGCAGGCTCAGGTCGTCGGGGTACTGCTTGATGGCCCGTTGCAGCAGCTGCAGGGCCTGGGTGTCCTTGCCATTGTTGCCAAGGGTCTCGGCTTCGATCAGGTACAGCTGGATGCCGTAGTCGGGCTGCGCTTCGCGGGCCTCGGCCAGGCGGCGGCCGGCCTCATCGGTACGGCCGTTGGCAATCAGGATGTCGGCCTGGCGCAGTTGCGCGGGCAGGTAGTCGTTGCCCGGGCCCACCTGGGCGTATTCGGCCAGGGCGCCCTCGGTATCGTTGCGCTCTTCAAGGATGCGGCCCAGGTTGAGGTGCGCGGCATCCACATGGCTGTCGCGCTCGATCAGTTCCTGCAGGTAGCCGGTGGCTTCGTCGAACGCCTTGGCTTCGAGGCTCACCAGTGCCAGCGAATAGCGCAGTTCGTCGTCCTCGGGGTACTGCTGCAGCAGGCTGGCGAACTCGACCTTGGCGTCATCCACGCGGTCCTGTTCCACCAGCATGCGTGCGTAGGTCAGGCGCAGGCGCTTGTCGTCCGGGTAGCGGGCGATGGCCTTGCGCAGCAGTGGCAGGGCCTCGGGGCCGCGCTCCATGCTTTGCAGCAGGCGTGCGCGCAGCAGGATGGGGGCGATTTCATCGTCGGCTGGCGGGTGGTCTTCGAGCAGCGTCAGCGCCGCCTGTGACTTGCCGTCCTGCTGCAGCAGCAGGGCCTTGCCGAACACCAGCTGGCTGTTGTCGGGATACTTCACCAGCAACCGGTCGAAACTTTTCTGCAGACCGTCGCGGGTGTCCTGGTCGGTTTCGGCCGCCGACAGTGCGAGAAAATCGAAATGCGTGTCGCCCTGGCCCTGCAGGACCTTTTCCATGTACACCATCGAATCGTCATAGCGCCCGCTGCGTGCCAGCTGAATGGCGGCGGCGCGCTGTGCGTCGAGGCTGTCGGGGGCGTTCCTGGCCCAGATCAGCGCGGTGTCGAGGGCTGCCTGGTCGGCGCCCAGGTACTCGGCGATGCGAAAGGCCCGCTCGGAGATGCCCGCATCCTGGGTGCTGATGGCCTGGCTGACGTAGTTGTCCAGCGCGATGTCGAAGCGGTTGCGCTGCCCGGCAAGTTCTGCGCTCAGCAGGCTGTACACGGTGTCCTGGCTGAACGAGCCGTACACCGTGGGCTTGGCCTCGACGGTCGGCGCGGCGTCATCGGCCGGTGGCGCGGCATCGCGGGCGCCCGGGGCCAACGTCTGGCAACCCTGGAGCAGGGCAAAGGCGAGGATTAACGCGGAAGATCTATTCATATAGGGGATTTGAGCGGCTTACCTGCGGTCGGATCATCATGACACAAGGATCATGGCAAACCCATCGTCGATGGGGCTTTTGGATACAGACTATAGAGACAATAACGAGCGGTGGTTGTTCTCGATCCAGCGAAGTAGGACAATTATCGGCTTCTCGTCACAATCAGCGACCTTGAATGGCCTTTCTTGCCCTCGGTATCAACCATAAGACTGCCTCGGTAGACGTACGCGAGCGCGTGGCGTTTACGCCCGAGCAGCTGGTCGAAGCCTTGCAGCAGCTCTGCCGACTGACCGCCAGCCGCGAGGCTGCGATCCTTTCGACCTGCAATCGCAGCGAACTGTACATCGAGCAGGACCACCTGGCGGCGGACAGCGTGCTGCGCTGGCTGGCCGATTATCACAAGCTCAGCCTCGAAGAGCTGCGCGCCAGTGCCTACGTGCACGAGGACGATGCGGCGGTGCGGCACATGATGCGGGTGGCCTCCGGGCTCGACTCGCTGGTGCTCGGCGAGCCGCAGATCCTCGGCCAGATGAAGTCTGCCTACGCCGTGGCGCGCGAGGCCGGCACCATCGGCCCGCTGCTGGGGCGCCTGTTCCAGGCCACCTTCAGTGCCGCCAAGCAGGTGCGCACCGACACCGCCATCGGTGAAAACCCGGTGTCGGTGGCGTTTGCCGCCGTGAGCCTGGCCAAGCAGATCTTCAGCGACCTGGGGCGCAGCCAGGCGCTGCTGATCGGTGCCGGCGAGACCATTACCCTGGTAGCGCGCCATCTGCACGAGCAGGGCGTACGCCGGATCGTGGTGGCCAACCGCACGCTGGAGCGTGCCAGTACCCTGGCCGAACAGTTCGGTGCGCATGCGGTGCTGCTGGCCGACATCCCGCAGGAGCTGGTCAACAGCGACATCGTCATCAGCTCCACCGCCAGCCAGTTGCCGATCCTGGGCAAGGGCGCGGTGGAAAGCGCCCTGAAGCTGCGCCGGCACAAGCCGATCTTCATGGTCGACATTGCCGTGCCGCGCGATATCGAGGCGCAGGTCGGCGAGCTCGATGACGTCTACCTCTATACCGTCGATGACCTGCACGATGTGGTCGCCGAAAACCTCAAGAGCCGCCAGGGCGCGGCCCAGGCCGCCGAAGAACTGGTCACCGTCGGCGCCGAGGACTTCATGCTGCGCCTGCGCGAGCTGGCCGCGGTGGACGTGCTCAAGGCCTACCGCCAGCAAAGCGAGCGCCTGCGCGACGAAGAGCTGCAAAAGGCCCAGCGCCTGCTGGCCAATGGCAGCAATGCCGAAGAGGTGCTGGTGCAACTGGCCCGCGGCCTGACCAACAAGTTGCTGCACGCGCCCAGCGTGCAACTGAAAAAGCTGTCTGCCGAAGGCCGCCTCGATGCGCTGGCCATGGCCCAGGAACTCTTTGCCCTCAATGAAGGCTCCACGGATAAAACCCCGCAATGAAAGCGTCGCTGCTGAATAAACTGGACACGCTCCAGGACCGTTTCGAGGAACTGACCGCCCTGCTGGGGGATGCCGAAGTCATTTCCGATCAGACCCGCTTTCGCGCCTACTCGCGCGAATATGCCGAAGTCGAGCCGGTGGCGGCTACCTATGCGCAGTGGCGCAAGGTGCAGGACGACCTGCACGGTGCCCAGGCGCTGCTCAAGGACAGCGACCCGGACCTGCGCGAAATGGCCGTCGAGGAGGTACGCGAGGCCAAGGAGCAGCTCGCTGTGATCGAGGGCCAGTTGCAACGCATGTTGCTGCCCAAGGACCCGAACGATGGGCGCAACGTGTTCCTCGAAATCCGCGCCGGCACCGGTGGCGACGAGGCGGCGATCTTCTCTGGCGACCTGTTTCGCATGTACTCGCGCTACGCCGAGCGTCGCGGCTGGCGGTTGGAGATCCTCTCCGAGAACGAGGGCGAGCACGGCGGCTACAAGGAAATCATCGCCCGCGTCGAAGGCGACAGCGTGTACGGCAAGCTCAAGTTCGAGTCGGGCGCGCACCGTGTGCAGCGTGTGCCGGAAACCGAATCCCAGGGCCGTATCCATACCTCCGCATGCACCGTGGCAGTACTGCCCGAGCCCGACGAGCAGGTGGCCATCGAGATCAACCCGGCCGACCTTCGCGTGGACACCTATCGCTCCTCCGGCGCCGGTGGCCAGCACGTGAACAAGACCGACTCGGCGATCCGCATCACGCACCTGCCCACCGGTATCGTGGTGGAGTGCCAGGAAGAGCGTTCGCAGCACAAGAACCGCGCCCGCGCGATGTCCTGGCTGTCGGCCAAGCTCAACGACATGCAGACCAGCGCCGCGCAGAACGCGATCGCCAGCGAGCGCAAGCTGCTGGTGGGCTCGGGCGACCGCTCCGAGCGCATCCGTACCTACAACTATCCGCAGGGGCGGGTAACCGATCACCGCATCAACCTCACCCTGTACTGCCTGGACGAAGTCATGGCGGGTGGGGTGGAGGCTGTGATCGAACCGTTGCTGACCGAATACCAGGCCGATCAACTGGCTGCACTGGGTGAATAAATGACGATTATTGCCAGCCTGCTGCGCGGTGCGCAGTTGCCGGACTCGCCGACGGCGCGCCTGGATATCGAACTGCTGCTGGCTGCGGCCATCGGCAAGTCGCGCAGCTACCTGCACACCTGGCCCGAGCGGATTGTCAGCAGCGAGGCCGCGCAGACCTTCGCCAGCTACCTGCAGCGGCGCAGCGCCGGTGAACCGGTGGCCTACATCCTGGGGCAGCAGGGTTTCTGGAAGCTCGACCTGGAAGTGGCGCCGCACACGCTGATCCCGCGGCCCGACACCGAGTTGCTGGTGGAGGCCGCATTGCAGCTGCTGCCAATCACCGCCGTGCCGGTACTCGACCTGGGCACCGGCAGCGGCGCGATTGCCCTGGCGCTGGCCAGCGAGCGCGGCGCCTGGCACGTGACGGCCGTGGATCGCGTGCTTGAGGCCGTGGCCCTGGCCGAGCGCAACCGCCAGCGCCTGCAACTGGACAACGTCACGGTGCTCAGCAGCCACTGGTTCAGCGCGCTGGCCGAACAGCGCTTTGCCCTGATCGTCAGCAACCCGCCCTACATCGCCGAGCAGGACCCGCACCTGGTGGCCGGTGACGTGCGTTTCGAGCCCAGCAGCGCGCTGGTGGCCGGCAGCGACGGGCTTGACGACCTGCGCCTGATCATCGCCCAGGCCCCGCAGCACCTGCTGCCGGGCGGCTGGTTGCTGCTCGAACATGGTTACGATCAGGCGCAGGCGGTGCGCGAGTTGCTGGCCAGGCAGGGTTTCGAACAGGTCGAAAGCCGTGTCGATCTGGGCGGGCATGAGCGCATCAGCCTGGGGCGCCTGGCATGCTGACCGACGAGGAGCTGTTGCGCTATAGCCGGCAGATCCTCCTGGCGCAGGTGGACATCGACGGCCAATTGCGGCTCAAACAGAGTCGCGCGCTGATCGTCGGCCTGGGCGGGCTCGGCTCGCCGGTGGCCTTGTACCTGGCCGCGGCAGGGGTGGGTGAACTGCATCTGGCCGATTTCGACAGCGTCGAGCTGACCAACCTGCAGCGTCAGATCATGCATGACAGCGCTTCGGTGGGTAGGGGCAAGGTCGATTCGGCGCTGGCTCGCCTGGGTGCGCTCAACCCCCGGGTGGCCCTGGTCGCCCATCGCCAGGCGCTGGATGAAGACTCCCTGGCTGCAGCGGTGGCGGCAGTCGACCTGGTGCTTGATTGCAGCGATAACTTTGCCACCCGCGAAGCCGTGAACGCCGCCTGTGTGGCGGCCGGCAAGCCACTGGTCAGCGGCGCGGCGATTCGCCTGGAAGGGCAGTTGTCGGTGTTCGACCCGCGCGATCCGTTCAGCCCTTGCTACCACTGCCTGTACGGGCATGGCAGCGAAGCCGAACTGAGCTGCAGCGAGGCCGGCGTACTGGGCCCGCTGGTGGGCCTGGTCGGCAGCTTGCAGGCGCTGGAGGCGTTGAAGCTGCTGGCCGGTTTCGGCCAACCGCTGGTAGGCCGCTTGTTGTTGGTGGATGCGCTGGGCAGTCGCTTCCGTGAGCTGCGGGTCAAGCGCGATCCGGCCTGCAGCGTGTGTGGCGATCACCATGGCTGAGGCGCCGGTCGGGGTATTCGATTCGGGCGTCGGCGGCTTGTCGGTACTGGCCGAGATCAGCCATCTGCTGCCCAACGAGTCGCTGCTCTATGTGGCGGACTGTGGGCATATCCCGTACGGCGAGAAGTCGCCCGAATTCATCCGCCAGCGTTGCCGCAAGGTCGCCGATTTCTTCCAGCAACAGGGTGCCAAGGCCATGGTGCTGGCGTGCAACACCGCCACGGTCGCGGCGGTGGCCGACCTGCGCGAACGCTACCCGCACTGGCCGCTGGTGGGCATGGAGCCGGCGGTCAAGCCGGCGGCGGCGGCCACCCGCAGTGGCGTGGTCGGGGTGCTGGCCACCACCGGTACCCTGCAGAGTGCGAAATTCGCCGCCCTGCTGGACCGTTTCGCCAGCGATGTGCGGGTCATCACCCAGCCGTGCCCAGGGTTGGTGGAACTGATCGAGACGGGCGAACTCGACAGCCCGGCGCTACGCCAGTTGCTGCGCAGCTATGTCGAGCCGCTGTTGGCGGCGGGCTGCGATACGCTGATCCTTGGCTGCACCCATTACCCGTTCCTCAAGCCGTTGTTGGCCCAGATGGTGTCACCGGCGGTGGCCATCATCGACACCGGCGCCGCTGTGGCCCGTCAGCTGCAACGCCTGTTGGGCGAACGCGGGCTGCTGGCGTCGGGGCCGGCGCGGGCTGCCCAGTTCTGGACCAGTGCCAGCCCCGAACATATGAGAAATATCCTGCCTGTGTTGTGGACTAAATCTGACAGTGTGCGAAGCTTTGCAATGTAAAAAAAGTGTGAAAAAACACCGGTATTTGCTGAACTAACGTGCCACTGTCGATTTCTACTAACGTGTCTGATGAGACAAAAAAACCACAACAGAGAATCAAGAAAAAGGATGTTTCTCATGAAGAAACTGCTTGGCTTGGCTGTGCTTGCAGCCGTTACCCTGGGGCAATCCTTCACCTCCGCCAGCGCGGCTGACGCGTCCTTCTCCGTCGGCCAGACCGGCGACTCGACCATGGTCTACCGCCTTGGGCTGCAATCGAACTGGGATGTCAGTTGGTGGCAGACCAGCGTAGGTCGCATCACCGGCTATTGGGACGGCGCCTATACGTACTGGGATGGCGACAAGACGGCGAGCAACCACAGCCTGTCGTTCGCACCGGTGTTCGTCTATGAGTTTGCAGGCGAATCGGTCAAACCCTACATCGAGGCCGGTATCGGCGTGGCCGCGTTTTCCAGTACCGAACTTGAAAGCAACAAGCTGGGGTCATCGTTCCAGTTCGAAGACCGTATCGGGTTTGGCCTGCGCTTTGCTGGCGGACACGAGGTGGGTGTTCGCGCCATCCACTATTCCAACGCTGGCCTGCAGACACCCAACGACGGTGTAGAGAGCTACGCGCTGCACTACCGCATGCCGCTCTGACGGCGAGGTTTCACGAAAAAGGCCCTGACGCGCAAGCGCAGGGCCTTTTTTTCAGGTGGGCAGTGGCCACAGGGTATCGGCTGAAAGTGCCTCCAGCACCAGCACTGGCGGGCGCTGCGCCAACCGCTGCAGGATGGCCTGCGCGGCCTGCTGCGCGGTCCATGGCTGAGGGGTGGCCAAGGGGGCACTGAGGGGGTGCTGCGCGGTTTGCGGTGCCACCACGGTCAGCGCAATGCCCTGCTCGTGCAGCACGTGGCGGGCATCGTCGAATACCTGTGCCAGGTGGTTGGCCGGGCGGGCAGGATGCTCGGGATCGTGCAGTTGCAGGGATGAAAAACGGTTGAGGATGCCTGTCACGTGCGGCGCGCAGCCCGCGCGCAGCAACGGCGTTGCCGCCTCCAGGCAATGGGTGGCGGCCGCCAGGTTGGTGCGCGGGATCTGCTCGATGAACGCCTCGCTCAGGGGCAGGTCAAGGTAGTCGCACGTGCCGGCATTGATGATCAGGCCGTCGAGCGCCTGCCAGTGCTCATAAAGCCTCGCGCAGACCTGTCTTGCCGTGAGCGGGCTGGCAAGGTTGCCCGCCACCACCAGCAGTTGTTGCCCAAAGCGGGCATGCAGTGAGCTGGCATCTTCTGCCCTTCGTACGCCCAGGGCCACCTCGCAGCCCTGTTCCAGCAAGGCCTGGGCCAAGGCGGTGCCAAGACCGCCGCTCCCACCGGTAATCCATATGCGACGAGGGCGAACAGTGTCCAAGGTGAACCCTTTTTAATCGTTGCGTTTAGGTAAGTGCTTGAAAGCATCCAGTGCACGAAGTCGACTTCGACCTAAGTCTACAATCGCCGAGGGGTAATCAGCCAGCGAAGAAAAGAGTTCACCGCTGTTATGGGGCAAATGGATGGATTTATCATCGAGTTCGGCGCGTTCAGGTAGCCAATGACGCAAAAAAGTGCCTTTGCTGTCGAAGCGCTGGGATTGGCTGACGGGGTTGAAAATACGGAAGTACGGTGCAGCGTCGGTGCCGGTCGACGCGCTCCACTGCCAGCCACCGTTGTTGGCGGCCAGATCGCCATCGATCAGATGGCGCATGAAGAAGCGCTCGCCTTCGCGCCAGTCGATCAACAGGTTCTTGGTCAGAAACATCGCGACGATCATGCGCAGGCGGTTGTGCATCCAGCCAGTGGCCAGCAACTGGCGCATTGCGCCATCCACGATGGGTATGCCGGTGCGCCCCTGTTGCCACGCCAGCAGGTCTTCGGGCGCTTTGCGCCAGGGCAGTGTCTCGGTTTCGACGCGAAAGGCGCGGTGCCGGGAGACACGTGGATAGCCAACCATGATGTGCTTGTAGAACTCGCGCCAGAGCAGCTCGTTGATCCAGGTCACAGTGCCGGGGTTGCCGCTGTCGAATTCGCCAACGTTTCCCGCCAGCGCTGCGTGCAGGCATTGGCGCGGGGAAATGACCCCGGCAGCGAGGTACGTCGACAGTTGACTGGTACCCGGTACAGCGGGAAGGTCGCGTTGTACCGGGTAATCCTGCACCGCGTCGTCGAGAAAGCGCGACAGACGTGCGTGGGCCTCGTCCTCACCCGCTGGCCACAGCTCGCGCAACGCGTCAGGCGGCGGTTCGAACCCCGCTACCCGAGTTGCAACCTCGTCACTGGCAATGCCCGGCGGTGCCTGTGTCGCGGGGGCCGCGACCTGGGCGGGCAACCCCAGGTGCAGGCGCTCGTAGCACACCTTGCGAAACTGGCTGAACACCTGAAAGTAGGTGCCTGTGCGGGTCAGTATGCTGCCGGGTTTGAACAGCAGTTGGTCAAGGTAGCTGTGCACCTCGATACCGGCCTGTTGCAGTTGGGCCTGCACCGCCTGGTCGCGGCGTTGCTCATGCACGCCGTACTCTTCGTTGAAGTGTACGGCGCTCACGCCATGCTGCTGGCACAGGCTCAGCAAGGTGTTCGGGGCGTCGGCCCACTGATCGGCATCGCGGATCAACAGGGGGATGTTCAGCACGGCGAGCGACTGGCGCAGGCTGCCCAGGCTACGCAGCCAGAAATCGACCTTGCACGGTGCGTCGTCGTGGGCCTGCCACTGGCCGGGGCTGACCAGCCACACGGCCAGGGTAGGCCCGCGGGAGCAGGCGGCCGCCAGGGCTGTGTTGTCGCGAATACGTAAATCGTTACGCAGCCAGATAAGTTGCATGGCAAGTCCTGATTTCAAGAAGGGATCGACGGGCGAACAGGGGTCAGCTGGGCAGATGCTTGAGCACCGCCAGCGGGGAAACTGCCGAACGCACCGGATGAAGGCCGGTCAACTGGTCCTGGAGGGCCTGTTGATGCAGCGTGACGGCGCTGCCGACCAGCAGTGTGGGAACATCGATCACACTCAGGTTGCGCAGCAGGTCGCGCGTGTCGACCACGGTGTTCAGGCACATCATCAGCATGCAGGGGCGCAGGCGTTGAATCGTCAATGCCAACTCGCGCGGCGGTACGGGCCAGTCGAATACCTCGACCGGGCAGCCGGCGTCGCTGGCCAGCCAGGCGCACAGCCAGAGCTGAGGGTCGAAGGGCAGGGGGCTGGCGTTGATCAGCAGAATCGGGGCCCCCGAGAGCTGACGGTTGTTGTGGTACACCCGCACGCCCAGCTTGCTGCGCAGCCAGGAATGGAAGAACACCTGCTCCATGCGCGCGGCGTTGTGCCCGTGCCAGCGCACTTCCAGTTGTTCGAGCAAAGGCAGTATCAACTGCTCGCACAGGGTGCAGACCGGGTACAGCGCCATGGCCTGGTTGAACTGCTGATCGAGACGGCGCTCGGCCAGCTCGGCAATGCTGTCGATCAACTGCGTGCGCAGCACTTGCCAGTCATCGCTCTGGTCTGGTGGCCTGGCATCGGAGGCGGCTTGCAGCAGTGGCTTGACCTGGCTCACGGCAATGCCGCGGTTGAGCCAATGCAGGATCTGGCGAATGCAATGCACGTGCTCGGCGCTGTACAGGCGGTGTCCCTTGCTGGTGCGGTGTGGCACCACCAGCCCATAGCGCCGCTCCCAGGCGCGCAGGGTGACCGGGTTTACCCCGGTCAGGCGCGTGACTTCACGGATTGGCAGCAGGTCGTGTTCAGATGGCATTGCGCAGACTCAGACCTTCCGGATGCGGCTGCAGGTAGACCTGTTGCATCAGGTAGGGGTCGGGGTGGTGGCGCAAGTGATGCTTGAGCAGCGTGAGGGGCACCACCAGCGGCACCACGCCAGCCTGATACTGCTCGATCAGCGTGCGGATCTCCTGTTTGTCTCGGGGGTCGAGTACACGACGCAGGTAGCCGCTCAGGTGCATCAGCACGTTGCCGTGGGTGCCGCGGCTGGCGCAGCGGGCCAGCGCCTTCATGAGCCGGCTGAAATAGTCAGGGCCGATCTGGGTGGCGTCATCACCGCGTTGCATGCTGCCCAGCAACGTGCCGAGCACCTTGTACTGCTGGGGGTTATGTGCCATCAGCTGGTATTTGTAGCGGGCGTGAAAGGTGATCAGGCCGTGCCGGCTCAGGCCGCTGGCCAGCAATTGTTGCCAGTCGGCGTAGGCGTACACGCGGGTGATGAAGTTTTCCCGCAGCACCGGGTCGCACAGCCGACCATCTTCCTCGACCGGCAGGTCCGGGCGCAGTTCACAGAAGCGCGCGGCATACAGGCCGCGTCCGCCCTCGCTGGCCGGATAACCGTTGTCCTGATACACCTTGACCCGTTCAAGCCCGCAGGATGGTGACTTGTGCATGAAGATATAGCCGCAGATATCCGGCAACTGGCCGGCCATCTGTTCGCCATAGGCCCCCAGGGCGTCGCTGACGTCCAGCGTGCTGTCACGGCTGCCCACCGCCCGGGGCTGCGTCGGGTCTCCGACCAGGCGGATGGCTGCGCGCGGGATACCCAGGCCGATGGCGACCTCGGGGCATATGTTGAGGAATTCGAAATAGTCGGCCAGCACGTCGGTGCACAGTCGTGATGCTTTGTGACCGCCGTTGTAGCGCACTTCCTCGCCGGCGAGACAGGCACTGATGGCAATTTTCGGTTTGTGCGTCGCCATGGAAGGCTCCCGACTAAAATCTATACAAAAATAAAATCATGTACAGCTTGGGTCATCATAGATAACACGCTGTACAAGTCAAATATTCTGTATAACTCCAGTCATCTGAGGCGATCACTCCAGGTGTTCGAGCAGTCGACGTGCCGCTTCCTGGCCACTGAGCCAGGCGCCTTCCACGCGCCCGGACATGCACCAGTCGCCGCAGGCATACAGGCCCATGTCGGCGTCGGCCAGGGCGCCCCACTCATGGCCTACGCAGGGGCGCGCGTACAGCCAGCGGTGTGCCAGGGTGAAGCTCGGTGCCGGCACGGCGCAGCCCACCAGCTCGGCGAAATTGCCCAGCAGGTGTTCGATCACCGCGTCCTTGGACAGGTCGATGTGCTGTTTGCTCCAGTTGGCGGTGGCATGCAGTACCCAGGTGTCGAGCTTTTCGTCGCGCCCAGGCTTGCTGCGGTTACGCGCCAGCCAGTCGAGGTCGCTGTCCTGCACGAAGCAGCCCTGCATGGGGGTTTGCAGGGGTGTTTCGAAGCCCAGGGCAATGGCCCAGGTGGGCTCCATCTGTACCCCGGCTGCCATGCCTGCCAGTTTGGGGGTAGCGACCAGCAGTTGCGTGGCCTGGGGCGCGGGCACGGCAATGATGACCCGGCTGTATGGCCCGTGGCTGCAGCCTTCGGTGTCCTGCAGGTGCCAGTACTGTTTGCCGCGGAACACTTCGGCGATCCGGCAACTGAAGTTGACCGTGACATCCTTGAGCAGGCCGCGGGTGATCGCACTCATGCGGGGCACCCCGACCCAGCGCACCTGTTCATCTGGCGAAGGGGTCAACTGGCCGTCGCGGTAGTTGTACAGCTGGGGCTTCCACTCGGCCACCCACCCCTTGGCCTGCCACGCCTGGACCTGCTCGACGAAACGTCGGTCGCGGGCCGTGAAGTATTGCGCGCCCAGGTCCAGCGCACCGGCGTCGCTGCGTTTGCTGGCCATGCGCCCACCGCTGCCATGGCCCTTGTCGAACAGATGCACGGTCTGCCCGGCCTTTTGCAGGGCCTGGGCGGCGGACAGTCCGGCAATGCCGGCGCCGATGATCGCAATAGGTACAGTCATGATGGCCTCTTCGAACCTTTTTTGAGGGTGCCTGCGCTGACGGCGCTAACCTGTACAATATCCTAATTCTGTATAAGATGAATCCGCTCGTTTCTACAGGTTGGCCTATGTTTATCCGAGAGCGTTCGGTCAAAAAAGTGCCTTGATCTTAAAAATAGACCAGCGCGCGCCATGTGAGGGCACAGCCATGCATATATTGCTGACCGGTGGTACGGGATTGATCGGCCGACACCTCTGCCGCTACTGGCTGGACCAGGGGCATCGCCTGACGGTCTGGAGCCGGCGACCGGAGCAGGTGGGTGCTGTGTGTGGCGCCGGCGTGCGCGGCATTGGCCGGCTGGATGAACTGGGTGATGAACCGCTGGATGCCGTGGTCAACCTGGCGGGAGCGCCGATTGCCGACCGTCCCTGGACGTCAGTGCGGCGTGCCCGGCTGTGGGCCAGCCGCATTACCCTCACCGAGCAACTGGTCGCCTGGTTGCAGGGCCGCGCGCAAAGGCCCGCGGTGCTGATCTCAGGCTCTGCGGTGGGGTGGTACGGGGATGGCGGCGAGCGTGAACTGACCGAGCTGTCGCAACCGGTCAAGGAGGATTTCGCCAGCCAGCTGTGCATTGCCTGGGAAGAAACGGCCCTGGGGGGCGAAGCCCTTGGCATGCGCGTGGTGTTGCTGCGCACCGGCCTGGTATTGAGCAGCGAGGGCGGCTTTTTGTCGCGCCTGCGCCTGCCGTTCAAACTCGGGCTGGGCGGGCCGATTGGCGACGGTCGGCAGTGGATGCCGTGGATTCACCTGCAGGACGAAATCGCCCTGATTGATTTTCTGTTGCAGCGCAGCGACGCCAGCGGTCCTTATAATGCCTGCGCGCCGGAGCCGGTGCGCAACCGCGAGTTTGCCCGTCGGCTGGGGCGTACGCTGCACCGCCCCGCGTTCATGCCGCTGCCGGCACTGGTGTTGCGTGCCGGGCTCGGCGAGTTGTCGGTGCTGCTGCTGGGTGGCCAGCGCGCGCGCCCGGTGCGTTTGCTGGCGGCGGGCTTCACGTTCCGTTTCAACGATGTGCAATCGGCGCTGGACGAGTTGTCCCCGCGCCTCTGAAAAGGATGTTGCATGACCGATCATGCTCTGCTGCTGGTCAACCTGGGTTCGCCGGCTTCTACCGCTGTCGCCGATGTGCGTCGTTACCTCAACCAGTTTCTGATGGACCCGTATGTGATCGACCTGCCCTGGCCGGTGCGGCGCCTGCTGGTGTCGCTGATCCTGATCAAGCGTCCGGAGCAGTCGGCGCACGCCTATGCCTCGATCTGGTGGGAGGAGGGCTCGCCGCTGGTGGTACTGACCCGGCGCCTGCAGCAGGCCGTGCGCGAGCATTGGCAGCACGGGCCGGTGGAAATCGCCATGCGCTACGGCGAGCCGTCGCTGCCCACCGTGCTGCAGCGCCTGGCCGCCCAAGGCGTGCGCAAGGTCACCCTGGCGCCGCTGTACCCGCAGTTTGCCGACAGCACCGTGACCACTGTGATCGAGCAAGCCAAGGCGGTGGTGGCCGAGCACAGGCTGGACCTGCAGATGCCGGTACTGCGCCCGTTCTATGACCAGCCGGTGTATATCGATGCGCTGGTGGCCAGCGCCAGGCCGTACCTGGAGCAGGGCTTCGATCATCTGTTGCTGAGTTTTCATGGCTTGCCCGAGCGGCACCTGAAAAAGCTCGACCCTACCGGCTCGCATTGTTTGCGCAATGCCGACTGCTGTAGCACTGCCTCGCCCGAGGTGCTTGCGGTGTGCTACCGCGCCCAGTGCCTGCGGAGCGCGCAGCTGTTCGCGCAGACAATGGGGCTGGCCGATGGCCAGTGGTCGGTCTCGTTCCAGTCGCGGTTGGGGCGGGCCAAGTGGATCGAGCCCTATACCGAGGCACGTCTGGACGAGCTGGGCAAGGCGGGGGTGAAGAAGCTGCTGGTGATGTGCCCGGCGTTCGTCGCTGACTGCATCGAGACGCTGGAAGAGATCGGTGATCGCGGGCGCGAGCAGTTTGTCGAGGCGGGCGGGGAGGAACTGGTGCTGGTGCCGTGCCTGAATGATCACCCGCAGTGGGCGCAGGCGCTGGCGCAGTTGTGTGAAGCGGCGGGTTAGCGTTCAGCCTGTGCCGCCCTCTTCGCTGGCAAGCCAGCTCCCACAAGGATTGCGGTGATCCTTGTGGGCGCTGGCTTGCCAGCGAAGCTTTTTCAGATCAAGGCAAATGGTCGTCCAGTACCTTGTTCTTCCAGCCATCGTTGCCCGGCAGCAGCAGGTTCAAGCCGATCGCCACCACCGCGCACAGCGCGATGCCCTTCAGGCCCCAGTCGTCCGGGCCGGTACCGGTGCCGACCAGCACGCCACCAATGCCGAACACCAGGGTCACCGACACGATCACCAGATTGCGTGCTTCGCTCAGGTCGATCTTGTGGCGGATCATGGTGTTCATCCCCACGGCCGCAATCGAACCGAACAGCAGGCACAGGATGCCGCCCATGACCGGCACCGGAATGCTCTGCAGCAAGGCGCCGAACTTGCCCACGAAGGCCAGGCTGATGGCGAAGATTGCCGCCCAGGTCATGATCTTCGGGTTGTAGTTCTTGGTCAGCATCACCGCGCCCGTCACTTCCGCATAGGTCGTGTTGGGCGGCCCGCCAAACAGGCCGGCGGTGGTGGTGGCGATGCCGTCACCCAGCAAGGTGCGGTGCAGGCCGGGTTTTTTCAGGTAGTCGCGCCCCGTTACGCTGCCCACCGCGATCACCCCGCCGATGTGCTCGATCGCAGGCGCCAGGGCCACTGGAACGATGAACAGGATTGCCTGCCAGTTGAACGCCGGCGCGGTGAAGTGCGGCAGGGCCAGCCACGGCGCTGCGCCGATTTTGGCCGTGTCGACCACGCCAAAGTAGAACGACAGGGCAAAGCCCACCAGTACCCCGGCCAGGATCGGCACCAGGCGGAACATGCCCTTGCCGAACACGGCCACGATCAGGGTGGTGAGCAGCGCCGGCATCGAGATCATCATGGCGGTGCTGTACGGTAGCAACTCGGCACCGTCACCGGCCTTGCCCATGGCCATGTTGGCGGCAATCGGCGCCATCGCCAGGCCGATCGAGATGATCACCGGGCCGATCACCACCGGCGGCAGCAGGCGGTCGATGAAGCCGGTGCCCTTGATCTTCACCGCCAGGCCCAGGAAGGTGTAGACGAAGCCGGCGGCCATCACCCCGCCCATGGTCTCGGCCAGGCCGAACTGGCCCTTGGCGAGAATGATCGGGGTGATGAAGGCGAAGCTCGACGCCAGGAACACCGGCACCTGACGCCCGGTAACCACCTGGAACAGCAGAGTTCCCAGGCCCGCAGTGAACAGCGCAACGTTGGGGTCGAGGCCGGTGATCAGCGGCATCAGTACCAGTGCGCCAAATGCCACGAAGAGCATCTGCGCGCCGGAGACGACCTGGCGCCAGAGCGGGTCGTTGAACGCGTCCTGCATGCTCAGGTGTCCTTCTGCTTGGTGCCGAAGATCTTGTCACCGGCATCGCCCAGGCCGGGGATGATGTAGCCGTGTTCGTTCAGGCGTTCGTCGATCGATGCGGTGTAGATCTGCACATCCGGATGGGCGCGCTCGACGGCGGCGATGCCCTCGGGGGCGGCGACCAGCACCATGGCGCGAATGTCCTTGCAGCCGGCTTTCTTGAGCAGGTCGATGGTGGCGATCATGGAGCTGCCGGTGGCCAGCATCGGGTCGATGATCATGGCCAGGCGCTCGTCGATCTCGGGTACCAGTTTTTCCAGGTAGGTGTGCGCTTCGAGGGTTTCCTCGTTGCGCGCCACACCCACTGCGCTGACCTTGGCGCCCGGGATCAGGCTGAGCACGCCGTCGAGCATGCCGATGCCGGCGCGCAGGATAGGCACGACGGTGATCTTCTTGCCGGCGATCTTCTCGACCTGCACGGTGCCGCACCAGCCTTGAATGTCATAGCTTTCCAGCGGCAGATCCTTGGTCGCCTCGTAGGTCAGGAGCGCGCCGACTTCCTGGGCGAGTTCGCGAAAATTCTTCGTGCTGATATCGGCGCGGCGCATCAGGCCGAGCTTGTGACGGATCAGCGGGTGGCGGATCTCACGGGTTGGCATAGGGAAAAGGCTCCGGGGGCGGGCAAAAAAACCGCGCTAGATTAATCTATTCAGTCGCGGGTGTCCTGTAGGCAATGTGCACGTTAGTCCATAAACGCTTGATCTGATGCGTGCGGGTGCGTACCTTTGCCCGCTTTTCTCAATAGCTGCCCCCCGGAGAGCATCATGTCTGCCGATCTCGAGCACATCCGTCAAGTCATGCGCGAAGCAGACTGCCTGCACAGCGAAGCCGATGTCGAAGCGGCCATCGCCCGCGTCGGTGCGCAGATCAGCGCCGACCTGGCCGACAGCAATCCGGTAGTGTTCTGCGTGATGAACGGCGGGTTGATCTTCGCCGGCAAGCTGCTGACACATTTGCAGTTCCCGCTGGAGGCCTCGTACCTGCACGCCACCCGCTACCGCAACCAGACCAGTGGCGGCGACCTGTTCTGGAAAGCCAAGCCGGAGGTGTCGTTCATCGATCGTGAGGTGCTGATCATCGACGACATCCTGGATGAAGGGCACACCCTCAGCGCGATCATCGACTTCTGCAAGCATGCCGGCGCCAAGGCGGTGTACACCGCCGTGCTGGTGGACAAGGAACATGATCGCAAGGCCAGTGCCGAGCTCAAGGCCGACTACTGCGGCCTGAGCTGCGTGGACCGCTATGTGTTCGGCTACGGCATGGACTACAAGGGCTACTGGCGCAATGCGGCGGGTATCTATGCCGTGAAGGGCATGTAAACCGCGTCGACCCCTTCGCTGGCAAGCCAGCTCCCACAAGGGCTGCAGTGATCCCTGTGGGGGCTGGCTTGCCAGTGAAGAGGCCGTCAGCTTCACCGAAAACTCATGCTAGAGTGCCAGGCCGCCCCCAAGGAGCCTGCCATGCGCGCCATCCTCGCCCTGCTGCTGCTGACCAGCCTGCCACTGGCCGCCGCCCCCCTGCACAGCCAGTTCCTGCCGCCCGACGACCTCACCCTGCGCCAGGAACCCCCCGAAGCCCAGCAACTGCTGCAGGTCACCCAGTACTCGGTGGTGGTCGGCAATCAGCGCCCGTCCAACCAGCAGCCGATCCCGGTGACCGCGCCGCTGCTGATGCGTCTGAAGGGCAAGCCGATGAACAAGGGCGCCACGATCAGCGACGTGCTGGTCAGTTTCGACGGTGAAGGCAAGAGCCTGCGCAAGCCGGTGTTCGACGCCAAGACGCGCACCCTGACCCTCAATTACCCTGCCAGCCAGTACCGCGTGATCCTCGACCTGCTGCGCAATGACACCGTCTATGTGCAGTTCCTCAGCTACCCCAACGGGCATATCTGGGCCGATCTGCACACCGGCACCCTACGCGCGCGTTGAGCCGCAACGCCGCGCAGGGGTAAACTGCCGGCCCGTGAAAAATGTCCGTGATGGTTCAGCTGGAGTCGGCAATGCGTAAAGACAAGAAGCAAGTGATTGGTGATGAGATCAGCGACGAGTACATCAAGTCGTTCCTCCAGTACGAACCGGCCGATGCTGTCACCTCCCCCTCGCAGCACAAACTGATCAAGGCCTACCGTGGCCTGCGCATCGATGACTTCGAGCGCTTCGTCGGGTTCTTCGTCGAGGCCGGGTACGACCTGGACGGCAAGGACGAGCACGGCCTGACCTTTGTCGAGGTGATCAAGGATCAGCGCAACGCGCCCGAGTACGTCGAGATCATCGACAAGGCTCGCGGCTGAGCTTCAAGCGCCCATGAAAAAACGCCCCGAAGGGCGTTTTTTTATGCGTCACGCTCAGGCGTAGCTTTGCGTCGGCTGGTTCTCGACCAGGCCCAGGGCCTCGTCGTTGTGCGTGCTGACCTTGTGGTACAGCGCAGCGTCGCTGGCCAGGACCTTTTCCCGCGCCGGGAAGATTTCCTTGAGCTTGGCTGCCCAGGCACCGCTGGCCTGCTCGGGGAAGCAGCGCTCGATCAGTTCGAGCATGATCGAGACCGTCACCGAAGCGCCTGGGGAGGCGCCCAGCAGGGCGGCCAGCGAGCCGTCCTTGGCCGCGACCAACTCGGTACCGAACTGCAGGATGCCGCCTTTTTTCGGGTCTTTCTTGATGATCTGCACCCGTTGGCCGGCCACTTCCAGGCGCCAGTCTTCGGCCTTGGCTTCAGGGTAGAAGCGGCGCAGCGACTCCAGGCGTTGCTCCATCGACTGCATCACTTCGCTGACCAGGTACTTGGTCAGGTCCATGTTGTCGCGGGCCACGGCCAGCATCGGGCCGATATTGCCGGCACGTACCGACAGCGGCAGGTCGAGGAACGAGCCGTGCTTGAGGAACTTGGTGGTGAAGCCGGCGTACGGGCCGAACAGCAGCGAAGTCTTGCCGTCCACCACACGGGTGTCCAGGTGCGGGACCGACATCGGCGGCGAGCCTACGGCGGCCTGGCTGTAGACCTTGGCCTGGTGGTGCTTGACCACCTCGGGGTTGTCGCAGCGCAGCCACTGGCCACTGACCGGGAAGCCGCCAAAGCCCTTGCTCTCCTCGATGCCCGACAGTTGCAGCAGCGGCAGCGCCGCGCCGCCGGCGCCGAGGAACACGAAGCGGGCGTCGACGTCGCGGCTGCTGCCGCTGTTGACGTCCTTGATGGTCACGGTCCAGCCACTGCCGTTGCGGCGCAGGCCGGTCACCTTCTTGCAGTACTTGACCTGCGAGTCGGGGGTGTCGGCCAGGTGCTTGAGCAGCTTGTTGGTCAGCGCGCCGAAGTTGACGTCGGTGCCCTTCATCACGCGGGTGGCGGCGATCTGCTGATCGGCCGGGCGGCCCGGCATCATCAGCGGCATCCACTCGTTCATCAGCGCCTTGTCTTCGGTGTATTCCATCTCGGCGAAGGCGTGATGCGGCTTGAGCGACTCGAACCGCTTCTTCAGGAACGCGACGCCCTTGTCGCCTTCGACATAGCTCAGGTGCGGGATCGGGTTGATGAAGGCACGCGGGTTCTTGAAGGCACCCTTTTTGCTCAGGTAGGCCCAGAATTGCCGGGACACCTCGAACTGGGTATTGATGTGCACCGCTTTCTTGATATCGATGCTGCCGTCGGCGGCCTGCGGCGTGTAGTTCAGTTCACACAGCCCGGCATGGCCGGTCCCGGCGTTGTTCCACGGGTTGGAACTTTCCGCGGCACCCGAATCCATCAACTCGACGACTTCCAGCTTCATCGCCGGGTCGAGTTCCTTGAGCAGTACGGCCAGGGTGGCGCTCATGATGCCGGCCCCTACCAGTACTACATCGACTGCTTCGTTCTGCGCCATTAACGCGTCTCCAAAATCTTCAGCACCAAATTGACAGCATAGGATCCCAGGCTTGGCCGGGACCGCCATGTCCGCTACTTCGCAGGTTTTTCAACTTCCACGGACACCAGCAACAGGGCTTTGCGTTGCCTATGAACGCATTTTACCGCCCGTGCGGCAATTCGACTTATGGTCAAGGTGTCCATCGTGCGCTATGGGCCGGCTTCAGTCACCCATCTCAGATGGGCGCTGTTGCCAGCAGTTCGGGGCTGTTCGGGACGCTGTTGATGCTTTTACACCTGCCAGACTGTTCATTGCTCGCCACACTCTTGTGAAGTTGTGAAAACCGTTTTTTCACGCTCTTTTGGAGTCGTGAACCTCAAAAAGGGTGTGCGCGGTGGCAAACCCGCAGGTTCAGGCAGAGCGCAGTGGCGACGAAAAAGCACACGCACCGGCTTGGCAAGACCTGTGTGGGCGGCTCTCTGTGGGCGTTTTGGGAGTGCCGATGCAGTGACATTGGCGGTGTTGCGGGGCCCGATCAGGAGACGTCCTTATAATCGGGGGGAGATTATAGCGAGGTCGCGGGCAGAAACGATCTTTATTAATGACTTTTATTGCTGTTTGCTCAGGCGACCACTGCGCGGGCGAGCCGGTTGTGGCGGGCACGCGGCAGAACCCGGGCGCTGGCAGGCAGCGGGCGGTTCATCCAGTACAGGCGGATTTCGTTGATTTCGACCCAGCCGGCCCCACTGGGCGCCTGCTGGCATTGCCTGAAGGCCAGGCAGTGGCCGTGGGCATCCAGGCGTGCGAACTGGCGTGGGGTCGGGCGGGGGAACAGCAGGGTCCAGAGTGAGCGCATGGCGGGCTACCTGTAGGAAACTGACGCCAGCTTACGGTGAAAGTGATGAAACGATTATGACAGTGGCCCGCCGATAGCTGGGGTGGGCCGCGCTGGTTATACTGGCGGCCTTTACTGCTATTCCTGGAGAGATGAGCATGTTGCAACGTTTGTTGTTCGGTTTGATCGCTGTCACCAGCCTGACCCTGGCCGGTTGTGCCCACAGCCCGCAACAACTCAGCCCGCAACCCAAACTCACTGCCCAGCTCGCGCCGGTCGGTCACGGCCAGCCGGTGGTGGTGAAGGTGGTCGACGGCCGCGCCTCGCAGACCCTGGGCACCCGTGGCGGGCTGTACCCGGAGACCAGCGCCATCAGCGTCAGTGGCAACGACATCCTGCCAAAACTGCAGGCCCAGGCCGAAGCTGCCGTGCGCCTGCTGGGTTTCACCCCGACGCCCAACGCCTACAACGCGCCGCAACTGACCGTGACCCTGGCGGAACTGAAGTACCAGTCGCCCAAGGAAGGCCTGTACGTGACCGAGGCCACCATTGGTGCGACCTTCCGTGCCGACGTGGCCAATGCCAACCGTCGCTACAGCGGCCGCTACGGTGCCTCGCTGGACCAGCGCTTCGGCATGGCGCCCAACCAGGAAACCAACACCAAGCTGGTGGGGGACGTGCTCAGCGATGCATTGACCCGCCTGTTCAAGGACCCGACCGTCGGTCAGGTGCTGGGCGAGTAACGCCCGCCCCGGCTACCCACAAGAAAGCCCGATGTCTGCGTGGCAGGCATCGGGCTTTTTTGTGGGCAGGACGAGGCTCAGGCGGCTTCGATGTAGAAGTCCAGCAGGCTGATGCCGGTGCCGTGGTCCACTTCCGGCAGGTCGTGGTGGGCATGCCCGCCGAGGGCGCAGTACACCAGCCATTGGCGGTCCTGGACGTTGAAGGCCAGGCCGTCGATCAATGCCTGTTGTTCGTCGCTGGGGGCGATCAGATAGAGGCGGTCCTGGTTTTCGGCGTGCAGCATGACAAGCTCCGGTGGTGGTGAAGGCCGATAGGGTGGCGTGTCTGGATGACGAACGTGTGACGGCCGGAATTAATTGTCATCGGTCGTAAAGTGCGGGTGCGCTGCCAAGGCTTGGGTAGAATGCGCGGCGTCCTGATGGTTTCGCGGTTTTTTCGAGGTTTTGCGATGTCGTTGCAAGTGATTTGGGGGCTGTTCGCGGCCCATCCGGCCAAGCTGATCAATCTGCTGGCCCTGTTGATAACCTGCCCGGGCGGGCTGTTGCTGCAGGCGGCTCGCCGCCGTGGCGCGCAGGCGCTGGCGGGAATGGCACGCGATGATCTGAGGGTGGAGGGGATGAACCTGCGGGTGAACCGGTTCTACTACATCATGGGTTTTGCGTGCCTGGCGATGGCGTTGCTGCTGTCGTGGTTCAGTACCTGGATCTGAGGCGTGCCCTTCGCTGGCAAGCCAGCTCCCCCAGGGTCATGTGAGCACCAGAAACCCTGTGGGAGCTGGCTTGCCAGCGAAGCAGGCGACGCGGTCTAGAGCGCCAGCCCGGCCTTGACGCGGTACTGGTTGCGCACCGGCATCGCGTACTGCAACACCAGGTACGGCCGGTGCTCTGCCGGGCAGGCGTCAAGGCGACGCTGCCACTCGGCCTGGGCGCGCGCCAGTTCTTCGGCCGGGAACACCTCGGCCGCCTTGGGCACCTGCAGCTGCGGGTCGGCATCGGCCCACTGCGCATACGCCAGGTAATGCGCCGGGAACAGCCGGTAGCCACCCAGAATCTGCCGGTCGATTTCCACTGCCAGTTGCTTGGTGTCTTCGAAGTACGCACTCACGGGCGGTGCAAAGTTGATGTGCACCCGGCCCTTGTAGCCGGTGATGCCCTGGGCGATGCTCACGTCGTCCTCGCCCGGCACCTTGCTGTAGGTGCCGGTGGTGGCGCGGATGTACAGCTCGCGCGCCTTGGCCTGGTCGCACGGGTCGTACTCGTAGCTGATCGACACCGGGCTCAGGTTCAGCGACTGGATCACCGCACCGAACGGCTCGTCCTTGCGGCTCATGTGGAACATCTTGAGGATGGCCGAATCGGTACGGTCGTCGCCGTCCTTGGCCCGGCCCTCGGCCTGGGCGATCCAGATCGAGGCGCAGTCGTTGCGAATCGAGTGGTTGATGTAGGCCGACAGCAACTGGTAGGCCGCGAGTTTTTCGCGGCGCCCGCTGATGGAGCGGTGCACGATGAAGCTCTTGTTCAGGCGCATCATGTCGCTGACGAAGGGCTTTTGCAGCAGGTTGTCGCCAATGGCGATGCGCGGCGTCGGCAGGCCCGCGTGGTACACCGCATAGTTGACGAAGGCCGGGTCCATCACGATATCGCGGTGGTTGGCCAGGAACAGGTAGGCGCTGCCTGACTTGAACTGCTCGACACCGGTATAGGTGACGCCGTCGGTGGCGCGGTCGATGGTGTGGTCGACGTAGTACTCCACCTTGTCCTGCAGGGTCGACACGCAACTGACCCCGGCAAACTCCTTGCGCAGGCGCCGGGCGATCAGCGGCTTGAGCAGCCAGCCCATGGCCCCGGCCATGCGCGGGAAGCGAAAGTGCGTGAGGATATCCAGGAATGCCGGGTCGCTGAGCAGGCGCGCCAGCACGGCGGGCACCTCGGCGTCGTTGTACGGTCGGATGGCATCGAATTCGCCCATCATGCTCTCTTGTTGGAAACGGCTAGGGTAATAGGTAAGGCTGCGGACTGAAAAAACGGTTCAGACACCGGCAGGGCCTGACAATAGACCGGCAATTATACGCACAAGTCACTTGGGAGGCCGCGATGCTCGAATCTGCTACCTATGATTGTCCTTACTGCGGCGAGGAAGTGGAAACCACCGTGGACCTGTCCGGTGGCGACCAGACCTATATCGAGGACTGCCAGGTGTGTTGCCGGCCCATCACGTTCATCCTGCAGGTGCACGGCGACGAATGGATGCTCGAAGCGAAGAGCGAGAACGACTGATGCAACGAATCTACGAGCCGGAAAGCCTGCTGGAGGCCGAATTGCTGATCGGCATGCTGCGCAGCGAAGGGGTCAAGGCGCACCTGAGCGGACGCGACCTGATGGGCGCCATCGGCGAGTTGCCGATGCAGGGCTTGCTGGGCCTGGCGGTACCCGACGAGCAGGCCGAGTACGCACGCCAGCTGATCGCTGCGTACAATGGCGCCCAGCCGCTTGCTGGCGACGAACCGGAGAGCCTTCCGGGAATACTGATTTGCTAGGTTTTGCTCATGTGTGGACGTTACGCCCTGTTTCGCTGGTCTTCGGCCTTTGCCGCATTGCCGGGCTTCCCGGCTGACCAGCAGGCGCAATGGAACATCTCGCCGGGGGCCTCGGTGCTGATCCAGCGTCAGCTCGACGGCCAGTTGCAGCTGGCGCGTGCGCGCTGGGGCCTGACCCCGGCCTGGCTCACCGACCTGTCGCGCACGCCGGCCCAGGCGCGCGCCGAAACCCTGGCCGAGCAACCGATGTTTCGCGAAGCGTTTCGCCTGCGCCGCTGCCTGTTGCCGGCCAACGGTTTCTACGAATGGCGCGGTACGGCACGCAAGCGGCCGTACTGGCTGACGCCGGGGGAGGGCTCGTCACTGTTCTTTGCCGGGGTGTGGGAAGCGTATCCGGTGCAGGACCAGGTGTGGCTGAGCACGGCGGTGGTGACCCAGGCGGCGGTCAATCAGCGTCGGCCGCTGATTCTGGACGCAGCCGGGCAGGCCGCCTGGCTCGACCCGCAGACGCCACTGGTGAAGCTGCAGGAATTGCTGGCGGGGCCACAGGCGGCGCTGCGCGAGCGGGTGCTGGCCAACCTGGTGAATGATCCGAAGCTCAATGCCCCTGAGTGCCTGACCCCGGCCTAAGGGCGCGCCTGGCAAGCCAGCTCCCACAGGGTTCGGCGAACGCCGAAAACCCTTGTGGGAGCTGGCTTGCCAGCGAAGCTTTTGCGGCTAGACGCGGAACTGATTGATCAGTCGGCGCTGCTGCTCTGCCAGCTTGGTCAACTCCGCACTCGCGCTGCTCGACTCATCCGCGCCACCGGCCACTTCATTGGCCACCTGGCCGATATTGATCACGTTGCGGTTGATGTCTTCAGCCACCGCACTCTGCTCTTCGGCTGCACTGGCGATCTGGGTGTTCATGTCATTGATCACCGACACCGCCCGGGTGATGCTCTCCAGTGCCTGGGCCGCTTGCGCCGCCTGCTGCACGCTGACCTCGGTCTTGCCCTGGCTGTCCTCCATCACCCGCACCACATCACGTGTGCCCTGCTGCAACTGCTGGATCATCTGCTGGATTTCTTCGGTGGCCTGCTGGGTCTTCTGCGCCAGGTTGCGCACTTCATCGGCCACCACGGCAAACCCGCGTCCCTGCTCGCCGGCCCGTGCCGCCTCGATCGCGGCATTGAGCGCCAGCAGGTTGGTCTGTTCGGCAATCGCACGGATCGCCACCAGAATCGCATTGATGTTCTCACTGTCGCGCGCGAGCGCCTGCACCACGCCCACCGCACGGCCGATTTCCTCGGCCAGCGCGCTGATCGAGCTCGACGTGCTGCGTACGATCTCCAGGCCCTGGTTGGCCGCCTGATCGGCGTTGCTCGCCGCTTGCGCGGCATGGGTGGCATTGCGTGCCACGTCCTGGGCGGTGGCGGTCATCTCGTGCACCGCCGTGGCCACCAGGTCGATCTCGGCCATCTGCTTGTGCACGCCCTGGTTGGTACGGATGGCGATGTCGGCAGTGTGCTCGGAGGAATCGCTGACCTTCTGCACCGAGGCCACCACCTGGCTGATCATCGCCTGCAACTTGGCCAGGAAGGTGTTGAAGCCCTTGGCGATCGAGCCCAGCTCGTCGGCACGGTCACTGCTCAGGCGGCGGGTCAGGTCGCCTTCGCCCTGGGCGATGTCGTCAAGCATGCTGACCATCTGGCGCAGCGGGCGGGCAATGCCGTGGGCCAGCAGCCAGATTACCAGCAGGCCGATGGCGGCGATGGCCAGGCCCACCAGGGTCATGCCGGTGATGTCGGTGGCACGCTGGGCACTGAGGTCGTTCTGCAGCGCATCGGCGTCGCTCATCACCGCGCTGGTAGGCAGTTGCAGCATGAGCGTCCAGCGCGCACCGGTGTTGCCGATGATGAAGGGCAGGTACAGCTCGATATGCCCGCCGACGGCATCGAATTCATAGCGCAGGTCGGTGCTGTTGATCTGCTTGAGGTTGTCGATCTCGTTGGCGTCGAGCACGTCTTCGATCTTTTCGCCGAATTTGCTCGCGTCCTTGGTGTAGGCCACGAGGCGATTGTTGCCCGCCACCAGCGCCAGTTCCCCCGCGCCATCGTAGAGCTGGCGGTCGGCCGCGTTGAGCATGTCCTGGATGAAGTCCAGCGACAGGTCGGCGGCGGCGATGCCCTGGAAGGCGCCGTCGACCAGGATCGGTTCGACGAAGGAGGCGAGCATCACGGTCTTGTTGCCGACCTTGTAGGGCGCCGGGTCGATCGCGCAGGCCTTGCGGCTTTCCTTGGCGCACAGGTAGTACTCGCTGGCGCGGATGCCGGTGGGCAGCATGCTCTGGTTGTCGACGTCCTCGAGCTTGTCCAGGCTCAGGCTGCCATCTTCGTTGCGGTACCACCAGGGCAGGAAACGCCCGGTCTTGCTGTCGATGGCCTTGAGCGGGGTGCCGAGGAAGCGTGCGTCATCGCGGTCCAGGGCATTCGGTTCCCAGGCTACATACACGCCCAGCAAGGAGGGGTTGGCCAGGGCGGTCTGGCGGACCAGCTCGACCATCTGTTCGCGCTCGATACGCAGTTGCGGGTTGTCAGTCGCATCGCGCATGCCGATCATCGCGTTGGTGGTGGCAAGGCCGCGGGCAACCAGCAGCGGCGCTTCGAGACCGCGCTGGATCTGGCTTACCTGGGTTTGCGCCAGGGCGCTCAGGCGTTGCTTGATCAGGGCCTCGAACTGCTGCTGGGTACGTGCCTGCACCAGCGCCTGGGTGTGTGCACCGGCATACACCGCATACGCCACCAGGGCGGCGACGATGCTCAGCACGATGGCACCGGCCAGTGCGGCCACGGAAAACTGGATCGACTTGAACTTCATGGGAGCTCCGAGCGCAAAGTAGGTCGCTTGCCTTGCGTTATCGGCGCGGGAGCAGAAAAGCATGAGTGCGTTCACGGAATTCTTCGCGAACGGCGGTAGCGCGTTTATGATGCGCGTCCTAGGATACGCCGCATGTTCGAAGGGAGTGTTTTCATGCGTAGATCAGTTGTTATCGGTGCCTTGAGCGCCAGTGTGCTGCTGGGTGGTTGCCAGGCCGTGAGTACCACCAGTGGTGGTGCGGTGGGCGTGGAGCGCAAGCAGTACATGTTCAGCATGCTGTCGACCGACGAGGTCAACCAGATGTACGCGCAGTCTTACCAGCAGACGCTGGGTGAGGCCTCGAGCAAGGGGGTGCTGGACAAGACCAGCGCCAACGCCAAGCGCGTACAGGCCATCGCCGATCGGCTGATCGTGCAGGCGCCCAAGTTCCGCCCGGATGCCGCGCAGTGGAAGTGGGAAGTCAACCTGATCGACAGCGACGAGCTCAACGCCAACTGCGGGCCTGGCGGCAAGATCATTTTCTACTCCGGGCTGATCGACAAGCTCAAGCTGACCGACGACGAGATCGCTGCGGTGATGGGCCACGAGATTGCCCACGCCCTGCGTGAGCATGGTCGCGAGGCAATGTCCAAGGCGTACGGCGTAGAGATGGCGCGCCAGGGCGCGGGTGCATTGCTGGGCCTGGGTCAGGACAGCATGGCGATTGCCGACACGGTGGTGCAGTACAGCATGACCTTGCCCAACAGCCGCGCCAACGAGAACGAGGCTGACCTGATCGGCCTGGAGCTGTCGGCGCGCGCCGGTTACAACCCGAACGCGGCAATCACGCTGTGGAACAAGATGAGCGCTGCCTCGGGTGGTTCGCAACCGGAGTTCATGAGCACTCACCCGGCGTCCACCAGCCGTATTGCCTCGTTGCAGGCGGCGATTCCGAAGGTGATGCCGCTGTACGAGCAGGCCAAGAAGTAAATCTTCGGCGGGCCTTTCGCTGGCAAGTCAGCTCCCACAGGGATGGCACTGATCTTGAGAGCAGTGGGGTATCTGTGGGAGCTGGCTTGCCAGCGAAGGCTTCACCGCCGGTTGCCGGTCAGCCCACCCACCCGCTGACCTTCATCGCCGAATACACCGCCACCAGCGCCAGCACCACGAATGCCGTGGCCGCCAGGCGACGGATCAGGGTCAACGGCAGTTTCTCCGCGGCAAAATTCCCCGCCAGTACCACCGGCACGTTGGCAATCAGCATGCCCAGCGTGGTGCCGATGATCACCATGATCAGGTGCGGGTACTGCGCCGCCAGCATCACCGTGGCCACCTGTGTCTTGTCACCGATCTCGGCAATGAAGAACGCGATCAGCGTGGTCAGGAACGGCCCGAAGCGTCGCGCCGTGCTGGCCTCATCGTCATCCATCTTGTCCGGCACCAGCGTCCACAGGGCGGTGGCCGCAAAGCTTGCAGCCAGGATCCAGTGCAGGGTGGCTTCGGAGAAGAAACTGCCGAACCAGGCGCCCACCGCGCCGGCCGCCGCATGGTTGGCCAGGGTCGCAGCAACGATACCGGCAATGATCGGCCAGGGTTTGCGAAAGCGTGCAGCCAGAATGAGCGCGAGCAATTGCGTCTTGTCGCCGATTTCGGCGAGCGCAACGATAGCGGTGGGGACGAGCAATGATTCCAGCATCAGGATTCCTACGGGGGCGGGTCGACACGGCTATGACACGTACAGCCTTCCCGCCCCGGGTAAGGTGTGCGTGTCATAGGTCTTGTCAAACCCTGGATCCGTCTGTGCGGACCGTGGGTCGTACGCGCCATGGTCTGAGGACCAAGTATGTTGACGCGTACCGGGCGAGCTGGGTGCTCGCGGGAGACTACTCCCCTAGGACGGAGCGGATTCTGCCTAGGCAAAACCGTTTGGGCAAGCGAAGTTTTTACCGACGTGTTGCCTGATAAATCCGGAAGCCCTGGCCTTCGTCACGAATCGCGCAGTTGCCCAATGCGCCTTCGATCAGCGGTTGGTAGCGCAGGAAGCTGTTGGCCACAAGCCGAAGTTCGCCGCCTTTTTTCAGATGATCGGCCGATTTTTTCAGCAATGTTTCCGATGCCTGGTAATTGGTGTGCACCCCGGTATGAAACGGCGGGTTGCTCAGGATCACGTCCAGATCACGCGGCGCGGCGTCGATGCCGTCACCGCTGATCACCTCGCCTTCCAGCGCGTTGGCGGCCAGTGTCAAACGGCTGCTGGCCACGGCAAAGGCGTCCACATCCAGCAGGGTTACCCGGCTTTGCGGGTAACGGCGCTTGATCGCCGCCCCCAGCACGCCGGCGCCGCAGCCGAAGTCCAGCACATGGCCCAGCGGCAGCTGGTCGAGGTTGTCCAGCAGCAGCGCACTGCCACGGTCCAGCCGCCCATGGCTGAAGACGCCGGGCAGGCTGACGATCTGCAACGGGCCTTCGGCCAGCGCCAGCTCGAAACGTTGCGCCAGGCTCTCCAGTGGCTGGGCCTGGGGCGGCGTGTCGATGTTCACCTGCCACAACTGGCAGTGGCGGGCGCTGTCGAGCTTGCGCGGCTTGCCGAAGGCGTGCAGTTGCCTGGCCGCGCCCTCGATGCCGCCGCGCTTCTCGCCCACCAGGTACAGCGTGCGACCGCCCAGGCGCGAGGCCAGGGCGTTGAGCAGGTAGTTGGCCAGCTCGCGCGACTTGGGCAGGAACAGCACCGCGCTGTCGAAGCTTGCCGGCGGCACCTCCACACCGTAGTGGCTGCGCCCGGCAAAACGCGCCTCCAGTGTCGCCTGGTCACCGGCGTGCCAGCTCCAGCCGTGGGCGGCGGGCAGGCTGGCGAGCAGGTCGTCGGCGGGCAGCCCGGCCAGCAACAAGGGGCCTTTGAACAGCTCGGCCTGACGGAGCAACACTTCACTACGCGGGTCCATGGTCGGCGCCCCTCTGCAAAAAGTCGCGAATTCTAGCAGAACTTAGCTGACCACTCGGCGCGGGCTGCCTGCGAGGAAGGCCTGGGCGTTCTCGGTCAGTTGGCCGACGATGCGCTGGCGCGCCTCGACCGCGCCCCAGGCGCTGTGCGGGGTGACGATCAGGCGCGGGATGTCGGTGGCCAGCAGCGGGTTGCCGTGCACGGGCGGTTCCACGCTGAGCACGTCGGTGGCGGCGCCGCCCAGGTGACCGCTGCGCAGGGCATCGGCCAGCGCCTGCTCGTCGATCAGCCCGCCGCGGGCGGTGTTGACGATAAACGCGCCAGGCTTGAGCAGGGCCAGTTCGGCGGCGCCGAGCATGTGCCGGGTGCTGTCGTTGAGCGGGCAGTGCAGGGTCAGGGCATCCACTTGCGGCAGCAACTCGTCCAGGCTCAGGCGATCGTCGCGGGCTGGGCGCCCAGGCAGTTGGCCGGCCAGCACGCGCATGCCGAAGGCTTCGGCCAGGCGTGCCACCGCACCGCCCAGTTCACCGTGGCCGAGCAGGCCGAGGGTCTTGCCCTCCAGCTCCACGATGGGGAAGTCGAGCAGGCAGAACTGCTTGGCCTGGGCCCATTTGCCCTCGGCCACGGCCTGCTGGTAATCGGGCAGGCGCGTGGCCAGTGCCAGCAGCAGTGCCAGGGTGTGCTGCGCCACCGAAGGGGTGCCGTAGCCCTGGCAGTTGCTGACCACGATGCCCTGGGCGCGGGCGGCCTGCAGGTCGACGTTGTTGGTGCCGGTGGCGGCCACCAGGATCAGCTTCAGGTCGGGGCAGGCGGCCAGGGTGGCAGCGTCGAGTGGCACCTTGTTGCTGATGGCCACGCCCACGCCTTGCAGGCGCTCGACCACCTGGTGCGCCGCGGTGCTCGGGTACAACTGCAGGTCATCGAAGCAACCACGCAGGCTGCTCAGGTCGAGGTCACCCAGGTCCAGGGAACTGTGGTCGAGAAAGACAGCGCGGCGCAGCGTCATGGTGCAGGCTCCTGAGTCGGGAAGAGGTTAGCGGGGCATCGGGTACAGCGCATAGCAGTCGTCGGGCAGTTGCTCCAGGCTTGCCTCGAATTCGCGCAGCCCGTCGAACTGCGCCTGCAGGCTGTCGATACGCGCCTGCAACTGTGTCTGCTTGACGGCAATGGCCAGGCGCAGGCGTTCACGCGGTGCGCTCGAGTCGCCCTGCATTAGAGCCTGCATCTCCTTGAGCGTAAAGCCGAGCTTCTGTGCGCACTTGATCAGCGCCAGCAGCTCGACGCTGCGCTGGTCATAGACGCGGTAGCGGCCCTGGCGACGGGCCGGCGGCAGCAGGCCGATGGTTTCGTAGTGGCGGATGCACTTGATGGTCGCGCCCGACAGCTGGGCGGCTTTGCCGATGTACATGGAGGTCCTTCTCAGCGCATGGCCAGGGCTCGGACCTTGCGCAGCCAGGTATCGCGCCGGGCGGGCGTGGAGCCGAGAATCGGCCCGAACGTTAACGTCTTTTTCGGGGTGATGCCACAGAAGGCCAGTGTGGTGCGGCGCATCTGGTGCAGGCCGGGCATCGCATACACCCAGCGGTAGTACCAGGGCGGGGTGTCCATGCTCACCAGCAGGTCGGCGGTGCGCCCGTGCAACAGTTTTTTCGGGAACGGCGAGCCGCCCTGGTAGCTGAAGGCGAACCCCGGCAGCAGCGTGCGGTCGAGAAAGCCCTTGAGCAGCGCCGGCACGCCCCCCCACCAGATGGGAAACACCAGCACCAGGTGCTGGGCCCACAGCAACTGCGCCTGGGCCTGGACCAGGTCGGCCTCCAGCGGCTGCGGTTCTCGGTAGCCCTGGCGCAGCACCGGGTCGAACGCCAGGTCGCCCAGTGCCAGCACACGTACCTCGTGGCCAGCGCTGCGGGCAGCCTCGGCATACTGCGTGCCGAGCGCACCACAGAAGCTCGTTTGACTTGGGTGGCCAAGGATCACCAGCACACGTTTTTGCATCGGGCATGCTCCAGGGGGCAAAGCGCGCAGGCTAGCGTCTGCCCCCTGGGGGAGAGTCAAGCATCGGGAATGCCCTGGGCAAGGTGTTTCGGGCACTGCTGGCCACTGGCCGCTCATCCCTGTTGTGCGCAAATCATTCCTTTGGCTGATTTGAGCGTCACAATCGCGTTCTAGAGTGAGGGCTGTACCGCTATGCAAGCGCACTCGAGAAAAGGGACTCCCATGTTGCAGACTCGCATTATTGCCCCCGCTGAGGGCGCCTACGATTACCCGTTGCTGATCAAGCGCCTGCTGATGTCGGGCAGCCGCTACGAGAAGACCCGCGAGATCGTGTACCGCGATCAGTTGCGCTACAACTACCTGACCCTCAACGAGCGCATCGCGCGGCTGGCCAACGTGCTGACCGAGGCCGGGGTCAAGGCAGGCGACACCGTGGCGGTGATGGACTGGGACAGCCATCGCTACCTCGAATGCATGTTCGCCATCCCGATGATCGGCGCGGTGGTGCACACCATCAACGTGCGCCTGTCGCCGGAACAGATCCTCTACACCATGAACCACGCCGAGGACCGCTTCGTGCTGGTCAACAGCGATTTCATCGGCTTGTACCAGGCCATTGCACCGCAACTGACCACGGTGGAGAAGACCCTGCTGCTGACCGACGGCGCCGACAAGACGGCCGACCTGCCCAACCTGGTGGGCGAGTACGAGCAGTTGCTGGCCGCTGCCGACACCACCTACGACTTCCCCGATTTCGACGAGAACTCGGTGGCCACCACCTTCTACACCACCGGTACCACCGGCAACCCCAAGGGGGTGTACTTCACCCACCGCCAACTGGTGCTGCATACCCTGGGCGTGGCCACGGTCACCGGCAGCATCGACAGCATCCGCCTGCTGGGCACCGATGATGTGTACATGCCCATCACGCCGATGTTCCACGTGCATGCGTGGGGCATTCCCTACGTGGCCACCATGCTCGGCCTCAAGCAGGTCTACCCGGGGCGTTACGAGCCGGAGATGCTGTGCCAGCTGTGGCGCACCGAGAAGGTCACCTTCTCGCACTGCGTGCCCACCATCCTGCAGATGCTGCTCAATGCCAAGGGCGCGCAGGCCCAGGACTTCGGCGGCTGGAAGATCATCATCGGCGGCAGTGCCTTGAACCGGGCACTGTACGAAGCCGCCAAGGCCCAGGGCATCCAGCTGACCGCGGCCTATGGCATGTCGGAAACCTGCCCGCTGGTGGCGTGTGCGCACCTCAACGAAGAGCTGCTGGCCGGCAGCGACGATGAGTGCATCACCTATCGCATCAAGGCCGGGGTGCCGGTGCCGCTGGTGGAGGCTGCGGTGATCGATGGCGAGGGCAACTTCCTCCCGGCCGATGGCGAAACCCAGGGCGAACTGGTACTGCGGGCGCCGTGGCTGAGCATGGGGTATTTTCGCGAGCCGCAGAAGGGCGTCGAGCTGTGGCAGGGCGGCTGGCTGCACACCGGTGATGTCGCCACCCTCGACAGCATGGGCGTGATCGATATTCGCGACCGCATCAAGGACGTGATCAAGACCGGTGGCGAATGGGTCTCGTCACTGGAACTCGAAGACCTCATCAGCCGTCACCCGTCCATCCGCGAAGTGGCAGTGGTGGGCGTGGCCGATCCGCAATGGGGCGAGCGTCCGTTCGCCTTGCTGGTGGTGCGAGAGGGGGCGGCTATCGATGCGCGAGAACTGAAGGAACACCTCAAGCCCTTCGTGGAACTGGGCCTGATCAACAAGTGGGCGATCCCCAGCCAGATTGCCCTTGTTACCGAAATTCCCAAGACCAGTGTTGGCAAGCTCGACAAGAAACGCATTCGGATCGATATCAGTCAGTGGCAAGAAAGTAACAGCACATTTCTGTCTACCCTGTGATGCCTGGCGGGTCGTGCCCTGGGGGGCGCGACCCGCATTCCAGACACTCGCCAACCTTGTCAAATGGCAAAATTGAGCCATCCTTGCCGCTGCCTGCGCTTCGATCGGTTCGCCACCACGTCGGGTGCGGTACGAACGTGCAAATCACACTTTAGAGGGATCAAGCACGGGTACCTGCTGGCTATAGTCGGTTCAGGGGATTTTTAGGGACGGGGGCCGCGCAATTGACTGCGCACTGCCAACTCTGGCGACCAGCAGGCGTGTTCACGTCGGTCGTTCGATGCGTTTCTTAAAGGACTCACTGCCATAAAAATAAAGTACATGGAGTAGCGTCGATGACATCAGTAAATCTGTTCTGGCGCCGGGCGAAACTGCCATTGGCCGTCAGCCTCGCTTCTACGCTCGCCGGTCCTGCATTCGGCGTCAGTTTCAATATCGGTGAAATCGAAGGCCAGTTCGACTCGTCGCTGTCGGTGGGGGCCAGTTGGTCGACAGCCAGTCCGAACCGCGACCTGATCGGCGTGAACAATGGCGGCAAGGGCCTGTCGCAAACCTCCGATGACGGCCACCTGAACTTCAAGCGCGGCGAGACCTTCTCCAAGATCTTCAAGGGTATCCACGACCTCGAGCTCAAGTACGGCGACACCGGCGTGTTCGTGCGCGGCAAGTACTGGTACGACTTCGAGCTCAAGGATGAACACCGCGAGTACAAGGACATCAGCGACTCCAATCGCAAGGAGGGCGCCAAGTCCTCCGGCGCCCAGATTCTCGACGCCTTCGTCTACCACAACTATTCGATTGCCGATCAGCCGGGTTCGGTGCGTTTCGGCAAGCAGGTGGTGAGCTGGGGCGAAAGTACCTTCATCGGTGGCGGCATCAACGCCATCAACCCGATCGACGTGGCCGCGTTCCGTCGCCCGGGGGCCGAGATCAAGGAAGGCCTGATCCCGGTCAACATGTTCTATATCTCCCAGAGCCTGACCGACAACCTCTCTGCCGAGGCGTTCTACCAGCTGGAGTGGGACCAGACCGTCGTCGACAACTGCGGGACCTTCTTCTCCCAGCCCGACATCATTGCGGACGGCTGCACCGACAACCTGCGCGTGCTGTCCAGCAGCCGCACGCTGACCCCTGCGCAGATAGCCGGCCTGGGCAGCTTTGGTGTCGACGTCAACGAAGAGGGCATTCGCGTGGCCCGCGGCCCTGACCGCGATGCGCGTGACAGCGGCCAGTTCGGCGTGGCGTTCCGCTACATGTTCGAGCCACTGAACACCGAGTTCGGTGTCTACGCCATGAACTACCACAGCCGTGCGCCGATCTTCAGTGCCACTGGCGCGTCCTCGCAGGCCTACGCGATCGCCGGCCTGGTCGACCCGCGAACCGGTGCCGCCATCGTCGCCGGCAACTCCAAGTACTTCGTCGAGTACCCTGAAGACATTCGCCTGTACGGCCTGAGCTTCTCCACCACGCTGCCTACCGGCACCGCCTGGAGTGGTGAAATCAGCTACCGGCCGAACGCACCGGTGCAGTTGAACACCACCGACATCCTGTATGCGGGTGTGACTCAACTGGGCGGCGCGTTCGGCAACGCCTCGTTGCTCAAGGGCCAGGCCGATACCGACCTGCACGGTTACCGGCGCAAGGAAATCACCCAGTTCCAGACCACCCTGACGCACTTCTTCGACCAGGTGATGGGCGCCAGCCGCATGACCGTTGTGGGTGAAGTGGGCGTGACCCACGTGGGCGGCCTGGAGAGCGCCGACAAGCTGCGCTACGGTCGTGACCCGGTGTATGGCCCTGGCCCGCTGCCCGATACCTTCGGCCTCAATACCTGCTCCGACATCCTCAACGCCGGCACCATCGGTGGCGCAGGTGCGGGTGCCTCGAGTGCCAACCTCAACCGCAAGTGCGAAAAGGACGGCTACACCACCAGCACCTCGTGGGGCTACCGTGGCCGCGTCATCTGGGACTACAACGATGTGTTCGCCGGGGTCAACCTCAAGCCGAGCGTGGCCTGGTCGCATGACGTATCCGGCTACTCGCCAGGCCCTGGCGCCAACTTCGAGGAAGGGCGCAAGGCTGTCAGCCTGGGGCTGGACGCCGAGTACCAGAACACCTACACCGCCAGCCTGTCGTACACCAACTTCTTCGATGGCAAGTACACCACCGTGGATGACCGCGACTTCATCGCCCTCAGCTTCGGCGTGAACTTCTAAGCACTGATTCGGGAAGACAAGAGCATGAAAACCACCAAGAGTCTGTTGCAAATCGGTGTGCTGGGCCTGTCGTTGCTGGCCACCAGCGTGATGGCGGCCGTGTCCGCCACCGAAGCCGCCAAACTGGGCACCACCCTGACCCCGATGGGCGCGGAAAAAGCCGGCAACGCCGACGGTTCGATCACCGCCTGGAAGCCGCTCGGCACCACGGCTGGCGCAGTCGATGCCAAAGGTTTCCTGGCCGACCCGTATGGCAGCGAAAAGCCGTCGTTCACCATCACCGCGCAGAACGTCGACCAGTACAAGGACAAGCTGTCGCCGGGCCAGGTGGCGATGTTCAAGCGCTACCCCGACACCTTCAAGATCCCGGTTTACCCGACCCATCGGGGGTCTACCGTGCCGGATGCGGTGTTCGCCGCGATCAGGAACAACGCCACCAAGACCAACCTGGTGGCCGGCGGCAACGGCCTGGAGAACTTCGAGACGGCCATCCCGTTCCCGATTCCGGCCAGCGGTGTCGAGGTGATCTGGAACCACATCACCCGCTACCGTGGCGGCAGCGTCACGCGCCTGGTGACCCAGGCCACGCCACAGGCCAATGGCAGCTACAGCCTGGTGTACTTCCAGGACCAGTTCGTGTTCCGCGACCGGATGAAGGACTACGACCCGGCCAACCCCGGCAACGTGCTGTTCTACTTCAAGCAGAAGGTGACGGCGCCGGCGCGCCTGGCCGGTACCGTGCTGCTGGTGCACGAGACCCTCGACCAGGTCAAGGAGCCGCGCAAGGCGTGGGTGTACAACGCCGGTCAGCGCCGTGTGCGCCAGGCCCCGCAAGTGTCGTATGACGGGCCGGGTACCGCAGCCGATGGCCTGCGTACCTCCGACAACCTGGACATGTTCAACGGTGCACCCGACCGCTACGACTGGAAGCTGGAGGGCAAGAAGGAGCTGTACATCGCCTCCAACAGCTACAAGCTCGACTCACCGACGCTCAAGTATGCCGACATCCTCAAGGCCGGCCACATCAACCAGGACCTGACCCGTTACGAGTTGCGCCGGGTCTGGCACGTGGTTGCCACGCTCAAGCCGGGCCAGCGCCATATCTATGCCAAGCGTGACTTCTACATCGACGAAGACACCTGGCAGGCGGCGGTGATCGACCAGTACGACGGTCGTGGCCAGCTGTGGCGCGTGTCCGAGGCGCATTCCCAGGACTACTACAACGTGCAGGTGCCGTGGTACACCGTGGAAACCATCTACGACCTGCAATCGGGCCGTTACCTGGCGCTGGGCATGAAGAACGAAGAGAAGCGGGCGTATGACTTCGGCTTCACCGCCAGCAAGAGCGATTTCCAGCCAGCGGCACTGCGCCAGGAAGGCGTACGCTGATCTAGCCTCATCCGTGTGATCCCCAGAACGCCCCGGCTTGCCGGGGCGTTTGTGTCTGTGCACGCGATCGCCGGCAATACCTGCGCCAGGGGGAAATGCGCCGGACGCTTTTTGTTGTAGTCTTTTTTCCTGCCTATGCGCCAATCATCTTCAAATGTGCCGCTTAAAGCGCTAGTCTCGGCGGGTCCGATCTGCCGAAGACTTTCCAACCAAACGAGCCGGCCATGACCGATCTGTCGCGTATGCAAGGGTTCGCCAGCCAGGCCGTGAGCGCTGTGGAGGGCCGTTTTTTCCGACCGCCACTGCCTGAGGGGCATGTGCCGCGCCCGCGTTTGTGCCAGCGCCTGCTGGCCGGGCTGGGTGGGCGCCTGTTGCTGGTGTCGGCGCCCGCCGGGTTCGGCAAGAGCTCGCTGGCGGTGGAATTCTGCCAGGCCCTGCCCAGCCAGTGGGGCAGCCTGTGGCTGGGGCTGAGCCCGCGCGACAACGATCCGGGGCGTTTTCTCGAGCGCCTGCTCGAAGGCCTGCAGCAGTTCTGCCCGGCACTCGGTGGCCAGGCCCTGGGCCTGCTCAAGATGCGCCAGCGCCACCAGCCCTTCGCCTTCGAAGAGTGGCTCGACAGCTTGCTCGACGAACTGGCCCTGCACCTGCAACCGCAGAACCCGCTGTTGCTGGTGCTCGACGACTATCACCTGGCCCAGGGCCCGGTGCTCGACCGCTGCCTGCAGTTCTTCCTCAATCACCTGCCGCCGGGGCTGGTGCTGCTGGTCACCAGCCGCCAGCGCCCGGACTGGCACCTGGCGCGCCTGCGGTTGTCGCAGCAACTGCTCGAACTCAACGAACAGGACCTGCGCCTGAGCCCCGAAGAATCCCTGGCCGTGCTTGGCCAGCACCCAGCGGCCCTGCGCGGCCAGGCCCTGGACAACCTCATCCAGCGCAGCGACGGCTGGGTCGCCGGCTTGCGTTTCTGGCTGCTGGCCTGCGCCGAGGCCGGCAGCGACAACGCCTTGCCGCAGGCCCTGCATGGCGGGGAAGGATTGATCCGCGACTACCTGCTGGAGGAGGTGATCGACTGCCTGCCGGGCGAGGTCCAGGCCTTTCTCTACGACACCGCCTGCCAGGAACGTTTTTGCGCCGAACTGTGCGACGCGCTGCGCGAAAACCATGACAGCGCACAGATCCTGCTCTACCTGCAAGCGCACCAGGTCTTTCTGGTACCGCTGGACGAGCATGGCCGCTGGTTTCGCTACCATCACCTGTTTTCCGATCTGCTGCGTACCCGCCAGGCCAGCCAACCGCTGGCCAGCCTGCATCTGCGCGCCTGTCGCTGGTTTCACGCGCAGGGGCTGCTCGATGAAGCGGTGGAGCAGGCGTTGCGCGCCGGTCACCTCGACGTGGCGGCCAACCTGGTGCAGAACCTCTCCGAAGAGCAGCTGCTGGCCGAACAGAACGTCGGCATGCTGCTGCGCTGGAAGATGGACCTGCCCGACAGCCTGCTGATCAGCACGCCACGCCTGATCGTGCTGTACAGCTGGGCACTGGGGCTGGCCTGTCAGCTGGATGCGGCCGAAGAGCTGGTCAGCCACCTCAGCCGCTTCCTGCCCGCCCCTTCGGCGACGGCGCAAAAGTCGATGCTGGCCCAGTGGCTGGCGTTGAGCGGGATCATCGCGCGCGGGCGTGGCGACCGCCTGCTGACGCGCTCCTACTGCCAGCAGGCGCTGCGCAGCCTGCCCAGAAAACGCTACGGTCAACGCCTGATGTGCCTGTCGACGCTGTCCAACCTGGCCATTGCCGAGGGCGACTTCTGGCACGCGCGTGGCTGGAACCGCGAAGCCCTTGAGCTGGCACGGCGGGTCGGCAACCCGCTGTTCGAGGCACTCACCCACTACGATCGCGCGCGTGTGCTGCATGCCCGTGGCGAGGTGCTGCGTGCCATGGAAGAGGTGCGCCAGGGCCTGCAGCGCCTGCAAGGGCTGTCGGCGCAACGGCTGTATGCCGTGCGTGCGCGCCTGACGCTGTACGAAGGCTACCTGCTGGTCACGCGCCTGCAGCCGCACGAGGGGCGACAGCGTCTGCGTGCCGGGTTGAGCGAGGCGCGGGCCTGTCGCGACATCAGTGTGCTGATCGGGCATTGCGCACTGGCTACGCTGGACGGGCGCGAGGGGCGGTTTACCGAAGCGTTCGGCGAGCTGGCCGAAGCCGAGCGGCTGATGCACATCTGGGATGTGCCGCCGGTGTTCTACCTGGCCATGATCACCCTGGTCAAATGCGAGCTGTGGCTGGCCCAGGGGCGCATGGACCTGGCCGAGTCGTGGCTGCTGCGCCTTGGCCAGACCTACGGTGGCGAACGCGCCGCCGCGGCCCCCGAGTTTCATCCATTGCTGCCCTTGCACATCGAGCTGCAGCAGGCGCTGCTGGAGCAGGCCCAGGGGCGAACGGTGCAGGCTGCCGAACGGCTGCAGGCGTTGACCGCTCGTGGGCGTACCAATGGTGGTCATCTGCTGTGTGTGACTGCGTTGTGTCAGCATCTGGGCCTGCTACTGGCCAACGGCGAGAGCGGCCCTGCGCGCCAGGTGCTGGCGCAGAGCCTGTGCGCTGCGCAAGGCGGTGTGCTGCAGCCGTTCCAGCCACTGCTGAGCGAGCATCCGGGCTGGATGCGCGAGCAGTTGCTGGGGCAGGCGGCCGGCCCGGCCCAGGCCCGCCTGCTCGAACTGCTGCCGGCGCCTGAGGTGCCAGACGCCTCGGTGGTCGGTATCGAGGCGCTGAGTGCCCGCGAAATGTCGGTGCTCACGCTGATTGCACAGGGCTGCTCGAACCAGCAGATCAGCGAGCAGTTGTTTATCTCGCTGCACACCGTCAAGACCCACGCCAGCCACATCAACAGCAAGCTGGGGGTCGAGCGCCGTACCCAGGCCGTGGCACGGGCCAAGTCACTTGGGTTGCTGTAGGCCTGCACGGGCGCGGGTATGGCGTTGAGCCATCATTTGTTATCCTGTCGCTGCACGGGATGCCACCGCTTTAACCGAATGGTCCAGGTGCCTCAAGCAAAGCACACGTGCTGCCGATAGCCTTTCGGGGGGCCCGCACCTGTGAGGTTGCTTGCCAAGCAAGGCGCACTGGCTATTATCGTCGCGCCGCAATGTGTCCTGAAGCCGAGCCTGTCCTTGTAGGCGTCTCTGCGCCTCTCTTCTTTCTTTCAAGTCAGGTTTTGTGGATGTTGGTGTACAGCCAAAAAAGCTTTCTGATCGTCGATGACTTCACCGACTTCCGCACGTCTGTGCGTTCGATGCTGCGTGAGATGGGTATCCGCGACGTGGACACCGCCGAGAGCGGTGAAACGGCGATTCGCATGTGCGGGCAGAAGCGCTACGACTTCATCCTGCACGACTTCCATATGGGCGACGGCAAGAAGAACGGTCAGCAGGTGCTCGAAGACCTGATGCTCGACAAGCTGATCAGCCACGAAGCGATCTTCGTCATGGTGACGGCCGAGAGCAGCCAGGCGGTGGTGCTCAGTGCCCTGGAGCACGAGCCGGATGCCTACCTGACCAAGCCGTTCAATCGCCTGGGCCTGACCCAGCGCCTGGACAAGCTGGTGCAGCGCAAGACCCTGCTCAAGCCGATCCTGCAGGCGCTGGACCGCGCCCGCCCGGCCGAAGTGCTGGTGGCCTGCGACAACCTGTGCAAGCAGGACCCGCGCTTCGCCCCGTTGTGCCTGCGTTACCGCGCCGATGCCCTGGGCGCGCTCAACCGGCATGAAGAACTGGAGCGGTTTCTCAAGGCGATCCTGGCCAACCGCCCCACGCCCTGGGCCTATTCGGCACTGGGCAAGCTGCTGTTCAAACGTGGCCAGGCCGCCCAGGCCAAGGAAATCTACGAGCAGGCGATCAAGGCCTTCTCGATGATGCCCGGCCTGTACGACGGCCTGGCCGAAGTGCTGGCCGCAGCCGGTGAAAATCGTCGCGCGCAGTCGGTACTCGAAGAGGCGGTGCGTCTGTCGCCCCTGGCGGTGCGCCGGCAGATGCAGCTGGGCAAGCTGGCGCTGGGCAATGCCGACTTCGATACCTCGTCGCGGGCCTACCGCCAGGCCGTCAGCCAGGGCCAGAATTCACGCTTCAAAGACCCCGAAAGCAACCTTGGCCTGGCCCAGGCACTGATCCAGAAGAATGCCGGCAACGGCCTGGATGCGCGCACCCGGGTGGAGCTCAACCAGGTGCTGGGCGATGTGGCCAAGGAGTACACCGACGACCAGGGGTTGCAGGTGCGGGCGCGCTTGATCAAGGCCACGGGCCTGGCCCAGGCTGGTGATGCCGAAACGGCGGCCAAGCTCACCGAGGCGGCTATCGCGCGCCTGGAGAACATGGACCAGTTCTTTTCGGCCGAGACCGCCCTGGCGGTGGCTGCGCAGTTGCAGCAACTGGGCCAGGAATCGGCCGGCGCCACCATCCTGAAGAACTGCGTGGAAGTCTATGGCGACGATGCGGCGGTGATGCAGAGCGTTGCCAAGCTGACCGACGACCCGACCATTCTGGGCGCCGGCAACGAAGCCGTGGACCTCAATCGACTGGGCGTGCGCAGCTACCAGGCCGGCCAGGTGGCCGAGGCGCTGGAGCAGTTCCGCCGCGGGTTGGCGCTACAACCCAAGAACATCAGCATTGCCTTGAACACGGCCCAGGCACTGTTGCGCATGGCGGGCGAAAACCCTTCCAGCGCCGCGTTGGAAGAGTGCCGCGCCTGCCTGGCCAAGGTGGCGGGCATGCCCAACACCGACCCGCGCTACGAGCGCTACCGAAAACTGCGTATCCGGGCGGTGGGATCATGAGTGGACGCGAGCCGGGGCTGGATTTTTCCACGGTTATCGCCTCCACCGTGCACGACATGAAGAACTCCCTGGCGCTGCTGATGCAGGCCCACAGCCAATGGCTGGCGCGCTTGCCGGCGGCGCAGGCGCAGGGCCCCGAGCAGGCCGTGGTGGAGCATGAGTTCGCCCACCTCAATGGCATGCTGGTGCAACTGCTGGGGCTGTACAAGCTCGGCGTCAACCAGTTGCCGATGTGTCCCGACTACCATGACCTGGACGATTTCATCGGTGGCCTGCTGGCGTCCAACCAGCCGATCATCGACAGCCGCGAGATCATCGCGCGCTATGAGGTGGATACGTTCAGCCCGTTGGGCTTCTTCGACCGCGAGCTGGTCGGCTCGGTCATCTCCAACGTCATCAACAACGCCATCCGCTATGCCGGGCACGCCTTGCTGATCACCGTGACCGAGGAGGGCGAGCAACTGGTGCTGAGTGTCAATGATGACGGCCCGGGTTATCCCCAGGTGATGATCGACCGCCAGGCCGACTACGTGCAGGGCATCAACCTGCACACCGGCAGCACAGGGCTGGGGTTGTACTTTGCCGAGCGCATCGCCGCGCTGCACGAGCGCGATGGCATTTGCGGACGCATCGAGATCGCCAACGGCGGTACGCTGGGCGGTGGGTTGTTCCGCTTGTACCTGCCCTGAACCGGGAACCCCGAGACCAACAGCGCGTCGCCGGCAGTGCACCATGGCGCAGGAGGCCAGCCTTGCTGGCGCCCCCCACACACGTCACCCAGTGCGTCACGGCACAAGGCATGCCATCATCCGGCGCTCGAACCGCCCAGGATGGCCTTGCATTCATGCTCCGAACCTCTCTGTTTACCCTTGCCCTGTTCTCTCTCCCGACACTCGCCCACGCCGCCCCGGCCGCCTCGGACAAAAGCTGCAGGGGCGACGATTATGTATGCCCGGACTGGATGCCGACCCAGGGGCAGGTACAGGCCGCAGTCGCCGAGCTTACCCGCAAGCTCCACGACAGCGGCCGCATGACATCGCCCATCAACACCCTGCGCGGCGTCGATGTCTCGACGGTGTCGTGCGGGTCCATGGGCTCTGACCGAGACTCGAATTTCGTCTGCGGTGGCCAAGCTACCCTGCGTGGCTACTTCTGGCAGGCCCATGTCGTGCAGTTCTCCTACACCCTGCAGTTGTCCGAATCGAACCGGTTCAGCGCCTACGTTCAAGGCGAATGGGTTGAGTTGTAAGGCGATTCATGGCTGACTGCGCGCTCTTTTTTACCGAACCGTCCAAGTGCACCCCATGAGCGAACTCACCGTCGAGCTGATCCAAACCGGCCCCGAGCATATCGAGCTGATCCGCAACCTGTACCAGTTCTACGCCTACGAGTCCTCTGACTGGGAGCAGGAAGACGTGGAGGCGGATGGCCGTTTCTACATCCATGACGAGCACCTGGCCCGTTACTGGCAAGCGCCGCAGTGGAGCGCCAACCTGATCCTGGTCGATGGCTACATTGCCGGTTTCCTGCTGGTCGAGCGCAGCGAACTGGCAGGTATCGAGGCGCTGGAGCTGGCTGACCTGTTCATCCTCAAGCGCTACCGGCGCAAGGGCATCGGCGGCGCGTTGGCGACCCAGGTGCTGATGAGCGCGGAGCACGACTGGCTGGTGCGCTTCTATGACCAGGATGAAACATCGCAGGCCTTCTGGCGCAGTGTGCTCGACAACCTGCCGCGCCCGGTGCAGGCGATCGAGCTGGATGACGAGCCGCAGTTGCTGACCTACCGCATCACACGGGCGGTGCTGCACTGATTCGATCGGGTGTGCCGAGTGATGGACTACAGTGGTGGGGAGGGAATTATTTGCGGCGGTCGTGTTCCAAGCCTGGCAGGGCACCGTAAGTGGCCCGCTGCACACACGAATTCTGTAGGAGCTTGTCCATGTTCACCATGCGTCGTTTGATTATCGTCGCCACAGCGGCTGCCGTGATGACCGGTTGTGCCGGCCAGAACCCTTATGACAATCAGGGGCAGGCGCAGCAAGGGTCCAGCGGGATGAGCAAAACCGTCAAGTACGGCGGCCTGGGTGCGCTGGCCGGTGCCGTTGCCGGCGCGGCCATCGACCACAACAACCGCGGCAAGGGGGCACTGATCGGTGCGGCGGCCGTGGGCGCCGCTGCGGCGGGCTACGGTTACTACGCCGACCGGCAGGAAAAGGCACTGCGTGAAAGCATGGCCAACACCGGTGTAGAAGTGCAGCGTGAGGGCGACCAGATCAAGCTGATCATGCCGGGCAATATCACCTTCGCCACCGATTCGGCGAACATCGCGCCCAGTTTCTATTCGCCGCTGAACAACCTGGCGAACTCGTTCAAGCAGTACAACCAGAACACCATCGAAGTGGTGGGCTTCACCGACAGCACCGGCAGCCGTCAGCACAACATGGACCTGTCCCAGCGTCGTGCGCAGGCGGTGGTGACCTACCTTACCTCGCAGGGTGTTGACGGTTCGCGGGTGAGTGCCCGTGGCCTGGGCCCGGATCAGCCGATCGCGAGCAATGCCGATGCCAACGGGCGGGCGCAGAACCGTCGCGTCGAGGTGAACCTCAAGCCGATTCCCGGCCAGCAATACCAGTAATACAGAAGCTTCGCTGGCAAGCCAGCTCCCACAGGGTTCTGCAGTGCTCACAAAACCCTGTGGAGCTGGCTTGCCAGCGAAGGGCTGCAACGCAGCCCCGAGGCTCACCGCTGGCGCATCTTCTCCAGCACAACGTCCTTCTCTTCCCACAACCGGTTGATCCACTGCTGGAACGCCAGCCGGTAGGTCTCGTCCTGGTCATAGCTGCGCCCCAGAAACGCCTCGGGGATCGCCAGTTCCTCCACCTGCACCACGATCTGCGTCACGCGCCCACACAGCAAGTCCCAGAACCCGGGATTGCCTTGCGGGTAGTGAAGGGTCACGTTGACGATCGACTCCAGCTGTTCCCCCATCGCATCCAGCACGAACGCGATCCCGCCCGCCTTGGGCTTGAGCAGGTGCCGGAACGGCGAGCCCTGCTCGGCATGCTTGGCCGGGGTGAAGCGCGTACCCTCGGCAAAATTGAAGATGGCCGTGGGCTTGCCGCGGAACTTCGCGCAGGTGCGGCGGGTGGTTTCCAGGTCCTTGCCTTGCTTTTCCGGGTGCCTGGCCAGGTACGCCTTGGAGTAGCGCTTCATGAACGGAAAGCCCAGCGCCCACCAGGCCAGGCCGATCACCGGCACCCAGATCAGCACCTGCTTGAGAAAGAACTTCAACGGCCGGATGCGCCGGTTGAGCACGTACTGCAGCACCAGGATATCCACCCAGCTCTGGTGGTTGCTGGTCACCAGATAGCTGTGCTGGTAATCCAGCCCGGCCAGCCCGTCGACCTGCCAGCGGGTAGTGCCGAGCAGGTTCATCCAGCCCTTGTTGTTGCTGATCCAGGCTTCGTGGATATGGCGCATCAGCTCATCGGTCACACGCTGCGCCGCCGCGAACGGCAGGCACAGCTTGAACAGGCTGACGATGAACAATGGGGTGCAGCAGACGAGGGTGTTCAGCGCCAGCAGCAGCGAGGCAATCACCCCGCGCAGCGGCGCGGGCAAACAGGCGAGCATGGTCAGTTATCCCGCGAACGGTTGGCCTGAATCGCAGTCAGGGCAATGGTGTAGACGATATCGTCGACCTGGGCACCGCGCGGCAGGTCGTTGACCGGCTTGCGCAGGCCTTGCAGCATCGGCCCCAGGCTCACGCAATCGGCGCTGCGCTGCACGGCCTTGTGCGTGGTGTTGCCGGTGTTCAGGTCGGGGAACACGAACACCGTGGCACGCCCGGCCACCGGGCTGTTGGGCGCCAGCTGGCGGGCGATGTCCTGATTGGCGGCGGCGTCGTACTGCAACGGGCCGTCGATCTGCAGGCCGCGCTGGGTTTCCTGGGCCAGCAGGGTGGCCTCGCGGACTTTCTCCACCTCTTCGCCGGTGGCCGAATCGCCGCTGGAATAACTGATCATCGCCACCCGCGGGGTGATGCCGAAGGCCTGCGCCGAGTCGGCGCTCTGCAGCGCGATTTCGGCCAGTTCGCCGGCGCTGGGGTGCGGGTTCATCACGCAGTCGCCGTACACCAGCACCTGTTCGGGGAACAGCATGAAGAATACCGACGACACCAGGCTGCAGCCCGGCGCCGTCTTGATCAGTTGCAAGGCCGGGCGGATGGTATTGGCGGTGGAGTGCACCAGCCCCGAGACCAGGCCGTCGACTTCGTCCAGCGCCAGCATCATGGTGCCGATCACCACCGGGTCTTCCAGTTGCTGTTCGGCCATTGGCGCGTTCAGGCTCTTGCTCTTGCGCAGGTTGACCATGGGTTCGACGTAGCGCTCGCGGATCAGGTCCGGGTCGAGGATCTCCAGGCCTTCGGGCAGGCTGATGCCCTGGGCGCGGGCGACCGCCTGCACGTCTTCGGGCTTGGCCAGCAGCACGCAGCGGGCGATGCCGCGGGCCTGGCAGATGGCGGCCGCCTGCACGGTCATGGGCTCGGCGCCCTCGGGCAGCACGATGCGCTTGTTGGCCTGCTGGGCGCGCTGGATCAACTGATAACGGAACACCGCCGGCGACAGGCGCATTTCACGCGGGGTGCCGCAGCGCAGGTTGAGCCAGTCGGCATCCAGGTGGCTGGCGACGAAGTCGGTGATGATTTCCGCGCGCTCGCGGTCATCCACCGGGATCTCCTTGTTCAGCTGGTTCAACTGGTTGGCGGTGTCGTAGGAACCGGTGCTCACCGACAGCACCGGCAGGCCGGCCAGCAGGGCGCCCTGGCACAGCTCGAGGATGCGCGGGTCGGGCTTGCTGTCGCTGGTCAGCAGCAGGCCGGCCAGCGGCACGCCGTTGATCGCCGCCAGGCTCACCGCGAGGATGATGTCGTCGCGGTCGCCCGGGGTCACCACCAGCGTGCCGGGCTTGAGCAGCGGCACGGTGTTGGCCACGGTACGTGCGCAGAGGATGATCTTGTTCATGCGCCGGGTTTCATAGTCGCCGGCGTTGAGCACCTGGGCGCCCAGCAGCTCGGCCACGTCGCGGGTGCGTGGGTCGTTCAGGCCGGCCTGGAACGGGATGCAGCCGAGCAGGCGGAACTCGCCGCTGCGCAGCAACGGCGAATGCTCCTGCAGGCGGCTGGCGAAGGCGTCCATCGGCTCGTCGCTGCGCACCTTGTTGAGAATCACCCCCAGCACTTTGGGGTCACGCGGGCCGCCGAACAGCTGCGCCTGCAACTCCACACGGCCGGACAGCTCGGCCAGCACGTCGTTTTCCGGCGCCGACACCAGGATCACCTCGGCGTCCAGGCTCTTGGCCAGGTGCAGGTTGACCCGCGCGGCATAGCTGGCATGGCGGGTTGGCACCATGCCTTCGACCACCAGCACGTCCTTGCCGATGCAGGCCTGCTGGTAGAGGGTGATGATCTGCTCGAGCAGTTCGTCCAACTGCCCATCGCCCAGCATGCGCTCGACGTGCGCCAGGCTTAGCGGCTGCGGCGGCTTGAGGCCGTGTGTGCGCGCGACCAGTTCGGTGGAGCGCTCCGGGCCGGTATCGCCGGGGTGCGGCTGGGCGATCGGCTTGAAGAAGCCGACCTTCAGCCCGGCGCGCTCCAGGGTACGCACCAGGCCCAGGCTGATGGAGGTCAGGCCGACACCGAAGTCGGTCGGCGCGATGAAAAATGTCTGCATGCGAGCTTCTCGAAGTGAGCTGTTGCAAAAGAATCAAGTGCCAAGGGTATCGCTATCGACCCCCTGAGCGCACCCGCTGGCAGTAAAAGGCAGGTGCGGCGGATGCGTTCCGTTTGTCCGGGTTGCGTTCGCTTTCGGGCGATGCGTTGGTTACACTTGCTCGTTCTACATTCTTATGCAAAAGGTCTCGCCCCATGCCGATCGCCGCCAACAAGGCTGTCTCCATCGACTATACCCTGACCAACGACGCTGGTGAGGTCATCGATAGCTCCAACGGCGGCGCGCCGCTGGTTTACCTGCACGGTGCAGGCAACATCATTCCAGGCCTGGAAAAAGCCCTGGAAGGCAAAGACGCCGGCGCTGAGCTGGACGTCGCCATCGAGCCGGAAGACGCCTACGGCGAATACCTGGCCGAGCTGGTCAGCACCCTGAACCGCAGCATGTTCGAAGGCGTCGACACGCTGGAAGTGGGCATGCAGTTCCACGCTTCCGCGCCCGATGGCCAGATGCAGATCGTGACCATCCGTGACCTGGACGGCGATGACGTGACCGTCGACGGCAACCACCCACTGGCTGGCCAGCGCCTGAACTTCAAGGTCAAGGTCGTGGCGGTACGTGATGCCAGCGAAGAAGAAATCGCCCATGGCCACGTGCATGGCGAAGGTGGCCATCAGCACTGATTTTCTGCGCTAAGCTCAGAGAGTCGCTAAGGCGCCCGGGCAAGTCCGTCGTGTTCTCCCAGGAGGCAGACGGCTTGGACGGGCGCTTTTTTAGTGGGCTGAATTCGTTGCACCAGCCGGGAACGCAAAAGGGGAGTTCGTCATGAGTGCATTTCACGACCTGAAGCTGCAGGCCCTCGACGGCCAGGAGCTGCCATTGGCGCCGTTCAAGGGCCAGGTAGTGCTGGTGGTCAATGTGGCCTCCAAGTGCGGCCTGACGCCACAGTACGCGGCGCTGGAAAATCTCTATCAGCAGTACAAGGACCAGGGCTTCAGTGTACTGGGCTTGCCGTGCAACCAGTTTGCCGGGCAGGAGCCTGGCAGCGAGCAGGATATTGCCGCGTTCTGCAGTCAGACCTACGGAGTGAGTTTCCCGTTGGGTGGCAAGCTGGAGGTCAACGGCCCTGACCGGCACCAGCTGTACCGCTTGCTGGCCGGTGAAGGCGCCGAGTTCCCCGGGGACATCACCTGGAACTTCGAGAAGTTCCTGGTGGGCAAGGACGGTCGGGTGCTGGCGCGGTTCTCGCCGCGTACGGCGCCGGATGATGCCACGGTGGTGCAGGCGATCGAAAAAGCCCTGGCCTGATGGGCCCCATCGCCGGCAAGGCCGGCTCCTGCAATGGCTGCACAGTCGTCTGCAGGAGCCGGCCTTGCCGGCGAAAAATCCACCCCGATCACCGCTATCAATAGTAGTGGGGTCGCCGACAATCCCGCCCTATGCTCAGGCGCCATTCCTCCAAAGGAGCGCCGCATGCCCGCCCAAACCCTGTTCACCCCCTTTACCCTGGGCGCCCTCGAGCTGCCGACCCGCGTGGTCATGGCGCCGATGACCCGTACCTTCTGCCCCGGCGGCGTGCCCCACGCGCAGGTGGTCGAGTACTACCGGCGCCGCGCCGCCGCCGATGTCGGCCTGATCATCACCGAAGGCACCACCGTCGACCACCCGGCCGCCAACGGCTACCCCAACGTGCCGCGCTTCCATGGCGCCGATGCCCTGGCCGGGTGGAAGCAGGTGGTGGATGCGGTGCACGCCGAGGGGGGCAAGATCGTGCCGCAGCTGTGGCATGTGGGCAATGTGCGACGCCTGGGCACCGAGCCGGACGCCAGCGTGCCGGGCTACGGCCCGAGTGAAAAACGCAAGGACGGCCAGGTGGCGGTGCACGGCATGACCCACGCCGACATCCGCCAGGTGATCGACGCCTTCGCCCGGGCCGCCCGCGACGCCCAGGCCATCGGCATGGACGGCGTCGAGATCCACGGTGCCCACGGCTACCTGATCGACCAGTTCTTCTGGGCTGCCAGCAACCAGCGCAGCGACGAATACGGCGGCGACCTGGCCGGGCGCTCGCGCTTTGCCATCGAGCTGATCCAGGCCGTGCGCGCCGCCGTAGGGCCCGACTTCCCGATCATTTTCCGCTTTTCACAATGGAAGCAGCAGGACTACAGCGCCCGCCTGGTCGACAACGCCGAGGCGCTGGGGGCGTTCCTGCAGCCGTTGGCCGCAGCCGGGGTAGATATCTTCCACTGCTCGACACGCCGCTTCTGGGAGCCCGAGTTCGACGGCAGCGACCTCAACCTGGCCGGCTGGACGCGCCTGCTCACTGGCAAGCCGACCATCACCGTGGGCAGCGTCGGCTTGGACGGCGAGTTTCTGCAGTTCATGGTCGACACCGACAAGGTGGCGCAACCGGCCAGCCTGGAGCACCTGTTGCAACGCCTGGGCAACCAGGAGTTCGACCTGGTGGCGGTGGGCCGTGCGTTGCTGGTGGATGCGCAATGGGCGACCAAGGTGCGCCAGGGGCGCGAGCAGGACATCCTGGCGTTCAGCCGCGCGGCGCTGACGAGCCTGGCTTGACCTGCAGCGCGGGGTCGGCGCGGCGCGGCTGAGGCGCTGGCGCCGCCTGGCAGGCACTGCGCAGGTGCGCCTCGAACTGCTCGACGATGGCCGGCCAGCCCTGGCGGCTGGCATGCTGGCGGGCATTCAGGCGCACCCGGCGCAGGGTTTCGCTGTCTTCCAGCAGCCAACTGGCGGCATCGATGAACGCCTCGCTGTCGCCTGGCATCGCCAGTGCGCCACTGTGCCCATGGCGAATATGCTGGGCCGCCGCGGCTTCGTCGTAGGCCACCACGCCCAGCCCCGAGGCCAACGCTTCGAGCACCACGTTGCCGAAGGTTTCGGTCAGGCTCGGGAACAGAAAGATATCCCCCGAGGCATAGTGTTCGGCCAACGACTCGCCACGCTGCAGGCCGCAGAACACGGTATCGGGCAACTGCTGCTGGAGCGTGCCGCGTTGCGGGCCGTCACCCACCACGACCAGGCGGATGGTGCGCGCAGGGTAGGCTTGGCGCAGCGCCAACAGGCATTGTCCGAGCAGGCCGAGGTTCTTTTCCGCCGCGAGCCGCCCCACATGCAGCAGCGCGATATCGTCATTGCCCAGGCCCCAGGCCTGGCGTAGCGCGGGGTTGCGTCGTGCCGGATTGAACAGGCCGCTGTCGACCCCGCGTGCCAGCAGGGTCAGGCGTTCGAAGCCGCGCCGCTGCAGCTCCACGCGCTGGCTGATGCTGGGCACCAGGGTGCTGTGGCAGCGGTGGTGGAACCCGCGCAGGTAATGGGTGACCAGGCGTGTCATCAGGCCGAAGCCGTACTGGCTGGAGTACTGCTGGAAGTTGGTGTGGAACCCGCTGACCACGGCAATCCCGAGGCGCCGTGCGGCGCGCAGGGCGCTCAGGCCCAGCGGGCCTTCGGTGGCGATGTACAGCACGTGCGGCCGCTCGCGGCGCCAGCGCCGCAGCAGCTTGTGCATCGACACCTGGCCCCACTGCAGGCCGGGGTAGCCGGGCAGCGGCCAGCCACGGCACAGCAGCAGGTCGGCGTCGTGCGCCGCGCTGCTGTCGCCGGCCTGGCGCGGGCGCACCAGCTCCACGCGATGCCCGCGCAGGCGCAGGCCCTCGCAGAGGCGGCCGAGGGTATTGGCCACGCCATTGATTTCCGGTGGGAAGGTTTCGCTGATCAGGGTGATGTGCAGGCTGGGGCTGGTCATGGGCTGATGTTCCGGTGCGCCGGTTGCGCTCATATGACCGCCGGATGACGGATTCGTGACGCCTGATCACCGGCGCCTGCGCCGCCTGAAAATATGCCGGTGAAGCGGCTCAAGATTGTCCGGCAATCTGCCGATGCAGAGGCATTCGAAACAGGCTTGCGCTCCAGGAGCGGTAATGTTCAACAGCAAACTGAAACAAGAGAATGTCCGGCTGCGTGAAGAGCTGCTGTCCATGGAGCAAGTCAAATGCAGCCTCGACAGCGAGATGCTGGTGCTGCAACTCGATCCCCAGGGGCGCATCGAGTCGGTCAACGGCAACTTCGAGAAAGAGATGCTCTATTCCAGCCAGCAGTTGCTGGGGCGCAACATCGAAGACATCGTGCCGGCGCATGTGAAGCCCCTCGATTTCTATAAACGCATGAAGCAGGCCCTCAGCCGTGGCGAGCACCTCAACGGCGCATTCCGGCTGCTGCGTGGCGATGGCGAAGAGGCCTGGCTGCGCTCGATCCTGCAGCCGGTGAAAAATGCCGAGGGCCGCCTCAAGTACTTCACCCTGCACTCCAGCGACCTGACCCGCACCATCGCCACCTCGCGCGAGCACGAAAGCCTGATCAAGGCCCTGATGCGCTCCACGGCGGTGATCGAGTTCAACCTCAATGGCGAAGTACTGACGGCCAACGATCGTTTCCTGCACACCATGGGCTACTCGCTGGAGCAGGTGCGCGGCAAGCACCACCGCCTGTTCTGCGAGCCTGAAGAGTACAACTCGGCGGCCTACCAGCAGTTCTGGGACAAGCTGCGCCGGGGCGAATTCGTGGCCGAGCGCTTCAAGCGCATCGACGCCCACGGGCGTGTGGTGTGGCTGGAGGCGTCCTACAACCCGATCATCGATGCCCATGACGTGCTGTACAAGGTGGTCAAGTTCGCCACCGTGATCACCGAGCAGGTCAACCAGGAAGCGGCCGTGGCGCATGCCGCGGACATCGCCTACACCACGTCCCTGGACACCGATGCCAGTGCGCGCAAGGCGACTGCGGTGGTGACCCAGAGTGTCGAGGTGATGCGCGGCCTGGAGACCTGCATGCAAGAGGCTGCCGAAGGCATCGAGGCGCTCGACAAGCAGTCGCAGGTGATCGGTTCGATCATCAAGACCATCAGCGACATCGCCGGGCAGACCAACCTGCTGGCACTCAACGCGGCGATCGAGGCGGCACGCGCCGGCGAGCAGGGGCGCGGTTTTGCCGTGGTGGCAGACGAGGTACGCCAACTGGCCTCGCGCACCAGCACCGCCACCGAGGAGATTGCCCGGGTGGTGCAGCAGAACGCCCAGCTGGCCAAGGCCGCGGTCGACATCATCGACAACAGCAAGCGCCAGGCCGAGCAGGGCTTGTCGCTGGCAGGCGAGACCGGCACCGTGATCGTCGAGATTCAGGATGGGGCGAAGAAAGTGGTGGACGCGGTGGGTCAGTTCTCCAACCAGCTGACGTCCTGACCCCTCGCGGGCGGCAGCATTGCGCCGCCGCCCGCGTGCACACCGTCAGGCGCGCTCGCGCACCCAGAACAGTGTTGCACCGGCCACCGCTGCCGGCATCATCAGGATGTTGAGGAACGGGATCAGCAGCACCAGGTACACCGAGCCGCCAAAGCCCAGGCTCTGCCAGCGCTTGGCGCGCAGCCAGGCGAGCATGTCCTGCCAGCTCAGCTTGTTGTTGTCCGCCGGGTAGTCGATGTACTGGATGGCCATCATCCAGATACCGAACAGCAGCCACAGCGGTGCGGCGATGATGTTCACCACCGGGATCCACGACAGGATGAACAGTGCCAGTGCACGCGGGGCGAAGTAGCCCAGCTTGCGCAGCTCACGGCTCAGGGTGCGTGGCACCATGGCGGTCAGTTCGGCCCAGCTGAAGGCGGGGAAGGGATCGTTGCCACGTACCACCACTTCGACTTTTTCGGACAGGAACCCGTTGAACGGCGCGGCGATGACGTTGGCCAGCAGGGTGAAGGTAAAGAACACCATCAACCCCACCAGCACCACGAACAGCGGCCACAGCAGGTAGTTGAGGGCGCTCAGCCAGCTGGGCAGGGTGGGCATCAGGGTGTCGACCCACAGGCTGAACTGGTGGCCGGCAAAATAGATCAGGCCCACGAACAGCAGCAGGTTGACCGCCAGCGGCAGCAGCACGAACAACCGCAGGCCAGGGCTGAGGATCAGCTTCAGGCCTTCGCGCAGGTACTGAGGGCCGGAAAGGACAGGGGCTTGCATAAAACGCTCCGAGCGGTGGTAAACGCGCCGACCTTACCGAGTTTGAGCCAGCGGTGAAAGCGCGGCGGAAAATGAGCAACGGGCGGTAACAAATCCCTGGCAGTGCATTTCATAGGTAAAGTGGCGCCAGGCCAGGGCATGGATAGAGCTCGTCTATAAGGTGGATTGTCTAAGGATATTTCCTTAATCTCTGCCCCCTCGATACAGTCACACCCATTACGGTTTTCAGAACCTGCGGCCATAAGCCTTCCCCAAGTGCTTCGCGGGTTCTTTTTTATTCCAGCCGGTGCGCCGGGCGTCACGACGCTGGCGCGCCCGTTCGACAGGAGAGAGTCATGTCTGAAGTACGTCATTCGCGGGTGATCATTCTCGGTTCCGGCCCTGCCGGTTACAGCGCCGCCGTGTACGCGGCCCGTGCCAACCTCAAGCCGCTGCTGATCACCGGCATGCAGGCTGGCGGCCAGCTGACCACCACCACCGAAGTCGACAACTGGCCGGGCGACCCGCACGGCTTGACCGGCCCGGCCCTGATGCAGCGCATGCAGGAACACGCCGAGCGTTTCGAGACCGAAGTGGTGTTCGACCACGTCAACGCCGTCGACCTGGCCAGCAAGCCGTTTACCCTCAAGGGCGACAACGCGACCTACACCTGTGACGCACTGATCATCGCCACCGGCGCCAGCGCCCGCTACCTGGGCCTGCCTTCGGAAGAAGCGTTCATGGGCAAGGGCGTTTCGGCCTGCGCAACCTGCGACGGTTTCTTCTACCGCAACAAGCCGGTGGCCGTGGTCGGTGGTGGCAACACCGCTGTAGAAGAAGCCCTGTACCTGGCCAACATCGCCAGCAAGGTGACCCTGGTGCACCGTCGCGAGACCTTCCGCGCCGAGAAGATCCTGATCGACAAGCTCAACGCGCGTGTGGCCGAAGGCAAGATCGAGCTCAAGCTCAACGCCACCCTCGACGAAGTGCTGGGTGACAACATGGGCGTGACCGGTGCGCGCCTGAAGAACAACGACGGCAGCTTCGACGAAGTGAAGGTCGACGGCGTGTTCATCGCCATCGGCCACACCCCGAACACCTCGCTGTTCGAAGGCCAGCTGACCTTGAAGGACGGTTACATGGTGGTCAATGGCGGGCGTGAGGGCAATGCCACCGCCACCAACATCGAAGGCGTGTTCGCCGCTGGCGACGTGGCCGACCACGTGTATCGCCAGGCGATCACCTCGGCCGGTGCCGGCTGCATGGCGGCGCTGGATGTGGAGCGTTACCTGGACGGCCTGCAGAACGCTTCGTTCTGACGGCGGCTTAGGGCTGCCTGGCAGCCCTTCGCTGGCAAGCCAGCTCCCACAAGGGCAGCGATGATCCCTGTGGGGCTTGCCAGCGAAGCGCTTAAAGGCTCAAGCGCATCGACAGGTCCACCGCCTTCACGTCCTTGGTCATCGCACCAATCGAGATGTAGTCCACCCCCGTCTGGGCAATCACCCGCAACGTGCTTTCGTTGACCCCGCCGCTGGCCTCAAGCTTCGCTTTGCCCGCATTCAGGCGTACCGCCTCGCGCATTTCATCCAGGCTCAATTCGTCGAGCATGACGATATCGGCACCGGCCTGCAGCGCTTCACGCAGTTCATCCAGGCTTTCCACTTCGACTTCCACCGGCTTGCCGGGGGCAATGCGTCGTGCCGCCGTGATCGCCTGGGCGATGCCGCCACTGGCAGCGATGTGGTTTTCCTTGATCAGGAAGGCGTCATACAGGCCGATGCGGTGGTTGTGGCAACCGCCGCAGGTCACCGCGTACTTCTGCGCCAGGCGCAGGCCCGGCAAGGTCTTGCGGGTATCGAGCAGCTTGACCTGGGTGTCGGCCACCAGGTCTGCCAGGTGTTGCGCATGGGTGGCCACCCCCGACAGCAGCTGCAGGAAGTTCAGCGCGCTGCGCTCGCCGGTCAGCAGCGAGCGCGCCGGGCCTTCCAGGTGGAACAGTGCCTGATTGGCCTTGGCCCGTTCACCGTCGCTGACCTGCCAGTGCACCGCCACCCGGGGGTCGAGTTGCCGAAATACCGCATCCACCCAGGCCGTGCCGCTGACGATGCAGTCATCGCGGGTAATGATGGTGGCCTTGGCCAGACGTTCAGCCGGGATCAACTGGGCAGTGATGTCGCCGCTGCCCACGTCTTCGAGCAACGCGCGGCGCACATTGGCTTCGATTTCGGCAGTCAGGTCGGCAAGGCGTAAATTCGGCATGGTGGGCTCCACAAGCTAAGTGGCCGGGATTATAGGGCAGGCCGGGGCGCCGATGCAGCAAGCACTGCCACGGCTGTCGGCATTGCACCTTTGGTCGGCAGGAATTGAGCTTTTCAGGTGGGCGAAGGTCTATCTCAAGGCCTGCGGAAATGTACTGCACAGTTCGCTGGCAGGACGCGCGGTTTTGCCAGATAATGCGCGCCTTGTAATTGGCGTCATGTCTTTGACAGCCCTTTCACTTATTCGCTGCACAACCCTGCAAGGAGACCGGGATGCCCAACGACGGCAAAGTGGTGCCGTTCAAGGCGGCCGCCGACCAGGCGTCAGCCACGCCCGCGGCGCGCTTGCCGGTCATCCTTCTGCAGGTGCGCGACAAGGCCGCGCAACATTTGCGCCAGGCCTTGCAGGGCCTGTTCGACAACGCTGACGACACCCTGTTCGAGATGGCCGACACGGCCCCCGACAACCTCCAGCAGAGCCTGTTCTTCGAAGCCATGCGCGACCTGCGCCTCAAGCGCAAGAGCATCGAGCGCGCATTTCTGGACCTCTTCTACGAAGCGTTCATCGATATCGTCGGCCACAACCCGGCGGCATCCCTGACGCGTACTACCCGCGGTTATGACCAGCTGGCGCTGGTGGCCCACGATGCGCGCGAGCGTGGCGCGGCGGTCGAGGCGATGGTGGGCCGTGTACTGGCACGCGACGGCTTTGCCCTGGGCCAGCTGACCCTGCGCTTCAACAGCCTGATCAGCCTGCGCCTGGACGATCGCGCCAACCCACTGGGCCCGGCGCTGCTCTGTGAGTACTTCCTGCAGGCCGGGCGCAGCCTGGGCGTGGGCATCAAGGTCAAGCTGATCCTGCTCAAGTTGTTCGAGCGCTATGTGCTCAGCGAGGCCGGGCAGTTGTACGGCGAAGCCAACCAGCTGCTGAGCGCCACCGGCATCCTTCCCGAACTCAAGAGTGTGCACAGCCGCCGCGCGGCGCAGCCTGCGCCGGCCAACGTGGTGCACCCGGCCAGCCAGGGGGCGCGGCACGCCCCGGCCATGGCCGACGCGGGGGTGCAGGCAGCGTTCGCCTCGCTGCAGGCATTGCTGTGGCCGGTGCGCGGGCGCGTGGCGCCACGCCTGGAACTCAGTGGCGGGGTGCACCTGCTCAGCAGCCATGACCTGCTGCGCCTGCTGTCGCATCTGCAGCAGTTCGTGCCGGCGGCGGGCGAGGTGCAGGATTTCGACCTGCGTCACCAGCTCGAGCAGTTACTGACCCGGGTCAGCGTGCAAAGTGGCAAGTGCCGCAAGGTCGAAGGCGGCGACGAGGATGTGATCAACCTGATCGCCATGCTGTTCGAGTACATGCTCGCCGACCGCAATCTGCCGTATTCCCTGCGCCAGCTGATTGCACGCCTGCAGATCCCCATGCTCAAGGTGGCGATGCTCGACAAGAGCTTCTTCAGCCGAGCCACCCACCCGGCCCGGCGCCTGCTCGACGAGATCGGCGCGGCGGCGATGGGCTGGGGCGCGCGTGACGACTGCCAACGCGACGAACTGTACGTACGCGTGGAGGCGATCGTGCAGCGTTTGCTCAGCGAGTTTGCCGACGACCCGCAGATATTTGCCGAGCTGCTGGCGGAGTTTCTGGCGTTCAATGCCGATGAGCGGCGCCGCACCGAGTTGCTCGAACAACGCACCCGCGATGCCGAAGAGGGCCGCGCGCGCACGGTGCTGGCGCGCCAGCAGGTTCAGCACGAGCTCAATCGACGCCTGCTGGGCAAGCGCCTGCCGCACGCTGTGGTGCGGGTGCTGGAGCAGGCCTGGAGCCAGGTGCTGCTGCTGGCCTGCCTCAAGCATGGCGAGGGGGCGACGCAGTGGCAGCAAGCCCTGGCCACCATGGACGCGTTGCTCTGGAGTGTAGAACCGCATACCGGCGCCGAGGCGCGCGAGCGGCTGCTGGCGCAGGTGCCGGGCCTGCTCAAGGCGCTGCGCGAGGGGCTGACGGCGGTGGCGTTCGACCCGTTTGCCACCAGCGAATTCTTTGCTCAGCTTGAGGCCCTGCACCTGCAGGCACTGGAGGCGCCGGTGGAGCGGGTGCTGGTGCGTGCCCCGATCACCTTGCTGGGGCCCGAGCCGGTACAGGTCGGGGGGCTGGCGGCGTGCCTTGCCGACGATGACCCGGCGTTGTTGCAGGTGCGCGGGCTGCGCCCCGGCGCCTGGATCGAGTTGCGCGACGAGGGTGAGCCTGTGCGGGGCAAGCTGATTGCCGTGATGCAGAGCACCGACAGCTACGTGTTCGTCGACCGTACCGGGCGCAAGTTGCGTGAGTGGTCGTCGGCGGCGCTGGCCATGGCGTTGCGCCAGGGCGAGGTGCGCATGCTGGATGCCAGCCTGCTGTTCGAACGGGCCCTGGGCTCGGTGGTCAGCCAGCTGCGCAAGCGTCAACCGTAGGGCCTGCCTTGTCGACGAAGCGGCCAGAGGCTGCAACACAACCGGCCCGCTCCGACACTTTTTAACGATGCATCCGCCCGCCCCTCGGGGCATACTCGACCCGAGCCCTCATGCTTCAGGATTTTCTATGCAACTGGACCACGCTACTGGCTGGGTCGCTGGTGTCACCCATTGTCCGTCCCCCAATTTCAATGCGCGCCCTGAAGGCGAAGCGATCAGCCTGCTGGTGATCCACAACATCAGCCTGCCGCCCGCGCAGTTCGGTACGGGCAAGGTTCAGCAGTTCTTCCAGAACTGCCTGCCCACGCAGGAACACCCATTTTTCGAAGAGATCGAGCACCTGCGCGTGTCGGCGCATTTCTTCATCGAGCGTGACGGCAAGGTCACCCAGTTTGTCTCTTGTCTGGACCGCGCCTGGCACGCGGGCGTGTCGTGTTTCGACGGACGTGAGGGGTGCAACGATTTTTCCCTCGGCATCGAGCTTGAAGGCACTGATCAACTGCCGTTCACAGACGCCCAGTACACTGCCTTGCAGCAGTTGACCCGACAGTTGCAGGGCGCCTGGCCGACGCTCGACCAAGGGCATATCCGCGGCCACAGCGATATCGCGCCGGGGCGCAAGACCGACCCGGGGCCGGCGTTCGACTGGGCGCGTTACCACGCCGGTGTGCAGGATTTGGAGGACAGAGCATGAGTTTTCTGGTGTTACTGCTGGTGTTGTGGGTCGAGAAGTTCTCGGCCTTGCGCCAGCGCGTGCAGCGCGACGGTTTCTTCCTGACGGAACTGCTGCGCCTGGAACGCAACGGCAAGACTGACCCCTGGTGGGTGCTGGCTGTGCTGGTGCTGCTGCCGGTGGCGGTGCTGGCATTGCTGCTGCATGTGCTGGAGCCGGTGGCCTACGGCCTGCTGGCCCTGCCGATCCACCTGCTGGTGGTGGTCTACAGCCTGGGGCGGGGCGATGCCAAGGCGGCGCTGGGGCCGTTTCGCGATGCCTGGCGTCGGGGCGACGAGCAGGCGGCGGTACACGTGGCCGAGCGCGATCTGGGGGTGAGTGCCGATGACGCCCAGCAATTGCTGGGCAAGGTTCAGGGCCACCTGCTGTGGCACGCCTACCAGAGCTTCTTTGCGGTGATCTTCTGGTACAGCCTGCTGGGCCCTGCGGCCGCGCTGGCCTATCGGCTGCTGGCCCTGACTGCCGAGCAGTCACACAACGCGGCGGTGCAGGAGCGCGCCCGGCAGTTGCGCCATGCCTTCGACTGGGCGCCGGTGCGCGTGCTGGCGGCAAGCTTTGCGTTGGTCGGCAACTTCGTCGCACTCAGCCGGGTGATGCTCAACGAGCTGCTCAACTGGAACATCGGCGCCGCGCGCCTGGTGGAGCAGGCGGGTAATGCCGCCGCTGAAATTCCTGCTCACCTGGAGGCCGGCCCTGACGGCCTGGCCGGCCTGGACAGCCTGTGGGAACTGCTGCTGCGCTCGGCGGTGCTGTGGTACGCCGGCCTTGCGCTATGGACCGTGCTTGGCTGACGCACAAGGTTTAACCGGGCTGCCGCAATGGCGGCCCGCTCCTAGGCACGGTTAACCTTAAGTTACAAAACTCCCTTTCGATATGCGCTATACAGGTGCAACTGACGGTTGCCAGTGGCCCAGTGCCATTGTGCGCAGAACAATAAGAAATCGAAGGAGACGACACGTGAAGCGCCTCTTGTACCCTGCCATCGCGCTGATGAACCGCTTGAGCTTCGGCATGAAATTCAGCCTGATCAGCGTTTTGTTTTTCCTGCCCATGCTGGTCACCAACTTCTACCTGGTGCGTGACGCCTATGCCAAGTTCCATGCCACCCAGGTCGAGCTGCACAGCCTCGACCTGTTGGCTGGCAGCCTGGCGTTGCGTGGCGACCTGGAGACACTGGGCAACCTGGTGCAGATCAATGCGGTGCTGGGGCAGTCGGGCAAGGCCGAGGATGTCGAGGTGCGTATCACGGCGCTGGAACAACAGGCTGTCGAGCGCTTGAGCGGCCTGGCCCCAGTGAGTATCGATGAGGTGCAGGCCCAGGCTTTTCTGGCCAGGCGCGACGAGCTGCTCAGCGGTTTCAAGGCGGCCCAGGCCGAGCGCTCATTGCAGGCCAGGGCGGCGTTGTACGACGCACTGCTGGCCCAGGCGCAGTTGCTGAGCCGGCTGGTGGCGAGCCAGGCGGGCCTGAGCCAGGACAGTGACAGCAACGTGCGTCAGATGGCAGAACTGTTGACTGCGGTGACCGCGCAGGTTACCCAGACCCTCGGTGAAGGCCGCGCCATGGGCGCCTACTCGCTAGGGCAGGGGTTTCTCAACTCGTCGGCCAGTACACGCTTCGAAGACCTGCTGCAAAAGCTCGACACGTTGTCCGCCGATTACGCCATCCGGCTGCAGGACGCGCTGGGCCATGAGCCGCGCCTGGCCGCTCAGGCTGCCAGCAGCCTGGCCTCGCTCAAGCAGGCCAGCGAGCTGTTCGAGACCCAAGTGGTGGTGGCCGAAACGCTGGATGCGCCCTGGCCGGCGTTCTATCAACAGGTCAGCGACCTGATCGAGCAGACCTATCAGCTCGACCGCGCCACCCTTGCATCGCTCGACCAGCAATTGCAGGCGCGCCTGGCCGCCTACCGTCAGCACATGGTGTTTCTGGTGGTGGCGCTGGGCGCAGTGTTCCTGCTGATCGTCTACCTCTATGGCGGTTTCTATGCCTCTACCCGCAGCACCCTGAGCCGGCTTGGGGCGGTGATGGACAAGGTGGCTGGCGGTGACATGACGGTGACCTTCCAGGCCCACAGCCGTGATGAGCTGGGCGAACTGGGGCGGGTATTCAATGCCACGGTGCGGCGCATTCACGACCTGATCGAGCGGGTTGGGGTGACGGTGGCCGACGTCGAGCACCAGGCCGAGCAGGTGCATGGGGTGTCGGCGCGCACTACCCAGGCAGTCAATGGCCAGCGCGGCCAGATCGAGCAGGTGGCCACGGCCATGAACCAGATGTCGGCCACTGCCCAGGAGGTGGCGCGCAGCGCCGCGGCGGCGGTCAGCAGTGCGCAGGGGGTCAATCGCGAGACGCTGAGCGGGCGTGAGCTGGTGCAGTCGCAGCAGGGCAGCATTGCTGGCCTGGCGGCCGAGATCGATCAGTCGGTGGTGGTGATCAACCAGCTGGCCAGTGATAGCCAGGCGATCAGCCAGGTGCTGGAGGTCATCCGCAGTATTGCCGGGCAGACCAACCTGCTGGCGCTCAATGCCGCCATCGAGGCGGCGCGCGCGGGTGAGCAGGGGCGTGGTTTTGCGGTGGTGGCCGACGAAGTGCGTACCCTGGCCAAGCGTACCCAGCAGTCGACCGAGCAGATCGACCAGATGATTTCGCAATTGCAGGGTGGGGTGGGGGCGGCGGTGCGTGCGATGGACAGCAGCCATCAGTTGGCGGCGGGCACGGTGAGCCAGTCGCAGCAGGTGCAGCAGGCGCTGGCGAACATTCTTGGGGCGGTAGACAGCATCGTGGAGCAGAACCAGCAGATTGCGGCGGCGGTCGAGCAGCAGACGGCGGTGGCGCATGACATCGACCAGAACATCGTGCAGATCAACCGTGCGGCCGAGCACACGACGCAGGGTGCGCACCAGACCGAGGATGCCAGCCGGCAGTTGTCGGCGCAGGTGGTGGCGTTGAAGCAGCTGATCGGGGCGTTCAGGGTGTGAGGGTGCAAGAGCGCCATGGTGATCTGTTGCGCTGTCCCTGCAGGAGCCGGCCTTGCCGGCGAAGCGGCCAGCACTACCAGCCAAACACCTCACAGGCATTGCGCGTACTCGCCTCGGCCAGCGCCTCGAGCTCAACGCCCATCACCTCGGCCAAGGCCTGCGCAATCTGCGGCAGGTGCACCGGGCTGTTGCGCACCCCGGCATGCATCACCGGCGCCATGTCCGGTGCATCCGTCTCCAGTACCACACTCTCCAGCCCCAGGCGCGCCAGCACCTTGCGCAGGCGCAGCGCCTGCGGCCAGGTCGCCGCGCCCCCAAGCCCCAGCTTGAAGCCAAGCTTCTGGTACTCGCGCGCCTCCTCGAAACTGCCGGCGAACGCATGGATGATGCCGCCGCGGGCCAGCCTGTAGCGCTTGAGCCGTGCAATCACGTCGGCATGGCTACGCCGTACATGCAGCAGCGCCGGCAGGTCGAGATCCATCGCCAGCTGCAGCTGCGCCTCGAACAGCGCCTGCTGACGCTCGCGGTCCAGCTCGGCCACGTAGTAGTCCAGGCCGAACTCGCCCACCGCACACAGCTGCCGGTCACCGCGCCGGCGGCTGAGCCAGTCGCCCAGCTCGCGCACATGCTCGGCACGATGCTGCTCCAGGTACACCGGGTGCAGCCCAAACGCCGCGTACAACTGCGGCTGGCGCGTGACCAGGTCCCACACCCGCTGCCAGTTGCACCGGTCCACCCCCAGCACCACCATGCGCTCCACCCCGGCCTGGCGCGCCTGCGCCAGTACCTCGTCGCGGTCGGCGTCGAAGTCGGGAAAGTCCAGGTGGGTGTGGGTATCGACCAGGCGCATGCTCAGCCCTTGAAGATCCGCTGCTTGAAGGTGCGCGCCACCGCGTGCACGCCGGGTGCGTACTCTTGCTTCTCCACTGCCGCCAACGCCAGGCGCAAGGCCGTCTGGGCCATCAGCCCATGCTGCTGGGCCATGGCATTGACCGGCAAGGGCAGGAAGTCCAGCAGTTGGGTATCGCCAAAGGTACCCAGGTGCAGGCTGCGCGAATCTGCCGGGCGCGTCTGCAGCACGTCGAACACCCCTTGCAGCAGCACGTAGGAGGTGGTGATCAGGGCATCGGGCAGGCGCCCGAGTTCGGCCAGCAGTTCGCTCATCAGGCGCCGCCCGCATTCACGGCTGAACGCTTCGCCCTGGTGCTGGCTGGCGCGCCCGCCAAAGCCCTGCAAGGCCTGGTCGAAGCCGCAGGCGCGGGCACGGCTGACGCTCAGTTCCGGGCGCGCACCGATCAGCGCGATATGCGCGGGCTGGGTGTCGAGCAGGCTGCGGGTCAACTGCAGGCTGGCGTGCTCGTCGTCGCTGAGCACCGAGCAGAACTGCGCCGGGTCCAGGCTGCGGTCGATGCCGATGATCGGCAGGCCCTTGGCCTGCAACTGGCGGTAGCTGTCATCGTCTTCAGGCAGGCAACTGGCGACGAACAGCGCATCGCAGCGCCGCGCCTTGAACAGCTGCTGCAACTGGCGCTCGCTGTCGGGCTGGTCATCGCTGCTGGCGATCAGCAACTGGTAACCCTGGGCACGGGCGCCTTGCTCCAGCTGCTTGGCGATGCGCGCATAGCTGGGGTTCTCGAGGTCGGGCAGGATAAAGCCCAGGGTACGCGTATGCCGGCTGCGCAGCCCGGCCGCCTGGGGGTTGGGCGTGAAGCCATGCGCCTCGACCACCGCGCGCACGCGCTCGACCGTGGTGGTGCTGATACGTTGCTGTTCGGCCTTGCCATTGATGACATAGCTGGCCGTGGTGACGGAGACACCGGCCAGACGGGCAATATCGCTGAGTTTCACCGCATTTTCCTTGTTATTACCGGGGCTGACTGCAGAGCCTGGCCGGGCATTGTGGCCGATTCGAAAGCGTCGGCGCAGACGACCATTGTCGCAATTGTCCGACAAAATGGGGCTTTCATTGTTCGCAGGTTATCGAGTAACGTGCACGCTATTCTAGATTAAACGTTTCAGCAGGCGATTTTTCTGCCGTGGCCGTCGCTTGCGCCGGGATCAGGATCGGGTCCTATGCTGTTAAATTCACAACAATACCTCGGCGCCAGCCCGGCGCTGCAAAGGAGAGGTTCATGCTCGAGCTCACCATAGAGCAGATATCCATGGGCCAGGTGGCTGTGGATAAGTCCGCCGCCTTGCACCTGCTGGCTGAACGTCTGGTCGCCGATGGCCTGGTGGCCGAGGGTTACCTGGCCGGGCTGCAGGCGCGCGAAGCACAGGGTTCGACCTTTCTCGGCCAGGGCATCGCCATCCCCCACGGCACCCCGCAGACCCGCGACCTGGTGTATGCCACCGGGGTCCGTCTGCTGCAGTTCCCCGACGGGGTGGACTGGGGTGACGGGCAGATCGTGTACCTGGCCATCGGCATCGCCGCGCGCTCCGACGAGCACTTGCGCCTGCTGCAGTTGCTGACCCGCGCCCTGGGCGAGACCGACCTGGCCCAGGCACTGCGCCGGGCCGGCAGCGCCGAAGCGCTGCTCAAGCTGCTGCAGGGCGCGCCGCAGGAACTGGCGCTGGATGCGCAGATGATCGGCCTGGGCGTGCCCGCCGAAGATTTCGAAGAGCTGGTGTGGCGTGGCGCCCGCCTGCTGCGCCGCGCCGAGTGCGCCGGCAACGGCTTTGCCGCCGTGCTGCAGCAGGTCGAGGCGTTGCCGCTGGGCGATGGCCTGTGGTGGCTGCATAGCGAACAGACCGTGCGCAAGCCTGGCCTGGCCTTTGTCACCCCACAGCAGCCGCTGCGCTACCTCGGCCAGCCGCTCAACGGGCTGTTCTGTCTGGCCAGCCTGGGCGCGGCGCATCAGGCGCTGCTCGAGCGCCTGTGCACGCTGCTGATCGAAGGCCGTGCGCAGGAACTGTTCCGTGCCACCAGCAGCCGTGCGGTGCTCGAAGTGTTGGGCGGCGAGCTACCGGCCGACTGGCCGAGCGCGCGCATTGGCCTGGCCAACGCGCACGGGCTGCATGCGCGCCCGGCCAAGGTGCTGGCGCAACTGGCCAAGGCGTTCGACGGTGAAGTTCGGGTACGCGTGGTCGACAGCGGCGAAGCGGCGGTGTCGACCAAGAGCCTGAGCAAGTTGCTGAGCCTGGGCGCCCGGCGTGGCCAGGTGCTGGAGTTCATTGCCGAGCCGAGCGTGGCGGATGATGCCCTGCCGGCGTTGCTGGCGGCGGTGCAGGCCGGCCTTGGCGAAGAGGTCGAGGCCTTGGCCCCGGTGGCCGAGGTGGTCGAGCAACTGCTGCCCGAGCCCGTAGTGCTGGCGCCAGTGGCGGGCGCGCAGATCCAGGGCGTGGCGGCGGCGCCTGGTATTGCCAGCGGCCCGGCGCACATCCAGGTCGAGCGCAGCTTCGACTACCCGCTGCGCGGCGAGTCGCCGGTGATCGAGCGCGAGCGTCTGCAACGCGCCTTGAACGCCGTGGGCAGCGAGATCGAGGCACTGATCCAGCGCAGCCAGGCCAAGGCCATTCGCGAGATTTTCATCACCCACCAGGAGATGCTGGCCGACCCCGACCTGGGCGACGAAGTGGAACTGCGCCTGTTGCAGGGCGAAAGCGCACCGGCCGCCTGGATGGCCGTGATCGACGCGGCGGCGCGTCAGCAGGAGGCACTGCATGACGCCCTGCTGGCCGAGCGCGCTGCCGACCTGCGCGACGTGGGCCGGCGCGTGCTGGCCACCCTGTGCGGGGTGGCCGATGTGCCTGAGCCACAGCAGGCCTATGTACTGGTGATGGACGAAGTGGGCCCTTCGGACGTGGCCCGCCTCGACCCTGCGCGGGTTGCCGGGATCCTTACGGCGCGTGGTGGCGCAACCGCCCACAGCGCGATCGTGGCGCGCGCGCTGGGTATTCCTGCGGTGGTCGGTGCCGGTGAGTCGGTGCTGCTGATCGAGCCTGGCACGGCGTTGCTGCTCGATGGCCAGCGCGGCCGTCTGATCGTGGCCCCGGCGCCGGATGAACTGCAGCGGGCCCTGGCCGAACGCGAGCAGCGTGAGCAACGCTTGCAGGCGGCCCAGCTGCGGCGCCTGGAGCCTGCGGTGACGGCTGACGGGCACGCGGTGGAGGTGTTCGCCAACATCGGCGAAAGCGCGGGTATTGCCAAGGTGGTCGACCTGGGTGCCGAAGGCATCGGCCTGCTGCGTACCGAGCTGATCTTCATGGCCCACCCGCAAGTGCCGGATGAGGCCACCCAGGAAGCCGAGTACCGCCGTGTACTCGACGGCCTGGGCGGGCGGCCGCTGGTGGTGCGCACCCTGGACGTGGGGGGGCGACAAGCCATTGCCATACTGGCCGATCGCCAAAGAGGAAAACCCGTTCCTGGGCGTGCGTGGCATCCGCCTGACCCTGCAGCGCCCGCAGATCATGGAAAGCCAGCTGCGTGCACTGCTGCGCGCCGCCGATGACCGGCCGCTGCGCATCATGTTCCCGATGGTCGGCCAGGTGGAGGAGTGGCGTCAGGCCCGCGCCATGGTCGAGCGCCTGCGCCAGGACATCCCGGTCAGCGACCTGCAGGTGGGGATCATGATCGAAGTGCCCTCGGCCGCCCTGCTGGCCCCGGTGCTGGCGCAGGAAGTGGACTTCTTCAGTGTCGGCACCAACGACCTGACCCAGTACACCCTGGCCATCGACCGTGGCCACCCGAGCCTGTCGGCCCAGGCCGACGGCCTGCACCCGGCCGTACTGCAACTGATCGACATCACCGTGCGTGCCGCACATGCCCATGGCAAGTGGGTCGGCATCTGCGGTGAGCTGGCCGCCGACCCGCAGGCGGTACCGGTACTGGTCGGCCTGGGCGTGGACGAACTGAGCGTGGCCGCGCGCAGCATCGCCGAGGTCAAGGCCGAGGTGCGCGGATTGAATTTTGAACAGGCCCGGCAACTGGCGCGCCAGGCGCTGCTGCAGGGCAGTGCCGCCGAGGTGCGTGCCCTGGTGGAGACGCATTGATGGCCCGGATACTCACCCTTACCCTCAACCCGGCGCTGGACCTGACCGTGAGCCTGGACGTGCTGCGCGAGGGGCAGGTCAACCGCAGCCTGGCGCAACACAGCCACGCCGCCGGCAAGGGCCTGAACGTGGCGCAGGTGCTCGCCGACCTCGGCCACAGCGTGACCGTAAGCGGCTTTCTCGGCCAGGACAACCTGCCACCGTTCCAAGCGCTGATGGCCCGTCGCGGCTTTGTCGACTGCTTTGTACGCGTGCCGGGTGAGACGCGCAGCAATATCAAGCTGGTGGAAGATGGCGGGCGCGTCACCGACATCAATGGGGCTGGCCCGCAGGTCGACGAGCAGGCGCAGAGTGCGTTGCTGGCGCGCCTGCAACAGGTCGCGCCAGGGCATGACGCCGTGGTGGTGGCCGGCAGCCTGCCACCGGGGGTCAGCCCGCAATGGTTGCAACTGCTGGTGGCCTGGCTGCGCTCGATGAACCTCAAGGTGGTGCTCGACAGCAGCGGTGCGGCCTTGAGCGCCGGTCTGCAGAGTGCGCCGTGGCTGGTCAAACCCAACACCGACGAACTGTCCGAGGCGCTGGGCCGCCCGGTGCACACCTTTGCCGAGCAGCAGGCCGCCGCCGTGCAACTGATCGCCCAGGGCGTGGAGCATGTGGTGGTGTCGCAGGGCGAGCACGGCGTGATCTGGTTCAGTCGCGATGCGACGTTGCAGGCGCTGCCGCCCAAGGTGGTGGTGGCCAGCACGGTCGGCGCAGGGGATTCGTTGCTGGCCGGCATGCTGCACGGCTTGCTCAGCGGCGAATTGCCGGCGCACACCTTGCGCCGCGCCACCGCCATCGCCGCCCAGGCGGTAACCCAGATCGGTTTTGGCATCAATGACCGGGCGCAACTGGCGCAGCTGGAAGCGGATGTCGTGGTACAGGCCCCGAGTGCACAAGAGGGTAAACAATGAAAATCGCGATCATCACGGCCTGCCCCAACGGCCAGGTGTCGAGCCTGCTCAGCGCGCGTCTGCTGGATGCCGCCGCGCAGCGCCGGGGCTGGAGTACCAGCGTGGAAGTGCACGACGCCGATCACCCCGAACGCCAGCTGTCGGCGGCGGTGATCGCTGCCGCCGACTGGGTGCTGGTGATCAGCACCGGGCCGTTCGACCTGCAGCGGTTTGTCGGCAAGCGCCTGTTCCAGAGCACCCCGGCGCAAGCCCTGCAGGACGTGGAAAGTTTCCTGCGCCTGGCGGCCGAACAGGCCCAGGTGCATCAGCCGTGCGCCGAGGCGCCTGCGCCTGCTGCGGTGCCGGGGGTCAAGAAGATTGTCGCGATCACCGCCTGCCCCACGGGTGTGGCGCATACCTTCATGGCCGCCGAGGCGCTGCAGCAGGCGGCGCAGCAACTGGGCCATCAGTTCACGGTAGAGACCCAGGGCTCGGTAGGCGCGCGCAATCCGTTGAGCGCTAACGCCATCGCCGAGGCCGACGTGGTGCTGCTGGCGGCAGATATCGAGGTGCCCACCGAGCGCTTTGCCGGCAAGCGCATCTACCGCTGCGGTACCGGGATTGCGCTCAAACAGGCGCAGGCCACGCTGACCAAGGCCCTGGCCGAAGGACGCGAGGAGCGTGCCGCCGGCAGTGCCGATGGCGCGCCGGCGCGCAGCGAAAAATCGGGGGTGTACAAGCACCTGCTGACCGGCGTGTCGTTCATGCTGCCGATGGTGGTGGCCGGCGGCCTGCTGATCGCACTGGCGTACATGTTCGGCCTGGAGGCCTACAAGGAACCCGGCACCCTGGCGGCTGCCCTGCACCAGATCGGCGCGGACGCGGCATTCGCCTTGATGGTGCCGTTGCTGGCCGGCTATATCGCCTACTCGATCGCCGACCGGCCGGGCCTGGCCCCCGGCATGATCGGCGGCCTGCTGGCCAGCAGCCTGGGCGCCGGCTTCATTGGTGGGATTGTCGCCGGCTTCGTGGCCGGCTATGCGGCCAAGGCCATCAGCCAGTGGGTGCGCCTGCCCAGCAGCCTGGAGAGCCTCAAGCCGATCCTGATCATCCCGTTGCTGGCGAGCATGTTCACCGGCCTGGTGATGATCTACGTGGTGGGCAAGCCGGTGGCCGGGATGCTTGACGGCCTGACGCAGTTTCTCGACAGCATGGGCACGGCCAACGCGGTGCTGCTGGGCATCCTGCTCGGGGCGATGATGTGCGTGGACCTTGGCGGGCCGGTGAACAAGGCGGCCTATGCGTTCTCGGTGGGCCTGCTGGCCAACCAGAGCATGGCGCCGATGGCCGCGACCATGGCCGCCGGCATGGTGCCGCCGATCGGCCTGGGCATTGCCACCTTCATTGCCCGGCGCAAGTTCGCCCAGAGCGAGCGCGAGGCCGGCAAGGCGGCGCTGGTGCTGGGCATGTGCTTCATTTCCGAGGGCGCGATCCCGTTCGCTGCCAAGGATCCGTTGCGCGTCATCCCGGCCTGCATTGCCGGCGGTGCACTGACCGGGGCACTGTCGATGTACTTCGGCTGCAAGCTGATGTCACCGCACGGCGGGTTGTTCGTGATGCTCATCCCGAATGCCATCAACCACGCGCTGCCGTACCTGTTCGCGATCGCGGCGGGCAGCCTGGTGACGGCGGTGGTCTACGCCGTGCTCAAGCGCAAAGAGGCGGTGGACCTGGCGCTGGAGCCGGCCAAGGCCTGATCAGGGGCGCGGGCGCGGGTGCTTTTTGCGCAGCGGTTCAAGCAGGTCGGCCAGGCCGTTGTGGTCGACCTCGTGCATCAGGGCCAGCAACCCGCCCAGCTCGCCCTTGGGAAAGCCCTGGCGGGCGAACCAGTTCAGGTAGTGGCCGGGCAGGTCGGCGATCAGCCGGCCCTGGTACTTGCCGTAGGGCATTTCACGGGTGACCAGCAGTTCGAGCGATTCGGGGGTCATGGGGCTCAGCGCAAGGTGTTCAGGAAAGCCTGGACGATACATGCAATCTGCATGAAGGCCAAAGGACAGTTCATGCAAAACGCGACCTGCTGAAGGTTCATTTTGTTTTCAGGTTATTGATTTATATGGATATTTTTTAATACAAAAAGCTGGCATGAACACTGCTCTCTTCCTGGGCATCTATCCTCATGCAAAGGAGCACTGTCATGACCACCGATCTGAACAAAGACGTAATCTCGGTTCTGAATGATTTGATCGTGTACAGCAAGGACGGCCAGAAAGGTTTCAAAACGTCGGCCGAGGACGTCAAGGATCCTCAGCTCAAATCCTTTCTCACTCAGCGTGAAGTTGAGTGTGGTAGCGCGGCAGCAGAGTTGCAGGCCCAGGTAAGAGCGCTGGGTGGCGATCCCGAAACCTCCACCAGCGTCAGTGGTGACCTACACCGCGGTTGGGTAGACCTGAAGTCAATGCTGACCGGGAAGGATGAAGAAGCAGTCCTGAACGAAGTTGAGCGTGGAGAGGATCATGCGTTGAAGGCCTACAAGGAAGCGCGCGAAAAACTGGTCAAGTTGGGCTTGGGCATAACAGACGCCTCTTACGTTCTGGTTGAGCGTCAGCTTGGTGGGGTACAAAAGAACCACGATCTGGTCAAAGGCTTGCGCGACGCTGCCCGCGCGCGTTCTTAACCGGCGTAGGTTTCCACGCGGTTGCGTCCGTTGCGTTTGGCGCAATAAAGCGCATCGTCCGCACAGCCCAGCAAGGTCGAGAGATCTTGCTGGGCTTCTGGCGTCAGCATGCCCACGCCGATGCTCACGGTGACGGGCTGCAGGTCTTTGCCAAACGGCGGCAATGCCTCGACGCTGCTGCGAATGCGCTCGGCCAGGGTCAGCACGCCCTTGAGCTCGGTCTCGGGCACGATCACCAGAAATTCCTCCCCGCCATACCGCGCCGCCAGGTCGGCCGGGCGCCGGATGCTGCGTGCGATCGCCGCGGCTACCTGGCGCAAGGCTTCATCCCCGCCCTGATGACCGTGGCGCTCGTTGAACGCCTTGAAGTGGTCCACATCCACCATCAGCACGGCCAATGGACGATGGCTGCGTTGGGCCCGCGCCCATTCGCGGCGCAGCACCTGGTCGAGCTGGCGGCGGTTGGCCAGCCCGGTGAGGCTGTCGGTGGCCGCCAGCGCCGCCAGGCCCTGTTCGGCACTGTGCCGACGGCGCAGTTCGCGCCCCAGCAGCAGCGACAGCCAGAGGATGCCGATGCACAGTACGCCAGTGGCGATACTGACCACCAGCACGGTACGCCGCCACGAGCCGTACACCTCGTCGGAAGACAGCGCCACCACCACCAGCAAGGGCAGGTTGGCCACCTGCGAAAAGGTGTACAGGCGATTCTTGCCGTCCAGGCTGGAGTGAGCGGTGAAACTGCCGCTGCCCATGGCCTGGGCGCGGTTGAAGTTGGCCTGGCCTGACAGGTTGGTGCCGATCAGCGGGTCATCCGGCATGGAGGGGTGGCGCGCGAGCATCACCCCGTCGCTGTTGATCAGGTTGACGCTGCTGTCATGGCCGATCTCCAGGCGCTGGAACAGCTCGCTGAAATAGGTCAGGCGCAGGGCGCCGGCGGCCATCCCGGCAAATCCGCCGTTGGCGTCGTTGATGCGCCGGCTGAAACTGATGCACCAGTCCAGCCCGCCCAGGCGTGCCTTGAACGGCGGGCTGACGACCAGGCCCAGGTCGGGGTCGCTGCGGTGCGCCTGAAACACCGCGCGGTCGGCAAAGTTGGCCTGGCGCGGTACCACGCTGGTGGAGTCGGCGACCACGTTGCCCTCGCGGTCCAGCCACAGGATGTCGCCGCGTACAGGCGCGGTGAATGCCTGGTTGAACAGCACCTGCTGGCGCAGCGGGCCTTTTATGCTCATCAGTTCGGGGCGCTGGATGGCCCAGATCAGGCCTTGCAGCGAGAGGTCGTAGAGTTCGGCGTTGCGCACGATATCGGTTTCGATCAACTGCACGATGTTGCGCGCCGAGCGTGTGGCGGCCTGTTCGGCGTTGGCCCGTTCACGCAGCAGCAGGAAGCTGACAATGGCAACGATAGCCAGAACGGCCAGGCAACTGCCCAGGTTCAGGATCAACTCGGGATGAGTCCTGTACAGGGAAATGCGCTGAGGCGATGGGCGCGAAGGCATGATCGGCGTGTTCGGACCGCTGGCAATAAAGGAGGGATGAGAAGCGGCGGTATTCTAGGTGGGGGCCGATTGTCGGACAAGGTGTTAATGGCGCGCGATGATGTACGGCACGTTGCCGGTTGTTGTAGGCAATGAGCCGCAGGATGCCGGCTCATTGCCATGTTCTACCTGCTCAGAACAGGTTGAGCGGGTATTGCACGATCACGCGGTACTCGTCCACGTCGTTGTCGACCTGCGCGTAACCCTGGGTGCCGCGGTGCGAGGCCCAGCGCAGCAACACGCTGAGGTCCTTGAGGGTGCCCTGCTGGAACACATACGCCAGGTCCATGTCGCGTTCCCAGTGCCGGGCGTTGTCGCCGTCCGCGCTGTACCAGTTGCTGTAGCCGGGGCTGTTGGGGTCGACCTTGCTCAGGTCCAGTTCGCCGCGCGAGTACGACACCGCGCTGGTCAGGCCGGGCAGGCCCAGGCCCTGGAAGTCATAGGTGTACTTGAGTTTCCACGAGCGCTCGCCGGGCCCGTTGAAGTCCGAATACATCTGCGAGTTGTCCAGGTACACGCTGTCGCCCAGGGTGATGTAGTCGAACGGGGTGTTGCCGTTGACCCGCTGGTACACCGCGGTAACGCTGTGGTCGCCGACATTGAGCGCCAGGTGCAGGCTGTAGGTGTTGTTGTCGATACGGCCCAGCAGCGACTCGCCGGTGTCCTGGGTGTGGTAGTAGTGCAGGCCCGGGTTGAGGCTGACCTGCTCGCTCAGTTGCCAGGTGTAGTCCAGGTCGAGGTAGTACTGGTTCCACACGTCCTTGAGTTCGGCAGCGTACAGGCTGCCGGTCAGGCCTTCGCTCGGCGCCCAGGCCGCACCGGCCCAGTTCAGGTGACGGCTTTCGCGGTCATCGGGGAGTGCCCCGTAGGTGGCGCCGATGCGCTTGTGGCCACTCTGGTTGTAGAGCTTGGTGAAGCTCGCCTGGCCGCCTTCCAGCTGCAGGCCTTCGATGCTGGTGTTGGTCAGGCTGACGCCCCGGAAGGTCTGCGGCAGCATGCGCGATTCGCCGCCGGCGATCACCGGGTTGGTGAGGAACAGGTCACCGGCTTTCAGTACGGTGTCGAATGCCTTGAGCTTGACCGCGGCGCCGGCGTTGGAGAACGCGTCAGGGGCCTTGCCCAGTTCATCGTCGGTCTTGTTGTTGTACGGCAGGATGCTGGAGCCAGCGGTGCCGCCACCGCCGTCGAGCTTGAGCCCGAGCATGGCGTGGGCGTCCAGGCCAAAGCCGACGGTGCCTTGGGTGAAACCCGATTCGAACGTGCCGATGAAGCCCTGGCCCCATTCGCGGTTGTCGTGATTGCCACGTTGCAGTTGGTTGCGGTTCAGGTAGTAGTTGCGGCTCAGCACATTGAGGCTGGCGCCTTCGACGAAGCCTTCGGCCTGGACGGGGTCGGCATGGGCCTGCAGCGGCATCGTTGCAGCCATTGCAATGAACAGCGGGGTAAAGCGAACAGCGTGGGTCACCGGTGAAACTCCTTGAGGTGAAAAGTACGAGAGCTCTAAGGGTGCGAAGCGGTGTTTCCCCGCGAGGTCACAGAATCGGTGCTGGTACTTTTCACCCAACCCAGAAAAGCCGCTGATGGGCAGCGGCTTGGCATGGAGCGCAGCGGTTGGCAGCTGTCAGCTGTCCTTGTCGACACTCGTGGCACTTTTCGCGGCGGTCTGCTCCAGACCCTTGGCATGCTGCTGTTGCTGGGCCAGGGCTTGGCGGCCCTGTTGCGCAGCGGCGGCGCGGGCGGCATTCTGGGCCACGAACGCCGGGGATTCCTCGGCCATGGCGAGCGGCGAGAGCAATACGCACGACAGGACGAAAATACTGGCAATACCCCTACTGTTGGACATTTGAAGCTACCTTCTTGCTTAGCAAGCTATCTATTTGGTCCGGGTACGATAGTCTTCGGTGGTGCGTTGAAACAGAGGATATCGGGCAATGCACTGTTGCGTTTCTGGCAACAGTCGAAGCATGCGGTGCGCCTTTCGCTGGCAAGCCAGCTCCCACAGATACTGCGCTGCCCTGACAAACGACACTGTCCCTGTGGGAGCTGGCTTGCCAGCGAAGGGGCACTCAAGTCGGCAACAGCATCCCGAAGGTATTGGCCCCCGCCTGGCTGCGCGCAAACACGCTGCCCCCATGCATCAGCGCAATCGCCTTGACGATGGCCAGCCCCAGCCCATGGTTGCCGGTGGCGCCATGGCTGCGCGCCGCATCCACCCGGTAGAACCGTTCGAACAGGCGCGCCAGATGCTCGCCGTCGATCGCCGGCCCCGGGTTGCTCACCGCAATGCACACCTGCTCGCCCGTCTGCTCGATGCTCACCCGGATCACCTGCTGGCGCGCCGTGTGCTGCACCGCATTGTTGAGCAGGTTGATCAGCGCGCGGCGCATCTGCGCCTTCTCGATCCTGGCCCGCGCATCTCCCCGGACCTCCACCCGTACCTGGGCGTCTTCGAGGATGTAGTCCAGGTAATCCAGGGTGGTCGCCACCTCTTCGGCCAGCGAACTGCTGGTCAGCGCGGTGGCCTTGTTGCCCTGGTCGGCACTGGCCAGGAACAGCATGTCGTTGACGATGCTGCGCAACCGCTCCAGCTCTTCGAGGTTCGATTGCAGTACCTCGAAGTAGTGCTCGGCACTGCGCCCGCGGGTCAGTGCCACCTGGGTCTGGCCGATCAGGTTGGTCAGCGGCGAGCGCAGCTCATGGGCCACATCGGCATTGAACCCCTCCAGCCGCGAGTAGGCCTGGTCGACCCGTTCCAGGGTGGCATTGAAGGCACGGGCGAACTGCTCCAGCTCCGGCGGCAGATCGGCCACGCGCAAGCGCCCGCTCAGGCGTGGCGGGGCCAGTTGCTGCACCTCCATCGACAACGCGCGCAAAGGCCGCAGGCCGATACGCGCCGCCCAGTAGCCCAGCGCCGAAGCCAGCAGCACGCCGACCACCGCCAGGCTGATCAACGCCACCAGCAAGGTGTGCTGGGTGTGCCCGAACGTCTCGGTGTCGATGCCCAGCAGAAAGCGCAGCGGCGGGCGCTGCGCCTGCGCCGGCAGTTCGCTGACCAGCACCTTGTACGGGTAAGGGTGGTTACCCAGGTGCAGGTCGCGCATGCCCACGGGGCCTGCGGCGAAGGCGCGGATGGCAGCGTCCGGCTGGCCGTATTCGTAGTGGGCATCGGGGCTGACCACCCAGAAGCGGATGCGCCGGTCTTCCTCGCCCAGCAGGGTGAGCTTGTTGCTGATCCTGGCCCAATGCTCGGGGGTGCCGTAACGGGTCAGGGCCGATTCGAGCACGCTGTAGCGGGCCGCGAGCTCGGCCTGCGGCAACAGGTCGAGGCTGCGGTCGACCTGCTTGTACAGGGCGCCGCCGATCAGCACGAACACGCCCAGCGCCACCGCACTGAACAGCAGCGCCAGGCGCAGTGCGAGGGCATTAGTGCGCACGGCTTTCCAGTACATAGCCCATGCCTCGGATGGTATGCAGCAGCTTGGCGTCGAATGGCCCGTCGAGCTTGGCGCGCAAGCGCTTGATCGCGACTTCGACGACGTTGGCGTCGCTGTCGAAATTGATGTCCCACACCAGCTCCGCGATCGCGGTCTTGGACAGGATCTCGCCCTGGCGCCGGGCCAGCACGCTGAGCAGCGAGAACTCCTTGGCGGTCAGGTCCAGGCGCTGGCCGGCGCGGCTGGCCTTGCGGCTGATCAGGTCGACCCACAGGTCTGCGACCTGGATCTGCACCGGTTCGTGGCCGCCACTGCGCCGGGTCAGGGCCTGCAGGCGCGCCACCAGTTCGAGAAACGAGAAGGGCTTGCCCAGGTAGTCGTCGGCCCCTTCGCGCAGCCCATGAATGCGGTCTTCGACGCGCTCGCGGGCGGTCAGCATGATCACCGGCGTCTGCTTGCGCGCACGCAGGGCGCGCAGCACGCCATAGCCGTCCAGGCCCGGCAGCATCACGTCGAGCACGATCACCGAGTAGTCGCCTTCCAGCGCCAGGTGCAGGCCTTCGATGCCGTCCGGTGCCAGGTCCACGGTAAAGCCCTGTTCGGTCAGGCCGCGGTGCAGGTAGTCGGCGGTCTTCTGTTCGTCTTCGATAATCAGCACGCGCATGGTCGGCTCTCAGTTCTCAATCGGCCGGGCCGCCGTAGCGGCTGCCTGGCGGCGGTGGAACAGGCGTTCCAGGGCCAAGTATATGACCGGGGTGGTGAACAGTGTCAGCGCCTGGCTGACCAGCAGCCCGCCGACCACGGCAATCCCCAGCGGCTGGCGCAGCTCGGCGCCGGCGCCGGCACCGAGCATCAGCGGCACGGCGCCCAGCAGGGCGGCCAGGGTGGTCATGATGATCGGCCGAAACCGCGTCAGGCAGGCCTCGTGGATCGCCGCCTGTGGCGACAGGCCGCGGCTGCGCTGGGCGTCCAGGGCGAAGTCGATGAGCAGGATGCCGTTCTTCTTGACGATACCGATCAGCAGCACCACGCCGATCAGGCCCATGATGGTGAAATCCTGGCCCATCAGCCACAGCAGCGCCAGCGCGCCCAGGCCGGCCGAGGGCAGGGTGGAGATGATGGTCAGGGGGTGCACGAAGCTCTCGTACAGCACGCCCAGGATGATGTACACCGCCACCAGCGCGGCCAGGATCAGCCACGGCTGGCTCGACAGCGAACGCTGGAACGCCTGCGCTGCGCCCTGGAAGGTGCCGCTGATCGAAGCCGGCATGCCCAGCTCGCGCTGGGTGCGCTCCAGGATGCTCACCGCGTCGCCCAGCGCCACGCCTGGCGCCAGGTTGAACGACAGGTTGGCGGCCGGGAACAGCCCGTCATGGCTGATCGACAACGGCCCGGTGCTCGGTGCAGCAACCTTTGCCAGCGCCGCCAGCGGCACCATCTCGCCACTGAGCGGGGAGCGCAGGTAGAAGTAGTTGAGGCTTTCGGCCTTGCCGCGCTGGCGGGCGTCGAGTTCGAGGATCACCTTGTACTGGTTGGTTTCGGTCTGGAATTCGCTGATCTGGCGCTGGCCGAAGGCGTCGTACAGCGCCTGGTCGACGTCGGTGGTGGTCAGCCCGAAGCGCGCTGCGGCCTGGCGGTCGATGTCGATGCGGGTGACGCTGGCGCCCAGTTGCAGGTCGTTGGACAGGTCGCGAAACGCCGGGTTGGCGCGCAGGCGCTCGGTCAGGCGTTCGGTCCACAGGTTCAGCGCCGCGCCGTCGTTGCTCTTGAGCACGTACTGGTACTGGCTGCGGCTGGGGCCTGAGCTGAGATTGATGTCCTGCCCGGCGCGCAGGTACAGCACCATGCCCGGTACCTGGGCGACCTTGGGGCGCAGCCGGTCGATGAATTCGCTGGCCGACACGTCACGCTGGCCGGGGGCCTTGAGGGCGATCCAGAAGCGCCCGTTGGCAATGGTCTGGTTGCTGCCGGTGACGCCCACCGAGTGCGAGAACGCACGCACTGCCGGGTCGGCCTCGATGATTTTGGCGAGTGCCTGGTGCTTGCGGATCATGTCCGGGTAGGACACGTCGGCCGCAGCCTCCGTGGTGCCGAGGATGAACCCGGTGTCCTGCACCGGGAAGAATCCCTTGGGGATTGCCACGTAGCCGCCGACGGCCAGCGCCAGGGTCAGGCCGAACAGCCCGAGCATCAGCCGCTGGTGTGCCAGGGCCTTGACCAGCAGGCGCGCGTAGCCGGCCAGCAGGCGTTCGCCAAAGGTCGGTGCCGCGTGCTCGGGGTGCTGCGGGCGGCGCATGAACAGCGCGCACAGCGTGGGCGCCAGGGTCAGTGAGACCACCACCGAGATCAGGATGGTGGAGGTCGCGGTCAGCGCGAACTCCTTGAACAGGCGCCCGACCACACCGCCCATGAACAGCAGCGGAATGAACGCGGCCACCAGCGAGAAGCTGATCGAGATGACGGTGAAGCCGATCTCGCCCGCACCCTTGATCGCAGCCTCGCGGCTGCTGTCGCCGGCTTCCAGGTGACGGTGGATGTTTTCCACCACCACGATCGCATCGTCCACCACGAAGCCGACGGCGATGACGATGGCCACCAGGGTGAGGTTGTTCAGGCTGAAGCCGAACAGGTACATCAGCGCAAAGGTCGCCACCAGCGACACCGCCAGCACGCTGGAGACGATCAGTGTCGCCGACCACTGGCGCAGGAACAGCGCCATCACCGCAATCACCAGCAGCACGGCGATCAGCAGGGTCAGCTCCACCTCGTGCAGCGAGGCGCGGATGGTCTGGGTGCGGTCGTTGAGCACCGACACCTGTACCGCCGCCGGCAGCCTCTCTTCCAGGTGCGGCAGCGCCTCCATCACGCGGTCGACGGTGTCGACGATATTCGCCCCGGGCTGGCGGAACACCACCAGGTTCAGCCCCGGCTGGTGACCCGACCAGGCCTGCACATAGGCGTTCTCGGCGCCATTGATGACCGTGGCCACGTCCTTGAGGTGCACCGGCGCGCCGTCGCGGTAGGCGACGATCAGTTGCGCGTATTGCTCGGGGTGGAACAGCTGGTCGTTGGTGGCCAGGGTGGACACGCTGTGCTGGCCATACAGCGCGCCCTTGGCCAGGTTCAGGCTGGTCTGCTGGATGGACTGGCGCAGGTCGGCCAGGGTCAGGCCGATGGCCGCGAGTTTCTCCGGCTGGGCCTGCACGCGAATCGCCGGGCGCTGCTGGCCGGTGATGTTGACCAGGCCCACCCCGTCGATCTGGCTGAGCTGGCGCGCCAGCAGGGTTTCGGCATAGTCGCTGAGTTCGTTGGCCGGCATCTGCGCGGAACTGACGGTCATGATCAGCACCGGGCTGTCGGCCGGGTTGACCTTGCGCCAGGTCGGCAGGCTGGGCATGTCCTGCGGCAGGCGCGAAGACGCGGTGTTGATCGCGGCCTGGACTTCCTGGGCCGCGGTGTCGATGTTCTTGTCCAGGGTGAACTGCAGGATCAGGCTGGTGGAGCCCAGTGCACTGCTGGAGGTCATCTGGGTCATGCCGGGGATGGCGCTGAACTGCACCTCCAGCGGAGTGGCCACCGACGAGGCCATGGTTTCGGGGCTGGCGCCGGGTAACTGGGCGCTGACCTGGAGGGTCGGGAAGTCCGCCTCGGGCAAGGGCGCCACCGGCAACTGAGGGAATGCCACCACGCCCAGCAGCACCAGGGCGAAGGTCAGCAGCAGGGTCGCGACGGGGCGGTCGATGCACCATGCACTGATCGAGCTGCGCCCGTTCATGGCTGCGCTCCGGTGCGGGCGACCTCTTCAGTGGCCGGCGGGGTGGCCAGCACCTCGACCCGCGCGCCGGGCTTGAGGCGCGATTGCCCGTCGGCCACCAGCGTGTCGTCCACCGTCACGCCGCTGATCACGTTGAGGTTGCTGTCCTGGTACAGCACCTTGACCGGCACCGAGGCGACCTTGTCGCCCTCGACCCGGTACACGAAATGTTGCTCGACGCCGCGCTGCACCACTCCCGGCGGTACCACCAGCGCATTGCGTTCGATACGGGTCTGGATCTTCAGGCTGACCAGCTGCCCCGGCCACAGGCGTGCCTGCTCATTGGCGAACAGCGCCTTGGCGCGCAGGGTGCCGGTGCTGGCGGCGATCTGGTTGTCGATCAGGCTCAGGTGGCCTTCGCCCAGCAACAGCCCGCCGCTGTCGCCGTCGCCATCAAGGTAGGCCTTGATCGGTGCCGGCTGCGCCTGGGCGACCAGCGCCTGCAAGGTCGGTAGCCATTGCTGCGGCAGCGCGAACTCCACGGCGATCGGGTTGATCTGGGTGACGCTGAACAGCCCCTGGGTGTCGCTGGTGCGCACCAGGTTGCCTTCGTCGACGTTGCGAATGCCGACCCGGCCGGTGACCGGGGAGCGGATCTGGGTATACGACAGTTGCACCTGGGCGGCGGCAATCGCGGCCTGGTTGCCGAGAATGCCAGCCTTGAGCTGGTTGACCAGCGCCTGCTGCTGGTCGAGGGTCTGGCGCGAGATGCCGTTGTCTTCACTGAGCAGGCGGTAGCGCTTGAGGTCGACTTCGGCCACCTGCTGCTGCGCCTGGCTCTGGCCCAGCTGGGCACGCGCCTGGTCGAGGCTGGCGCGGATGCTGCGATCATCCAGGGTGGCCAGCAGCTCGCCCTTGTTCACCCACTGGCCTTCCTTGACCAGCAAGCGGGTCAGCACGCCTTCGAGCTGCGGTCGGATCACCACGCTGTGCAGTGACTGCACAGCGCCGATGGCGCTCAGGTAATGCGGCACGTCCTGCTGGCGCACCTTGATCACGGTGACCGGTACCGCGCGCGGTGTGGCGGGCTGGCTGACCTTGGGCCGCCCCAGCATCAGGTACAGCGCCAGGCCCACGGCCAGCGCGACCAGGCCGAACAAAACCACTCGTGAGCTAGAAATTCGCATGCGTGCAGGGCGCCAGAACAGGAAAGAGAGGGCTGTCAGCAGTTTATAGCCGTTGCTGCAGGTCAGCAGCGTGACCGCTACCTGTCCGCACTGTCAGCAACCAATGGCCAAGTGCCAATAGTCTGCCCTGGATCAAGGTTTTACTGAATGTTGCGCCGTAGAGTCTCAGCCCCTGCCGATCTTCCACCTATAAAAACGCGAGCGCTTCGATGAAGAGCAATCTGCCTGTGACCGGCCGCAATGTAGATTATCCCGCTGACGCCAATATCCTCTCGACCACCGACCTGACCAGTGCGCTCACCTACGCCAACGATGACTTTCTCAAGGTCAGCGGCTTCACGCGTGAAGAGCTGATCGGTAGCCCGCACCACATCGTGCGCCACCCGGACATGCCGCCCCAGGCCTTCGCGCAGATGTGGCAGACGCTCAAGGCCGGACGGTCATGGATGGGCCTGGTGAAGAACCGCTGCAAGAATGGCGACCATTACTGGGTCAGTGCCTTTGTTTCGCCGGTCACCAGCGTCGGGCAGACGGTGGAATACCAGTCGGTGCGTACCAAGCCCGGCGCCGCCCTGGTCGAAGCGGCAGAGCGTTGCTATGCGCGGCTGCGCAGCGGCCGTGCAGCGTGGTGGCAGCGCCTGCCGGTGCCTGGCCTGGCCGTGCAACTGGGCCTTGGGGTCGGTCTGGTGCTGGCGGCGGTGCTGGGCACCAGCCGGCTGTTGTTGCCGCCAGTGCCACTGCAGGGGTTGCTGGAACTGGTGGTGGCCGGTGGGCTCAGCGCGCTGCTGATCGCGATTTTGCTGCGGCCTTTCGAACAACTGCGCCAGCGGGCCCAGGCCATTGCCGACAACCCCTTGAGCCAGCAGTTGTATACCGGCAAGCGTGGTGCCGTGGGCCAGGTGGAGTTTGCCCTGTTGATGCTCGAAGCCCAGTTGGGCGCGGTGGTGGGGCGCATTGGCGATACCTCGCAGCGCCTGGCCGGGCATACCGCAGAGCTGGCCTGTCACCTGCAGACCAGCCATACCACTACCCTGGGCCAGCAGGGCGAGGCCGACCAGGTGGCTGCGGCGATCAACCAGATGACGGCCAGCGTGGCCGAGGTGGCCAACAGCGCGCAGCAGGCCAGCGAGGCCGCCGAGCACGCCGAAGGCGCGACCCAGACCGGCCATCAACTGGTGGACCAGAGCCGCAGCAGCATTCTGGAACTGGCCGGCGCGCTGGCCGCGGCCACCGAGGTTGTGCACACGCTGGAAGGGCACAGCACGGAAATTTCCGGGGTGCTGTCGGTTATCCACAGCATCGCCGAGCAGACCAACCTGCTGGCGCTCAATGCGGCCATCGAGGCGGCGCGGGCGGGGGATCAGGGGCGTGGTTTCGCCGTGGTGGCCGACGAGGTGCGTGGCCTTGCCCAGCGCACGGCGCAGTCCACCGGTGAGATCCAGCGCATGATCAGTGCATTGCAGCGCGGTGCACGCGATGCGGTGCACGCCATGCAGGAAAGCCGCGAGCACGCCGGGCAGAGCGTGGACCAGGCGCAACTGGCGTCCAGTGCGCTGGACGGTATCAGCCAGCGGGTCAACCAGATCAGCGAGATGAGCCTGCAGATTGCCGCTGCGGTGGAGCAGCAGAGCCTGGTCAGCGAAGACATCAACCGCAACATCATCAGCATCCGCCAGGCCAGTGAGCACAGTGTGCTAGCTGGCCAGCAAGGGCATGCCACTGCCAGTGACGTGGCGGGGCTGGCCGAAGACCTGCGCCGCCTGGCCGAGGAGTTCTGGCAGCGCCGCTAGGCGGCGCGGCTCAGAAGGCGATGAAGCTGTAGTGGCTGGCGGGGGTGCTGCACACCTGGGCGCCGGCCTGCTGCAATGATGCGACCAAGGTGGGCTCGACCACGTGCAGGGCCCAGGGCGCCAGCGCGTCGTCGCCCGGGGCGAGGAGGGCGGCGTGCAGGGCGTGGGTGTCGGGCAGGTACGCGGTGAAGCCGTTGCCCTTGAGTGCGCTGGTGGTGATGCCCAGTTGCTGGCAGATCAGCGCCTTGCTGTGGATGTCCTCGCGGTCGGCCTGGCGTGAGCGCTCGATCAGTTCGGCGAGCTGACGGTCCATCAGTTGGCTGCCGTGGATCAGCACCGGGCCGCGCTGCCAGGCTTCGTCGGGGCAGTCCTTGGCGTCGGGGCGCAGTGGAATGTGCGGGTTGATTTCCATCGGGTAGATGCGGCACACCAGCGGGCGGCGTTCATAGATGCGGCACAGGTTGTCGGCATCCAGGTTGCGGCAGGCGCCGGGGTTGAACGCGGCGAAGGTGATGGCTACATGGGCCTGGGTGCTGCCGCAGGGCACGGCGCAGGCGCGGCGCAGGGCGTGCTCGCGCTGTTCGGCGGGCAGGCCCAGGCCGTTGGCCAGGAAGGCTTCGACCAGCACGATCACCTGGCCGCCGTCAGCGACCCATTGGCGGGCCTCGTCCAGGGTCAGGGGCACGTGGTGGCCGTTGCAGCATTTGCCGCAGCCGGTGCAATCGAACTGGATGGAGGTTGCAGCGTTGTTCACGGTTTGATGGGTATCCATTCGGTGACGAAGGCGGTTTTACGCTGTTTGTCGAACAGACAGAGTTCGGTACCTTGCTGGTTTTTCATGTGTTTTTGCGGGTAGTGGCCGCTGACCAGCAGGGCGCTATAGCCGACGCGGTCGTCGAATTCGGCGGGGGTGCTGGCGGGTTTTGCGTCCTTGAACTGGCTGGCGGCCAGGCAGGCTTTGGTCAGGGCCTTGTCGTGGTCGGCCCAGGCTTGCTCGCTGGCGGCGTGGGCGCCGAGGCTGAACAGGGCCAGCAGGCTGAAGATCAGGGTTTTCATGGCGGGCGACTCCGGGAGACAGGTCGCTGATTATGCCAGAGCCGTGATTTTTGCAGCAGCGGTAGCGTTTCCGCGTTTGTCAGGGCCCTTCGTCCTGCAGGGGATTCCCTCAACTCTTGTTGACGGACCACCATGGCCTGCAGGATCGGCGTTGTCAGCCTTGGTCGTTCGCCCCAGCCTCAGTGCTCCGCATACGCCACAGTACGTGCCGCCACGATCAGGCAATCGGTCAGGTCCGGCGACGAGAATTTGGTCAGCACCGCATTGGCACCCGCCAACTTGGCCTTCTCGCTGTTCATCGCACTGTCCAGCGAGGTGTGCAACAACACATATAGATGCTGGAAGTCCGGCGTCTCGCGCAAGGTCCGCGTAAACGCATAACCATCCATCTCGGACATTTCGATGTCCGACACCACCACGTTGATCTCCTGGTCGGTGCCCTGCAGCTCCAGCAAGGTGTTGATCGCGTCCTTGGCGCTGCGTGCGGTATGGCACTCCAGCCCCAGCCCGCGCAAGGTGTGCACCGACTGCTGCAGCGCCACATGGCTGTCATCCACCACCAGGATGTTGGTGGCCTGCAGCACCGCTGCATCCTCGGCGCTGAGTTCGCTGGTGTGCATCTCGCGCGGTGGCGGCGCGATGCCGTGGATGACCTTTTCGATGTCCAGCACCTGCACCAGCGTGCCGTCCACCTGGGTTACCCCGGTGATGAACGCCCTGCTGCTCGACCCATAGGGCGGCGGCTTGATGTCGGTGCTCAGGCAATGCACGATCTTGCTCACGGCCTGCACATGCAGGCCCTGCTTGGTACGGCTGATGTCGGTGACGATCAGGCAGCCACCATTGGGGTCTTCCAGCGGCCGCTCGCCGATGGCCCGCGACAGGTCGATCACCGACAGCGAGTTGCCACGCAAGGTGGCCACGCCTTTGACGTGCGGGTGCGACTCCGGCAGCTTGGTCAAGGGCGGGCAAGGGATGATCTCGCTGACCTTGAGCAGGTTGATTGCCATCAGCTTGCCGCTGCGCAAGGTGAACAACAGCAGCGACAGCGAGTCGGCGCGGGCATTTTGCGAGGCCATAGGCACCTTCAGGGCAAATAGAACACGGGAGATGCCGGGTTATCGACCCGACCACGCCAGGCTTTAATCCGGCGCTGCACTTCAGCGTAGCCCCAGTCGCCGTGCCAGGCGACTGAGGTTGGCACGGTCCAGTCCAAGCTCGCGTGCAGCGCTGGCCCAATTGTGCTGATGGCGCGCCAGGCACGCCTCGATCAGTTGGCGCTGATACAGCTCCAGCGCCTGGCGCAGGTCGCCCGAAACCGCCGGCGTCAGCGGCGCGACAGCGCTGGTGGGCGCCACGGGGCCTGCGCCCGGCAGGTCGAAGTCGCGGGCGTCCAGGGTAAGGATCTTCGGCCGTTCGCGGTGCTGGCCCAGCGCCTTGAGCGAGGAACGCCCGATCAGGTGCTCCAGTTCGCGCACATTGCCAGGCCATGCATATGCCAGCAGCGCGGCCTGGGCCGCAGCGCTCAGGCGCAGGCTGTTGAGGCCCATGCGCGAGCGGTTCTGCTCCAGGAAGTAGCCACTGAGCAGCAATACGTCGCGCCCGCGCTCGCGCAGCGCCGGCACCCGCAGCGGGTACACGCTCAGGCGGTGGTAGACGTCGGCGCGGTAACGCCCGGCGCGCACCTCTTCGGCCAGGTCGCGGTTGGTCGCGGCAATCAGGCGCACGTCGACCTGATGCTCCTGGTCAGAGCCCAGGCGCTGCAATTGCCCGCTTTGCAGCACGCGCAGCAGCTTGGCCTGCACGCTCAGCGACAGCTCGCCCACCTCGTCGAGGAACAGCGTGCCGCCGTTGGCCAGTTCGAACTTGCCGCGGCGCTCGCCGACCGCGCCAGTGAAGGCGCCGCGCACGTGGCCGAACAGTTCGCTCTCGACCAGGGTGTCGGGCAACGCGGCGCAGTTGAGGCTGATCATCGGCTTGTCGGCGCGGGTCGAGGTCTGGTGGATGGCCTGGGCCACCAGTTCCTTGCCCACGCCGGTTTCGCCGGTGATCAGCACGGTCAGGTCGCTGCCGGCCACCAGGCGGATCTCTTCGAGCAGGTGCTTGTGGGCCTGGCTCTGGCCGATCAGTTCCTGGTGCTGCTGGCCGCTGGCCTGGCGGTAGATTTCGGCACGCTGGTGCTCATCTTCGGCGCGCAGGGCCAGGCGTTCGATGCGCCGGGCCACGTTGACCGTGGCAGCGGCCAGGCTGGCGAAGGCCTGCAGGGCGTCCAGCTCGACCTGCTGGAAGCGCTCCGGGTCCAGCGCATCCAGGGTGATCAGGCCCCACGGGCGTTCGTCCACGAACAGCGGGCAGCCCATGCAGTCATGCACCTCCAGGTGCGGGTGCAGGCCTTCGACCAGGCCGTCGTACGGGTCGGGCAGCTCGCTGTCGCTGGCAAAGCGGGTGGGTTCGGCGCGGCTGAGCAGTGCTTCGAAGCGCGGGTGTTCGCTGACCTTGAAGCGCCTGCCCAGCGTATCGGCGCTCAGCCCGTCCACTGCCAGCGGCACCAGCCATTCACCCTCCAGGCGCAGCAGGGCGGCCGCATCGCACGGCAGCAGGGCGCGCATGGCTTCGAGCAGGCGCCGGTAGCGCTCGCGTTCGGGCAGCTCGCGGGACAGGTCGCTGACCAGGGGCAGCAGGGCAGTAAGCAGAGGTTTTGCGGTCATTTTGACTCCTTGGAGTCATTATGACTCTAGCAGGCCTGTGGTCATTGTGACTCTTTTGTTTTTAAGTTATTGATTTTTAAGCAATAAATTATTGGCATGAAACATGAAATAGCCAAGGCAGTTCATCTAGAAGCCAAAGGCCCAGGAGTTCACCCATGCTCAATGCCCAAGACCGTGCGATCGTCAAAGCCACCGTGCCCCTGCTGGAAAGCGGCGGCGAAGCGCTGACCACGCATTTCTACAAGCTGATGCTCAGCGAGTACCCCGAGGTGCGCCCGCTGTTCAATCAGGCCAACCAGGCCAGCGGCGACCAGCCGCGTGCGCTGGCCAATGGCGTGCTGATGTATGCGCGGCACATCGACCAGCTCGAGCAACTGGGCGGCCTGGTGGGGCAGATCATCAACAAGCATGTGGCCTTGCAGATCCTGCCCGAGCACTACCCGATCGTGGGTACCTGCCTGTTGCGCGCGATCGAAGAGGTGCTGGGCAAGGACATCGCCACCCCTGAAGTGATCGCGGCCTGGGGCGCGGCCTACCAGCAACTGGCCGATATCCTGATCGGCGCCGAGGAGGGCATGTACCAGCAGAAGGCCGAGGCCGTGGGCGGCTGGCGCGGGGCGCGCGGGTTCCGCCTGACGGCGCGGGTGCAGGAGAGCAGCGAGATCGTCTCGTTCCACTTCGCCCCGGTCGATGGCGGCCCGATCCTCCAGGCCGAGCCTGGCCAGTACCTGGGGCTGCAGGTGTTCATCGAGGGTGAGGAGCACCGGCGCAACTATTCGCTGTCGGCGCTGAGCGACGCGGGTGAGTACCGCATCAGCGTCAAGCACGAGGCCGGCGGCAAGGTGTCCCGCTTCCTGCATGAGCACCTGCAGGTGGGCGATACGCTGAACCTGTTCCCGCCTGCCGGCGATTTCACCCTGAGCGCCAGCGACAAGCCGCTGGTGTTGATCAGTGGCGGGGTAGGCATTACGCCGACCCTGGCGATGCTGGATGCTGCACTGGCCAGCGGGCGCCAGGTGCATTTCATCCACTGCGCGCGCAATGGGGCGGTGCATGCGTTCCGCGACTGGGTCGACCAGCGTGCGGCGGGTCATCCGCAGCTCAAGCGCTTCTACTGCTATGACGAGGATGACGGGGTGAGCCCGCCGGCCGATGCCGTGGGCCTGCTGAGCATGGACCAGTTGGGGCAGTGGTTGCCGGTCGAGCGTGACCTGGACGCGTACTTCCTCGGGCCCAAGGGCTTCATGGCAGTGGTCAAGCGCCACCTCAAGGGATTGGGCGTGCCCGAGCAGCAGAGCCGCTACGAGTTCTTCGGACCGGCTGCCAGCCTCGAGTAAAGGCGAAGCGTTTGACCTTAATCCTCGTTTAATCGGTTTATCCTTCACTCCCAGTGGTCAGGGTCGGTGTGTAGAATTGCGCCCTGGCTTGAGCCACCTACTAGTGAAGGAAACGGGAATGAACGAGCAAACGCAGCGCCTGAATCGGGAACGGCGCTTTCTGGTACTGCTGGGCGCCATCTGCCTGGCCCTGATCGGCGGCGCCCTGTACATGCAGGTCGTGCTCGGCGAAGCCCCCTGCCCGCTGTGCATCCTGCAACGCTACGCACTGCTGTTCATCGCCCTGTTCGCCTTCATCGGCGCCGCCATGCCAGGGCGTCGCAGCCTGACGCTGTTCGAAGGGCTGGTGGTGCTCAGCGCCTTCGGCGGCATCGCAGCGGCCGGCAACCATGTCTATATCCTCGCCAACCCGGCCGTCAGTTGCGGTATCGATACCCTGCAGCCGATCGTCGACGGCCTGCCGCTGGCCTCGGTGCTGCCGCTGGTATTCCAGGTCGATGGCTTCTGTTCCACGCCGTATCCGCCGGTGCTGGGGTTGTCGCTGGCGCAGTGGGCACTGGTGGCGTTTGTGCTGACGGCCGTGCTGGTGCCGCTGGGGATCGTGCGCAATCGTCGTCGTGGTTAGACAAAAGTCCTGTGTTCAAGCAAGCGCGCAGCGCTTCGGAATTTTCTGCGGATGTCGCGCAAGGGTTGATCTGAATCAAGGTGCGAGCCTTGCTGTACGGGCGTTTCAGGTCTATAGCCGGGGGTGCGACAAACTGTCGCGAAACTGATTTTGAAGGGTTGATTGTTACACATCCTGTAAAGGACTGTTGCTCAATAAGTCATAGTCACAGCCAGGTTACGTCACTACAATCGCCCCCAATTTCCGTTCGGCACCGCTTGCGAGTCGCAGGATTAAAGGAGCTCCGGCCCCTTTCGTGACTCTGACGAGCATCGCCTGCGGCGATGCCGGGCTGACCCCCCTCCCGTGATTTCCCGCACCAAATGGATTGGTCCGTGTACAGGCCCGATTGCCTACGAAGTCAGAATAATAAGCACCGTTCTACACCGGTTCTGCCGAGCAGCCGCAGCTGAATTCCGGCGTGACCGTATTCGATCCCATAAATGCTGACGCTTGGCAGGACGAAGTGTTGGCGACCAAAACACAAATTGCATTGAAGCAAGCTGCTCTAGAGGTCGTGAGATGAGTAAAAAGCGTTACCCCAGACTGTTTGGCATTCTGCCCTTTTTAGGCATGCTTTTACTCAGTGGGTGCAACTGGACCCTGCTCGACCCGAAGGGCCAGGTCGGCATTGAGCAAAGGAACCTGATCCTGATCGCTACCGGCCTGATGTTGCTGGTGGTGATTCCTGTCATTTTCATGACGATCGCGTTCGCCTGGAAATACCGGGCCTCCAACAAGGCTGCCACCTACACCCCCGACTGGTCGCACTCGACCAAGATCGAAGTGGCCGTATGGACCATCCCGGTGCTGATCATCATCGCCCTGGGTTACGTCACCTACATCTCCACCCACAAGCTTGACCCGTACCGTCCACTGGATTCCGACGTGAAGCCGGTGCAGATCGACGTGGTCGCGCTGGACTGGAAGTGGCTGTTCATCTACCCGGAACAGGGCATTGCCACGGTCAACAAGATCGTCTTCCCGGCCAATACCCCGGTCAACTTCCGCGTGACCTCCGACGCCGTGATGAACTCGTTCTTCATCCCGGGCCTGGGCGGCCAGATCTACGCGATGGCGGGCATGACCACCAAGCTGCACCTGATTGCCAACGAGAACGCCGAGTTCGACGGGATCTCCGCCAACTACAGCGGTGCCGGTTTCACCGGTATGAAGTTCAAGGCCATCGCCACCTCCCAGGCCGATTTCGAGGCATGGGTCAGCGAAGTCAAGCAGTCGCCGAATCAACTGGACAAGGCTACCTACGAAGCCCTGACCAAACCTAGCGAAAACAACCCGGTTGCGCTCTACAGCGTTGCCCCGGAAAACATGTTCCAGTCCATCGTCGACAAGTACGAAGGCATGAACCGTGGCAAGCCGGTGGTGCACGAGAAGAAAGAGCACAAAGAAGCGGCCGAAGGGATGGACGTGAGTATGCATTCAGCTGCTGGGGCAGAGGAGTAAAAGATGTTCGGTAAACTAAGTCTGGACGCGATCCCGTATCACGAGCCGATAGTCATGGTGACCATTGCCATGATCGCGCTCGGCGGTCTCGCGTTGGTTGGTGCAATCACCTATTTCCGCAAGTGGACCTACTTGTGGACCGAGTGGCTGACGTCGGTCGACCACAAGAAAATCGGGGTGATGTACATCATCGTCGCGATGATCATGCTGCTGCGCGGCTTTGCCGACGCCATCATGATGCGTACCCAGTTGGCCATGGCCACGGGTGGCGGCGAGGGCTATCTGCCGCCTGAGCACTATGACCAGATCTTCACCGCTCACGGTGTGATCATGATCATCTTCATGGCAATGCCATTCTTCACCGGCCTGATGAACCTGGCCCTGCCTCTGCAGATCGGTGCGCGTGACGTTGCCTTCCCGTTCCTCAACTCCCTGAGCTTCTGGCTGCTGGTGTCCGGCGTTGCGCTGGTCAACATCTCCCTGGGCGTGGGCGAGTTCGCCAAGACCGGCTGGGTGGCGTATCCACCGCTGGCGGGTATCCAGTACAGCCCTGGGGTCGGTGTCGACTACTACATCTGGGCGCTACAGATATCCGGTTTGGGGACAACGCTGACGGGCGTCAACTTCCTTGCCACCGTGCTGAAAATGCGCGCCCCTGGCATGAAGCTGATGGACATGCCGATCTTCACCTGGACCTGCACCTGGGCCAACATCCTGATCGTGGCTTCGTTCCCGATCCTGACCGCGACCCTGGCACTGCTGACGGTTGACCGTTATCTGGACTTCCACATTTTCACCAACGAGCTTGGTGGGAACCCGATGATGTACGTCAACCTGTTCTGGGCGTGGGGTCACCCTGAGGTGTACATCCTGATCCTGCCGGCGTTCGGCGTGTTCTCGGAAGTCATCTCCACGTTCACCGGCAAGCGTCTGTTCGGCCACAAATCGATGATCTACGCCTCGGGTGCGATCTCGGTACTGGGCTTTGGCGTATGGCTGCACCACTTCTTCACCATGGGTTCGGGGGCCAGCGTCAACACCTTCTTCGGCCTGGCGACGATGCTGATTTCGATCCCGACCGGTGTGAAGCTGTTCAACTGGCTGTTCACGATCTACCAGGGCCGTCTGCGCTTCACCGCGCCAGTACTCTGGACCCTGGGCTTCATGGTGACCTTCTCGATCGGTGGCATGACCGGCGTACTGCTGGCCGTACCGGGCGCTGACTTCGTGCTGCACAACAGCCTGTTCGTGATCGCTCACTTCCACAACGTGATCATCGGTGGTGCGGTGTTCGGCTACATTGCCGGCTTCGCCTTCTGGTTCCCGAAAGCCTTCGGTTTCACCCTGAACGAGAAGTGGGGCAAGGCTGCCTTCTGGTTCTGGATCTCCGGTTTCTACGTGGCTTTCATGCCGCTGTACGCACTGGGCTTCATGGGCATGACCCGTCGTCTGAACCACTCGGACAACCCTGCGTGGGAACCGTACCTGTACGTGGCCGTGGTCGGTGCCGTGCTGATCCTGTTCGGTATCGCCTGCCAGCTGATCCAGCTGTACGTATCGATCCGCGATCGCAAGGACAACATGGACGTCACTGGCGACCCATGGAACGCGCACACCCTGGAATGGTCGACCTCGTCGCCACCGCCGTTCTACAACTTCGCCACCATGCCTGAGAAAGTCGGCCTGGATGCCTGGACCGAAACCAAGCGTGCCGGTATCGCTTACAAGGCTCCGGCCCAGTACGCACCGATCCACATGCCGAACAACACCGCTACCGGTCTGTACATGGGCGCGCTGTTGACCGTCTTCGGTTTCGCTGCCATCTGGCACATCTGGTGGTTGGCCGCGGCCGGCCTGATCGGCACCATCGCTGTCTTCGTTGCTCACGCTGCACGTGACGACCAGGGCTACATGGTTCCGGCCGAAGAAGTGGCACGTATCGAAGGTGAGCGTCTGAAGCACCTCGGTCTGGCTACCGGCTCGCCAGTCGGTGCGCCTGTCGAATCGTTTGAACGGGTTTAATCAATGTCCAGTCATGTAATCAATGCTGATGCTGCTCATGGTCACGACCATGGGCACGAAGAACACCACGACTCGGGCCAGATGACCGTATTCGGTTTCTGGCTGTACCTGATGACCGACTGCATCCTGTTTGCGTCGATCTTCGCAGCCTACGCGGTGCTGTCCGGCAATTTTGCCGGCGGCCCGTCGGGTCATGACATCTTCGAACTGCCGTACGTACTGGCCGAGACCGCGCTGCTGCTGTTCTCCAGTATCACCTTCGGCTTCGCCATGCTGCAGATGTACAAGGGCAACAAGAACGGTGTACTGGCCTGGTTGGCCGTCACCTTCCTGCTGGGCCTTGGCTTCATCATCATGGAAGTCAACGAGTTCCACCTGCTGATCAGCGAAGGCTTCGGCCCGCAGCGCAGCGGCTTCCTGTCGGGCTTCTTCGCCCTGGTCGGCACCCACGGTCTGCACGTGACCGGTGGTCTGATCTGGATGGCGGTGATGATGTACCAGATCCAGAAGAAGGGCATCACCGGCTCCGCCAAGACCCGCATGGGTTGCCTGAGCCTGTTCTGGCACTTCCTGGACGTGGTCTGGATCTGCGTGTTCACCGTTGTCTATCTGCTGGGGGTTCTGTAAATGGCTAACGCACATAACGAGCACGCCGAGGGCAACCACGGCAGCGTGAAGTCGTACGCAATCGGCTTCGTGCTGTCGGTGATCCTGACCCTGATCCCGTTTGGCCTGGTGATGTACCCGACCTTGCCAAAAGACATGACCATCCTGATCGTGGTGGCCTTTGCGGTCATCCAGATCGTCGTGCACCTGTACTACTTCCTGCACCTGGACCGTTCGCCAGAGCAGCGTGAGAACGTCAGCGCCTTCCTGTTTACCGGGTTGGTGATTGCACTGTTGGTCGGCCTGTCGCTGTGGATCATGTTCAGCATCCACACCAGCATGATGGCGAAGTGAGGTAAGACGGCATGTCCTTTAAGCACTTTATCCAAATCACCAAACCGGGGATCATTTTCGGTAACGTGCTTTCTGTGGCAGGCGGTTTCTTCCTTGCCGCGCAAGGGCATGTGGACTTCATGCTGTTCCTTGCCACGGTGATTGGCACTTCGCTGGTGGTGGCGTCCGGTTGCGTGTTCAACAACTGCATCGACCGTGACATCGACATCAAGATGGAGCGCACCAAGAACCGTGTGATGGTTCAGGGGCAGGTCTCGCTGAAGATCGCGCTGGCCTACGCCACCCTGCTCGGGGTGGCCGGGCTCGGCCTGCTGTATGTGCAGGCCAATGCCCTGGCGGCGTTATTCGGCCTGATCGGGTTCATCATCTACGTGGGTTTCTACAGCCTGTACCTGAAGCGCAAATCGGTGCACGGCACCCTGGTGGGCAGCCTGTCCGGTGCCATGCCTCCGGTGATCGGCTACTGCGCCGTGAGCAACAGCTTCGACCTGGCTGCGTTGACCCTGCTGGTGATGTTCAGCCTGTGGCAGATGCCGCATTCCTACGCCATTGCGATCTTCCGCTTCAACGACTACCTGGCGGCCTCGATTCCGGTATTGCCGGTCAAGCGTGGCATCCTGGTGGCCAAGAAGCACATCCTCTGGTACATCGTGGCGTTCCTGGCCGCGACCCTGATGTTGACCATCGGTGGTTATGCGGGCATGAGCTACATGGCCGTCGCCGCGGCAATGGGCATGTACTGGCTGTACATGGCCTGGACCGGCTACAAGGCTGTGGATGATCGCCTGTGGGCGCGCAAGCTGTTCGTGTTCTCCATCTTCACCATCACTGCGTTGAGCGTGATGATGTCGCTGGACACCAAGGTGCCGACCGAACTGCTGCTGACCTACGCGCATTGATCTGATGTGCTGAAAAAAGACCCCGGGCCGAAAGGTGCCGGGGTTTTTTTTGCCTGAACATTCATGCCGAACTGGCGCCGGACAAACAAGGCTGGCAGCAGCGTTCTTTGTACCGGCACTCCCTCCCAGCGCGGCACCACTCCCTGCTGAATGCCCGCGCCCCGCATTGCTAGCGTGGCAGCTCCCACCTCAAAGGAGCACGCCCATGAGCGTTTTCACTGTGTACTTCTGCGGCACCGGCTCGCACCGCTTCGATGACCAGAACCCTGATTTCTGGAACGGCGAACTGGTCTCGACCCTGGCCGCCAACGATCAGGGCCGCGAGTTCGCGCACTGGATCGCCATCGACGGCCCTGGCAGCGGCAACCTGCAGGCCGACGACCTGTTCATCGAAAACAAGGAATACGGCCTCACCGGCACGCTGTTCGGCGCCGGCTGGGAACAGAACGTCGCCCATGCCCTGCAGGTGATCAAGGGGCGCTGCACCTGGCAGCGCGAAAAGCTCAGCGAGGCCGATTACGATCGCCTCAAGTCTGCCGGCGTGCCGATCGAGGACGTGAAGCAAGAGGGCTCCTGGTTCTGGCGCAAGTACGACTACGGCGACCGTGGCGTCACCCCGCAGCAGTTGCAGGAAGGGATCATCAAGATGTACCGCAAGGACGGGCTGATCCCCAGTCAGGTCAATATCGTCGGCTGGAGCCGCGGCGGTATCAGCTGCCATATGCTGGCCAACGCAATGGCCGAAGACCCGGAGCTGGCCGATGTGCCAGTGAATATCTTCGCCATCGACCCGGTGCCCGGCATCAACAACCTGCAAGCGCACCGCCTGCACCTGAAGTCCAACGTCAAGGAGTACGTCGGGTTCTTCTCGCGCGATGAGCGCTCCAAAGGCTTTGCCTGTGTGATCCCCACCACCTACCCGGACACGCGCACGCATATCTATCCGCTGCCAGGCCGCCATGCCACGCTGGTCGGCAATGCCTCGGCCGATGGCAAAAGCAACGGCAAGGTGGTGCCCGAGCCTGGTGTGATCGTGCGTCACTTCGCCGAAACCTGCCTGAACCGCTGGGGGGCGACCCTGCACAAGTGCCTGGGCCTGAGCGACCAGCAGGTTGCCGAGCAGCAGGACGCGATGGACCGTGACGACGCACTGTACGCAGGCATGCGTCGGCATTCCTACACGCTGCTGACCGAGTCGGAGGAAGGGCACCGCTTTGTCCATCAGGGGGATGTGAGCAAGGCATTCCCTTACGTGCGCGGGCCCCAGATGTCACCCCAGGTCGGCCTGGATGTGGCTACCTGGCGCTCGGTGTCGTTCGACGACATCGGCTGATCGACAGGGCAGGGGTGGCAAAATCCACTTTACAGCCACCCCCGCCAAGCCCTATCTTCTGCCTCGGCCACCGCAGTGGCCAACGTCGCTCGGACGGTTCCGGGCGCTTACGTCCTCGAGGTAACCATGGCTGACCAAGGTTCGCCGCGCCGCTTTGCGCGCATAGATCGTCTCCCCCCTTACGTCTTCAACATCACTGCCGAGCTCAAGATGGCTGCACGCCGTCGTGGCGAGGACATTATCGACCTCAGCATGGGCAACCCCGACGGGGCCACGCCACCGCACATCGTCGAGAAGCTGGTACAGGTCGCGCAGCGCGAAGACACCCATGGCTATTCCACCTCGCGCGGCATCCCGCGCCTGCGCCGGGCTATTTCGCGCTGGTACAAGGACCGCTATGAGGTCGACATCGACCCCGAATCCGAAGCCATCGTCACCATTGGTTCCAAAGAGGGCCTGGCGCACCTGATGCTGGCCACCCTGGACCATGGCGACACCGTGCTGGTGCCCAACCCCAGCTACCCGATCCACATCTACGGCGCAGTGATTGCCGGCGCCCAGGTGCGTTCGGTGCCGCTGGTGCCGGGGGTGGACTTCTTCAACGAGCTGGAGCGGGCGATCCGCGAGTCGATCCCCAAGCCGAAGATGATGATCCTGGGCTTCCCTTCCAACCCCACCGCACAGTGCGTGGAGCTGGATTTCTTCGAGCGCGTGGTGGCCCTGGCCAAGCAGTATGACGTGCTGGTGATCCACGACCTGGCCTATGCCGACATCGTCTACGACGGCTGGAAAGCCCCCTCGATCATGCAGGTGCCGGGCGCCAAGGACATTGCGGTGGAGTTCTTCACCTTGTCCAAGAGCTACAACATGGCAGGCTGGCGCATCGGCTTCATGGTCGGCAACCCGGAGCTGGTCAGCGCCCTGGCGCGGATCAAGAGCTACCACGACTACGGCACCTTCACCCCGTTGCAGGTGGCGGCGATTGCTGCGCTGGAGGGCGACCAGCAGTGCGTGCGCGATATCGCCGAGCAGTACCGCCAGCGGCGCAACGTGCTGGTCAAGGGCCTGCACGAAACAGGCTGGATGGTCGAGAACCCCAAGGCCTCGATGTACGTGTGGGCCAAGATCCCTGAACAGTACGCACACCTGGGCTCGCTGGAGTTTGCCAAGAAGCTGCTGGCCGAGGCCAAGGTGTGCGTGTCGCCGGGGATCGGCTTTGGTGACTATGGCGACGACCATGTGCGCTTTGCCCTGATCGAGAACCAGGACCGCATTCGCCAGGCCGTGCGCGGCATCCGCCAGATGTTCCGCGCCGATGGCATCGAGGCGCCCAAGGCCGCCAAGCCACCGCGTACGCCGTGATACGCCGTCGCCGGCAAGGCCGACTCTGGCAGGCGTCGGCCTTGCCGGCGACGGGTGCGACGATGTCCACCCGTCGGCCACCGATATTTCTTTCACCGCCCCCCTTCTCAACGCCACGCCGAAGCATAGAATGATCGCCGGGTTTCTCCCTATAACGATAATTCTCCCCCTCCCCAAATCATGTCCGAAAACAATCCCTGTTTGACTTGCGGTGCCTGCTGCGCGTACTTCCGTGTGTCCTTTTTCTGGGGTGAATGCACCTCGGCCGGTGGCGTCGTGCCGGATGAACTGGTGGTGCAGATCAACCCGACCCGGGTGGCAATGATCGGTACCGATGCCAAGCCATGCCGCTGCATCGGCCTGGAAGGGGAAATCGGCAAAGGCGTCAATTGCTCGCTCTACGCCCAGCGCTCCAGCCCTTGCCGCGAGTTCGACGCGGCCTGGGTCAATGGCCAGCCCAACGACGACTGCAACGCCGCGCGCGCCGCCCACGGCTTGCCCCCGCTGGAGGCCAACGAGCCGTTCTGGCCGGCTGAAGACCCGGAGGTGGCCTGACCGTTCGTCGGTTGGCTGACGCTGTAAGTTTGACATCGCCCTTTATCCACGGGGGCTATTGCCAAAGTATTAACACTATTTGACGTACGACCTTTCCTATAGGGCTCCAGGAAAGCGGCTACACATTCCAGTCAATGGAACCGTAGTCGCCAAGGTCAGGCTTTCGACACTAGTGTGTAGTTTCCAGGCTTCCCCCTAGCCGGCACGCATTTAAGGACCGAACCGCCTGATCCACGAAGGAGTCACCCGTGGATAGACGTGCCGTCACCCTTTCGCCCGCCCGTGTTCGCCCGTTGTCGCTGGCCGTGAGCCTGGCGACCGCCGGGGTTGCGTTGACCCTGTTCAGTTTGCCGGCCGATGCTGCCTGTGTGGTGGCGGGCTCGACGGTGACCTGTACCGGCACGCCGGTATTGGGGCTGCCCAACGCCTATAGCAGTGCCACCAACGGCCTGACGCTGGAGCTGGCGGCGGGCTCGCAGCTCAATGCGCCCCTGCTGGGCACGGCAGTGAACCTGACCGGCAACAACATCACCCTGAACAACCGCGGCACCATCGACCCGGCGTTCCTGGGGATACTGGGCGGGCTCAGTTCCGGGGTGAAGATCGGCAATGCGGCGGCCAGTACGGTCAGCATCACCAATTTCAGTGGCGGCGTGATCAAAGGCACCACCGGCTTGCTCAGCGCCAGCCTGCTCAACCTCAACGGCCTGGCCCTGAGTGTGCAGAACGGCAGCGGGGGTGTGACCACGCTGCTCAACAACGGCAGCATCGGCTCCTCCAACATCGTCGGCGTCAGCGTGCTGGCCGCTGACGCCCCGGTGGTCGCGGTGTATGGCGGCGGCAGTGTCAACATGACCAACACCGGGACCATTACCGGCCGCGTGGCGTTCCAGGCATCGGGTACGACCACTGGCAACACCTTCACCAACAGTGGGACGATCACCGGTGGTGTGTCGATGGGGGCGAACTCCACCAACCGCTTCAACGCGATTGCAGGTTCCAGTGTCAGCGCGGGCGCGGGTGTCGGCGTCAACCTGGGGGTCGCCAGCATCGACCTGCTGTACGCCCCCACCGGGCTGGTCGATGGCGGCGCCGGCGGCAACAATACCCTGGCGCTGCAGAACGCCATTGGCGGGGGGACGGGCACCACCGGCGACGGCGCGATTTCTGCGGCCAACTACGTCAATTTCAACAACCTGGTGGTGCAGAGCGGTACCTGGACCTTGTCCGGCGCATTGACCGGGATCACCAGCACCAGCCTCAACGGCGGTGCACTGGTATTCGACAATGCCTCGACGTTCGGCAGCGGCACCATCGCCGTCAATGGCGGTGCGCTTGGTGCGGGGGCGGCAAACCTGTCATTGGGCAATGCCATCGGTGTGAGCGCCGGTGGCCTCAGCCTCATCGGCGACAACAACCTGACCCTCAACGGCATCGTCAGCGGTACGGGCGGGCTGACCAAGACGGGCGCAGGCACCCTGAGCCTGAATGCAGCCAACACCTTCCTTGGCGGCACCGTCCTCAATGGCGGTGTGCTGTCGCTGGCCAGCGCTGCGGCGCTGGGCACCGGTGCCCTGAGCGTCACGGCCAACAGCAGCCTGCAAGGCACGGTGCCACTGGTGCTGGCCAACGCCGTGCAACTGACGGCGGCACTGAGCCTGCCTGGCAGCAACGCGCTGACCCTGGGCGGGGTGATCAGCGGCACCGGCTCGCTGAACAGGACCGGTAGCGGCGACCTGACCCTCAATGGCGCCAACACCTATCAGGGCGGCACCACCGTCGGCGGCGGTACCCTGACGCTGGGCAACAGCGCGGCGCTGGGCAGCGGCGCGCTGAACGTGACTGGCGTTTCCAGGCTGGCCACCAGCAGCCCCATGACCCTGGGCAACGCGATCAACCTGGGCGCCAACCTGAACTTCACAGGTGCCAGCAACCTGGTGCTCGAGGGGGCCATCGGTGGCACCAGCGGCCTGATCAAGAACGGCCCGGGCAGCCTGACCCTCAATGGCAGCAATACCTATCAGGGCAGCACCACTCTGAGCGGCGGCACGCTGATCGTCGGCAGCAACACGGCGCTGGGCAGCGGCGTACTGAATGCGCAGAACGGCACATCGCTGGACGCCAGCAGCGCCGTTGCGCTGGGCAATTCCATCAGCCTGACCGGTGTACTGACGGTGGTTGGCAGCAATGATCTGGCCCTGACCGGCAATATCATCGGCAGCGGCGGGCTGACCAAGAATGGCGATGCCACGCTGACCCTGTCGGGTATCAACCTTCAATTGGGCAACACGCTGCTCAATGACGGCCGCCTGATCCTGGGCAGCGACCAGGCCCTGGGCCTGGGCTCCCTGGTGGCCGCGGATGGCACCACCCTCGACAGCAGCCAGGATGTCACCGTGGGCAATTCGGTGTCGCTGGCAGGCAACCTGAACATCGGTGGCCCCCGCGACATCACCCTGCTGGGCCTGGTCAATGGTGCAGGCAGCCTGACCAAGCATGGGGCGGGCAACCTGATCCTCAATGGCGCCAACAGCTATCAGGGCGGCACCACCCTGAAGGCCGGCACCCTGACCGTGGGTGATGCCACCGCACTGGGCAGCGGCGCGTTGACGGTCAGCGGCGCTTCGACCCTGGCCAGCAACACGGCGCTGGCCCTGAACAACGCCATCGGCCTGGGGGCCGACCTGACGGTGGCCAACAGCACCGCGCTGACCCTGGGGGGCGACATCAGCGGCACCGCCGGCCTGATCAAGACGGGGGCCGGTGTGCTGACCCTCAGTGGCGACAACACCTACGAAGGCGGCACGGCGCTGAATGCGGGCGGCCTGCTGCTGACCTCGGCCACGGCATTGGGCAGCGGCACGCTGACCGCTGCCGGTGCGACCACGCTGGACACCAGCACCGCACTGACCCTGGCCAACGCCCTGGAACTGACCGGCAGCCTGAGCCTGATCGGTGCACAGAACCTGGCGCTGACAGGCGTAATCAGTGGCGCGGGTGGCCTGGTCAAGAGCGGTACCGGCGACCTGACCCTGAGCGGCAACAATACCTATCAGGGCGATACCCTGCTGGGTGCCGGCACGCTGATTGTCGGCAGCGATAGCGCCCTTGGCGTCGGCACCCTGCGCACCAGCACCAGCACCACGCTGGATGCCAGCACCGCAGTGGTGCTCGGCAATGCGCTGGATATCGTCGGCAACCTGAACATCGGCGGCACGGCCGACCTGACCCTCGATGGGGTGATCACCGGCCCCGGCGACCTGACCAAGAGCGGCGCTGCGACCCTGACCCTCAACGCCAGCAACCTGTACGCCGGCGAGACCCTCCTGACTGCCGGCACGTTGGTGCTCGGCAACAACAACGCGCTGGGCAGCGGCGTGCTGTCGGTCACCGGCGCCTCGACCCTGAGCAGTGGCGACAGCGCAGTGGTGGTGAACAGCCGCATCGGCCTCAACGCCAACCTCACCGTCGACGGCAGCAACGACTTCGGCCTGAGCGGCGCAATCAGCGGCAACGGCCAGTTGATCAAGGCCGGCACCGGCAACCTGACCCTGAGCGGCGTCAACACCTACAGCGGTGGCACCGCACTGAGTGGCGGCACCTTGTCCGTCGGCAACAACGCTGCGCTGGGCAGCGGCGCCCTGACCGCCACGGGCACCAGCACCCTGAAAAACACCCAGTCGATTGCGCTGATGAATACCATCGTGGTGAACGGCGACCTGACCCTCGACACCGCAAGCAACCTGACCCTGGGCGGGCTCATCAGCGGTACAGGCAACCTGATCAAGGCCGGCGCCCAGGAACTGGTGGTGTTCGGCAACAACACCTTCAGCGGCACACTCGATATCGCCCAAGGCATGGTGACGACCTTGAATGCCAACGCACTGGGCAACCCCGCCAGTGTCAACCTGGGCAGCGGCACCGACCTGAACCTGAACGGCAACACCAGCATCGGCGCACTGACTGGCAGCGGCACCACCAACATCGCGCTGGGCAACACGCTGAGCCTGGGCAGTACCAACCTGGACAGCGTGTTCGCCGGTGCATTCGTCGGCTTTGGCCGGCTGAACAAGGTGGGCAGCGGCGTACTCGAGCTCAGCGGGGTGAGTACCCTCGGTGGCACCAGCCAGGTCAGTGCCGGTACGCTCAACGTGTCGGGCACCCTGAATGGCGGCGGCCTGACGGTCACCAACGGCGCGACCCTCACCGGCAGTGGTGGCCTCGGTGGGCTGGTCAGCATCGGCAACGGCGGGCACCTGGCCGGCACCAGCGGGACCCAGTTGAGCCTCGGTTCGCTGGTGCTGGCACCGAACGCCAACATCGACGTGGCATTGGGCTCACCGGTGACCGGCGCCACCTCGCTGTTCAAGGTGGCCGGCACCCTGACCCTTGACGGTACGCTGAACATCACCGATGACGGTGGCCTGGGCAATGGTATCTATCGCCTGTTCGACTACACCTCGCTGGTCAACAACGCACTGAGCCTGGGCAGCCTGCCGGGCAGCGTGACACCGGGCGAGCTGCAACTGCAGACCGCCATCGCCGGGCAGGTCAACCTGCTGATCAACTCGCCCAACCTGATTGTGCAGTTCTGGGACGGTGCGGGCGTGGTGCCCAATGGCACGGTGGAGGGCGGCTCCGGCACCTGGAACAGCAGCGCTACCAACTGGACCGAGCTGAACGGTGGGGTCCAGGACATCTGGCTCGGTCAGTTCGCCGTGTTCCAGGGCGCGTCGGGTGTGGTCACCGTGGAAGGCAGCCAGACCACCAACGCACTGCAGTTCATCACCGATGGCTACACACTGGTCGCAGGTACCGGCGGCGAGCTCACTGCCATCAATGGCAACAGTGGCAGCTTCGCGGTGCGGGTCGACCCGAACGTGACCGCCACCCTCGACCTGCCCATCAATGGCACGGGCACCCTGGCCAAGCTCGACACTGGCACCCTGGTGCTCAATGGCGTGAACGGCTATACCGGCGGCACGGCTCTCAACGGCGGCACGCTGATCGTCGGCAACGACAGTGCGCTGGGCAGCGGCACCCTGACGGCGGCCGCCGGCACCACCCTGGACAGCAACACGGTGGTCAGCCTGGCCAATGACGTGAGCCTGCTCGACCAACTGCGCATCGGTGGCAGCAATGCTCTCACGCTCGGTGGCGATATCAGCGGCACTGGCGGCCTGCTCAAGGCCGGCGCGGGCACTCTGACGCTCAACGGCGACAACACCTACGTCGGGCCGACGGCGCTGAATGCCGGCAAGCTGGTGCTGGGCAGCGACACCGCGCTGGGCGCAGGCGCCCTCACCGCGGCGGCGGGCACGCAACTGGACACCCGTACTGACCTGACGCTGAGCAATGTACTCAACCTGGCCGGTGACCTGACCCTGCTCGGCAGCAACGACCTGACCCTGGACGGGCTGGTCAATGGTGCCGGCACCCTGATCAAGCAGGGCGCCAGCAACCTCACCCTCAACGCCACCAATGGCTTTACCGGCGGTACCGACCTGCAAGCCGGTACCCTCACGGTCGGCAACGCCGGGGCACTGGGCAGCGCAGCGCTCACCGTCAGCGGCGCCTCCAGCCTGGTCAACAGCGGTGCACTGTCGCTGGCCAACGACATCGTGCTCAATGCCGGCCTTAGCCTGCCGGGCAACAATGACCTGACCCTCGCCGGTGTGATCAGCGGTGCCGGTGGCCTCAGCCACAGCGGCACGGGCGGCCTGACCCTTGCCGGCGCGAACACCTACACCGGCGGCACCCAGCTGGGCACCGGCGACCTCACCCTGGGCACCGGTGGGGCACTGGGTACGGGCGCCCTGAGTGTCAACGGCACCTCGACCCTGACCAATACCAGCGCCATGAGCGTGGCCAACGCGGTGGACGTCGGCGGCACCCTGGATGTGGCCGGCACCAGCAACCTGAACCTGGCGGGCGTGCTCAGCGGCAGCGGCATCCTCAACAAGAACGGCCTGGCCAACCTCACGCTCAGTGGCAACAACACCTTCAGCGGCATCCTCAACATCCTGTCCGGCAGCCTCAGCACCGTGGGCAACAATGCGCTGGGCAACCCTGCCGAGCTCAACCTGGGCAGCGGCGCCACCCTCAATCTGGGCGGCAACACCAGCCTGGCTGAGCTTGCCGGCGACGGTAGCGTGAAGGTCGCGACAGGCACCGGCCTGCAAGTCGGTGGCGGCACCTTTGGCGGCGTGCTCAGCGGTACCGGCACACTGGACAAGGTCGGCGGCGACACGCTGACCCTGGGCGGCAACAACACCCTCAGTGGCGGCACGACCGTCAGCGGCGGCAGCCTGATGGTCGACGGCAGCCTGGCCAGCAGCAGCGTGACGGTGAACAACGGCACCACCCTGGGCGGCAGCGGCAGCCTGGGCGGCGCCGTTACCATCGCCAATGGCGGGCACCTGGCGGTCAGCAGCGGCCGTACGCTGACTATCGGTTCGCTGGTGCTGGGTTCGGGGGCCAACCTGGATGCAGCGCTGGGCGCACCGGTGGTCGGTACCCCGAGCCTGATCGATGTGGCCGGCAACCTGACCCTGGACGGCACGCTCAACGTCACCGACATCGGCGGCTTCGGCGCAGGCGTGTACCACCTGATCAATTATCAGGGCGCCCTCACCGACAACGGCCTGCTGGTCGGCAGCGTGCCGAACGGTGTGACCCCGGGCGCCCTGGAGGTGCAGACCAGCATCAACAACCAGGTCAACCTGGTGGTGGGCGGTGCCAACAACAACGTGCTGTTCTGGGACGGCAGCCAGACCCTCGGCAACGGTGCGGTCGACGGCGGCAGCGGCGTATGGAGCGCTGCCGGCAACAACTGGACCAACGCCAGCGGCACCCTCAACCAGAGCTGGAACGCTACCTTCGCAGTGTTCCAGAATTCCGGCGCCACGGTCACCCTGGACGGCGTGCAGACGGTCAATGGCATGCAGTTTCTCGGCAACGGCTACACCCTCGCCGGCGATGCACTGGAGCTGATCAATGGTGCCGGGGGCACCACCAACGTGCGCATCGGCACCGGCATCAGCGCAACGCTGGACGTGGCCGTCAACGGCAGCGGTACCCTGGCCAAGGTCGAAGGTGGCGCCCTGGTGCTCAATGGCAACAACGGCTACACCGGTGGCACCCAGCTCAACGGCGGCACCCTGGTGGTGGGCAGCGACACGGCGCTGGGCAGTGGCGCACTGACCGCCGCCAATGGCACCACGCTGGACGCCAACAAGGCGGTCACGCTGGGCAACGCAGCCGTGCTCAATGGGGCACTGACCCTGGGTGGCAGCAACGACCTGAGCCTGACGGGCGTGGTCAGCGGCAGCGGCAGCCTGCTGAAAAACGGCGCGGCCGACCTGACCCTGAACGGCGTCAATACCTATCAGGGCGGTACCCGCTTGAATGCCGGCAGCCTCACCCTGGGCGACAACAGCGCACTGGGCAACGGCGTGCTCACGGTCGGTGGCAACGCCGCACTCGACGGGCCGGTCGACCTGCAACTGAGCAACGCCATCAGCCTGGCAGCACGCCTGACCCTGGCCGGCAGCAACGACCTGGCCCTGAGCGGCGTGATCAGCGGTAACGGCAGCCTGGTGAAAAACGGCAACGGCGAGCTGCTGCTCACCGGCGCCAACACCTACAGCGGCGGCACCACCCTCAACGCGGGCAGCGTCGTTGGCAACACCCGCAGCCTGCAGGGCGCGATCCTCAACAACACCGCATTGACCTTCGAGCAGGCCAGCAATGGCAGCTACACCGGCAACCTCACCGGCAGCGGCACGCTGGTCAAGAGCGGCAGTGGCCAGTTGCTGATGACCGGCACCAGCGGCTTTACCGGCAACACCACGGTGAATGCCGGCAGCCTGCTGGTGAACGGCAGCCTGGCCAGTGCCAATGTGCAGGTCAACAGCGGTGCGACCCTTGGCGGCAGCGGCACTTATGCCGGCACCGTCAACGTCGCCAGCGGGGCGACCCTGGCGGCGGGTGGCAGTGCCACGGCACTCAGCGTCGGCACGCTCAACCTGGATGCCGGCAGCAAACTGAACGTGGTGCTCGGCCAGGCTGCGGCGTCCACCACCGTGGTCAAGGTGGCGGGCGACCTGCAGCTGGACGGCACCCTCAACATTGCCGATGCCGGCGGCTTTGGCAGCGGCGTGTACCAGCTGTTCACCTATGGCGGCAACCTGACCGACAGCGGCCTGCTGTTCGGCCTGCTGCCAGGCACCACCGTGCCGGGCCAGCTGACCCTGCAGACCGCCATTGCCCAGCAGATCAACCTGGTGGTGCAGGGCACGGCCGGCGAGTTGCAGTTCTGGAACGGTGGCAAGAGCAACGCCGATGGCACCCTCGGTGGCGGCAGCGGCACCTGGGGGCCAGGCACCAACTGGACCGACCTCAACGGCAACCTGAGCGAAGCCTGGGACGCGCAGTTCGGCGTGTTCGGTGGCCAGCCGGGCACCGTCACCGTGGCCGGCAAGCAGTCCTTCACCGGCCTGCAGTTCCTCACGGGCGGCTATCAACTGGTGGCCGGCACCGGGGGCAGCCTGGCCCCGGTCAACGCGGCCGATGGAGCCCTGGCGGCCGTGCGCGTGAATGCGGGCGCGAGCACGCAGATCTCGGCACCGCTGGTGGGCACAGGCGGCATCGAAAAACTCGATGCCGGCACGCTGATCCTCAGTGGCGCCAATACCTACACCGGCGGCACCAAGGTCAGCGGCGGCACGCTGGTAGGTGACACCACCAGCCTGCAGGGCAGCATCGTCGACAACGCCATGCTGGTGTTCCAGCAGGACGCGAACGGGCGTTTCAGCGGTGTGCTCAGCGGCACCGGCAGCGCCATCAAGCAGGGCAACGGCAGCCTGCTGCTGACCGGCAACCAACCCTTCAGCGGCAAGCTGGCCGTCAACCAGGGCCTGCTGCAGGTAGGCAACGCCGCCAACCCGGGCACGGTGCTGGGTGCACAGGTCACGGTGGGGGCCGGTGGCGCGCTCAGCGGCAATGGCAGCGTGGCCTCGCTGGTCAACGGCGGTGGGGTGCAGCCTGACCCGGCCAGTGGCCTCACCGTCAGCGGCAACTTCACCAACAGCCCGGGCGGTACGCTCAGCGTGGTGGTCGGCAACCCGGCCAGCAGCGGCCTGACGGTGGGCGGTACGGCGAACCTGGGCGGTACGCTGGTGGTGCTCAACTCCGCACCGGCCTCGGGCAGTGCGCAGTACGCCGTGGTCACCGCCGGCGGCGGGGTGAACGGTACGTTCACCACCGTGAAACTGCCGGACACGCCGTTCTACGACACCACCCTGAACTACGGCAACAACCAGGTCGGGGTGACCGTCAGCCGCAATGACACCACCCTCGCCAGTGTGGCCGTAACGCCCAACCAGCAGGCCGTGGCAGGCGCACTGGGCAGCAGCGGGGCGCCGGCAGCCGTCCTGGGCGCGGTCATGGCGCAGAACCGCGGCGGCGTTCAGGCGGCGCTGGACAGCCTGTCGGGCGAGATCCATGCCAGCACCGCCAGTGCCTTGATCGAAGACTCGCGCTACCTGCGTGAAGCGGTCAACGATCGCATGCGTCAACCCGGCTGCAGCCGTGAGGACGACCCGCGCCAGGTCCTGGCACCGAGCAACAGCCAGCTCACCAGCCAGGGTTGCCAGGACGAGGCCGTGGGGTGGGCGCGGGCACTGGGCACCTGGGGCGACATGGACGGCAACAGCAACAGCGCCCGCCTGGACCGCAACCTGGAAGGCTTCCTGCTCGGGGTCGACCGCAGCCTGGACGATGCCTGGCGTGTCGGTGTGGCTGCCGGTTATACCCGCAGCGACCTGGACGCCAAGCAGCGCCGTTCGGATGCAAGCATCGACAGCTACCACCTGGCAACGTACCTGAGCTACCAGCTCGAGGCCTTCTCGGCGCGCATGGGGGCGGCGTACAGCTGGCACAACATCGAGAGCAAACGTGACGTGACCATCGGCACCTATGACGACCGCCTCAAGGCCAAGTACAAGGCGCGCACCGCGCAGGTATTCGGTGAAGTGGCCTACGCCATCGATGCCGGCGGTGTGGCGCTGGAACCGTTCGCGGGCCTGGCCTACGTCAACTACGACAGCGACACCGCGCATGAGAAGGGCGGCGCGGCGCGGCTCAAGGCCAACGCCGACCAGGACATCACCTTCTCCACCGTGGGCCTGCGTGCAGGCAAGGCGTTCATCCTGGCCAACGGCACCACCCTGACCCCGCGCGGCAGCCTCGGCTGGCGGCACGCGTTGGGTGATACCAAGCCCGACGCAGACCTGCGCTTCATCGAGGGCGGCGCCGGCTTTACCACCCAGGGCGTACCGATCGCACGTGACAGCGCGGTGGTCGAGGCAGGGCTGGACATGTCGGTCGGCAAGGCGGGCAAACTTGGCCTGGGGTACTCGGGCCAGCTCTCCAGCGACACCCGCGACCATGCCGTGACGCTGAGCTTCAGCATGGGCTTCTGAACCGGGGAGCACGATCGCCGCGAGTGATGGCAGTGGCCTGAACCCAGGCACCTCAAGTACCATCGGCCTCTGATTTGTTGAGAGGGAAACTCGCTGATGATCGTCGGTATCGACCTGGGAACGACCCACAGTCTGGTGGCCATTTGGCGGCATGGCGCCTCTGAACTGGTGCCCAACGCCCTTGGCCAACTGCTCACCCCCAGCGTGGTCGGGCTCGACGACGAGGGCCGAGTACTGGTCGGCCAGGCGGCGCGTGAGCGGCTGCACACCCATCCCAAACAGACCACGGCGCTGTTCAAGCGCTACATGGGCAGCAACCAGGAAGTGCCTCTGGGCGGGCGTTCGTACCGGCCCGAAGAACTCTCGGCGCTGGTGCTCAAGAGCCTCAAGGAAGACGTCGAACGGGCGTTCGGCGAGCCGGTCACGGAAGCGGTGATCAGCGTGCCGGCCTATTTCAGCGATGCCCAGCGCAAGGCCACCCGCGTGGCCGGCGAACTGGCGGGCCTGCGGGTCGAGAAGCTGATCAACGAACCCACGGCGGCTGCGCTTGCCTACGGCCTGCACCAGCGTGACAAGGAAACCTCGTTCCTGGTCTTCGACCTGGGCGGCGGTACCTTCGACGTGTCGATCCTGGAGCTGTTCGAGGGCGTGATGGAGGTACGTGCCAGCGCTGGCGACAACTACCTGGGCGGCGAAGACTTCGACCAGGTGCTGCTCGAACACTTCGTGCAGAGCCAGCAAGGTCAGGGGTTCCCGGGTGTCGAGTCGCTGCTGCAACCGCTGCGCCGCGAGGCCGAGCGCGTGCGCAAGCAGCTTGGGCAGGCGCAGGAGGCCGAGTTCGTGGTGCGCCTGGACGGGCGTGAATGGCGCCACAGCTATACCCAGGACGCCATGGCCGATCTGTTCGCGCCGCTGCTGGCGCGCCTGCGCGCCCCGATCGAACGTGCCCTGCGCGATGCCCGCATCCGCGCCTCGGACCTTGACGAGGTGCTGCTGGTGGGCGGCACCACGCGCATGCCGCTGGTGCGCAAGCTGGCTGCCGGGCTGTTCGGGCGCTTCCCCTCCATCAGCCTCAACCCCGATGAAGTGGTGGCCCATGGCGCCGCGGTGCAGGCCGCCCTCAAGGCCCGCGACGCGGCGCTCGAAGAAGTGGTGCTGACCGACGTGTGTTCCTACACCCTGGGCATGGAAACCGTGCGCCAGTTCGGCGAACGCCACGAGAGCGGCCACTACCTGCCGATCATCGAGCGCAACAGCGTGGTGCCGGTCAGCCGGGTGCAGACCGTGTACACCGTGAGCGACCAGCAGGAGCAGGTGCTGGTCAAGGTGTTCCAGGGCGAGAGCCGGCTGGTCAAGGACAACGTGCTGCTGGGCGTGCTGGAGATTCCGGTGCCCAGGCGCAAGGCCGGCGAGGTGGCGCTGGAGGTGCGTTTCACCTACGACATCAACGGCATCCTCGAGGCCCAGGTGAGCATCCCGCTGACCGGCGATCAGCACGCGCTGGTGATCGAGAACAACCCCGGCGTGCTCAGCCCTGACGAAATTCGCGAGCGTCTGGTGGCGCTGGCCGAGCTCAAGACCCATCCGCGTGATCAGCAGCCCAACACCCTGTTGCTGGCGCGCCTGGAGCGCCTGTACCAGGAAAGCCTGGGCGAGCTGCGCGAGAGGGTCGGGGCCTGGGCCGCGCACTTTCAGCGTGTGCTGGAAACCCAGGACGAGCGGCAGATTCGCGAAGTGCGCCACGACCTGAGCCAGCGCGTGAATGAACTGGGCCAGGACAGCTGGCGCTGAGGGAACGGCAATGAGTGATGTGATCGACGACTGCTGGAGCGTGCTGGCCCTGGCGCCCGGCGCTGATGAACGCAGCATCCGTCGCCAGTATGCACGCTTGCTCAAGGTGCATCGCCCGGATGAAGACCCCGAGGGTTTCCAGCGCCTGCGTGAGGCCTACGAGCAGGCCCTGGCGCAAACCCGTTGGGAGATGGAACGCGAGGAGGTCGAGGCAGCGCCTGCGCCGATCGCCCCGGTGGCTGCGCACGAACCCTCTGCAGTGTTTGCCGAGCCGCTGGTCGAGGCCGCGCCGGACCCGTTGCAACAGGCCCTGGCCCTGCTCGACGGGCTGGTCCCGGCGCAGCTCGACAGCCGCTGGCAGCAGGCGCGCACGCAAGGGTGTGAAAGCGCCTTCGAGTACCAGTTGCTGCAGTACTGCCTGAGCGATGATGCACCGCGCCTGGCCATCCTGCACTGGGCGGTGCAGGCACGCGGCTGGTTCACGCCCTGGCAGACGGTGCCGATGACCGCGTACCAGGCCGACGAACTGCTGGGCAGCCTGTGGCACGCCTGCCATGGCGAGTTGCAGGCGCAGTTGGTGGCTGGTGACGAGCGTGGCGTTTATGCATGCCTGCAAACCTGGGGCGGGCAGGCGTGGCTGGAGCCGTTCGACCGCCGCGAGCAGTTCCAGGCCATGCTGCTGGAGCTGCTGCACGAACACGATACCTGGGGCCATGGGCTGTTCGAGCACGTCTGCCAGTACTTCAACTGGAGCGACGACAACGGCGGGCCGAAACCGGCCTACCTGTGGCAGGCACTGAACGAGCGCTGCCAGCGTGACGCCTGGTTTGCCCATCAGCAGGCGCTGGCCGAGCAATGGCACTGGAACATCAAGCCGGAAGGCAACGCAGCGTACCTGCTGTTGCGCCCGCTTGAACTCAAGCAGCAGGTGGCGCTGGCCCAGGGCTTCAGCGAGGCCGACTGGACGGCCTGCGAGCAGTTGACTCAGGACCTGCTTTACCGTTACCCCGAGCTGCTCGACCAGGTACCGCACCGCGACCTGTATTTCTGGCGCAAGCTGGCCCCGCGGCCAATGCACCCGCGCAGCTATCTGCGGGTGATGAGCACCATGTTGGTGGCGATCCTGCTGTGGATGGCGGGCCCTGGATTTTTCGACAGCCTGCAGAACGTGCTGATCGCCGCCGTGGTCGGCTCGCTGCTGACGGTGCAGCTGTCATCCGTGTTCATGCGCCTGTGGCAATGGTTCTCGCCCAGCCTGCTGGCGCTGGACCTGCGCCTGAGCGAGTGGCTGATTCCACCATGGGCCAACCCGCATGGCGAGCGCCTGTTGTTGCGCCACGGCGTGCCACGCCTGATGCTGGCGCTGCCGATCTACCCGATGCTGGCCGGTACCCATGCACTGATCGCGGTGGTGGGGATGGTGGGCTATTTTGGCGTCGGCCTGCTCGGCCTGCTGCCCTACACCCCACCTTCAGGAGAAGGCAGCGGCGTGGTGCACAAGGCGTGGCGGGCACTGCACGAACTCTATGAGTTCAACTGGGCCCAGGTGGCGTTGCTGGTGGCGACGGTGGTCGTGGTGGTCTGGTGGCAAGTTCAACTACCGGAGTTTGTGTCATGAGCTGGACAGAAGGTTTCGACACCGGGCTGTGCCTGAACGGCGCGAGGGTGCAACTGCGCCCGATGCGCGCCAGCGATGCCGAGCAATGGCTGGGGATCATGGCCGACCCCGAGGTGATGCGCTACTGGCACCACGGCCCCTGGCAGACGCTGGCCGAGGCCGAAGTGGCGCTGCTGGCCGACCGCGCCGCGTACCTGGCCGGGCGCAGCCTGAAGCTGGGCATCTACCCGCAGGGCAGCGACCTGCTGCTGGGCATGTGCCAGTTCTTCAGCATCGACGCCGAGTCGCGGCGCGGCGAGATCGGCTATTGCCTGGCCAGCGCTGCCCAGGGCCAGGGCTACATGCGCGAGGCGCTGGAGCTGTTTGTCGAGTACCTGACCATCGGCCTGGGCATGCGCCGCCTCGAAGCCGAGATCGACCCGCGCAACCACGCCTCGGCGCGTACCCTGGAACGCATGGGGTTCGAGCGCGAAGGCCTGCTGCGCGAGCGCTGGTGCATCGCGGGCGAAGTGTCGGATTCGGCGTTGTACGGGCTGCTGCTCGAATCGAGCTGAATCACTTGGACAGCGGGGGAGGCGATGGGCTATCGTCGCGCCCCGCTTTCTACCCGGCCAAATGGACTGACTGGTGCGCCTGGATTATCGCTCGCTGAGCTTGTTGCTGTTTCTTGTGTGCCTGTACCCGGAAGCCTGTGGCTGGGGGGCCGACTCGGTATTGCGTGGCATGCACGCGCTGTCGATGGGCTGGCTGGCGGGTGGGCTGTGGTTCGCCAACCCGCTGCTGCTGGGCGCATTCGTGACCCATCGCAGCGATCCCTTGACCGCTTACCGGCTGGGCTGGGCGGCAGTGCTGCTGACCAGCATGGCGCTGGTGCTGGGCTGGACCGATTGGGCACTTCTTCCGCGTGGCCCGCTGGGGCCTGAGGTACGCACCGGGTACTTCCTGTGGCTGGCCTCGATGCTGGTATTCGTCATCGGTCAGCACCGCTACCGGCACCAGCCCAAAAACAGTGTGGCACCGGTGGGCTGGCTGCACTGGGTACTGCTGGCAGGTATCGTGCTGACCATTCCGCTGTCGTTCGTGAAGGCCACCGTGGCGCCCTCGCGGCCGATCTACATGGAACTGGGCGAGCCTGCGCCGGCGTGCGACGACTGTGAATTCGAGGTCAACTAGATGCTGCTGATGTTCAAGCGTCACTACGTGGTGCTGAGCCTGGCGTTGTTCCTGGGCAGCCTGTACCTGGACGTGCTGCCGGTGGGCGACCTGACCATGGTGCGCGGTATGCACGCCCTGACCCTGGGCTGGCTGGGTGGCAGTGCCTGGTTGGCCAACCCGTTGATCTGCCTGGCGCTGATGATGCGCCGCAACCGGCCGCAGCTGTCGTTGTTGCTGGCGGGCATGGCGCTGTTGCTGGCGGCGCAGTGGTTGCCCGTCATCGGCTGGGGCCAGTCGCGCATGCTGCCGGTGCAGGCCGACGGCCTGCCGCGGTTTCTGGTCGGTTACTACGTGTGGGTGGGGGCGCTGGCGGTGTATGTGGCCGGGCAGTTCCTCAACCGCCGCCAGGTACCCGGCGGTCCTCGCCAGGGCTGGCTGGCCTGGGTGCTGGTCGCCGCGATCCACGCCACGGCGGCGCTGTCGTTCACGGCGTGGAGCGACCGGCCGCACCTACCACCGCCGATTCCCGCCAATGCAATCTGACCCCTGGATGTTGTTCAGTGAAACGTAATTACCTGACGTTCAGCCTGCTGCTGTTCGTGTCGTGCCTGTATTTCAGTGCCTATTTCACCGACAACGGCGGGCGCATGAGTTCGGTGTGGCTGCTGGTGTTCGGCCTGTGGGGCATTCCGTTCCAGATCTACGGCTGGTTCGCCAACCCGCTGTTCGGCCTGGCGTTGCTGACCCATCGCTGGTTCCCACGGGTAGCCCTGGGCCTGTCGGTGCTGGCGCTGTTGCTGGGGCTGTCGTTCCTGCTGGTGGGCACGGTGCCGGACAACACGCCCCAGTCCTATGCGTTTGTACAACTGACGGCCCGCGGCGTGGGTTACTACCTGTGGATCGGTGCGTTCGTGCTGATGACCCTGGGGCAGGCGCTGCACTGCCGCGACCGGCGTGAGGTGCGCCAGCTGCCGCGCCTGCGCATCATCGACTGGCTGCTGTTGCTGGTGGTACTGGCAGTGATCCTGTTCACCGCGTTCCCCGAGCACGGCTATGTGATCGAGCGTACCCACCCCTGGTGAGCCAATCGCCGTTGACTACAGAAAGGATGCAGTGATGATCAAGCGAATGATGGCCCTTGCCGTGCTGGCGGTTGCGCCCTGGGCGCTGGCGCAGGACAACGAGTCGGCGGCGTTTGCCGCGTGCATGGACACGGCACAGACCACGCCGGGCGTGATCGAATGCAACAACGAAGAGATCGCGCGCCAGGACCTGCGCCTGAACCAGGCGTATGCCAGGGCCATGGGGGCGCTGGGTGCCGTGCAGCAGGGCAAGTTGAGTGATGCCCAGCGGCTATGGGTGACTTATCGCGACAGCAATTGCGATCTGTACTACAGCCTTACAGGTACCAGCGGGGATATGTTCGCGGGCGGCGGGTGCCGGTTGAGCATGACCACGGCGCGCGCGGATGAGTTGGAGGCGTTGCAGTTGCCGTAAGGCCGCCTCCATCATGCAGGGGTGAATACATCAAGAGGGAAGGCAGGATGATCAAGCGAATGATGAGTGTGACGCTGTTGTCGCTGCTGGCGGCTGCGCCGTTTGCGCAGGCCAGGGAATCGGCGGCGTACAAGGCCTGTCTGGACACCGCCAACACCACGGTGAGCATGAATGAATGCAACAACGCCGAGATCGCCCGCGAGGACAAACGCCTCAATCAGGCCTACAAGAAGGCCATGGGGGCGCTGGGGCCGCTGCAGAAGGGCAAGCTGAGGGATACCCAGCGGATATGGATCAAGTACATCGACAGCAACTGCGACTTTTACTACACGCTGACCGGCGGCAGCATGGACATGCTCAACGGCGCTGGCTGCCGCTTGCGCATGACCTCGCAGCGGGCCGACGAGCTGGAGGCCTTGCAGGCGCCGTGAGACCGCCTGCATGAAGGCCGACGCAGGGCATGGACCGGCAGGCGCCGATCACATACCCTGACGCCTTCATTTCTCAGCCCCGTACCGCCGATGATTGCCCACTTCGCGATATTTCTCTGCACCCTGGTCGCCATGGAAGGTGTCGGCTACCTGGCGCACCGGTATGTGATGCACGGCTGGGGCTGGTTTGTGCACCGCTCGCACCATGAAGCCCAGCTGGGCGCGGTGGAAACCAACGATATCTACCTGGTGATCCTGGCCCTGGCCGCGATCACCCTGATCGTGCTGGGCAATGCCGGCCACGACCCGCTGCAGTGGGTGGGCGCCGGGGTGGCGGCCTTCGGCGTGATCTATGTGGTGGTGCACGACGGTATCGTGCACCGCCACTGGCCGGTGCGGCCCAGGCCGCACCACCCCTACCTGCGCAGGCTGTACCAGGCGCACCTGATGCACCACGCGGTCAAGGGGCGCCGGCACAGCGTATCGTTCGGCTTCCTGTACGCACCGCCCATCCGCACCCTCAAGCAGCAGTTGCGCAAGCACCGGCTCAGGCAGCCTCGCCCAGCGGCGGCGCCTTGTGCGGGGGCTTTATCGACCCAATGTACACCGCCACCACCGTCACCAGCGCGCCCGTGATCTGCAGTGCGGAACTGGCCTTGCCCAGGAACGCCACGTCGATGAAGTAGGTGATCACCGGCTCCAGCAGCAGGATCAGGCCGGCCAGGCCCAGGCTGATCGCACCGATCGAACGGTTGACCATCAGCCAGCCGACGAACTGCACCAGCACGCCGTAGATCACCAGCATGTACAGGGTCTGCTGGTCGTTGATGGCCAGGCTTTCACCGCGCAGCAGTGCGTACCCCAGCATCACCCCCGCGGCCCACAGGCTCAGGTGCAGCATCTGCGCGATCTTGTCGCCACCGGCCTGTGGCAGCTGGGTGGTGACCTTCAGGTAGTACACGCACACCGCATAGGCCAGCCCCGACAGCACGCCATAGATCACGCCCTGGATACCGAGCGCGCTGCCCATCTCCGGCAACAGCAACAGGTACAGGCCGACGAAGGCCAGGCTGATCGATGCCACGAAGTACATCGAGGGTTTTTCCTTGAGCAGACAGAACCCGAGCAGGGTCATGAAGAACACCTGGCAGTTGGTCAGGATCGAGCCGATGCCGGGGCCCACGATGTAGATGCTGTGGTGCCACAGGATCAGGTCGATGGCCAGGAACACCCCGGCCAGCGCGGTGTAGCGCCGGGCCTTGGGGTGGGCCAGGCTGGCGGGTACCTTGCGTACCTTGAGCAGCAGGTAGAACAGTACCGAGGCGATCAGCATCCGGTAGAAGCCTGCGCCTCCCGCGCCGATGTTGGCGAACGCCACCGCCAGCGCCGACAGGCTCAGCATCAGCCCACCGATGGTCAGTTCCAGCACGGCCCTGTTGCTCGACAGGGTGACCCCCTTCAATTCCTGCATGACACCCTCTGTTCCAGTGGTTGAAAGAGGGCTAACTTAGCCGCGCGCGGTTCGAGCGTATTGCACAAAACTGGACAGGCCATGGAACAGGATTTTTCGCGCTTCTGGCGCATCCCCGAGGGCGATTGCGAACTGCTGGCGGCGCGTTACAGCACGCGTGCCTTCGGCCGGCATTCGCACGAGCGCTACGCGGTCGGGGTGATCAGCGCCGGCGTGGAAAAGCTGTTCTACCGCGGTGCCCAGCACCTGGGCACGGCGGGCAGCATCGTCACCCTGACGCCGGGAGAGATGCACGACGGCCTGCCAGGCGGCCCCGAGGGTTGGCGCTACCGCATGCTCTACCTCGACCCGCACTGGCTCAACGGCGCGGTATTGGGCGGGCGTGTGGCCAGTGGGCACATCCATCTGTTCAGGCAGGCGTTGACCCATGACCCGGTGTTTGCCCAGGCGTTCGTGCAGCAGCACCAGGCCATCGAGCAGTCGTGTTCGAGCCTGGAGCGCGAGAGCATTCTGCTGCACCTGGTGAGCGAGTTGCTTGCGCGCTGCGGTGGGCCACAGCCGGCGCAGCTTGCGACTGAGCGTGAGGTGGTGCGGCGCATCCGGCATACGCTGGAAGACGCGTTCGACCAGACCATTGCCTTGCACGAGCTGGCGCGACAGGTAGACCTGGACCCGTTGTACATGATCCGTGTGTTCAAGAAGAGCGTGGGGGTGTCGCCGCACAGCTACCAGATCCAGCGGCGCGTGGCGCATGTGCAGCAGTTGCTGCGTGAGGGCGTAAGCATTGCCGAGGCGTCATTGCGCTGTGGCTTCTTCGACCAGAGCCACATGACGCGGGCGTTCAAGAAAGTGGTGGGGGTGACGCCGGGGAGTTTTCGCAGGGGCTAGCGAATTGCGCTACTGTAGGCGCCAGCGTTGCTGGCGAAGAGGCCAGCCCCTCACCACAAACCCGACTCCCCCAAGGAAGGTCTCTACGTGCATCGGACTGCTGTGATCTTGTCTGCGCTGCTTTGCCTCGGTGGCTGCACCGAATACAAATGGGGCCACGACTGGACGGTCGATCGCCCGGGTGGCTGGCAGGATCACAGCGATCCCAGCCTGCGTTTCGGTGCCACGCTGGACGCAAGCTGCAACGCCAGCCCGCTGAGCCTGAAAGTGGAGACCCTCGCAGAGTCCACCTACCAGTCGGTGTTTTTCATCCCGCTGTTCCATCACTGGAGTGGCGGTGACTATCCGGTAATCATCACGCTGAGGCACCCGGACCTCAAGGCCTGCACCTCGCCTGCGCTCAACCCCCTGGTGGTGAAACTGGATGGCAAGCCCATTCCTACCCTGGGCCTGGCACGCAACCCCCAGCAGGACGGACGCTGCAGCATGACGTTCGACGACACCCGCCCGTCGGGCAGCGAGCTGTCGATCGAGATCAACCCGGCGGTACTGCCCTGCGCCATCGCCCCGGTGACCCTGAAGAAGGACCGCTACTTCTGCATCCGCCACATGCGTTGGGGGGGCTCGCCCAGCTGCAGGGAATAGCCTGCGCTGATGTCGGCAAAGGCGCGCCACAGCCGGCCGCCCACATAGCCGCGCAGGGTCGGATGCCGGGTGCGGTGGTAGCAGTCCCAGTAGCTGATCATGCGGGCGCGGGTGGTGTTGAAGTAGGCGGGGTTGGCCCTGAAGAAATCCCCGTAGAGCTGCGGGTCGAGTGCAGGCACATGAGCTTCGCACACCTCCAGCAGCTCGATCACGTACTCGCCGCACAGCTGGAACACGAAGGGCACGACCCAGGGTTGTTGCACCTTGATGATCTGCTGCAGGGCGTGCTGGCGCACGTGGCCGTCGGGATGGCGGGTGAGCAGGCAGGCGTGGAGCAGGCGCTGCAGCGGTGGCAGTGCGGCGTCGCTGCTGGCGGGCAGGTGCAGTCGGTAAGGAATGACCAGCTGTTCGCCGCCCAGGCTGACGGCGATGCCCTGGTCGGCGTTGGGCAGGTTCAGGGTGCGCGCCAGTGACTCGACCTCAGTTGCCAGGTGGCGAGGGAATGCGGTGGTGATCGAGGTGGGGTGGTTGAGCATGCGCAGACCCGCTGTCAGCGCTGAGTGGCCCAGTACGCCAGCAACGCCCGCGCTGCCGGCTCGATCGCCGCCACACGCTGGCGGTGCAGCACCACATCCAGGTCGACCGGCAGCTCGAAGTTGTCCTGCTCGGCACAGGTCGCAATCACGTCCAGCGCCACCTGCTGCGCCGCCGGCAACGCCGGCCAGTCGGCCAGGCCCACGCCGCGCAGGTAGCCAAAGCACCACTCTTCGGCCAGCGTCAGTGGCTGGCCGTTATGCTCGGTCTCTTCAAAGCGCGGCGAGATCTGCTCGGCCAGGCTGTTCAGGTGGCGCGTGGTCAGTTCGATGAACGGCTTGCACTGTGCAGGGCTTTCCCACTCAGGCTGCTGGCCACCGAAGATCCCCGGGAACCACGCGTCGATAGCCACCGGCGCGGGGCCGGACACCAGCGCGGTCAGGTAACCGTCGAGCTCTGAGGCATTGAGCACCGAATGGTCATCGCCATACTGGAGCAGGATACCGTCGATGAACTCGACTTCGTGGTGGGTGAGCGTCGGCATGGCAAAGGTCCTTCACAGAGCGGGCGGCGCACCGCCGGGGGCGCCTCGAAGGCGGGCAGCATGGCGTGTGCGGCAGGATTTATCCAGCCTTGTGCCAAGCGCATGTCCGATTAAGGTTGGATTCAGATTGTTCACGTACCGTACCTGCGTGATGGCTGATTGCCCTGTCGCGTGGCGTCTGCCCCGCCAACCGGTGCGCTGAGGCTGTTCGTACCTTCAATTGCGCCGGCCCGTACCCATGACCTCAGTCCCTCTCCCTGCCCTTGAGCACGCGCTGCTCGCGTGCAAGCGCAGTTTTGCGTCGGTGGCAGGCTTCAGCCTGTTCGTGAATTTCCTGATGCTGGCCCCCTCGTTCTACATGCTGCAGGTCTACGACCGGGTGCTGGCCTCGGGCAATTACGCCACCTTGCTGATGTTGACCCTGATACTGGTCGTGCTGCTCGCGACCATGGGCGCGCTGGAGTGGGTACGGGCGCGGATTCTGGTGCGGGTCAGCACGCGGCTGGATACGCTGCTGGGGCCGCAACTGTTCAACGCAGGGTTTGACCAGGCGCTGTACAGCAGCGGTCACCACGCCAGTGGGCAACCCTTGCAGGATCTGGCCGGGTTGCGCCAGTTTCTGACCGGCAATGGCCTGTTCGCGTTCTTCGATGCGCCCTGGATACCCCTCTACATTGGCGTGATGTTTCTGTTTCACCCCTGGTTCGGCTGGTTCGGCGTGGCGTGCGCAGTCGTGCTGGTGATGCTGGCGTGGCTCAACGAGCAACTGACCCGCGAGCCCCTCAAGCACGCCAGCCAGGACAACCTGCACGCCAGCACCTTCGTCGGCAAGAGCCTGCGCAATGCCGAAGTGGTGTGTGCCATGGGCATGCTGGAGCGTCTGCGCCAGCGCTGGCTGTCGCGCAATCATCAGGTGTTGCTGGCCCAGCAGGTGGCCAGCGATCGGGCGGGGGCAATCGCCGGGGTGTCGAAAACCGTGCGCATGCTGGTGCAGTCGCTGATTCTTGCGCTGGGGGCGTGGTTGGTGCTGCGCCAGGAAATCAGCCCGGGGTTGATGATTGCAGGTTCCATCCTGCTGGGGCGGGCGCTGGCCCCGATCGACCTGATGATCGGCGCCTGGCGCGGTTTCTCCGGGGCACGCCTTCAGTACGCGCGGCTGAGCGAGGTACTGGAGCACAATCCGCCGCAACCGGCGCGCATGCCATTGCCGGCGCCCAGTGGCCAGATCAGCCTCGAAGGCCTGACGCTGGTGCCGCCCGGCGCGACCCAGGCAGTGTTGCGCGACCTGAGCGTGCAGGTGCCGGCGGGTACAGTGGTGGGCGTGATTGGTGCCAGTGGCGCCGGCAAGTCGAGCCTGGCCCGTGCGCTGCTGGGCATCTGGCCGGCGACCTGCGGCACGGTGCGCCTGGACGGTGCCGAGATCGGCAGTTGGGCGCGTGCCGAGCTTGGCCAGCATGTAGGTTATCTGCCACAGGATATAGAACTGTTCGACGGCAGCATCAGCGAGAACATTGCACGCTTTGCCGAGGTCGACCCGCAGGCGGTGATCGCTGCCGCGCAGATGGCGGGGGTGCATGAGCTGATCCTGCGTTTGCCAGACGGCTACGACACGCAACTGGGGGCCAGCGGCGGGGTGCTGTCGGGCGGTCAGCGCCAGCGCGTCGGCCTGGCCCGGGCACTCTACGGACGGCCGCGCCTGGTGGTGCTCGACGAGCCCAACGCCAACCTCGACGAGGAAGGCGAGCAGGCCCTGCTGCAGGCGTTGGATGCGCTCAAGGCAGGTGGCAGCAGTGTGTTCGTCATCACCCATCGCAATGGCGTGCTGGCGCATGTGGACAGCCTGTTGCTGCTGCGTGACGGCACACTGGCCTTGTACGGCGCGCGCGATGCCGTACTGCGGGCCTTGCAGGGGCCACGTCCGCTGGAGGTGGCGCAATGAACGCCACGCTGCAGGTGACGGACGGCCGTGAGCGCTGGATCGGCTGCGCCATTGTTCTGTTGACCTTTGGCGTGTGTGGCGCCTGGGCGGCCTTTGCTCCGCTGGACAGTGCCTCGCTGGCGCCCGGGGTGATTACCGTCCAGCATTCGCGCAAGACCGTGCAGCACCTGGAAGGCGGCATTGTCAGCACGCTGCACGTACGTGATGGCGACCGGGTCAAGGCGGGGGATGTACTGATTACCCTGAATGACTCGCGTACCTCGGCCGAGCGCGAAATGCTGCGCAGCCAACTGGCGGCCGTGCAGGCCATGCAGGCACGCCTGGCGGCCGAGCGCGATGGCCTGTCCGCGTTGCCTGCCAGCGATGGTGCAGGTGACGATGAACGCTTGCGCGAAGCACGCGTCATGGAGGCGCGGGTGTTTCAGGCGCGGCGTGCTGCCCGCGAAGGCGAGGCCGGCGTGCTGCACAAGCGCGTTCTGCAACTGCAGGCACAGGTGCGGGGGTTCGAGACGCTGATTGCCGGCAAGCGTGCGCTGGCGGCGTCCTACACCGAAGAGATTGCCGACTTGCGCGAGCTGTTGCGCGAAGGCTTCGTTGACCGCCAGCGTCTGCGTGAACAGGAGCGCAGCCTGGCGCGGCTGCGCGGCGAGATTGCCGAGTTGCAGGCTTCGATCGCACAGAGCCGCCTGGAGGCCAGCGAAACCGAGCTGCGGGTGCTGCAGCTGGACACCCAGTTCGCCCGGCAGGTGGCCGATCAACTGGCCGAGCTGGGCCCGCGTGCGTTCGACCTGCGGGAGCGTCTGGCCGCCGTGGACGAGCGGGCACAACGCACGCTCGTGCGGGCGCCGGACGCGGGTATCGTGCTGGGCCTGCGTGTGCACACGGTCGGCGGGGTGATTACCCCGGGCATGGCGCTGATGGACATCGTGCCCGAGCGCGAGGCGCTGGTGGTCGAGGTGCAGATATCGACCACGGACATCGACCGCGTGATGCCCGGCAACCCGGTCGACATCCGCTTCAGCGCGTTCAGCAGTGCCAGCACACCGGTCATGGCCGGGCGCCTGAGCCGGGTGTCGGCGGATCGGCTGGTCAACGAGAACACCGGCGCTGCGTACTACCTGGGCCAGGTCGAACTGACCGAGGCCGCGCTCGACAGCCTGGCGGCCCATCGCTTGCAACTGGTGCCTGGCATGCCGGCGGAGGTGTTGCTCAAGGTGGGCGAGCGCACCTTGCTCAGTTACCTGACGCAACCGGCCGGCAACCTGTTTGCCCGTGCACTGATCGAGGACTGACCGCATGCGTACAACCTACCTTGTCGTCTGCTGGCTGCTGGGGTTCTGGGGGCCGCTTCACGCCTGCGCGCAACCTCCGGTGGCAGACCTGTGGCAGCTTTACCAGGAAAGCCGCGAAAGCGACCCGCGCCTGCTCGCGGCACAGGCGCGCAGCCGCAGCAGCGCCTGGAGCGAGCGCGAGGCCCTGGGCCAGATGCTGCCGCAGATCGGCGTGAGCGGCGCGTTCAATCGCACCGCCAGCGAGACGGCGCTGCAGCAGGTCAACTACAACGGCGAGCGTTACGCCATCGGCCTCAGTCAGGTGCTCTACAACCCTGAGCTGTGGCACAGCTACAAGCGTTTTGCGGCGCTCAGCGCGGTGCAGGATGCGCAAAGCCGCGACACCCGTGAGGCGGCGGGCCTTGAGCTGGTGGAGCGGTACTTCGCGGTACTGGCGGCCGAGGATGCGCTGGCACTGGCGCAGGCCGAGCAGCGTGCCACACGCCTCAACCTGGACCGTGTGCAAGCCTTGTTCGACAAGCAGATGGTCAAGGTGACCGACGTGCTGGACGCCCGTGCGCGGGTCGATGCCCTGGCGTCGGCCGAAATCGCGGCGGCCAACCAGGTGCAGGTCAGTCGCGAGGCGCTGTCGCAGGTGATCGGGCGACCGGTGACCGAACGTCTGCGGCGTATCGGCGAGCAGGTGCCGTTCAACCTGCCACCCGAAGCGCGCGAGTACTGGGTACAGCGTGCCCTGGCAGACAACCCGGCGTTGCAGGCGCACCAGCGCGCGGTGCTGGCGGCTCAGGCCGGTGCGCGCGAGGCGCGTGCCGGGCACCTGCCCAAGGTCAGCCTCAACCTGACCGGGCAACGCAGCGACATCGGCTATGAAAACAGCCTTGCCCCGCGCACCGATACCTATGTGGCCAGCATCAATGTGCAGGTGCCGCTGTACAGCGGTGGCTCCACCCGCGCGCGGGCCGGGGCGATGCACGAGCAACTGCGGGCCGCCGAGTACGACTACGAAGCGGCGCGCCGTCAGTTGCTGCGCGAAACCCGCGAGGCGTTCTATGCCGCGCACACGAGCCAGGCGCGCATGGCCGCCGCGCGCCCGGCACTGGCTTCGGCGCAGAAGGCCCGCGAGGCGGCTGAACGCGCATTGGGCTATGGCGTGATCGATGCGGTACAGGTGCTCGATACGGTGGAGGCGGAGTACCGTGCGCGCCGCGACCTGCTCAAGTCACGCTATGACTTCGTCATGAGTGTGCTGGCGTTGCGGCGCTGGAGTGGCAGCCTGCTCGACAGCGACATCCGCATGGCCAGCACCTGGCTGGTGGAGGGGTGATGGATTCAGCTTGGTTTAAGCCTCCATGCGTACCGTAACCTGGGCACAGCAACCGAAAAGGATATTTCCATGAGCACTACCAAACAGGGGCGGCTGGACGATGCCTACAAATTCACTCTCGTGGGTGGCAAGGTCAAGGCCGTGTACGAGTACGACGATGGTCGCTTCGAGCGCGAGCAGATGGAGCGCGGCGAAACCTGGACCGTGCAGGGCACGAACGTACGGATGACCGAGCGGGAAAAGGGCGTGACCGAGACCGAGGAGTACGCTGACGTCAACGGTGACGGCATCTACTTCAAAGTGTCGGAAACCCACGTCGGCAGTTCGGGGCACGACCGCATCAGCGGCGACAGCACCCATGACCGCCTGTTCGGCAAAAGTGGCAACGACCAGCTCTGGGGCGGTGCCGGCAATGACTACCTGCGTGGTGATGCGGGCAATGATGTGATCGACGCCGGCGCTGGCAAGGATCAGATCGTGGGCGGTGCCGGCAATGATACCTACAAGGGCGGCGCGGGCGTCGACACCGTTATCTATTCCAGTGCCCGTGCAGGCCTTACCGTTGACCTGAACAAGGGGGTGGCCGGTGCCACGCTTACCCGCGGCGATGCGGCGGGGATCGGGCGGGACACACTGACCGGCATCGAGAATGTCACCGGTGGCGACTTCCATGACCGGCTGATCGGCAACGCACAGAACAATCAGTTGAGTGGCGGTGCGGGCAATGACCTGCTGCATGGCGGGCTGGGGCGTGACGTGCTGAGCGGCGGTGCCGGCAAGGACGTGTTCACGTTCGCCTCGGTGCAAGAGGCTGGCAACAGCAGCAAGACGCGGGACGTGATCACCGACTTCGCCAAGGGTGACAAGATCAACCTGTCGGGCATCGATGCCATTGCCGGGGGGCGCACCAACGAGGCATTCAAGTTTGTGGGTGATGCAGGTGCGGTGAACGCTGCCAATGCCAAGGGCGCGCTGTGGTTCTCCAAGGGTGTGGTGTATGGCAGCACCGATGGCGACGTGACACCGGAGTTCCAGATTCAGGTGTCGGGCGTGAACAGCATGACTGCGGCTGACTTCGTGCTGTGAACGAGCTGCCAGGCCAGCCGTGACGGGTTGGCCCCCTCAAGCGCATAGCGGTTCAGTCGTCCTGCTGGCAGAACCGTGCAAAATCGATACAGTCTTCAGGTGCGAGCGGGTGCGCGATGACCTGTTCCAGCAGGTGGGCGAACTGTTCCTTAGGCAGCAGTTTCTGCGCTTCTCGTTCGGCATCGTCGATGCGCAGGGTGCGATCGAGCCAGCCTAGCACCTGAGTACTGGGCTGGCGCGCCAGCGACTCCAGCAGTGCATGTTCATACGCCTTCACCGGTTTGCGCTCCAGCCAGGAACCGAACGGGCCTGGGCCGCCGTAATCCAGTTCGGGGTAGGTCTCGATCAGTTTCAGCACGCGGGCCAGCACCGCGTCGTAGTCGAACGTGTCCAGTACCTCGAGGTGCTTGCAGGCGCAGTCGATCACGATCCACTGGTCATCCTGGGCGCGAGACTGTGCTGCGGCCTCGAACAGTTGCTCGAAGATGGAATTGAGATAGCTGTCCATGTATTCGCCTCGTAAGACTGGGAAGGGGTCAGGCAATGCGCGCGCTGAACACGGTCGGGATGTACTCCCCGGTTGCGGGTACCGCCGTTGGGTACGGCAGCTCGAACCAGTCTGCATGCACGCGGGTTGCGATCTCGCCGGGGTCATTGGTTTCGCGGATCTCGCGACGGAACGGCAAGCGTGCATGAGCCTGGGACACCAGGCTGAAACGCAGTTGCCGCGCCTGCGCATCGTGCCAGCAATAGAACACCATCGCGCAGCCAGCGAGCTGGACACGCCGAGCCTCAAGGAATGCAGTGATCAGCTCGCACAGGCTGGCCACGGTGATGCCGACCTGTTCGGCCTCGGTGGGCGAGAAGTGCCACAGGTTGCTGTTGGCCTCGTGGTTGATGTCGTCAAGGTCGATGACGGTCTCGTCGTCCTTGGCCATGTCGAGCCACCGTTGCAGCACCGTTGCACGGTCCATCGCGCGATCTCCCGGGTAAAAGATCGCGAGTCTATCAGAGGCCGGCGGGCTCAGAAGCGCTCGTCGAGAATCGCCGGCAGGGTCAGCTCCTTGACGTAGCTGGCCGATGACAGGCTCAGGGCCATGCGCACCACCTGTACCACGTCGTGCACCGGGATCAGGTGGCCTTCACCCCGTTGCTCGGCGACGGCGCGCGGGGTGCTCAGCGGGTCTTCGGTATTGAGGTAGCCCAGGTTCAGGCAGGTCACGCCCAGGCCTTGGGCGCGATAGCCTTCGCGCAGGGCATCGGCGATGCCGCGCAGGGCGAACTTGGACGCGCCGAAGGTGACCTCGGGGCGGCCGCTCTGGGGCAGGCCCGAGGTGGAGCCGGTGAGGATGATGCGCGGGTTGGGACTTTGCAGCAGGGTAGGCAGCAGGCGCTTGATCACCAGCAGGGTGGCGGTGATGTTGCAACTGACGATGGATTGGACCTGCTCGTCGGTGTCGGTGAGGAAACTGTAGGCCGAGTCGAACGCCAGCTCTTCCCAGATGCCCAGGTTGTAGATGAGCGTGTCGAGGCCGCCTTCGGCCACGGCCTGGGCGAGGGTGGCGGCGGCGGTTGCCGGCTCGCTCAGGTTGGCTTCGACCCAGCCCAGTTGCACGCCCGGCATGGCCTGGATGTGCGCAGGGTGCGTGCGCGAGACGCCGATCAGCGTGTCGTCGGCCTGGCCCAGGCCCTCGATCAGGGCCTTGCCCAGGCCTTTGCTGGCGCCTACCACCATGGTTTTCATCGTTCGATTTCCTTATCTGTGTGCGCAGGGAGCAGGGATGCAAACAGAGGGGCGGGATGTAAGCAAACGGAGGGTGTTTCCAGATGTGAATCAAGTCTCGCCCCTGCACACGTGTCTCTCCCATAATGCGTGCCCTACCGTTTTGATGTGATGCCCCGGAGCCAGCTGTGAACAGTTCAGTACATGGAAGTCCCGCAAAAAGCCCTTACATCGCTACCACCCCTCTCAGGCGAATCGCCCTCGCACTGCTGGCGGTGCTGCTGTACGGCGTGGCACAGATCGTCGGGGCGTTTGTGTTCGGCAAGGACATGGACTTCATCCTGTCCCTGTTTGGTGCGCACCTGGTGGCCTGTGCGGTGATTGGCGGGCTGTACTTGTTCCTGCGTCGCAATGCCCTGGCCGGGCATGCCTTCAAAGGCGCCAATTTCAGTGGCAAGGCACTGTGGCTCGGTTTGTCGAGCGTAGTGGTGGTGTACCTGCTGGCCTACAACTACGCCGCATGGGTCAATCAACCGCCCGAGCCGTTCATGCTGCAGTTCATGACGATGCTCAGTGCCGGCTCGCTTGTCGATCGCCTGCTGCTGGTCGGGATGGTGATCATTCTTGCGCCATTGGGCGAGGAACTGGCGTTCCGTCACTTTTTGCTCAACCTGTTTCCATTCAGCAAGCCGCTGTGGGCGGTGGTGGCGATTGTGGTCACGGCGCTGGCGTTTGCCTCGATTCACCTGCAATACACGTTCAAGTCGACCGTGGTACTGCTGTTCGCCCTTGCGCTGATGCTGGCGTACGCTCGCCTCAAGACCGGCGGCTTGTTGGTGCCGATGGCCATGCATGCGTGTGCCTCGACGTTGGCGTTGGTGTTGTATCCGGTGTTTTATCCTTGAGTGCGCAAGGCTGATGCGGGCGCCATGCGGCAGCTTCAGTGGCCAAACCGTCAGAGTCCAGCTTTTGCAAAATACCGACTTGGTGCTTGCCCCAGTGCTCGCCGAAACACACTGGTGAACGCGCTTGGGCTGCTGTATCCCAGGTCCGTGGCCACGCGCGTGATCGCTTCCCCGTTCCCAAGCCGCACCACCGCGCTCAGCAGGCAGGCCTGCTGGCGCCATTCGACAAAACTGATACCGGTTTGCTGGCGAAACAGGCGGGTGAACGTTCGGCGGCTCATGCCGACCTGGCGGGTCATCGCCTCTATCCCCACCTCCAGCGATGGTTGCGCGAGCAGGTGGCGGCAGGCTTCTGCCAGCCTTGGCTCGCGTGGCAGTGGTGCGTTCAGCGACAAGGGCCGCATGCCGGCTATTTCGTGCAGCAGCAGGTTCATCAGATGGCCATCCCGGCTCTGCTCGGCGTACAGCGCCGGCACGTCCACCGCCTCGCCCAGCAGATGGCGCAGCAGTGCCGACACACCCGACACCTGGCACTGCGCGGGTAGCCCGAGGCGCGTGGCGACGGGGGTAACGATGTAGGTGTTGAGCATGGTCACCGGCCCGTTCATGCTCATCTCGTGCGGTACACCGGCCGGTACCCAGATGGCCCGTTGCGGCGGCACCACCCAGTTGCCCAGGTCGGTGTACACCGTGATCACGCCACAGGCGGCATAGGCAAATTGCCCGCGCTGGTGGGTATGCACGGCGAAGTGCTGCCCGTCGGGATAGTCATTGGCCGTGACCACCGCATCGCGGGGCGTGTTTTCGTAGGGATCGATATGAGTGTCGCGCATGGCCCGAATTTAATGATCTCTGACCTGATAGTGCAAGCGAGCCATTGTGTTGATTGCGCATAGTGCCGCCCTGTATTTCGGGATGTGATCGCCATGCAAAGAAAACACCTGGCCCTGGCCGTATTGGTGACGGCCGTATGGGGGCTGAATTTTCCCATTACCAAGCTGGGCCTGGCGGCGGTTGATCCGCTGTTGCTGACGGCGTTGCGCTTTACCTTGGCGGCGTTGCCGTGGGTGTTCTTCATCAAGCGCCCGGTGGTTGCCATGGGGTGGTTGGCCGCTTACGGGCTGATCTTCGGCGTGGCGATGTGGGCGCTGATCAACGTGGGTATCGAAATGGGCGTGCCGCCTGGGACGGCCGCGTTGTTGATTCAGTTCAGTGCGTTTTTCACATTGGGCTGGGGGGTGTTGCTGTTTCGCGAGCGGCTGAGCGTGGGGCAGGGGATCGGGGTGGGGCTCGCGGTGCTGGGGTTGGTGTGCATCATTGCCAGCAGCCCCGGGTACGGATCGACGGTGGGGTATGCCTTGTTGCTGGTAAGTGCGTTCAGTTGGAGCGTGGGTAACGTCATCATCAAGCAGTCGAAAGTGCGGGAGATGTTCGCGTTTGTGGTGTGGGCGAGCCTGTTTGCGCCGGTTCCATTGTTGCTGCTGACCTGGTGGAGCCATGGCACTGCGCCGTTCACCAACATGGTTGCGCAGATCGGCTGGGTGTCGGTGTTGTCGTTGCTGTTTCAGGTGTATGCGGCGACGCACTTCTGTTACTGGGGCTGGAATCTACTGCTGCGCGAGTACCCGGTGTCGAAGGTGGCGCCGTTGTCGTTGCTGATTCCGGTATTCGGGATTGCGGGGTCGATGGTGATGCTGGGGCACAGGATTGATTTTTACGAAGGCGTGTCGATTGGGTTGATTCTGGCGGCGCTGGCGGTGGGATTGATGAAGCGCCCGAGGTTTTTGGCTGGGCGGGCGCCTTCGCCAGCGGCTTAGCCATTCGACAGGGCAGCACTGGCGCAATGACAGCAAAGAAGAACGCCGAGCGACCAACCGATATGCACTTGGCATCTGTTTTACTGCGCTGGACTGCATGTCAGTTCAACGTACAAACGTCAGACGGCTCGCAAACGTCGCAAAGATGACGATATAATGAGATACATTCTCATCAATGCCGTTTGATTACCATGTCGAAGACGTCGCCCAATGAAGAGCTGATGACCGCGCTGACCCTTCACTACGATGCGTTGGTGGAGTACATCCGGCTTCGTTTCAACGGCAAGCATTTTGCTCGTGACCTGGTTCATGACGTCTGTATCCAGATTCTCGAAAAGCCGCCCAAGGAAAAAGTCGCACTGCCCTTGGCATTTCTGCGCAAGGTGAGTTTCAACCGCGCCGTTGATCGTATCCGCGCCGAGCGCACGCGTAGCCTGTATGTTCAAACACACCTGTCACCCGAAGAGGGGATGGACAGTTGGGACGGTGCGCGGGCGGTCGAATTCGAACAGCATGTGCGTGCCCTCCTGGCAATCATCGAGGCGCTGCCGGCGCGCCAGCGCCAGGTATTCTTGCTGCATCGTATCCATGGCATGGCGCAACGTGAAATTGCCGACGAGCTGGATATTTCCCTGAACATGGTCACCCAGCATTTTGGCCGCGCAATGGCCGCCATCATGCTGCGCTGGGAACCTGCACGTCGGCTGATTCAACGACAGGAGCAGGCGCAACCATGAGTCAGCCGGGTGCATTCGACAAAAACAGCCGTCCTGATGTGGCTGATCCGTTGCAGCCATTTGCCGAGGCATTACGCGAACGCGCGCCGTCCAAGGAAGCCCTGCTGGCCGAAGGCAAGGCTATGACGCAGCGTCGGCGCAAACGCCGAAATGCGGCTTGCGCAGGCACCCTGGTGCTGGCCCTGAGCAGCGCTATCTGGTTGCTTGATCCCGCGTGGAACCACGAAGATATCCATGTTGCGATAGGCCAGCGCCAACAGCTTCAACTGGCTGACGGCAGTAGCGTCGAGTTGAATTCCGGCAGTCACCTGATCATTGAAAAGCGCTTGCGCAGCCGTCAACTGGAGCTGGTTCGCGGCGAAGCGCTGTTCAGCGTAGTGCATGCCGATACGCCTTTTATCGTGCGTAGCCAAGGCGTCAGCGTCCGTGATATCGGCACTGTATTTGACGTGCGCAGTGACGTGCGCGGCGTGGACGTGGGGGTCGTTGAGGGCGCCGTTGAAGTCAGCAGCAATCGCACCGCAGCGGTGAGATTGAACGCTGGTCAGCAACTGCGGGCCTCATCCGCGCACCTGGGCGAGGTGAGGCCGGTCGACGTCGCGGCCCTCACGGCCTGGCGACAAGACAAGTTGCGCTTCGACGGCACGCCCTTGCGCGAGGTGATCGCGGACCTTCAGCATTATCGGCACAGACCGCTGCGCTTGGCCGATGCGCAGGTCGGCGAGCTGCGCCTCTCCGGCGAGTTTGACAGCGGCTCGGTCGAGGCGCTGATCGGCCTGCTGCCGTCGATCCTGCCGGTGAGCATCTCTCGCGCCGCAGACGGCACCGTCAGCTTCAGTAAGGCACGCTGATCAAAGACCTCTCATTGTACAAATGGGAATTATTTCCAGGTCGACCTCAACATCTGGCCCTGCCTATACGCCAACCCCATGAAGAACGCTTCTATCGACTGTTCGAATGGGGAAAACATGGGTAAGAACACGTCATCGCTTCGCCTGAGCCTGCTTGCGAGCGGCCTACTGTTGGCAAGCACCGTCCACGCAAAAAGCGCCGTCTATTCGCTGGATATCCCGGCCCAGGCGTTGGATAAATCACTGAACGCCTTGGCGGCACAGACTGGTAGTCGAATCCTGTTCGCTACTGATGTTGCCGAAGGGCGCCAGGCAGCGGCGCTGCACGCGCAGCTCAGTGTCGAACAGGCGTTGGAGCGTATCGTCGGCAACACGGGCCTGATGGCGCAGAAAACCACCGATGGCAGTTATCTGATTGCCGCGCCCAACCAGAGCGATGCACTGGAACTGGGTGCCACCACCATTCAGGCTGGCGGGTTGGGCATCAATACCGAGGACACCCAGTCCTACACGACGGGGGCTGTGAGCATCGGCAAAAGCGAGCGTCCCCTCAAGGATATTCCACAGAGCATTTCGGTACTCACGGCCCAGCGTATCAAGGACCAGAACATCCAGACCCTGGATGACGTCTACAACACCCTGCCGGGCGTGATCACGTACGGCTACATGGTGGGTGACAACCAGCCTTATGCGCGTGGTTTTCAGATCGACAACTACCAGATCAACGGCATACCGCTGCCAAACGGCAACAGCATTACCTCGCAGAACTGGGCTGATCTGGTGCCTTACGAGCGGGTTGAATTGCTCAAGGGCTCAGCCGGCCTGTTTCAGGGGGCAGGTTCGCCCGGTGGCGCCATCAACCTGGTACGCAAACGCGCCTCATCAGACTTCCACATAAGTACCACCACGTCTGCGGGGCGCTGGGACAACTACCGTCAGCAAATCGACGTTCAAGGCCCGCTTACCGAAGACAAGCGTGTTCGGGGCCGCCTGGTAACCTCCTACGGCGACCGTGGTTACTTTTATGACAACGCCAAGACCGAGCGATCCTCCACGTATGGCGTGCTGGAGTTCGACCTTTCGCCTCAAACCCTGATAAGCGCGGGCTTTTCCTATCAGAACGTGAACAATCGCGGGGTGATGGACTTCGGTCTTCCGGCCTACAAGACCGGTGCGAACATTGACTGGAAACGCTCGACCAACCTGAGTTCGCCATCGGACTACAACGATGTGGAAACTACTCAGGTGTTTCTCGAAGCCAAGCACCAGCTCAACGACGATTGGCGCATGAGCGTGACCACCAACTACACCAAACTGAATCTGGACACCATTTACAGCAACACCGGCGGCCTGATTGATCCGTTGACCCATGGCGGTGGCTACAACTGGGCGGAAAGCCGTTCGGAAAACAACTATCAGTACAACACCGATGCCTACCTCAATGGCCACTTCGAACTGTTCGAGCGCCGCCACGAAGTGATCCTGGGCGGCAACGTCACCCACGCCAGGCGCGACTCCGGGCGTTACGATACGCAGTGGTACACCGAAACGGAAAACATCCCGAACATCATCGATTTCATCCCGCCGCAATACGATCGCCTGGCCCGCTACCGCACCGTCAAGTCGACGCTCGACCAACAAGGCGTCTACGGGTCTTTGCGTATGAACGTGCTTGATCCGCTGGATGTCATTGTGGGTGCCCGCGTCAGTTGGTGGGACTACAGCCAGGACCAGATTGCCGAACCCAGCGGCGTATCCAAACTCACCGGCCAGAAGACCAATGCCAAGGTCGTGCCCTTCTACGGGCTGGTGTATGCACTGACGCAAAACTGGTCGGCGTATGGCAGCTACGCTGAAATCTTCTCCCCGCAAACCGACTACATGACGTATGCCGGCAACACCTTGGCCCCACGCTCTGGGGAAACCTATGAGCTGGGCCTGAAAGGCGAGTTTTACGAGGGAGCACTCAACACCTCGTTCGCGATCTACCAGACCAACTTCAATGGTCGGGCACAGATCGACCAATCCTATGCATCGCCATGCAACAGCCCATTCACCACGTTGTGTTACATCGCTGGTGGCAAAGTCCGTTCGGAAGGGTTTGAAGCCGAGGTCAACGGCAGGGTCATGACGGGTTTGCAACTGAGTGCCAGCTATACCTACACCCGCAGCCGCTATCTGGAAAACCCGGACGATGTCAGCCTGGAAGGTCGCAGCTTCCTGACCCAGATGCCCGCTCATGCGGCGCGGGTGTGGGCCAACTACACACTACCTGACGAGTTCGCCAAGTGGCAGGTGGGCGCCGGGGCACGTATTCAGAGCGCAACCTACATGCTGGGCAGCGGCGTGAAGCACGAAGGTTCGGGCTACGCCCTCTACAACGCCCGTATCGCCTACGACATCACCCAGAACGTGAACCTGTCGGTGAACATCGAAAACATCTTCGACCGTGTCTATTACGCTCAGACCGGGCCAGTGGAGTCGCAAAACTACTATGGTGCACCGCGAAACATGACCTTTACGCTGCGTACCAATTTCTAGAGTGCCGTCTCAAAAAGCATCATTGTTGAGCCCGTGAAACTGTTGTTTCACGGGCTTTCTGCGTCTTGCTTGACCTATATCCCGCCGAGAGTAACAGCGCTCGTGCCAAGCAGAAGCCAAACGCACAAAAAAACCGACTTCATCAGTCGGTTTTTTTGTGCGTTTGGTGCCCGAGGGAGACTCGAAAAGGCGATGAGATCGTGAAGTAGGCTCGCTGAACTGAGGGTTGTACAAGGGGTGTGTTGATCACCGCCCCAAGCCAGAAAGCCCGTGGGCGGTGAGATTTCCAACACCTGACAGTTAGTGTGCCGTAATGCGGTTTGCCTACTTGAGCCTCATTACACTACACGTGCAGGCCCCGTCGCTCCTTTCAACCCATGGGCGCGCTGTTGATCTGATCCGCTTCCCACGGCTTGATCATATTATTGACATTGTCCTCTACGTCTTTCCACTCCGACTTCAAAATCTGCAAGCGATAGGAAACCACGCTGCAAGTGAAGGAATCGTAGTGGTTACTGACAAACAGTGAGCGCCAGTTATTTTCTGTGTGGTTCATGTACACGAAGGCATAGGCGTAGGCGACGTTGCCATTGATATCTCCAATGGCTGGGCTGAGTGTCAGCTCGCTCCTACTTTCGTTAGTAGACTTTTGAGACCAGAAGAATGTCCCCACGCTATTGACATCCGTTCCACCACTACCGTCACTGAATGTCTTGCTGAGCGCGGTGACCTGCGCTGCGGCTTCGGAGCCGGCCACCAGAGTCATGACATTGGCGATGATGGCCGACATGTTGACTTCGCCGCTGTGCGTCTGATTGTGGCAGGAATTGTTGACTACTAGATCGATGTTGATCCAGGGGCAGTGGTTTTGCACAACATAGGCAATTACATTCCACCACTCCTTCGTATTCTGGACATCCGGATCAGCAATTTTCTCATCGGACCAACCCAGCTCTTTCCTGGCATGTCCGATGGCCGCATGCTTGATAAAAAGAAGACTCTTGCTGTACATCTTTTGCTGCTTTTTTGAGAGTTTGCTGGAGCACGTGAAGTGATCGTTTATCGCGATCACTGTATCGGGAGTGCTTTGATCCGCCGCAGCTGCCGCAGGCACCACGCTTGCCGTGCGTTGCAGGCTCTTGCGCGTGAGATTCATTTCCTTGAAATCTTTTTGCAGGCTCTGTGGAAGAATCAGTCCGCCATTGGCAATGTATTCCGGAACCACAATCCTATTTGCCATGTAAGCTTGCTCCTTGCAGGTTAGAGGCAATATATTTTGCCCGCAGCCGAGTGTAGCAGTCGAATGGAAAAGCGCGAGATTAAATTGGGCGCATTCAGAACTGTATACTCCAACCCGTGAAACCTACGCAAAGGATGGCGACTATGGACAGTACATTGTTAACTGCGAACGCTGTGTTTACATACACGTCTGCATCGGCATTGAGCGCTCAAGAGCTGGAGGTGCTTTCGGTTTTTCTCTGCGGCGTGTCAAAAATCGAAAAGACAGCAGCGCCGATTTTTTCACAACTCAGTTCAGGCCTTCCGGCCGAGATGGCGTGGGCATTTAGCTACTCGTTTGCACTCGAGTCATGCTTCACGGGCGGTGATGCGAGCACGATTCCCCAGCAACGGTACCTACCTGATTGTTCCGGAGTACAGTCGATTTTTAGTAGCGACAATATATATGAGAAGGCGCGTGAGGTTGTTGATCGTTTAGCGCTTGATTTTGCGGGGGAGCAGCTAACTCAAATCAATGATTATGCAAACATGGAGGTGGTGGCGAATAGTCTCACCGATATACTGGAGTCGTGGGAAGGAAACTGGCTTGCCCCAGTTCAAGGGGTTAAGCTGTTTAGCATGGGGCCGTCGGGGCGACGGCTCATTTCTTCCTACACTAACGGTACGTGGAGCAGTCAAGTTTCGACAGCTCTGACCCTGTTTTCATTTCAGAGTGGAATAACCATCAGGGCACTAGATGTCTTCAGGCCTCTACAATTGGAAGGGATTATAGAATTGAGCTATAGAACAGTAGAGTTCTTAAGTCCAGTCCTCGAGTTTGGCTGGTATGGCCAGACGCCCAGCGCCCTGAGTTATATGGATAATTTCAAGCAAGCATTTGATTGTGATCCCGGACAGGAAGTTACAAGTGCTCCGCTTGGATGAGCTTGTTTCAGTTGACGCACCAGGCAAGCTTGATGGATGGTTCGCTAGGGGAATTCGAGCTTTTCGATGATGAAACAGATGTCCTTCGCCGACGCCGAGTGCGCCGGCAAGCGCAAGCAGACCCGCAAGGAGTTGTTCCTGATCGAGATGGATCAGGTGGTGCCCTGGAAGGGTTTGATTGCGCTGCAGGGATACAGGGATACAACGGATAAGGGGAGACAGGGATAAACAGAGAGGCACAAAAAAACCGGCCAAATGGCCGGTTTCTCTGGGGCTGAGAGGCTGGTAGAGACTCTCAGATACTGCTATGTGGTGCCCCGAGGGAGACTCGAACTCCCACTCCTTTCGAAAACGGATTTTGAATCCGCCGCGTCTACCAATTCCGCCATCAGGGCTTGTGGCGGCGAAGTATAGAGAGGCGCCTACCGTTGGTCAATCAGCTTTCATGGTCAATTTTGCAGCTTTCCGCTAAACTTTGCGGCCCTGTCAAACCGAACACCATCATGCGCGTCGCCGATTTCTCCTTTGAGCTCCCAGATTCCCTGATCGCCCGCCATCCACTGGCCGAACGGCGCAGCAGCCGGCTGTTGACCCTAGACGGGCCTACCGGCACGCTCGCCCACCGCCAGTTCACCGACCTGCTCGAGCACCTGCGCCCGGGCGATCTGATGGTGTTCAACAACACTCGGGTGATCCCGGCCCGCCTGTTCGGCCAGAAGGCCTCGGGCGGCAAGCTGGAAATCCTCATCGAACGCGTGCTCGACAGCCACCGCGTGCTCGCTCACGTACGTTCCAGCAAGTCGCCCAAGCCGGGCACGCAGTTGCTGATCGACGGCGGCGGCGAAGCCGAGATGGTGGCGCGCCACGACACGCTGTTCGAACTGCGCTTCAACGAGGAGGTGCTGCCGCTGCTCGACCGCGTCGGCCACATGCCGTTGCCTCCTTATATAGACCGCCCCGACGAAGGCGCCGACCGCGAGCGCTATCAGACGGTCTACGCGCAACGCGCCGGCGCCGTCGCCGCACCGACCGCGGGCCTGCACTTCGATGAAGCGTTGATGGAGAAGATCGCCGAAAAGGGCGTGAGCACCACTTTCGTGACCCTGCACGTGGGCGCCGGCACCTTCCAGCCTGTACGCGTGGAGCGCATCGAAGACCACCACATGCATAAAGAGTGGCTCGAAGTGGGCCAGGATGTGGTCGACGCCGTGGCCGCCTGCCGCGCACGCGGTGGCCGGGTGATCGCAGTCGGTACCACCAGCGTGCGCTCGCTGGAAAGCGCCGCGCGCGACGGCACGCTCAAGCCGTTCAGCGGCGATACCGACATCTTCATCTTCCCGGGCCGCCCGTTCCACGTGGTCGATGCCCTGGTCACCAACTTCCATTTGCCCGAATCCACGCTGCTGATGCTGGTTTCGGCCTTCGCCGGTTACCCCGAAACCATGGCTGCCTATGCCGCAGCGGTGGAAAACGGCTACCGCTTCTTCAGTTACGGTGATGCGATGTTCATCACCCGCAATCCGGCGCCACGCGGGCCCGAGGATCAAGCATGAGTCGCACCTGTCGTATGTCCTTCGAGTTGCTGGCCACCGACGGCAAAGCCCGTCGCGGCCGCCTCACCTTCCCCCGTGGCGTGGTCGAAACCCCGGCCTTCATGCCGGTGGGCACCTATGGCACGGTCAAGGGCATGCTGCCGCGCGACATCGAGGCCATCGGCGCGCAGATGATTCTGGGCAACACCTTCCACCTGTGGCTGCGCCCAGGCACCGAGGTGATCAAGGCCCACGGTGACCTGCACGACTTCATGAAGTGGCAGGGCCCGATCCTCACCGATTCCGGCGGCTTCCAGGTGTTCAGCCTGGGCGCCACGCGCAAGATCAAGGAGGAGGGCGTGACCTTCGCCTCGCCGGTCGACGGCTCCAAGGTGTTCATGGGCCCGGAAGAGTCGATGCAGGTGCAGCGCGACCTGGGCTCGGACGTGGTGATGATTTTCGACGAGTGCACCCCGTACCCGGCCGATGAAGACGTGGCACGCATCTCCATGGAACTGTCGCTGCGCTGGGCCCAGCGTTCCAAGAATGCCCACGGTGACAGCACCGCGGCGCTGTTCGGCATCGTGCAGGGCGGCATGCACCAGCACCTGCGCGAGCGCTCGCTCGAAGGCCTGGACAAGATCGGCTTCGACGGCCTGGCCATTGGCGGCCTGTCGGTAGGCGAACCCAAGCACGAAATGATCAAGGTGCTGGACTACCTGCCGGGCATGATGCCGTCTGACAAACCTCGTTACCTTATGGGGGTAGGCAAGCCGGAAGATCTCGTTGAGGGTGTGCGCCGCGGCGTCGACATGTTCGATTGCGTGATGCCCACGCGCAACGCGCGCAACGGTCATCTGTTCGTCGATACCGGGGTGCTTAAAATCCGTAACGCGTTCCATCGCCACGATGATTCGCCACTGGACTCGACCTGCGACTGCTACACCTGCCAGAACTTCTCCCGCGCCTATCTGCATCACCTGGATAAATGCGGCGAAATGTTGGGCAGCATGTTGAATACCATCCACAACTTGCGGCATTACCAGCGCCTTATGGCTGGTTTGCGCGAGGCTATTCAACAGGGTACATTGGCCGCCTTTGTCGACGCCTTTTACGCCAAGCGCGGGCTGCCTGTGCCGCCCTTGGACTGATGTTCTGTCGAACCTGATACGTACAACAACTTGCAACTTGGAGTGCTAAATGAGCTTTCTGATTCCTGCCGCTTACGCGGACGCCGCAGCCCCAGCCGCTGCTGCCGGCCCAGCCGGTACCGGCTTCGAGTGGATTTTCCTGGTCGGTTTCCTGGTCATCTTCTACCTGATGATCTGGCGTCCACAGGCCAAACGCGCCAAAGAGCAGAAGAACCTGCTGAGCAACCTGCAAAAAGGTGACGAAGTTGTCACCAACGGCGGTATCGCCGGCAAGATCGTCAAAGTGGCCGACGATTTCGTTGTGCTGGAAGTGTCCGACACTGTCGAACTGAAGTTCCAGAAGGGCGCGATTGCCGCGACCCTGCCCAAGGGCACGCTCAAAGCGATCTAAGTTTCAGATTTTTTTAATCGACGGGGCGCGCAAGGCGCCCCGCGTCTTGAACGGGCGGCGTGATGCTGAACAAATATCCTCTATGGAAATACGCACTGATCCTGGTGGTACTGGCGATCGGTTTTATTTATTCCGCTCCCAACCTCTATCCTGACGATGCGGCAATTCAGGTCAGCGGCAACAGCACGGCACTGCAAGTCAGCCAGGCCGATCTGGACCGCGCCAGCAAGGCACTGACCGACGCCGGTATCGCGGTCAAAGGTGCAAGCCTGGGTGAGAGCGGCAAGGGCGCACTGCTGCGTCTGGCCAAGCAGGAAGATCAACTGCCAGCCAAGGACGTTGTGCGCAAGGCACTGGGCGACGACTACGTGGTTGCACTGAACCTGGCCCCGACCACTCCGCAATGGCTGCGCAACCTGGGCGCAAGCCCGATGAAGCTGGGCCTGGACCTTTCCGGTGGTGTGCACTTCCTGCTCGAAGTGGACATGGACAAGGCCATGGCGGCGCGTCTGAAGGTGTATGAGGGTGAAGTCAAAAGCCTGCTGCGCAAAGAGCGTGTGCGCTACCGCAGCCTGCCTCAGCAGGAAGGTGGCATTCAGCTGGGCTTCTCCGACAACGAATCCCGCGAACAGGCCCGTAGCCTGATCCGCAAGAATTTCAACGATTTCGAGCTGACCACCACCGAGCGTAATGGCCTGTCGGTGCTGCGTCTGGCGATTACCCCGGCCAAGGTCGCGGAAATCCGTGAATACTCGATCAAGCAGAACTTGACCACGGTACGTAACCGCGTCAACGAGCTGGGTGTAGCCGAGCCACTGGTTCAGCGCCAGGGTGCCAACCGCATCGTGGTCGAGCTGCCAGGCGTGCAGGACACCGCCGAAGCCAAGCGTATCCTGGGCAAGACCGCGAACCTGGAGTTCCGTCTGGGGGCCGAGCCGGGTGCGTCCAAGGCCACCACCGAGTCCTTCGAGTTCCGTGAAGGCGGTCGTCCGGCCGCTGCGGTCGAGCGTGGCCTGATCATCACCGGTGACCAGGTGACCGACGCCCAGGCCAGCTTCGACGAGCAAGGCCGTCCGCAAGTGAACATCCGCCTGGATGGCCACGGCGGCGAGCTGATGAGCCGCGCCACGCGCAGCAACGTCGGTCGCAGCATGGCAGTGATCTTCATCGAGCAGCGTCCGATCACCCGCTATACCAAGCAAGTGGTCGACGGTGTCGAGAAAGACGTACCGGTGCAGACCTTCGTGGAAGAGAAGCGCATCATCAGCCTGGCGACCATCCAGTCGCCACTGGGCAGCCAGTTCCGCATCACCGGCCTGAACGGCCAGGGCGAATCGTCCGAGCTGGCCCTGCTGCTGCGTGCCGGTGGTCTGGCCGCGCCGATGTACTTCGCCGAAGAACGTACCATTGGCCCGAGCCTGGGTGCCGACAACATCACCAAGGGTATCGATGCATCGCTGTGGGGCATGCTGTTCGTCTCGCTGTTCATCATGGCTATCTACCGTGCTTTCGGCCTGATCGCCACCATCGCCCTGGCGGGCAACATGGTGCTGCTGCTGGCGCTGATGTCGCTGCTGGGGGCTACGCTGACCCTGCCGGGTATCGCCGGCATCGTGTTGACCATGGGGATGGCGGTCGACGCCAACGTGCTGATCTTCTCGCGCATACGTGAAGAGCTGGCCAATGGCATGTCGGTGCAACGCGCCATCCACGAAGGCTTCAACCGTGCCTATACCGCGATCGTCGATGCCAACCTGACCACCTTGCTGGTGGGCGGCATCCTGTTCGCCATGGGTACCGGTCCGGTCAAGGGCTTCGCGGTTACCATGTCCCTCGGGATTTTCACCTCGATGTTCACGGCCGTCATGGTCACCCGCGCAATGGTCAACCTGACCTGCGGCGGGCGGGACATCAAGAAGTTGTGGGTATAAGGGGCTGCCATGTTACGTACCATTAACTTCATGGGTGTGCGCAACGTCGCGTTCGGCATCACCCTGCTGCTGACTGTGCTGGCACTGTTCAGCTGGTTCTACAAAGGGCTCAACTTTGGCCTGGACTTCACCGGCGGTACGCTGATCGAGCTGACCTACGAGCGTCCGGCCAACCTGGGCCAGGTACGTGAGGAGCTGGTCAACGCCGGCTTCCACGAGGCCGTGGTGCAGAGCTTCGGTGCTACCACCGACCTGCTGGTGCGCATGCCGGGTGATGACCCGATGCTGGGCAACAAGGTCTCCGAGGCCCTGCAGAAGATCAGCACCGACAACCCGGCCGTGGTCAAGCGTGTCGAGTTCGTCGGCCCGCAGGTAGGTGAGGAGCTGCGTGACCAGGGCGGCCTGGGCATGCTGCTGGCGCTGGGCGGCATCATGATCTACCTGGCCTTCCGCTTTCAGTGGAAGTTCGCGGTGGGCGCGATCCTGTCGCTGGTGCACGACGTTGTCGTGACCATGGGTATCCTGTCGTTCTTCCAGATCACCTTCGACCTGACGGTGCTGGCGGCGGTGCTGGCGATCATCGGCTACTCGCTCAATGACACCATCGTGGTGTTCGACCGGGTGCGTGAGAACTTCCGCGTGATGCGCAAGGCCTCGCTGATCGAGAACATCAACGTCTCGACCACCCAGACCCTGCTGCGTACCGTGGCCACCTCGGTGTCCACCTTGCTGGCGATCGCGGCGCTGCTGTTCTTCGGCGGCGACAACCTGTGGGGCTTCTCGCTGGCACTGTTCATCGGTGTGATGGCGGGTACCTACTCGTCGATCTACATTGCCAACGTGGTGCTGATCTGGCTGAACCTGAACAGCGAAGACCTGATTCCACCGGTCAAGGCTGAAGGTGTGGACGAGCGTCCATAACGCCTGATTGCTGTCCCGCTGGTCCTGAAGAAGGCGCGAGTATTGAACTCGCGCCTTTTTTCATGCTCCAAGGCTGGGAGAAGCGCGGGCATGGACCCGCTGGTAAATCAGGAGGTTCACGTGAACAAGTCGATGCTGGTGGGTGCGGTACTGGGTGCTGTCGGTGTAACTGCCGGAGGTGCTGTTGCTACCTACAGCTTGGTCAAGGGCGGGCCGGAATACGCGCAGGTGGTAGGTGTGCAGCCGGTCAAGCAAACCATCAAGACACCACGGGAAGTCTGCAAGGATGTCGCGGTCACGCGCCAGGCACCGGTCAAGGACCAGCATCAGATTGCCGGTACCGTGCTGGGTGCGGTGGCGGGTGGCTTGCTGGGTAACCAGATTGGTGGCGGCAACGGCAAGAAGATCGCCACGGTGGCCGGTGCGGTCGGTGGTGGCTATGCCGGCAACAAGGTGCAGGAAGGCATGCAGAACCGCGATACCTACACCACCACGCAAACCCGCTGCAACACGGTCAATGACCTGAGCGAGAAAGTGGTGGGGTATGACGTGAAGTATTCGATCGGCGACAAGGTGGGGCAGGTGCGCATGGACCGTGATCCAGGCTCGCAGATCCCGCTGGACGAGAATGGCAAGCTGGTGCTGACGCAGGCGCAGCCTGGGCAGTGAGGATGGCTGGGGCTGCCTTGCAGCCCATTCGCTGGCAAGCCAGCTCCCACAGGGATCGTCGTCGTTCTGGTGGGCAGGGTCTTGCAGTCAGCCACAAAAAAAGCACCCCGAAGGGTGCTTTTTTTTGCCCACCTGAAACTCAGCGCTTCAGCGTAGCCGGCAGGTGCGGCTGGATCGCCGTCAGTACCGCCTTGAAGCATTTGATGTTGCCGGCAACCACGTGGCCCTTCTCGAGGAAATCGTGGCCACCGGTGAAGTCGCTCACCAGCCCGCCCGCTTCCTGAATCAGCAGCGCGCCCGCGGCCATGTCCCACTCGCTCAGGCCCGACTCCCAGAAGGCGTCGTAGCGACCGGCAGCCACGTAGGCCAGGTCCAGGCTCGCGGCGCCTGCGCGGCGGATGCCGGCAGTCTGGCCAACCAGGGCGCGGAACATGCCCAGGTAATTGTCCAGGCCATCCATCTGGTTGTCACGGAACGGGAAGCCGGTACCCAGCAGGGCGCCTTCCAGGCTGGTGCGGCCGCTGACGCGCAGGCGACGACCATTGAGCTGGGCGCCACGGCCACGGCTGGCGGTGAATTCTTCCTGGCGGACCGGGTCCAGCACCACGGCGTGTTCCAGGCGGCCACGGTATTTGCACGCGATGCTCACGGCAAAGTGCGGTACGCCACGCAGGAAGTTGGTGGTGCCATCGAGCGGGTCGATGATCCACAGGTAGTCCTTGCCGTCTTCGCCGCTGCCAGCGTGCAGGCCGGTTTCTTCGCCGTAGATGGAGTGGTTCGGGTAAGCCTTGCGCAGGGCGTCAATGATGACTTTTTCTGCCGCACGGTCGACTTCGGAGACGTAATCCTTGGCGTCTTTCTCATCTACCTTGATGGTATCCAGGCGCTCGATGGAGCGGAAAATCAATTCACTGGCGCTGCGGGCGGCGCGCAGCGCGATATTCAGCATGGGCTGCATGGACGTTTCACCTGGGTCGTTAAAGAAAGCCGAATATTCTAGCAGAAAACTTTCCGTGAAGAAGGGCGACATTTGCTTTCATAGCGTAAAGTCGGTCGCTTCTGTAATATTTGCTCCCCCTCTTTCCGTGTCTGTGAGCCCCTGCCCGTGCTGCCAAATATTCGTGTTGTCCTGGTCAATACCAGCCACCCCGGCAATATCGGTGGGGCTGCGCGCGCCATGAAGAACATGGGGCTGTCGCGCCTGGTGCTGGTCGACCCGCAGGATTTCCCTTCCCATGACGCCAGCGCACGCGCCTCCGGTGCCGACGATGTGCTGGCCGGTGCGCAGGTGGTGGCCACCCTCGAAGACGCCCTGGTCGGCTGCACCCTGGTGGTGGGCACCAGTGCGCGTGACCGGCGCATCCCCTGGCCGATGCTCGACCCGCGCGAATGCGGCGCCAAGGCCGTGGAGCAGGCCGGGGAGGGTGCCGAGGTGGCGTTGGTGTTCGGTCGTGAGTACGCCGGCCTGACCAACGAAGAACTGCAGCGATGTCACTATCACGTGCACATCCCGTCCAACCCGGATTTCAGTTCGCTGAATCTGGCGGCCGCGGTCCAGGTGCTGGCGTACGAAGTGCGCATGGCCTGGCTGGCAGCCGAAGGGCAGGCGTTGAAGGTGGAGAAGGTCGAAGTGGCCTCGGTGCGCAGCGCGGAGCTGGCGACCATGGATGAAATGGAGCTGTTCTACCAGCACCTGGAGTCCACCCTGGTGGACATCGGCTTTCTCGACCCGACCAAGCCCAAGCACCTGATGCCGCGCTTGCGCCGCCTGTACGGGCGCAGCTCGGTAAGTCGATCGGAAATCAGTATTTTGCGCGGCATCCTCACCGAAACCCAGAAAACGGCCCGGGGCGATGCGCACAAGCGGAAGGATCAGTAAATGTTCGAGCGTCTGCGTGAAGATATCCAAAGCGTTTTCCACCGTGACCCGGCGGCGCGCAATGCCTTTGAGGTGCTGACCTGCTACCCGGGCATGCACGCGATCTGGCTGCACCGCGCGGCACACGCACTGTGGGTGCGCGACTGGAAGTGGCTGGCCCGGCTGGTGTCGAACTTCGGTCGCTGGATGACCGGTATCGAGATCCACCCCGGCGCCAAGGTGGGGCGACGTTTCTTCATCGACCACGGCATGGGCATCGTGATCGGCGAAACCGCCGAGATCGGCGACGACGTCACCCTCTATCAGGGTGTGACCCTGGGCGGCACCAGCTGGAACAAGGGCAAGCGTCACCCCACCCTAGAGGATGGCGTGGTGGTGGGCGCCGGTGCCAAGGTGCTGGGCCCGTTCACCGTGGGTGCGGGGGCCAAGATCGGCTCCAATGCGGTGGTCACCAAGGCGGTGCCTGCCGGTGCCACGGCGGTGGGCATTCCGGGGCGCATCATCGTCAAGTCCGATGCCGAGCAGGAAGCGCGACGCAAGGCCATGGCCGAGAAGATCGGCTTCGATGCCTACGGCGTCAGCGAAGACATGCCCGACCCGGTGGCCCGCGCCATCGGCCAGTTGCTCGACCACCTGCAGGCGGTCGACGGGCGCCTGGAGGACATGTGTGGCGCGCTGAAGAACCTGGGCAGCGACTACTGCGCCAAGGAGCTGCCGGCCCTGCGCGACGAAGACTTCGCCGAGGTGAAGGCCGACGCGCGTAGCGACGCGTCGACGCATTGACAGAAGGGCGTGTGCAGGCACGCCCGAGTTTGCTACACTCTGCGCCGCCTCTCAGGCGCAATCCCGACTAAAGCGCTAGGTCTTATAGTTGACTTAAATGCTCGGGAATCGCATACTCGCACACATCCCGTAACTCCCGTGGTACCAAATAGCCATGCGACTGACTACAAAAGGCCGATACGCCGTGACTGCCATGCTCGACCTGGCGTTGCACGCGCAAAACGGGCCGGTGTCCCTGGCCGACATCTCTGAGCGCCAAGGTATCTCTCTTTCCTATCTGGAGCAGCTGTTTGCCAAGCTGCGTCGCAGCAGTCTGGTTTCCAGCGTGCGCGGTCCAGGCGGCGGCTACCAGCTGTCGCGTGTGATGGAAAGCATCCAGGTGGCCCAGGTGATCGATGCGGTCAACGAATCGGTCGACGCTACGCGCTGCCAAGGATTGGGTGATTGCCACGCCGGCGATACCTGCCTGACCCACCACTTGTGGTGTGACCTCAGCCAGCAGATTCACGAATTTCTGAGCGGTATCAGCCTGGCTGACCTTGTGACTCGCCGTGAAGTGCAAGAAGTCGCCCAGCGTCAGGACCTGCGTCGAATCGCAGGCCGGACACCGTATCTGGACAAGATTGAGACATCCGCCGTCGAATGACCGTTTCGCCAGCGCGATGAGCCCGCCTGATAGGAGATTTTCAATGAAGTTGCCGATTTACCTCGATTACTCCGCGACCACTCCGGTCGACCCGCGTGTCGCCCAGAAGATGAGCGATTGCCTGCTGGTCGACGGGAACTTCGGTAACCCGGCCTCGCGCTCCCACGTCTTTGGCTGGAAGGCCGAAGAAGCGGTCGAGAACGCTCGCCGCCAGGTCGCCGACCTGGTCAATGCCGACCCGCGGGAAATTGTCTGGACCAGCGGTGCCACCGAGTCCGACAACCTGGCAATCAAGGGTGTCGCGCACTTCTACAGCACCAAGGGCAAGCACCTGATCACCTCCAAGATCGAACACAAGGCGGTCCTGGACAGCACGCGTCAGCTGGAGCGTGAAGGCTTCGAAGTCACCTACATCGAGCCCGGCGCCGACGGCCTGATCACCCCGGCCATGATCGAAGCCAACCTGCGTGAAGACACCATCCTGGTCTCGATCATGCACGTGAACAACGAAATCGGCACCATCAACGACATCGCCGCCATCGGTGAACTGACCCGCTCGCGCGGCGTGATGTTCCACGTCGATGCGGCGCAGTCCACCGGCAAGGTCGAGATCGACCTGCAGAAGCTGAAGGTCGACCTGATGTCGTTCTCGGCGCACAAGACCTACGGCCCCAAGGGGATCGGCGCGCTGTACGTCAGTCGCAAGCCGCGCGTACGTCTGGAAGCCACCATGCACGGCGGCGGTCACGAGCGCGGCATGCGTTCGGGCACCCTGGCTACCCACCAGATCGTCGGCATGGGCGAAGCCTTCGCCATCGCCAAGGAACTGATGGCCAGCGAGAACGTGCGCATCAAGGCCCTGAGCGACCGCTTCTACCAGCAGGTCGAAAACCTTGAAGAGCTGTACATCAACGGCAGCATGACTGCGCGCATCCCGCACAACCTGAACCTGAGCTTCAACTACGTTGAAGGCGAGTCGCTGATCATGGCCCTCAAGGACCTGGCAGTGTCTTCGGGTTCGGCCTGCACCTCGGCATCCCTCGAGCCGTCCTACGTGCTGCGCGCCCTGGGCCGCAACGACGAACTGGCGCACAGCTCGATCCGCTTCACCTTCGGTCGCTTCACCACCGAAGAAGAAATCGACTACGCCGCGCAGAAAGTCTGCGAGGCAGTGACCAAGCTGCGCGAATTGTCGCCGCTGTGGGATATGTTCAAAGACGGCGTCGACATCTCCAAGATCGAGTGGGCTGCGCACTAAGTAGTCGCCGGCAAGAGCGGCTCTCTGATGAGGAAGGAATAGCACCATGGCTTACAGTGAAAAGGTCATCGACCACTACGAAAACCCACGCAACGTCGGCAAGATGAATGCCGAAGACCCGGATGTCGGTACCGGCATGGTCGGCGCCCCGGCGTGTGGTGACGTGATGCGCCTGCAGATCAAGGTCAACGAGCAGGGCGTCATCGAAGACGCCAAGTTCAAGACCTATGGCTGTGGTTCGGCCATCGCGTCCAGCTCCCTCGCCACCGAGTGGATGAAGGGCAAGACCCTGGACGAAGCCGAAACCATCAAGAACACCCAGCTGGCCGAAGAACTGGCGTTGCCGCCGGTGAAAATCCACTGCTCGGTACTCGCCGAGGACGCCATCAAGGCGGCCGTGCGCGATTACAAGCAGAAGAAAGGTTTGCTCTAAGTTCGCCTGTTGCAGGTTAAGGAGTCTCGATGGCTATCAGCATGACAGAAGCCGCCGCCAACCATGTGCGGCGCTCCCTCGACGGACGCGGCAAGGGTGACGGCATTCGCCTGGGCGTTCGCACCACCGGCTGCTCGGGCCTGGCCTATGTGCTGGAGTTCGTCGACGCACCCGACAGCGAGGACCAGGTGTTCGAAAGTCACGGCGTCAAGGTGATCATCGACCCAAAAAGCCTGGTGTACCTGGACGGGACCGAGCTCGATTTCGTCAAGGAAGGGTTGAACGAAGGCTTCAAGTTCAACAATCCCAACGTGCGCGGTGAGTGTGGCTGCGGCGAAAGCTTCAACGTCTGAGGCTGCGCGTGGGTACTCCTTGTCATTTCGCCCTGTTTGACCTGCAACCTGGCTTTCGCCTGGACCTCGATGCGCTGGCCGTGCGTTACCGCGAGCTGGCCCGCGAGGTCCATCCGGATCGCTTTGCGGATGCTTCCGAGCGTGAGCAGCGCCTGGCGCTGGAGCGTTCGGCCGGCCTCAACGATGCCTACCAGACCCTCAGGAGCGCACCCAAGCGGGCGCGTTACCTGTTGGCGATCGGTGGTCATGAGGTGCCGCAGGAAGTCACTGTCCACGATCCCGAGTTCCTCTTCCAGCAGATGCAATGGCGCGAAGAACTCGAAGACCTGCAGGACAGCGCCGATCTCGACGGCGTGGCCGCGTTCAAGCGCCGCCTGAAGGTCGCCCAGGACGCACTCAACGAGGACTTCGCCGCCTGCTGGGATGATGCTGCGCAGCGCGAACAGGCCGAGCGCCTGATGCGCCGCATGCAGTTTCTCGACAAGCTCGCCTATGAAGTGCGCCAGCTGGAAGAGCGCCTCGACGATTAACCCGGTGGCGCCGTTGGCGTCACCCCTGGTACCAGATAAGCATGGCCCTACTGCAGATCGCCGAACCCGGTCAGACGCCTCAGCCCCATCAGCGCCGTCTGGCCGTGGGCATTGACCTTGGCACCACCAATTCGCTGGTCGCTGCACTGCGCAGCGGCATTTCCGAACCGTTGCCCGATACCGAAGGTCGCGTCATCCTGCCGTCCGCGGTGCGCTACCACGCCGACCATCTCGACGTCGGCTACAGCGCCCGCGACGCCGCTGCCCGCGACCCGCTCAACACCGTGCTGTCGGTCAAGCGCCTCATGGGGCGTGGCCTGGCCGACGTCAAGCAACTGGGCGAGCAGCTGCCGTACCACTTCGTTGGCGGCGAGTCGCACATGCCGTTCATCGATACCGTGCAGGGTCCAAAAAGCCCGGTGGAAGTCTCGGCCGACATCCTCAAGGTGCTGCGCCAGCGCGCTGAAGCCACCTTGGGTGGCGAGCTGGTGGGTGCGGTCATCACCGTGCCGGCGTACTTCGACGATGCCCAGCGCCAGGCCACCAAGGACGCTGCGCGTCTGGCCGGCCTGAACGTGCTGCGCCTGCTCAACGAACCCACCGCTGCGGCGGTCGCCTATGGCCTGGACCAGAACGCCGAAGGCGTGGTGGCCATCTATGACCTGGGTGGCGGTACCTTTGATATTTCGATCCTGCGCCTGACCGGCGGCGTGTTCGAGGTCATGGCCACCGGTGGCGACAGCGCCCTGGGCGGCGATGATTTCGACCATGCCATCGCGGGCTGGATCATCGAGCAGGCGGGCCTGTCTGCCGATCTCGACCCTGGCACCCAGCGTCAGTTGCTGCAGGCCGCCTGCGCGGCCAAGGAAGCGTTGACCGAGCGTGATGCCGTGTCCGTTGGCCATGGCGCCTGGCAGGGCGAGCTGACCCGTGCCGGCTTTGACGCGCTGATCGAGCCGATGGTGGCGCGCAGCCTCAAGGCGTGTCGTCGCGCCGTGCGCGACAGCGGCATCGAGCTGGATGAAGTCGAGGCGGTGGTCATGGTCGGTGGTTCCACCCGCGTGCCGCGTGTGCGTGAGGCGGTAGGCGCGCTGTTCGGCCGTACCCCGTTGACCGAGATCGACCCGGACCAGGTCGTGGCCATTGGCGCCGCGATCCAGGCCGACACCCTGGCCGGCAACAAGCGTGACGGCGGCGAACTGCTGCTGCTCGACGTGATCCCGCTGTCGCTGGGGCTGGAGACCATGGGCGGGCTGATGGAGAAGGTGATTCCGCGCAATACCACCATCCCGGTCGCGCGTGCCCAGGAATTCACCACGTACAAAGACGGTCAGTCGGCCATGATGATCCACGTGCTGCAGGGTGAGCGCGAGCTGATCAGCGACTGCCGCTCGCTGGCACGTTTCGAATTGCGCGGCATCCCGGCCATGGTCGCCGGTGCGGCGAAGATCCGCGTCACCTTCCAGGTGGACGCCGACGGCCTGCTCAGTGTTTCGGCGCGCGAGCTGGGTTCGGGGGTGGAGTCGAGCATTCAGGTCAAGCCGTCCTACGGCCTGACCGACGGCGAGATCACCCGCATGCTCAAGGACTCCTTCGAGCATGCCGGCCACGACAAGGTGGCGCGCCAGCTGCGCGAGCACCAGGTCGACGCCGAGCGCCTGCTCGAAGCGGTGCAGGGCGCGCTGGATGCCGATGGCGAACGCCTGCTGGACGCCGAAGAGCGCCTGGCGATCGAGCAACAGATGCAAGACTTGCGTGATTTGATGAGCGGTACCGATGGCGCCGCCATCGAGCAGCAGACCAAGCGTCTGTCGCAAGTGACCGATGCCTTTGCCGCCCGTCGCCTTGATTCGACGGTAAAAGCCGCTTTGGCCGGGCGCAACCTGAATGAGATCGAGGAATAACTGATGCCGCAGGTGATTTTTCTGCCCCACGAGACATTCTGCCCCGAGGGGCTGGTGGTGGAGGTGGCGCCGGGTACCAACATCCTGGAGCTGGCGCACGAGCACCATATCGAGATGGAAAGCGCATGCGGCGGCGTGTGTGCCTGCACCACGTGCCACTGCATCGTGCGTGAAGGCTTCGATTCGCTGGAGGAGGCCGACGAGCTGGAAGAAGACATGCTCGACAAGGCCTGGGGCCTGGAGCGCCAGTCACGCCTGGCCTGCCAGGTGATCGTCGGCGAAGACGACCTGACCATCGAGATTCCGAAGTATTCGCTCAACCACGCCGCCGAAGCGCCGCACTGACCGATGGAGCTGTCATGAGCCTGAAATGGGTTGATGTACTTGAAATTGCAATTCAGCTTGCCGAAAGCAAGCCGGACGTCGATCCTCGCTACGTGAATTTCGTCGATCTGAGCCGTTGGGTGCAGGCCCTGCCTGAATTCAGCGACGATCCGACCCGCGGTGGCGAGAAGGTGCTTGAAGCCATTCAGGCCGCCTGGATCGAAGAAGCCGACTGAGCGCACTCGGCAGGTTAGGCAATCCCCTGGAACCCGCGTATAATTCGCGGGTTTAATTTTTCGCTTCACTTACTGTTTCTGGAGTTACACCATGGCTGTTCAACGTACGTTCTCCATCATCAAGCCTGACGCCGTTGCTAAAAACGTGATCGGCGAGATCACCACCCGTTTCGAAAAAGCCGGCCTGCGCGTCGTTGCCTCGAAACTCAAGCAACTGTCCAAGGCCGAAGCCGAAGGCTTCTACGCCGAGCACAAAGAGCGCGGCTTCTTCGGTGATCTGGTTGCCTTCATGATCTCCGGCCCAGTCGTTGTACAGGTTCTGGAAGGCGAAAACGCCATCGCGCTGAACCGTGAGCTGATGGGCGCCACCAACCCTAAAGAAGCGGCTGCCGGTACCATCCGTGCCGACTTCGCCGAGTCGATCGACGCCAACGCCGTTCACGGTTCGGACTCCGAAGCCGCTGCTGCTCGCGAAATCTCGTACTTCTTCGCAGCTACCGAGGTAACCGCTCGCTAAGCGACAGCTTACGAGTGAGGGTGAATCCATGACGACATCGACTGGTAAAACTAACCTGTTGGGCCTGACCCAGCCGGAAATGGAAAAATTCTTCGAGACCATCGGGGAGAAACGTTTCCGTGCCGGCCAGGTAATGAAATGGATTCACCACTTTGGTGTCGATGATTTCGACGCCATGACGAATGTCGGCAAGGCCTTGCGCGAAAAGCTCAAGGCTGTTGCCGAGATTCGCGGCCCCGAAGTGGTCAGCGAGGACATCTCCACCGACGGCACCCGCAAATGGGTGGTGCGCGTGGCGTCCGGCAGCTGTGTCGAGACCGTGTACATCCCCCAGGGCAAGCGTGGCACGCTGTGTGTCTCGTCCCAGGCCGGTTGCGCCCTGGACTGCAGTTTCTGCTCCACCGGCAAGCAAGGATTCAACAGCAACCTCACCGCCGCCGAAGTGATCGGCCAGGTGTGGATTGCCAACAAGTCGTTCGGCAGCATTCCGGCCACCATCGACCGCGCCATCACCAACGTGGTGATGATGGGCATGGGTGAGCCGCTGCTGAACTTCGACAACGTGGTCGCCGCCATGCACCTGATGATGGACGACCTGGGCTACGGCATCTCCAAGCGCCGGGTGACGCTGTCCACTTCCGGCGTGGTGCCGATGATCGACCAGTTGGCCAAGCACATCGACGTGTCCCTGGCCCTGTCGCTGCACGCGCCCAACGACGCCCTGCGCAACGAACTGGTACCGATCAACAAGAAGTACCCGCTCAAGGTGCTGCTCGAGTCGTGCATGCGCTACATGGCCGAACTCGGCGAGAAGCGTGTGCTCACCATCGAGTACACCCTGCTCAAGGACGTCAACGACAAGCTCGAGCACGCGGTCGAGATGGTCGAGCTGCTCAAGAACATCCCGTGCAAGATCAACCTGATCCCGTTCAACCCGTTCCCGCACTCCGGTTACGAGCGCCCGAGCAACAACGCGATCCGCCGCTTCCAGGACCACCTGCACCAGGCCGGCTACAACGTCACCGTACGCACCACCCGTGGTGAGGACATCGACGCCGCCTGTGGTCAGCTGGTCGGCCAGGTCATGGACCGCACGCGCCGCAGTGAGCGCTATATCGCCGTACGGCAACTCAATGCCGATACCGATATGCCGCACAACGGCGCGGCGGGCAACTGAGGCCGGCATGGGCCTGCGCGCCGCGCTGCCAATCCTCGTGCTGACGCTGCTTGCCGGCTGCGTCAGCAGCGGCAGTTCCAATCCGCTCAGCAGCGGCAAGGGGCGCGAAGAAGCTCGCCAGGCCTATGTGCAACTGGGCCTGGGGTATTTGCAACAAGGTTTGACCGAGCGCGCCAAGGCGCCGTTGAAAAAGGCCCTTGAGCTGGACGCTCGCGATCCGGCCGCGCACGCTGCGCTGGCCCTGGTGTTCCAGCGTGAAGACGAGCCGGCACTGGCCGAGGTGCATTTTGCCAAGGCCCTGGCAGCCCGCCCGGGCGACGCGCGTATCCGCAACAACTACGGCAGTTTCCTGTATGCGCAGGGGCAGTATGCCCAGGCTCAGCAGATGTTTCGCCAAGCGGCGGCCGATACCCTGTATCCTGAACGCTCCCGGGTTTTTGAAAACCTTGGCCTGACCGCCTTGAAGCTGGGTCAGCGCGAGCAGGCGCGTGAACACCTGCACAAGGCATTACGGCTCAACCAGCAGCAACCACGCGCGTTGCTCGAAATGGCTGAGTTGTCTTACGAAGACAGGCATTATGTGCCGGCGCGCGACTACTACGATCGTTTCAGTCAGCTGGACGGTCCGAACCCCCGCAGCCTGTTGCTGGGTTCGCGCCTGGCGAGTGTGTTCGAAGAACCTGACAAGGCCGCCGATCTGGGCGTGCAATTACAACGACTTTATCCCGGTACGCCGGAATATCAGCAATACCTGTCGGAGCAATGATGAAAGCGGCGCATCCCGAAGTAGCAGCAGCGACTCGCCAGAATCCCGGTGAGACCTTGCGTCAGGCCCGTGAAAGCAAGGGTTTGTCGCAGGCCGAAGTGGCCCGCAAGCTCAACCTGACCGTGAGCTCGCTGAACAACCTTGAAACCGGTGCGTTCGACAAGCTGCCAGGGCATACCTTTGCCCGCGGCTATATCCGCGCCTACGCCAAGCTGTTCGAGATGGACCAGGCCGAACTGGTGCTGGCCTTCGACCAGGCCACCGGCAGCAATGCCCAGGGCAGTGACGTGCACGCGCTGGGGCGTATCGAGGAGCCGGTGCGCCTGTCGCACAACCTCTTGCGCATCGTCAGCCTGTTGCTGCTGATCGTGGTGATCGGCGGCGGCTTCTTCTGGTGGCAGGACCAGAGCAGCCTGCGCGGCAAGGACCTGGCGAATCTGGCCATGGAGCACGTCGAAGTCGAAAGCGCCGACGGCACCACCCAGATTCACCCGCTGGATGAGCCCGAAGACCAGGCCGTTGCCGAAGGCCAGCAGGCTCAGACCACGCCGCTGGCCCTGGAGCCGTCTCAGGCGGGGGCCACCGATGCCGCGCCTGCGCCTGAAGCGCCTGCCGCCGCTGCCCCGGCCCCAAGCACCCCGGCCGCACCTGTGGCAGCTGCACCCGCTGCCCCGGCGGCCGTCGTGCCTGCTCCCGCGCCTGCCGCTACCCCGGCTCCGGCC
>NZ_JAHTBI010000038.1 GCF_019168305.1 Pseudomonas aegrilactucae
TTCGCGGCGTGTCTGCTTGCGCTTGCCGGCATATTCGAAGTCGGAAAAGCTCATCTGGCTCATGGGGTGGGCTCGGATCAGGTGGTCAGGGCGTATTTTCAGCACATTTGGGGGACTTGATCGGGAGAATCCGTAGGGGGTCGGCAGAGGCTTACATATCAATTTGGATGGAAGGAAAATGACCACCAATAATATCCGGGAACTGGTTGCGTTGCTTTATCGATACGGTGTTGATCTTGAGCCTTTGGTGGTGCTTTCAAAGGGGAAAAATGGAGATTGGCTAAAAAATGTTGACGGCTACTGGTACACGTCAATGTTTTCAAGAGGGGAGGTAATGGTTGGGTGCTGACATTGAACTTCTACTCCTAAGGGGCAGTAACCAGTCAGCCAGAAATATAAAGCGCGTCACATGGGGGCTGCTCAGGCAAAGCGTTTGCGCAAGCAATCGAAAGCATTCTTGAAAAACAATTGTTGTTGCTAGCAAGGAGCGTGTTTTGAAGCATTTGAAAGTCAGTTCGGCAGTGGTCGAATTAACTGAAGCTCACATGGCAGGTGGTTGCCGATTGGCGCAGGAGATAGAATGGCCAGTCGACAAAGAGGGGCGTCCACTTCTTCATCTTTTGACCATGCCAGCCGAGTGGGTGGAACTTGGCGCTCAAGGCTGGATATCATTGTTTTCGCCATACTGTCGGGAGGATACATTCCTTCACTGGGAGGGGCTGACGGCTGAAGGAGACAATTGTTCAGTAGTTATTTATCATGATAACGATGGTGTTAGCAGGGATGCGTACAACGGGTTTCAAACACCTCCTCGCAGGGTTTTTATTGAGCACGACAGGGAGCCTGAGTCTTCCAAGGATTTTAGATCAAGGATCTGTAGTGTTGTGTCTTGGTTGCAGGACAAGGAGTCGGTGGCGGGGCAGGCGTGTCGTGTGATGTTGAGTGGCGATGATTTTGATATTGGTTTTCCAGGCGATGCCGGCATTTTCTCTGATGGGGTAGTTTATGTATTTTTAAATGAAAAGTTTAGCGAAAAGGCGCGACCAAGTGTGCAAGGGTTGATGACTTTTCAGTTTACATAATGAAAGGTTGGTTTTTGTTTGCTTGTGTTATAAGCCTCTCTGTGGCAGGTGTTTTGCCGAAGTGCGCCCGGGTGACTCGAACTGTGGCCTCGTGCCCCACCCATCGACCTGAAAAAAGTGAACAGGATTATGGCTGATGAAGAAGCTGGCTTGAGATCGGAGTTGTCCGATGTGCTAAAAGCGATGGGTTTGCAATCATCCGAATTCGAAAACAAAGAACAGGTTATTTCCTTTGTTGAAGAAAGGTTCATTGTCGGGACGCCTCGAGCCTGGTGGTCATCACTGGCCAGCACGCCGCAGGTGCTTAGCTATCCGGACAACGCCGGCTATCAGCACATACTTGAAGCAGCCCCCTCAACCAAGGATGAAGTCTGGTTCATAGTAGATGAAGATAATGAAGAAAAACTCGTATTCTCCGTGCCTTTGTGCAACGTGCCAAAAATTATTGAGGCGTGTCGTTTTTTTGAGTATTACATAGTTGACAAGGCGCTTTCCTGGATGCTGGCGGAAAATGACCATGGGGATATTTTCATTTGTAGGTAACCCATCAGCCCCTGTTCCTTCAGCCTCAGGCGTACGCTATTGGCGGTAGCGCTCTGCTACGCAGGTTTCATCGATAGCGCTAATGATTACTATCGAGCGGCTCGCCTGTCGGCTCGGCAAAACCGACTTGTATAATCGCCTCCGATTCTCCCCGCTTCCCGCGCCTGTCTCAGGCGACATTCCCCCTTGGAACCCAACACGATGCCAAGCGCAAGCCAGGCCCCCAGCGGCCTTCCCGAACATAATCAACAGAGTGTCAAACAGCAGTGGCTGGCGATTCTCTCGGTCGCTGTGGGGGCCTTTGCCCTGGTGACCAGCGAGTTCCTGCCAGTAGGCGTACTCAACGATATTGCCAGCGACCTGGGCATCAGCGCCGGCCACGCCGGCCTGATGGTGACCCTGCCCGGCATCATGGCCGCACTCGCCGCGCCCTTGCTGTCTGTGGGCATTGGTGCCATGGACCGCCGCTATCTGCTGATCGGCCTCACATTGATCATGATCATCGCCAACGCCGTGGTGGCCTACGCCAGCGACTTCAACCTGCTGCTGTTCGGTCGCGTGCTGCTGGGCATCAGCATCGGCGGTTTCTGGGCGACAGCCATTGCCCTCAGCGGCCGCCTGGCCCCCAAGGGCGTGGGTGTAGCCCAGGCCACCTCGATCATCATGGTAGGTGTGACCCTGGCCACTGTGCTGGGCGTACCCGTAGGCACCTGGCTGAGTGGCCTGATGGGCTGGCGCATGACCTTCCTGGTCACTGCGCTGGTGGGGGTCCCGGTGCTGTTGGCGCAGATTTTCCTGCTGCCGCGGCTCAACCCGGACAAGGCCATTCGCATCAGTGACCTGCCGGCGCTGTTTATCAACCCACAGGCGCGGGTGGGCTTGATCGCGGTGTTGCTGATTGGCCTGGCGCACTTTGCCGCGTACACCTATGTGGCGCCGTTCTTCAAGCAAAGTGCCGGCTTCGATGGGCCGACGATTGGCTCGCTGCTGTTGCTGTATGGCGTGGCCGGGGTGCTGGGCAATATTTTCGCCGGTTTTGCCGCCAACCGAAGCGTGCGTCACACGCTGATGCTGGTGGCGCTGATGATCGGCGTCAGCACGGCTCTGTTCCCGTACTTCGCGACCGGCTTGACCGGCGCAGCCATGCTGATCGCGCTCTGGGGCTTCGCCTTTGGTGCATTCCCTGCCTGCGCCAGCATCTGGATGTTTGTGGTGGCACCGAAGGATGTCGAACGTGGCATGCCACTGTTCGTCGCGTTGTTTCAGGTGATCATTGCGTTGGGTTCGTTCTTCGGTGGGCAGATTGTCGACCAGATGGGCAGCTCGGTGCTGCTGAGTTTGGCCACGGCGCTGGTGGGCTGCGGTTTTGTCACGGTGCTGGTGATGGGGCGCAATGTCAGTAATCGCCTGGCGGCCCAACCCTGCTGACAGCGCGTTTGGCTTGACCCAAATCAAGCTGCGGGGTGTGTGGTTCGGGAGACGATGGCCCTATGCGTCATATTGCACAAGGAGCCTCACATGAGCACGCTGAACCACATACTGGTTGCCACCGACTTGTCCACGTCTGCCTGCAATGCGGCAGAGCGGGCCGCCCTCTTGAGCGCTGCGCAGCCGGCAGCGCTGGACTTGTTGTACGTTGCCAATCCAGCGCCCTACGAGCGCCTGAAGCAGGTCGTGGTAGCGGATGACAACTTGTTGAATCGCGTACTGGAGCGTGCCGGCGAAAACCTTCGCGAACGGGCAGACGTGCTGTTCCAGCGTTATGCCATCGCTGCTGGCGTACAGGTCGTGCCCGGCTCGGTGGTCACGGAAATTACCCGTGTGGTGCATGACAGGCACAGCCAACTGCTGGTGTGTGGGGCCAAGGGGCAGAGCCTGGCTCGCCGGTTGCTGGGGTCTACCGTGCACAAAATGCTGAGCTGTATGCCGTGCCCTTTGCTGGTGGTCAAGCAGGCACCGCGCGAGGCATACCAGCGCGTGCTGGTGCCGGTTGATTTTTCGCCTTCGTCGCTGCGGGCTATCGAACTGGCAAAAACGCTTGCCCCGCAGGCCGAGATCATACTGATGCATGTGTTTGAGGCGCCCTTTGAAGGCAGCATGCGCTTTGCCTATATCGACCAGGACACGCTTGCGCACTATCGCAATGTCATCAAGAAAGACGCCGTGGAGCAACTGGCGGCGTTGAGCGAAGCCGCCGGTTTGGCTGATGCGCGGCAAATCGTGGTGCACGGCGATGCTGCCTGGCGGATCGTGGAGACGGAGCAGGAGCTTGAGTGCGATCTGATCGTGGTCGGCAAGCAGGGGGAAAGCGTGCTTGAGGCGCTTTTGATAGGCAGCGTCACCAAGCATGTGCTGGCTGAGTCTCAGCGTGATGTGCTGGTGTCGATTTAGGCGCAGGCGGTCTGTCTGATACCTAGTGCACTCAGGCTTTACGACCGCTTCGCGCTCGATTCGCTGGCAAGCCAGCTCCCACGCCCTTCGGGCAGAAGTCGATCGGCGCAGGAGCCAGCCTTGCTGGCGAACTGGCGCGCAGCGCCAGCAACCAACGCACGCGGTACAGCCTTTGCGACGGCTCACACCCGGTCTTCCAGCGACGGCGACTAGACTGCACAGGTCTGTCCTTTCTCTGGAGAGCCAAGATGATCAGTAAAAACACGATTTGCCTCTGGTACAACGGCACCGCTCTGGAGGCCGCCACGTTCTACGCCAAGACCTTCCCCAACAGCACGGTCGACGCCGTCCATCACGCCCCAGGCGACTACCCCTGCGGCAAGCAGGGGGACGTGCTCACCGTCGAATTCACCGTCATGGGTATCCCATGCCTGGGGCTCAATGGCGGCCCTCTCTTCAAGCACAGCGAAGCCTTCTCGTTCCAGGTGGCCACCGACGACCAGGCCGAAACCGACCGCCTGTGGCACGCCATCGTCAGCAACGGCGGCGAGGAAAGTGTATGCGGCTGGTGCCGGGACAAGTGGGGCCTGTCCTGGCAGATCACCCCCCGGGCGCTCACCGAAGCAATCACCGACAACGACCCGGCCGCCGCCAAACGCGCCTTCGACGCGATGATGAACATGGTCAAGATCGACATCGCCGCTATCGAGGCCGCGCGCAACGGCTAAGTCATTCGTGCGCAAGGTGCAGTTATGTTCGGCATCAAGCCTGTATTGTTGGGAATTGGAGCGCCAATTAGGCTTTCTCGACACGTCCAACTGCCCGAGAGGCTTGATCATGGTCACCACCGTACACATCCAGGAAACCGGCGCATCTTGCGTGCTGCACCTTGCCACGTCGACGGTTCTTACCCCTGGCACCGGCCAGGTCTGGCTCGAACAGGCCGCGATTGGTGTCAATCCACTGGATATCAACCAGCGCAAAGGCGCAGTGCCCATTGCATTACCCAGCCCTCTGGGCCTCGAGGGCGCGGGCACGGTCAGGGCGATCGGCCCCGGCGTGAGCGAAGTGGCAGTGGGCGACCGTGTCGCCTACGCCACCGGCCCGCTCGGGGCCTATGCCAGCGCCAGGCTGTACCCGGCCGACCGGCTGGTCAAGCTGCCCGCCAACCTGAGTTTCGAAAAGGCCGCCGCCGTGCTGTTCAAGGGCATCACCGCGCAGTACCTGCTCAAGGCCAGCTACCCGGTCGGCCCAGGCACTCGCGTGCTGATCTACGGCGCCGCCGGCGCGGTCGGTCAGTTGATGGTGTCGTGGGCCAGGTACCTGGGCGCGTTCGTGATCGGTGTGGTGTCCAAGGCGCAGAGCGTCGATCGCGCCAAGGCGGCCGGTTGCCACGAGGTGCTGGTGTTCGACGCCGCCACGCTTGCCGCACAGGTGGTTGAGGTTACCCAGGGTCAAAAGGTCGACGTGGTGTATGACTCGATCGGGCGGATCTCCTTCGACGCCTCGCTGGACAGCCTGCGCCCGCGTGGCACCCTGGTGTCGTTCGGCGCAGCCAGTGGCGCACCGGCAGCGGTCGAGATCGGCACGCTCAACGCCAAGGGCTCGCTGTTCCTGACCCGGCCATCGCTGGCCGCGCACACCACAAGTGCCGAAGAGTACCAGCAGCGTGCCGGGGATGTGCTCGATGCCGTGGCGGCGGGTATCATTCGCCCGCAGGTGTGGCGCACTTACCCGCTGGCCGAGGTGGGCCAGGCCCACGACGACATCGAGCAAGGCCGTTCCCAGGGCGCGATCGTGCTCACCCCCTGAAGTTTTCAACCGCGCTCAAGAGGCTGACCGAACCGATGGACCCTTTCGACAGCCGACAGGCCGATGAACTCGCCACACTGCTGGCACTGCATGAACACGGCTCGTTCGCGGCGGCGGGGCGCGTGCTGCAGCGCCATGCCTCGGTGCTGTCCAAGCGCCTGGCCGCACTGGAGCAGCGCCTGGGTATTCGCCTGGTTGAACGCACCACCCGCCAGCTGCGTTTCACCGACGAGGGCGCGCGCCTGGTAGAGCGCCTGCAGCACGCCGCGAGCCTGATCAATGCCGCAGAGCTGGAAGCCTGCAACGGTGCGGCGCAGGTGCGCGGCCGCCTGCGGGTGGCCTTGCCCGGTGCCATGGGGCGGCGTTGGCTCAGCCCGCTGGTGGCCGGCTTTTCCCTGGCCTATCCCGACGTGACGGTGGAGGCCGACTACTCAGACCGTTTTGTCGATATCGTCGCCGAAGGCTTCGATGTGGCCATCCGCGTCGGCGAGCTGGCCGACAATCGCCTGGTGGCGCGCAAGCTGTGCGAGCACACGCGCATCCTGTGCGCCGCCCCGGCCTACCTGCAACGCCATGGCGCGCCCCAGCTACCTGCCGACCTGGCGCAACACAACTGCCTGGGCTTCACCGGCCTGCGCTCGTTTCCCGACTGGCGCCTGACCGGGCAGGGCGCACAGCACAGCGTGCGGGTGCGCGGTACGTTGATCAGCAATGACAATGAGGCGCTGCTGGCCGCTGCGCGCGCCGGCGTCGGTATCCTGGCCGGGGGCGACTGGATGATGCATCAGGACCTGGCCGAGGGTGGTCTGGTGCGGGTACTGCCAGGCTGGCACCTGGACTCGGCCTCGGGTATCTACCTGCTGCGACCATCGGCTCGGTTCACCACGGCCACCACGCTGGCGTTCAAGCAGTGGATGGAAAACGGTTTTGCCAACGGCGCGCCCTGGCAGCGAACCGTTGATACCTAGGCAAGCCCGGCCATGTGCGCTGCACGCAAGGCAAACCACAGTGTGGCGACGTCTTCGGTGCTGTCCATCGAGCGGCCGGTGATTTCCTCGATTCGGCGTACCCGGTAAACCAGCGTCTGTTTGTGCACGTGCAACTGCGCAGCCGCCAACAGCCAGGAGCGGTTGTGCTGCAGGAACACCTGCAAGGTCGGCAGCAACTGGGTGTGCTGGCGATGGTCATAATCGGCCAGGCTGCCCAGCACCGAGCGGAAGGTCCGTTCGGCCTCGTCCAGGCTTTGCGCCAGCCAGGGCGCGGCGGCGCCGGCCTGTGCGTAGGTGACGGTGAGCAGGTTGGGGCCGGCATGGGCCAGCGCCAGACGCGCTTCACGCAGTGCCTCCAGGCAGCGGCCGGTGTGGCCCAGCGGGTTGCTCACACCCAGCGGCGCCTGCACCTGCGACTGCACCTGGGCTGCGCAATCGCTGGCACCGAGCACGATCAGGTCATCCCCTTGCACCCGCAACAGCACCCGCGCGCCCAGGCGCTGCAGCGCTTCGTCGCAAGAGGCCGGTGCCACCGTACCGGCACGCCCCAACAGCACACAGGCATTTTCGGCTGCAATCCCGAACGCCGCCAGTCGCTGCTGCGCCTGGTGTGCGGGCAGGCGTTGCTGCAGCAGGTCATCGAGCAGTTCGGAACCCAGCCGCAGGTTGCGTTCGTTGTCGACCCGCAAGCGCTCCAGTTCGATACCCAGCACCGCGACCACATGGTGCAGCAGCCCGTAGTCGAGCAGCCCGTCGCCCTCGGCCACCAGCAGGCAATCGGCCTGCGAGGGCAGCGGCATGACCAGCACTTCGCCGCTGTCCAGGGCAAGGCGCTGCATCACCGGGCGGTTGCCGGAAAGCTCGCACTGGCGCGCCGCGAGCGCGTCGCGCTGATGCGCCGCTAATCCGGCAAGGTCCGGGCGCCAGGGGGCGAGGGTGCGCGCATCGAGCAGCGTCAGCTGTGCTTGTACATCGTTTGCCAGTCGTTTGAGCAGTGCACCCAGGCCCAGCCCCTTGAGGCTCATGCGTGCGCTTTCGTACACCCGCGTGATGGCGTTGCGCCGGGCAAGTTCCTCTTGCCGCCCCGCGTCGACGATCGCCCGTGTCACCGCGGCGAACGGTACGCCGTAGTGGGTCAGCATCACGGCAAAGCCAAGTGTCTGAGCGTGTTGCAGCAGCGCGTCGAGGTTCTCCGGTGCCTGCATGTTTTCGCCGATCATCAGCCCCGCCAGGCCCGCCGTGGCAAGACGCTGCACATAGTCGCGCTGAGCCTGCGGCGCGGGCGGTATGCCCATGCCGGTGGTCATCAGCAAGTCGCCGTCGCCCAGCCATTCGGTAGGGTCGGCCAGTTCGCACACATGGGCCCAGCGCACGGCGCGCTTGAGGCCCTGGGCACCGCTGACCAGGCGCGTGCGCAGCTCGGGCAGGGCAAGGATGTCGCTGACGTCAAGGGCCATGGGCGCAGTTTCCGTGGGGCGTGAGCCTGGCAGTGTAGCGACCTGCGGCCGGCCTTTGAATGCTTCATACCAACGTATGAAAGGCGGGGGGTGAATGTTGTTTGCGTCTGATTGTGGGGGGCGCTGGCCGGGCTGGACACTGGCGGGGCGAAGCACCCTGAACCGGAGAACACGACAATGCACAAGAATTCGGCTTTTTCGCTGACGCTCAGCGCACCACTCAAACGCAGCTACTGGCTGCAAAGCGCCGAGCCCAACCTGCAGGCGGGTACCGCGTTGCAGGGCGAGCACAAGGCCGATGTGGTGGTCGTCGGTGGCGGCTTCGTCGGGCTGTGGACGGCCTTGACGCTCAAACAGCATGAGCCGGACATCCGCGTGCTGGTGCTGGAGCAGGACGTCTGCGGCGGCGGGGCCTCGGGGCGCAACGGCGGCTTTGTGATGTCGTGGTGGCCCAAGGTCGGCACCCTTGCCAGCTTCTGTACGCCGCAGCAGACGCGCTTTCTGGGCGACAGCGCCGAACTCGCGATCAGCGAGCTGGGCGAGTTCTGCCAGCGCCACCGCATCGATGCGCATTTTCGCCAGAAAGGCTGGTTGTGGACGGCAACCACCCCGGCGCACATTGATACCTGGAACGCCACCCTGAAGGCCTGCGAGCGTGTTGGCGTCACGCCGTTCGAGCGTCTGTCGGCCGCCGAGGTGGCGCGCCGCACTGGCTCCACGGTGCACCTGGCCGGTGTGTTCGAGCGCAGCAACGCCACCGTGCAACCGGCTGCGCTGGTGCGCGGCATGCGCCGGGTGGTCCTGGAGGCAGGGGTGCTGATTGCCGAAAATACCGGCGTGACCGATATCCAGCCTGGCACGCCGGTACAGGTGAGCACGCAAAACGCGCGCATTCGCGCAGGCGCGGTGGTGCTGGCCACCAACGCCTGGGCAGCCGCCTTGCCGCAACTGGCGCGGCTGATCACGCCGGTGAACAGCTCCATCGTGCTCACCGAGCCCATCGCCACGCGCCTGCAACAGATGGGCTGGACCGGGGCCGAGTCGATCACCGACTCGCAGTTGATGGTGGACTACTATCGCACCACGGTGGACGGGCGCATCGCCTTCGGCAAGGGCACCGGTGCGATTGCCTATGCCGGGAAGATCGGGCCGGTGTTCAGTGTCGACCCGCCGAGCATCGCGCTGGCCGAGGCCGACCTGCGCCGTACCTACCCCATGCTGGATGACGTGCACATTACCCATAGCTGGTCCGGCCCCATCGACCGCACCTACGACAGCCTGCCGACCTTCGGCAGCCTGGGCGAGCCGGGCAATATCCACTATGGCATTGGCTGGAGCGGCAACGGTGTCGGCCCCAGCCGCCTGGGCGGGCGCATCCTGGCCAGCCTGGCGCTGGGGCGCAACGACGAGTGGAGTGGCTGTGCGCTGGTGGGGCGCACCTGCAAGGCATTCCCGCCGGAGCCGCTGCGTTATCTGGGCGGTTCGCTGGTGCGCAATGCGGTGATCCGCAAGGAGCGCGCCGAGATGGCCGGCCAACCCGCCGCACGCCTTGACTGCATGCTGGCGCGCCTGGCACCGGCCGGGCTTGAAGACAAGTCCTGAGGCGTGCACCGGAGCGCCTTGTTGAAATGCTCCGGTCGTCATGCCTGATCCTCCGGAATCGTGTGGGGTGTGGTGGCATCGCATGGCCAATCTGCGATGATGCGGGTGTCCGATCCTCCGCTCCGGTACCCCATGCAACTCACCCGTCACGCCGATGCCAACGCTACCCTGTGTTCCCTGATCGAGCCCCTCGCGGTGCGCCCCGGTTTTGTCGACACCTACCTGCCGCAGGTGCAGGTGCTGTCGTGGGGGCATTACGTGGCCAGCAGCCCGCAGATCTATGAGCCGAGCCTGATGATCCTGGCCCAGGGCAGCAAGCTGGCCCGGCTCGGCCCGCGTACGCTGGAGTACGGTGCCGGTCACTACCTGGTACAGGCGCTGTCGGTGCCGTTCATGTGCGAGACATTCGCCACCGAGGACGAGCCGCTGCTGGGGGTGTCGGTGGCCATCGACCGCACGGTGCTGGGCGAGCTGGTGCAGAGCATGGGCCTGGCGCCGGACCAGGCGGTGGTGGCGCAAACCCCAGAGTCCATGACCTCTGCAGCGCTGGATGCACCCATGCGCGAGAGCGTCGAGCGGCTGTTGCGCTGCCTGCAGGACCCGCTCGAAAGCCGGGTGATGGGGGCGGCGCGAGTACGCGAGGTGCTGTACGTGGCCCTGCGTGGGCCGCAGGCGGGTGTATTGCGTGCGCTGGTCGAACAACAGGGGCATTTTGCGCGTATTGCCGCGTCCCTCAGCCACTTGCGCGCGCATTACGCCGAGCCGTTGAGCGTCGAGGCGCTGGCCGGGTGCGCGAACATGAGCGCGTCGACCTTTCACGAGCACTTCAAGCGTTGCACGCTGCTCTCGCCAATCCAGTACCTCAAGCGCCTGCGCCTGCTCAAGGCGCAGCAGATGCTGATCGGCGAAGGCCTGGGCGTGGCGCAGGTGGCGCACCGGGTCGGCTACCAGAGCACCTCGCGGTTCAGCCGCGAGTACAAGCGCCATTTCGATCGCAGTCCGGGGCAGGAGCACCCTTACCTGTAAGGCCGGGAACAGCATGCCGGGGTCGGCAAAGCACCAGCAGATGCATTATTCTGGCCACCCCACGCAAGGGACATCCCCATGGCTAGCGACACTTCCCGCGACTGGTTGCAACGTGCGACGCACCCCGGCAAGGTCGAGCGCATCGAAGCCTACTTCGGTGGTTACGCCTACAGCCCGCATCGGCACGACACCTACGCGATTGGGCGCACCCTTGCCGGCGTGCAGAACTTTCGTTACCGCGGCAGCACCCGCCACAGCCTGCCAGGCCAGACCATGGTGCTGCACCCCGACGAAATGCATGACGGCGAGGCCGGCACCGAGGCCGGCTTTCTCTACCGCATGATCTATCTGGAGCCGGCACTGGTGCAGCAGGCGCTGGGTGGCAGGGCATTGCCGTTCATCAGCGGTGGCCAGTCCGATGATCCGCGCCTGTTTGCGGCGGCCGAGGCACTGTTGCAGTGCATGGACGACCCCATCGATGCCTTTGCCGAAGACGATGCGATCTACGACCTGGTGCAGGTAATGGCCACTGTGGCGGGCAGCCGGCGCGGTCGTCAGCGGTTCGATTGCGTCGCGGCGGAGCGCGCTCGGCTGTTCATTCACGACACCCTGGCGCTGCCCATCTGCCTGGATGACCTGGTGAAGGCCAGCGGCCGCGAGCGCTTTGCCCTGTCGCGGGATTTCCGTGCGTTGTACGGCACCAGCCCCTATCGCTATATCACCCAGCGCCGCCTGCAGCAGGCGCGTCGGCTGATGCTGGCGGGCGCGAGCCTGATCGAGGCTGCGCTGGGTGCCGGCTTCTACGACCAGAGCCACATGACCCGCCACTTTCAGCAGGCCCTGGGCCTGACCCCGGCGCGTTGGCTGCAGATGCAGGCGTGACAGGGCGGGCGTGCACAAACGTGCAATACGGCGCCGGAGCGGTCACCTAAGCTGGCTGCCTTTCCCTTGGCCGCAGATGTGAACGACCCCAATGAGCGATAACCGGCGTGAAGTGTTGCTTGGCGTGAAAGACGCCGTGCCTGTGATGTTCGCCGTGGCCCCGTATGCCCTGGTGCTGGGGGCGCGGGCCTCCCAGGTCGGCTTGTCGGTCATCGAGGTGATGCTGATGACCGCGTTCAACTTCGCCGGTGGCTCGGAGTTCGCAGCGATCCAGCTGTGGAGCGCACCGTTGCCGATCCTCACCATCATTGCCATCACGTTCTTGATCAACAGCCGGCACATCATCATGGGCGCTGCACTGGCGCCGTTCATCCAGCACCTGCCCAAGCGCAAGATCCTGCCGGCCCTGTTTTTCATGGCCGATGAAGGCTGGGCGGTCAATCACGCCAAGACCCTGGAACGTGCCAGGGACCGATCGGCGCAGGACGCGTTCAGCTTCCCTTATTACCTGGGTGCCTGCCTGCCGTTCTACCCGGTGTGGGTGGGGTCGGCGGTGCTGGGCTCGATGGTCGGGCCCAAACTGGGCAACATCGAGGCGTATGGTTTTGCGATGGCATTTCCGGCGGTATTTCTGGTGTTGCTGCGCGGCATGTGGAAAGGCTGCCGTGCGGCACGGCCCTGGTGGATCAGTCTGGTGGTGGCGGGGCTGGTATACCTGCTGCTGCCCGGCCCGTGGTTTGTGCTGGCAGGCAGTTTTGCCGGCATGGCAGCGGCCTGGATGTTGGGGGAGGCGCAATGATCGGCTGGGCTTCGTTGATGACGTTCGTGGGCATGGGCGCGGTGACCTACGCCACGCGGGTGCTGGGTTTTCTGTTGTTGCGCAATCGGCACCTGAGTCCCCGGGCGCGGGCGGTCATGCAGAGCGCGCCGGGGTGCGTGCTGATCTCGGTGATTGCACCGTACTTTGTGTCGTCGCATCCAGAGCAACTGGTGCGCTGGCGATTACCGTGGCGGCGGCGAGCCGGCTGTCGATGTTGCCCACCGTGGTGATCGGGGTGGCGTCACTGGGTGTGTTGAAGGCGATTGTCGGGTAGGGGCCCCGCGGCCTTGCCCCGCCATTCCCGATCTCAAGGGGTGTAGTAGAAAGCGTTGGAAAATCTGAAGCCGAACCCCTGTGCTTCGCACCAGTCTACAAATCCGATGCTGCGTTCCCCCTTTCGATAGGTATTCCACGCAGCCAGCAGTTCACGCAGCTCACGCACTTCCTCGTCGAGGTAGTTACGGGTTTTCTCGGACTCGATCCGCGCCGCCAGGGCGGCGGCGTGATCCAGCTTGAGTGCCGCCACGGCCTCATCGCCCAGGAACACCGACTCCTCCAGATGGTGGGCCATGTGATCGACCAGCATCAGCTCATCCAGCGCCAATGCCCGTAGCGCCAGCTGATCTTGCGGGTCGTGTGCCAGGGCGGCTTGAAGCCACGCGGACTCACCTGTCAACTTGCCCATCCAGCGATAGGGTTCGGCCAACGCCGGCCCCTCGTCGCACCAGGCGCGCAGTACCTCAATGAGAAAGGTGCTCAAGGCGTAGGCCATGAGCTGGTGAGCATTGGCGTTGGCAAAGGCCACGTGGGCGATCTCGCAGGCCACCGCCCTCTGCTGCGTCATATCAAGGCTGCGAGTGGCCGCCAGAAACTCGTCCAGCGCCTTGAGCGCAGGCTTCTTCAGCCCCTTTTCGCGCAACAGGCAATACTGCGAGAACCCGGTAAACCCCTCTCTGGCCGCGTAGGTTTCGCCAATGTGCCTGAGGCCTTCGAAATTGTCTTTGTTCCAGTAGTACATGGACTTCCCTGTAAAGAGCCGCGCAGCGCTCGGTTCACGCTCAGCGCGGCTGTCTGTCTGTGATTACGCCGGGAGGACAGGGTATCGGGCGCTCGACGGTTGATCAACGCGCAGGGTGGGGCGTCGCTATACTCGGTCAACAGTCCCACGCCTGTCGGGGCACGACCGTGAACCATTGCTCCTTGCTCGCAACCTGCACCCTCGCGCTGCTGCTGGCCGTCAGCGGCTGCGCGGGCAAGCGGCCACCACCACCGGCGCAGCCCCCGGTGGTGCTGTCCCAGGCCGCCTGGCAGCAAGTGGACTGGGAGATCATGGGGGCCTCCGAAGGCGCCAGTCGCTCTGCCCAGGACTACGCCAGGCGTTCGATGAGGGTGTGGAAAGACGCGGTGTACGCCCGCACCGAAGCCGATTTCATCCCCTGGTTCACCGGCTACTGGACGCAGCAATGGCTGACCCTGAAGGTGGCCTGGTACAAGGTCAGCAAGAACCAGCAGACCCCACCCGGCGAGGACCGGCTGGCACTCTACCTGCAGGAGCAGTACCGCGAACGGGTGCTGGAGCCGGTGGCCAAGGAAATCAACCCGGACCTCATCCGCGAGCGCGCCACCCAGCTCTATGTACAGTTGCTCGGCCAGCAGTTGCAGGCCATTGCACAGCGCTATCGCGCCGCGCCTGATCAGTTCGCCTTGCACCTGAACCGCATTCCTGCCATCAGCCTCGGCCCGCCGGCTGCACGCAATGCTTCGTTGCACCAGCTGAGCGCGGCGCAACCGCTATTGACCTTGCCGGCCTACCTGGCCTTGAACGAGCAGATCCACAAGGCGGCCACAGCGGCGGGTGAGGCGCCCTCCGACACTGGGCTGTCGTCTGTGGCCAAGCGTGCCAGTGTCAAGCTCGAGGCCACCCTGGTGCCGCGCGGGGCAGCCAGCGCAATCGCTGCGGCGGTGGGCAAGGCGGTCGGCACGCTGATCTCGCTGGCGGCGGCCGGGGTGGGCGCGATGCTGCACGAGGACGAACGCCCGGCCATGGTCGAGCAACTGCGGGTGATCCTCAACGTGGCGCTCAACGAGGAGTGGCAGGCGCTGATGCAGAACCCCACCATCGGCGTGATGGCGGGGGTCAACTACCTGTCCGAGCAGATCGAGGGCAGCCTGGTGCTCAACAGCGGGCTGCCACGGGCGCAACCGTAAGCCCTGGGCTCAAGGCGTGATAGCGACTTTCATCACCCCGTCGCGCTGGTGCGCGAACAGTTCATAGGCCGCCTCGATGTCGTCGAGCTTGAAACGGTGCGTGACCAGCGGCTTGAGGTCGACGCTGGCGCTTGCCACCACTTCCATAAGCCGGCGCATGCGCTCCTTGCCGCCAGGGCAGAGGGTGCTGACGATGCTGTAGTCGCCCAGCCCGGCGCCAAAGGCGCCCAGCGGCAGGGTCAGGTCGCTGGAGTACACTCCCAGGCTCGACAACGTGCCGCCCGGTCGCAGAATGCGCAGCCCCGACTCGAAGGTCGACTGGGTACCCAGCGCCTCGATGCTCACATCCACGCCACGGCCCTGGGTGATGGCCATGATCTGCTCCACCACGTTGCCTTGCTTGAAATCCACCACGTGGGTAGCGCCCAGTTGCCGTGCTACCGAGAGCCGAGCGGGCACGGTGTCCACGCCAATGATGGTGGTGGCCCCCATCAGCCTGGCGCCTGCCACGGCACACAGCCCGATCGGGCCGAGGGCGAACACCGCGACCGTATCGCCGATACGCACGCCGCCACGCTCGGCACCGGAAAACCCGGTGGACATGATGTCCGGGCACATCAGCACCTGCTCGTCGCTGAGGCCGTCGGGGATCGGCGACAGGTTGGCCATGGCGTCCGGCACCAGCACATACTCGGCCTGGCAACCGTCGATGGTGTTGCCGAACTTCCAGCCCCCCGCCACGCGAAAGCCGTGCGCGGTACCGGGGCCGTCCTGGGAGGCGCAGCCACACAGGCAGGCATAGCTGTGGCCGCTGGGGGTGATGGCGCCGGCGATTACGCGCTGGCCTTCCTGGAAACCCTGTACCTGCGCACCGAGTTTTTCGATGATGCCGACCGGCTCATGACCGATGGTCAGGCCCTTGGCCACCGGGTACTCGCCGCGCAGGATGTGCACGTCGGTACCGCACAGGGTCGTGGTGGTGATGCGAACGAGGGCATCGGAGGGGCCGACCTCGGGGATCGGCTTGTCGTCGAGCACGATACGGTTCTTTTCGACAAAGACTGCGGCTTTCATAAGGGCCATGTTCATCGCTCCTGCAAGGGGACTGGAAGGCGAGCTACACAGGGCAGGGTGCGCCGGTGTGGGGGGCAGGCTGTTGATTGAGGTCAAGCAACAGAGCATAGGCCACTACCGGGGCTAAGGCGGGGCTGAGGAAAAACATCATGTTGATTCGAGGATTAATGACAAAAATGATTTAAAAACATATATTTACAGTTAAAAGTTAAAATTGAATATTGTCTGAACTTCCTACAAGGTGCACGGTCATAGCTTGCGCGTAATGGCGCGTGATGTGAAATTGCCATTGTCGTACGTGCACGACCAGATTCGCATTAAGGACTCGGTAATGAAAATCGTCAAAACGCTGCTGCTTGCTTCGCTTTTTTCCGCCCTTGCCGGCTGTGGTAGCGATGCCATTGAAGGCAAGTTCAATGTGCAGGCCAGCGTGATGGGCTTCAAGAGCAACGTCGGTACTGCCGAGCTTGATGAGGACTACATCACCCTGCTGGGTGACAAGTACCAGATCGACGAATGGGAGCGCGACGGTGACACCATCATCGCGCGCAACAAGGACGGCGAAGCCGTCATGAACGCACGCGTCGAAGACAACGGTAACCGTCTGGTCGTTCTGGACGGTGGCGAACTGGTCAGCATGACCCTGACTCGCATTCAGTAATCCCCGCCTGACTCCATCTCAAGGACGTTCTGTGAAAAAAGTACTGGTTGTATCAGGCATTGCCGCACTGCTGGCCGGCTGCGGGTCGAGTTACCAATGGGACGAGGTCACCACCTCCAAGGGCAGCAAGGGCAAGCCCACTGCCATCTATGTCGACAAGAAGACCAGGGAGCCGGTCTCCGGCACCATCATCTGGAAGGAAGGCGATACGCTGATTTCCGAGTTCAAGGTCAAGGACGGCAAGGTGCAGGGTGACTGGGTCACCCACAACGCCGACGGCTCGGTGGCCATCGAGGCGCAGCTGGACGATGGCCAGTTGACCGGCACCACCACGATCTATTGCTCCGGCGCCGAGAAAAAGCCGCAGCAGCGCATTGTCATCGGTGACGGCAAGCAGACCGAAAGCCAGTACGACTGCGCCAGCGGCCTGCAAACCCGCGAAATCGTCACGGTGCAGGAGGAGGGCAGCAAGCACAACGGCCGTACCCTGGCCCAGTCGGCCTGGCGCGTGGTCGATGGCAAGCAGGTGCCTGCAGTGGTCGCCAGCTACGCCAAGGACGGTAGCGGCCAGCTGGAGGGGGTCCAGGAGACCTACTACCAGACCGGGCAGTTGCAGGAGCGCAAGCACTACAGCCAGGGCAAACTGGACGGCCTGCAAGAAGAGTTCGTGCTGCTGAACGACGGCACCTATCGTCTGCGTCAGACCACCGCCTACAAGGACGGCCAGCGCGACGGCGACGCGATCCGCTATTTCGTGCACCCCGACTGGCCTGAAAAGACCGTCGAGCAACGTGAAACCTATGCGGCGGGGCAGGATACCGGCAAGACGGTCATCTACCGCGAGCTGGACGTGCAGGTGCTGGTGCCGTACCACGACGTGCCACCGAGCCACTTCAAGCTCAAGGAAGCGCTGGCCGGCAGGTCCACCCGTGAGGGTTATGTGGCGGATGTCGAGTCGCTCAAGTACCTGCTGCAAGCGTCGGCTGTGGACCTGAACACGCCGTTGATCGCAGAAGACGAGTCGCCGATCCACTATGTGGCCGAGAACGCCTACGACATGCTCGTAGGGCTGGGCGCCGACCCGCTCAAGGTCACCCCGGAAGGTAACACCCGGCTGATGATGTGCCTGAAGAACTCCTGGCGTGGTTGCTCCGACGCGCACTTTGATCAGTTGCTGGCCTTGTCCAACGCCAAGACCGCCAACCTGTTCGGCAACACTGCGCTGCACGAGTTCTGCAAGAGCAACAGCCTGACCAAGGAGCGCCCTGAGCTGGGCCAGCGCCTGATTGCCAGCCAGGACATCAATGCCGTGAACTATGCGGGCCAGACGGCCTTGCACTACTGCATCACGCAGCGTGACAAGACCGTGGCCAATGCCTTGATTGCGGCCGGTGCCGACCTGGACAAGGCGGATTCCTCGGGCGTTACCCCGCTGCAACTGGTGTTCCTGCGCGATCCGCGCCTGGGCCGTCAGAAGCAGGTGAGCTGGGATGCGGCGCGCATCCAGTACGTGGGTGGCTTGCTGGGTAAATCCACGTTCAGCTTCGAGGCGCCGTTCCCGGGCTTCGACAAGAGCCTGAAGCAGTTGATGATCGAAGCCAGTGATGCGCAGAGCGCCATGCTGGTGGACAGCCTGGCGGCCAACAAAGGGTAAGAAGCCGGGCTGCGTTGCAGCCCTTTCGCTGGCAAGCCAGCTCCACGGCCTTCGGCCAGAAGCGGATGTTCGGCGCCTGCATATATCGGTTTCTGCCCGCAGGGCGTGGGAGCTGGTCTTGCCAGCGAACGAGCGCGAAGCGGTCCGCAAACCCTGAATGCCACGGTGCACGAGGCATACCGCGTGCGACTGATGTCA
>NZ_JAHTBI010000039.1 GCF_019168305.1 Pseudomonas aegrilactucae
TGGGCGAAGGCGACAACTAGTCCTGACACCGGGGGAGCTCAGTCAAAATTGTTTTTTGGCGACTCTGAAAGTCTTTAGGGGCTTCACACGTGCTTGTTAGCTGATCATTTCTGCCTTTTTCTAGCCTCAAATAGCCATTTACTTCCAGCTAATTGCTACATTTGGGGCAAATTTGAGGGCATGCTTTGGATGGTTTGAAAAGGATGCCCCCAACCGTCATTATTGTCGTGTAGAGGCGGCCCGCAAACTGACAAGCATCTGGGCAATATCCTGACCATCACATCGTCGCGATGACAGTCTGTATTTATCGCCGTAACGGAGAAAAGCAAGGCGCGCTAGCCTGCAAATTCGCCAACACTTTCTCATACTCCAAGTCTCCCTCAGCCTCTCGTGCAGGGATCACCTCGCCATGTAACTGAGCACGCAGGTCATCCCAACGGTCCAATAAAACCTGCCAGTTATGTTCATCGTAGGTCCCTCGGAAGATCACCGGATGCACATCAATGCGTGGTAGCTCCGCCGCTGAAATATCCCGCTCCAACGCTTCGTCCAGTTGGCGACTCCAGTGACTGCCCACCCGATCGACCCGGCCGATCTGCTGCTCGACCACGCCGGGGTTCCATTCCGGGTGCATGAGAATCACGGTGCGGCAGGCCAGGTGCAGGTTGAGACCTTCGCGACCGACGGCCGACTGGGCCACCAGCACCCGGGGGAAGCTGTCGGGGCGATTGAAGGCCATCTGCAACAGGCGGCGGGTGGACTGCTCGGTGCCGCCATACATCAAGCGGGCGAAGCCACCCTCTTGGTGGGCATATTCATCCTGCAGGCGGGCCAGGAGCGGCTCCCATTGCAAGGCCACTTCGTCCTGGGCGATGTCGCTGTCGTCCGCATACCGGTCGCTGGCAGCCTCCAGCAACTGGCGGAAGGCCGCGCAGACTTGCTCGGGGGTCGGTGATCCGGCCAGATCGCCGGTCAGGTCGAGGATCGCCCGGGTGAACAGCGCCACGGGATGCTTCTCGGCTGTATCAGCCAGGTCCTTGTTGAGCTCGGCGTCCCTGAGGCATCCGAACATGGCCCGGGGCACTTGCTCGTGTTCGCCCAGCCCCGCATCCAGCCACTCCAGCAGGCGTCGGCGCAATTGCTCGCGGCGCGCGCCCTGGCTGTTGTACTGGCGGGCCAGCAGGTCGGGGATCGCAGCAAGGTCCAGAGGGGGCTGCAACTGGCAATGGGCAACCTGTACCGCGGCCCACTCGCAATGATCATCCGTGGCATCGGCGCGGATAACGCTCTGCGGCCAGTACACACCGGTGTCCAGTCTGCGCAGCATTTCCCGGGCGTTGAGCAGGCGCACCAGGGCGCGCATGGGCGCGGTGAAGCGACCGAACACCAGGACCTTCTCCTTGCGCTCATGCACCGCTTCGATAGCGCTGATCGTGGCCAGGATCGCCGGATGCTCGAACAGGTGATGAGGTCGCTGGAACGCCTGTGCAGCGCTCTTCAACCACCATTGCACGCGCTGCTGGCGCTTTTCATCGAGCGGATTGAGTGGTTCGTCCGGCGTCGATGCGGACGGTTCCACGGGTTCGTTGATCTGCCCGAGCAGGTCGGCGATCCCGTGACCGTTGGCCAGGGTCAGGCGCAGGCGCTTGGCCGTGGCGTTTTCCTCCAGCCGCGACGCAACCGAGAGCGCCTCGGTCGCGCACACGGCCTGACGCCAGGGTAGCGCCAGGCGCTGAACATCCACGCTGACCGGCTCGCGGGTATTGCGATGGCTCTCCCCACGGGTGCGCTCGGTGAAGCGCAGGACGTCGGCGTCTTCGCGCTTGTCCCGGCGCAGTAGATAGGGGCAGAGCATGGTCTGGAAGGCGCTGGCCGCCGCCTCATAACGATGCCGCGCGGTGTCGCTTGAGCGCCAGTGGATGCGCAGGTGACGGATGGCCTGGTCAAAGTCGTCGATCACCGGCTGAAGCCGGTCGCACACGCTTTCGTCCAGCCCCAGCCGCTGGAAGGTCTGCCGCCACTGCTGGACGTTCAATTCCACGGGGGTCGCAGTCAGGCACAGGCGTCGGCATTGCTCCGCACTGGAGAGCATGCCGAGCAAGCGGCTGAGGCCGCCGTCGCTGCCGCGACCTTTATGGGCTTCGTCGATCACTACCAGGTCGAACGCACCCAGGCCAATCCCGACGGTCTGCTCTAGCCAGCTTCGATAGAGGCTGCCGTTGCCGTAGTCGGTATAGACGTCCGGATGAGGCCAAGGGTGCTGTGCAGTGACGTCGCTCAACCAGATGCTGGCGGGTTGCCGGGGATTTTCCCGGAGCGCATTGACGATACTGACTGCGGCACTGGTGATCCACTCATCGTATTCGCCCGAGTGCAGATAACCATTCGGATACCGGGCTGCGGTTGCCTTGCGCCACTGCGCAAAAACCTCGGGGACCAGCTCCCTGCGCCAGCGCCGGGTGCCCTCCCCCAGGCGCCAATTGGCGAAGGCATGGGACAGCAGCACCGTCGGCACCTCGAACCACGGGGTCTGCTCGCTGACCTCGGCGGCCCCCCAGGCTTCGAAATAACCCAGCAGCCCGCGAAGCATATCGGGCACGGCGACACCGCCGCGTTTCAACTCGTCCTGCCACTGATAGCCCAGCCCCGGCGGCGCGACGATCGCAGCGCGGCCTCCGGTCTCGTTGACCGCGCCAATCAGCTCGACGGCGATACGGGTCTTGCCCATGCCCACTTCGTCAGCCAGCACGACGCCGTGTTCGCCGATGCGCTCGGCCAGCGCCAGCACGCTGGCGCGCTGGCCCTTGTTCAGGTGCGCAGCCGCCTCACCCTTTTCGCCCGCCAGCTGCTCCTGCTCCGCCACCCGCCTGCGCAGGGCCGCCGAAACCTTCGTCCAACTGAAATCCGTCCGTGTCATATCTCAACTCCCAGGGGAAATGCACTGCCGAGCTTCCAATGAGCTTCGATGGTGCTTAGTGCCGTCTCGTAGCGCTGGCCTTCCGGGCCATCCGCCGTTTCCGCGAAACCTGGCCTGAATGCCGGTTGACGCAGCGCGTGAAGAGGATTGAGCTCAAGTGCCATGAACTGCTGCAACAGCTCGCAGCCGGCAGCCTGGCTGAGGGACTGCTCCAGGCGGGCACACCACAGCGGCCAGTCCTGAGGCTCCAGGGCGGTCTGTTTTGCGGCGATGCTTTCGATCAGTTCCATCATCTGCCGGATCGGGTAGCGCGCTGCCTCCCCCGCAGATGCTCGGCTGCCCTGCCGCTCAGGCGGGTCCTGGGAGGGATCGAACGCATTGGGCAATTCGTCTTCGCCGGGGGTGTGTGGGAATCCGTCGAGCTGCAGCCAAGCATCCTCCAGGCTGATGTCCAGCAAGCCGGTGGCGGCCAAACGGCCGAATCCGTCGAACACCGGCACCACGGCAGTACGAGTCGCCCCGGCGTCCTGCCATGCGACCCGCACCTGCCGCGGTCGCGGCCCGGACCAGGCGAAGCCCTGCCCCTCGACCCAGGCACACGCCTGCTCCGACGTGTCCAGCAGCGAGCAAGCCGGCTGCGCAAGCGCGTCGGCGCTCAACCAGCCGTGCTCCGGCGTCTCTGCATCCCGCCAAACCAGATAGGCCACAGGGGCCGCTGCGAATACCTCGTCGCCCACTTCGAGGTCCTGGCCCTGGCGCAGGTTCTCGGGGGCACACTCCTGATCCCACTGGATCGGCAGTCGATAGCCGATCGCTTGCGGGTCGGCGACGCCCGGCTTTGCCGGATACCAGTTCATCGATTCAGGGGCGAAGACCACACCGGCCTCCAGGTTGCCTTTCAAGCGCCCCATCTGCAGGGTGAAGCCCTGTCGGGTCAGGTTGCCCGAGCCCAGGTAAAGCCAGGGGCTGGCGGTTTTTCCCGAGTGGCCGACCTCGCTGGCGCTGAAGATGAACTTGGCGTGCAAGGTGCGCTGGGGCTGCTCAGCAAACCAGGCCGGCTGGACCGCAGGTTTTACGCTGATGCCTGCCGCCGTCAATAGTGGGACGGAATTAGCGATGCCCTGACAGCTCGCCTCGTTGACGAACAGGTCCACGCAGCTGCTCGCCGTCAACAGACGGGGCTCGCCCTCTTCACCGCGCAGGCGCCGGACGATGCTCAGCGGGACCGATGACTGCTCGTCGGCCAGGGACGATTCATAAAAACCCGAGCCCATGGCCAGGTAGTTCCGCGCGCTGCCACGACCCGAGGTATGTAGCACCTTGGCCGGCAACTGGTCGAGCAGGGAAGCCTTGCGGTTATCGAAGAAGCGCGGGGGCAAGTCGGCTGCACAGGGCTTGACCTGCTTGAGCAGACACTTGTCCAGTTGCTCCACGGCGGCGCTCGTCAGCGGATTGACCTGCAGCGCACGCCCGTCGTAACGGGCACGAAGCCAGTCCAGCAGCCCCCAGGCGCTGCTGATGTCCACGCACACCTGCCGAGTGGCGTCGGACGGCGACGACAGATCATCGCTGTGCAAATCTAGACACCAGACCAGGTCGAGACTCTGTTCCAGGGTCTGCCGCGTCCAGTTACCGGTGGACACCAGCAGGCGCAGGCACCAGGCACCGCTGGTGTCCGTGCTGCGAAACGCCAGCAGCGCCACCTTGGCATGCATCAGGTTGAATGGCAGCTCGCCGTTGGCCCACGGCAGGTGCAGCAGGCCCGGCACCCCGATGGGGTCGATTTGGACCGCACGTGGGTCCAGCATCAGCGCCAGAAGCGTCTGCCCGGCGTAGGCACGCTGATTGGCCTGCTGGTAGGTGAAGCGTTCAAGGGCCTCGTTGAGGAAACCCTCGTCCGCGGAAAAGCCGCACAGCCAGCCGAACTGACCGGTGAAACCCTCCGGCGCCTCGAAGTGCCGAACGAGAGAAGCAGGCACCTGGCTCATGGATTCACCTCTTCGATGGCTGCGCTCGGGTTCGCTGAAGTGCTGGCCTGCGCCATGCCCTGGAGATCCAGGTCCAGACGCCGCAGACGCTCAACACGGAGGGAGATCCAGGCGGGCAGCACTGCATGAGCTGGCGCCTCGGTAACCTCGTCGATCACCGGATCGCCATCGATTGGCGCGCCCTGGTGCAGGAACGCAGCGCCGGGCACGACCTCCCGGTCGCGCAGACGCAACACCCGGTCGTCACGGCGGACCAGTTGGGTCAGCAGGCTCGCATCGTCGGAGTCCGCGCATTCGCGGCAGAATACCTCGGCCACGGTGTTTGTCCGTTGCGCCAGCGGATTGTCAAGGAACAGGCGGGCCAGTTGCCGCAGGTGATCGAGGCGCGTGGCGATACGCTCGGGCAGAGCACTGCCCAATCTGAAGCGCAGGGTGCTCAGTACCGCCAGATGCTGCTCCAGCGCGTTGAGCACATCGTAGGCCGCATCCTGGACCTGGAAGAACAACGCGCCGTAGTGCAGGTCGTTCCAATGCTCGGGGTCGATGGCATCAGGTCGCAGGCGCCAGCCGAACGCCCCCGCCGGCTCGGCGTGACGGGCGGCCAGCCAGCGACGGATGGCGACGCGGCGCTCCCCCCCGCCTGCGCCGCTGTCGATACGCCGTGAAATCAACGCACGAGCGGCTGCGGGCAACCCGTGCAGCGGTGAAAGCAGCTGCCGAACGCCGGGTTTCAGGTCGCCCACGGCGCGGCCTTTCAGCGCCCACTGCACCAGGGCCTCCAGCAGCGCGCCGTCATCCTCGCAGCAGGCATTGATGAACTCACGGCCGAAGTCCGTACAGGCAAAGGCATTGAAGCGTTCGCCCTGGGCACGCACCAGCCCAAGGGCCAGCAAGGCCTGGCCGGAGCCCATGCGCATCGGCTGGCTGACATAGAAGCCGGGCTTGCACAGGGTCTTGAAGTCAAAGCCGGCCTTGCCGCGCAATTTCTCCGAACCGCGCACCCGGCTATCACCCTGGCCGTTGTCGTGGGTAAGCGCGAAATAGCAGCCCAAGGCTTCGACGGCATTGGCCACGGCGATATTCGAGTGCGTCATTCCGTGCCGGCGCAAGGCCTGGGCCAGAGCAACACCCAGGGTCGCCAGCAGCAATTGCTTGGCGTACCAGACAGCGCCCATGCCAGGCACGGCCCGCTCGTTGTACTCGCGCACCGCCGCGCCGATATCGAGTGTGCGGGTGCGTCGCTCGCTACCCGCGTGATCCGGGCCACACAGCCCCCAGGTCATGGTCATGGTCATGGTCATGGTCATGGTCATGGTCATGACGCTATCCTCTTCATCCGTGAAAAATCGGTATTCGTACTGGCACAAGGCTGCTAACGATAGCAAAATGCCGCAATCGCAATCAGATCGCAGGGAAGCCCACGTCATGACCGGCTGCAGCCGCTGCGGTCCCCTACGCCCATGAACGTATTTGATATACGCAAGGATTCGTGTCGAACATGTTGAACACCCAGCGCACCTACCTCGCCTACCTGAAATCCATCCCGCCACTGATGGCCGAAACCTCCATCAGTGTCGACGAGGTGACGACGCTGCAGGGCGATATCCAGCACACCGAACTGCTGGTGCCCGTCATCGGCGCCTACAGCGCGGGCAAAAGCAGCCTGCTCAATGCGTTTCTCGGGGAGAACGCGCTGGGCGTGGGCCTGGCGCCGGAGACCGAACTGGCCACCGAACTGCGCTACTCCAGCGCCCCTCATCTGCTGGCGGTCCGCGCCAATGGCACCAGCGAACGCCTGGCCGTCGAAGACCTTGCCACGATCAAGGCCCGGGCCGGCGAATTCACCCACCTTCAGTTGTACCTCGACAACCCGCGCCTCAAAGCCCTGCCCTCGCTGGTATTGGTAGACATGCCGGGCTTCGGGTCCTCCCTGGGCAACCACAACAAGGCGATCGCCTATTACCTGCCGCGTGGCGTGCATTTTATCGTGGTAACCAGCGTCGAGGACGGCAACATCACCCAGTCGATGCTGCGGCAACTGGACGACCTGCAGACCTATGGCCGGGATTTCACCTTCCTGCTGAACAAGGTCAACCTGCGCGCCGACGATGAGGTGCAGGACGTCGCCGAGCTGATCGACGAGCAGATCAGCCTCAACTTCGCCGACACCCGCCCCCTGCTACGCATCGGCCTCGACGGCGACAAGCGCCTGGGCGAAGTGCTGGCCGGCCTGCAACCCGAGGAAATCGTCCGCCAGGTCTTCGAAGACCGCCTCAAGGACCTGACCCACGGGCTGCTGAACCAGATCAACCTGGCATTGACCGCACTGAAGAAGAACCAGGCCGAAAACGAACATGCCCTGAGCGAATTGACCCATGCAGTCCGCCAGATCGAACGCAAGCGCGACGGCATTCTGGAAGACTTGCGCGACCGCCAGCTGGACCAGGCCGTCGACAATTGCCTCGATGTGGTCGGCCGTGAGCTCGACAACGCCCAGTCGGAACTGGTCAACGCCGGCCTGGCCGGGAATCAGGAGGCGTTTTCGCGGATCGTCTCCGAAGTTGTGCGGGGCTCGATGACCCGCACCATCAAGGAACAGATGGACCTGCTTAGCCGCACCGTGGTCAGCGACTTTGCGCAAACCGTGGGCGACCTGGGCAAGAGCATGGGCCAGTTCAGCAATGACCCCAACTGGCTGGAGCAGCTCACCGGCAGGATCAACCGGTCCCTGCAAAAGACTGGGGAGACGCTGGGGCACTGGAGCAAGTCCCTGGCGGCGCGCAATGGCAACGAACTGGAAAGGCTAAAGCAGGAAACCGGCTGGAAGGAAGGCAACCCGCTGCCCAGGGTGAGCTACCAGGGCCTGGCCACCGTACTGGCGGTCACCACCTCGGTGGTCAATCCGCTGATCGAGCTGGCCATCATCTTCCTTCCGCAGATTCTGTCGTTCTTCAACGAAGGACGTCAGCGCGACCAACTGCGCCAGAAAGTGACTAACGAGATCATCCCATCGGTCAAGCGCGAGCTGCGGGACCGGCTGCCGGCACTGCTCGCCGAGCAGATGGACGTGCTGGTGACCCAGGTCGGCGCGGAGTTCGGCCACGAGATCGGTGAAAAGCAGAAGCTCATCGACGAGCTGGTCACCACCCGCAACCAGGATGCAGAAGCTGCCGGGCATCAGATCGCCCTGTTGAGCAGCGCCCGTGAGCAACTGCAGCAACTCGCCAAGCAAGCTCTCTACGAGCCGCGCCAATGAACGCACAGCACCTCCTGGACCTGAGCCAGCGCCTCCATGAGTGGATGGAGAAATACAACCCGGAACTGGAAAAGGACATCGCCCAGTGGCTGCAAAAGCATGCCATCGACCGCCCCGAAGCCCTGGAGAAGGCCTTCGACCAATTGGCCGAGGACGATCGCCTGCTGCAGATCGGTGTCGTGGGGAGGGTCAAGGCCGGCAAGTCCTCGCTGCTCAATGCGCTGATCTTCGACGGATACTCGATCCTGCCCAAGGCAGCGACACCGATGACCGCAGCGCTGACCACGCTGACCTACGGTGATGCCTTCGGCGCGCAGGTCCAGTTCTACACTGCCGCCGACCGGGAAAACATCGAGCAAAGCTCCTTGCGCTACGAACAGCGCCTGCGCGAGGAGAAGGCCCAGGCCTTCGAAACCCTGAGGCAGCGTCGCCTGCGCAGCGGACGCAGCGTCGATGACGAGCAGTTCAACGCCGATGTCGAGAAAACCGCGCAACGTGCCCTCCAGGGCGAACATGCCCTGGTCGCGGCCCATGATCAGTGGCAGCGCATTCGCGGTCTGAAAATCGACCTCGCGGCTCTCGACAGCGAAGCCCGCCTGCATGCCGCCGACGCCCAGGCGCTGGCCAGACAGTTGCTCGATTATGTGAGCGCCGATGGCGAGTACATGCCACTGACCAAGAGCGTGGACATCTTCCTGCCTCTGGACTCGCTGCGGAACCTGCGCATCATCGACACGCCGGGCCTGAACGACCCGGTCCAGTCCCGCGAGGAGCGCACCACCGCCCTGCTCAAGCACTGCGACGTGGTGTTCATCGTCAGCCCTGCCGGCCAGTTCCTCAGCGAGCAGGACATCGAGATGATGAGCCGGATCACCCAGAAGGAAGGCGTGCAGGAGCTGGTCCTGATCGCCAGCCAGGTCGACAACCAGCTGTATGGCAGCGACACCCGCCAGCCAACCTTGCAGGGCGCCCTGGACAAGATCACCCGGACCCTCGGCACGCATATGGTCGATACCCTGCAACGCTTGAAGGTCCAGCACCCGGAGATCGGTGCGACCTTCGATAGTCTGATCGAGCGAGGCGCCGGCAGGGTCCTGTATACCTCGGGCATTTGCCGCAGCCTGTCGGTACGCTTCGAGCAGCAGGACGGCTGGGACAGCGGCGAGTGCAAGGCCTGGGACAACCTGCGGACCCACTACCCCGATTTTTTCACCCCCGAGCATGCCGAGCGCTGCCGGGGCAATCTCGACCTGCTTGGCAACACCGAGGCGTTGCGCGCGGTGCTGGAGGAAGTCCGCCAGCAGAAAGCGCGGATCATCGAGGACCGTCGCGAGGAGCTCGTCCGCGCCAAAGCCTCCGCCTTGGAAGCCTTCCGCGCCGACCTGCTCGGTTTCACCCAGGCCAAGTACCAGGAAGTGCGCAGCGCCGACATCGAGAGCCTCAAGGCCCAGCGGCGAAAGCTGGACAGCTTGATGGTGGTGGGCGTCCATGAGCTGGATACCGTCCTGGCCGACTGCGCAGCGGAGTTTTGCCAGAACCTGAAGCGGGATCTCACCAAGGAGCTCGACACCGCCTATCGCTCGACGCTCAAGGATGTCGGAAATTCGGCGAAGGAAGAGACCAAACACGTCACCAGGGTGCGCGACAGCATCGCGGCAAAACTCGCCAACTGGGCGTGGGGCGGCGGTACCGAAACCCACCAGTACACCGAGTTCAAGCTGTTCTGGCTCCAGGTCCGCGAGGATCTGGAGGAGTTTGCCAAGGGCCTGGGCGGGAGCCTGAAGGGTACGAGCAAAGCGCTCGCTAAACAGTTCCGGCAGGAACTGATCAAGGCCTCTACTGCAGTCGCAAGGCGTCATCTGGGCGACGAGCTCGACCCGGCACTGGTCATCCGTACCACCGAGTCCCTGGCTGCGGCGCTGAAATTGCCCGCTTTCGAGCTCGACACCCGGCAGTTGAACAAGCTCAAGGGCACCGGAAGCTTCCTGAAGGACAACGAAGCGCGGGCATTCCTGGATGAGGCAAAGGCTCTGCTGGAGACACTCAAGGCACAGGCCCGGACGCAAATACGCGAGTTCACGGATGATGTGCCCGACCGGCTCCCGACGTCCTTCAGCAGCGCCTTCTTCCAGGACATGCGCGAACGCATGGAGCAGTTGGAACAACAGGTCGACAACGCCCTCATGACCCTGGACCGTCTGCAACGCATGGCTCGGGAGCTGGAAGCGGCATGAAGACCGAACTCTTTTCGCCGGCGCTGATGGCCCAGCTGGACAAGCTGGGCCAGTGGTTCATCCGCCATCGCAAGCAATTGCATAACACCGTGGTCGAGTCCCTGCAGGTGGCGGATGATCGGCACGATGTCCTGAGCCGGGAGTATCAGGACACGGTCGGGCGCCTGGCGTCGCTAAAGGCCGACCACGCGCAACTGACCGAACGCCAGGCCAGCACTCGCGCCGAACTGGACGACACTCGACAGGCCCTGCACGAAACACAACGCTCCTTGAAGGAGGCCAATACCCGGCATGTCCAGGCGCAACAGACAGCGAAGCTGCGTTTCGACACTTTGTCGGCGCGGCATGCACAGCTGATCCAGGAGTTCAACAGCCTCGAACAGGCGCGCCAGGCCGTGGAGCTGATTCTCGAGCAGACCAGGAGTGAACTGCGGACCGGCGCCGAGGCGCTCTACGCGGCGACCAGACGGCACGAGCTGCTGAGCCAGGAACACCACGACGCCCTGGAACGGCTCGATGCACTGAGCACCGAGCACGAGTGCCTGAGCGCAAGACAGGCCGCTACCGCCGCCGAGCTCGACAACACCCGACTGGCGCTTGAGGACATACGGCAGTCGCTGGAAAACATCCGCCAGGACCTGCAACACCGCCTGGAAGCACATGACGCCCTGCAACGGACCCTCGAGGACGAACAACAGAAGCGCGCTCAGCTGGCCGACGAATTCAACGCACTGCATCAACGCCATGGCGACACCTGGACACGCTTTCAGCTCATCTCCAGGCTGCTTGCCGCTCGGCCTCGGGACAACGCCGGGCTGGTGCGCTTCAAGGAGCTGCTGAGCAACGAATACATGGCGTTCGCGGACGGCGAATCATCCCTGGCGACAGAAGCAAAGGCCGTCACGATGCTGCAGTCGATCCAGCAGGAACTGGCCTTGCTCGTCGGCTTCCCGGAAGTTCACCAGCGAACCATCGTCGGGATCGTCGGCGGTTTCAGCAGCGGCAAGTCGGAGTTCATCAACAGCTTCATCCAGGACCCCGAGGTGTGCCTGCCGGTCGGCATGCAGCCGGTGACCGCCATACCCAGCTACGTGCTGGCGACACCAGCGCCGATGATCCGCGGCTATTCGGCGAACGGCGGGCATATCCCGCTGGAGGTGGAGTTCTACAAAAGCATCTCCCATGCCTTCATCAACTCCTTCAGCTTCGACCTGAAGAGCCTGATGCCCTTCATGTGCGTGGGTGTGCGGATGCACCCCGAGCATTTCAGTCACATTTGCCTCATCGACACCCCTGGCTATAACCCGCCGCTGACAGCCGCTGAGCACAGTCATGGCGACAAGCGCACCGCCATCCAGTTCGCCCGGCAGGCCGACGCGATCGTCTGGTTGATCGGCCTGGACGTCAACGGCACGGTGCCGGACTCGGACCTGGATTTCATCCAGGAGATCGGTGTCGAGCAGCGCCCGGTTTACGTGGTGCTGACCAAGGCCGACCTGAAGGCCATGGACCACATCGAGGAGGTCATGGAGGAGGTCCGCGAGGTTCTGGAAGACGTGGGCATTGCGGTGGAAGGGATCAGCGCGTACAGCTCCACCCTGCGTGAGGAGGTGATGTATCAAGGGGTTCCGCTGCTGGAGTATTTCAGCGGGATCAACCAGCGCGGCGACGCGCGCAGTCACCTGGAGGGCCGGCTGCGGGAGGTGTTCTCGATGTACGACGAGGCTATCCAGGCCGATATCGACACCATTCGCGCGCAGAAAACCGCCATCAACGGCCTGCGGCTCGACAGCCTGGAAATCGCCGGCGAAAAGGCCTACAAGCGCATGCTCGACCCCATCGACAAGCTCGACAGCAAACTCGACACCGCTCCGCTGGAGCGCTGCCTTGAGGAATCACGACAGCTGTATGGGGCGTTCAGCGATGCGGTTCGGCTAACTGTGGAAGCATCTGAATCAGAGGTGTGAAGCTGGTTCGGCGAAAACTGCCCCAACACCTTTCTGATCACACAGCTCGTCAAAGTAAAAACCGTAGAGAGCAAACCTGGTCAGGCAATGTATGTGATGAAGATCACTCAAACGTTGCTCCAGCGATATCAGCGTGTTGCGCAGCGTGGCAGCACCGCTTGCCATATGAAGGAAAATCACGTGGCCAAGGCAAAGCAAACACTGGAGTAGCGCCTCTCTTTATTTAAGTTCAGGCCTTACCCTGTGTCCTGTTCGGGAGTACTGCTTCAACATGAGCAGGTGTACCCGTGAGCGTGATGGCATCGTCAGATATGGATTACTCATCAAGATAAGGAGGAGCACTGAATATCAGCCACTGCCACCCAGATCCATGTCAGTAATCGCCCTTCGCGATCGCGCATCCTGCTGGGGGTGTCGCGGGTATTTCTGGGGGTATATTTCCGCTTCTTTAGACCAGAAATTCCGCCCTAGAGGCCTGTCAAAATGTTCTTTATCGAGTTCATCTTCGATGCTACCGAGAAGGCCAGCTGGTAGACCAGCCGGCCCGGCTGAGCCCAACCAGTGCAGCTGTACCCTCCGAACCCGGGTGCCAGCCACATGGTACATAGACCGATGCGGACTTAAGAATCAGAGGCCCTCTTTCCTCAAGTCTGCCGCTGTGTCCTCCCGCCTGCCATTGTGCTCATAGTCTTTGGCCAAGTCATCCAGAACAGCAGCTGGCCATCTGCTGCTTTACGCTCTCGCCCTTACGGCATTGCCTATCTCGGGGTGGGTCTGGAGCTCGGTCGCGGACAAGCCGATCATGGTACTGAGCTTTTTCCAACTCCCCCCTCTCACTGCACCTCAGCCAGATGCCTACGATATCGCCAAATGGGTACATGTCACCTTCGCTTGGAGCTCGGTGGTCTTGGTTCTTGGCCACATCGCCATGGCGCTCAAGCATCACTGGATCGATAAAGATGGTGTGCTCACGAGCATGCTCCCTGGCTCAAAAGCTCGTAGTTGATCATCCGAATAGGCCTCCAGTAGCGTGATGGCCTCATGCCTCATCATCCTTTGTAAAGTGCCACAACCTTCTCAGGGCTGGCACACCACTCGGAGCAAGTGCTGTCTGCATCTACCAAAGGAAGGGGATCGCGTCGCGCTTCGAGATCACACACTCAAGATCAAGGATTCGTTTGTATGAGCAGGTATCGCCGCGATGCTGATGCCGAATCTTTCGCGCTATGGGTACATCAGCGGTTCCGGTGAGATCGAAGAGCGCACCGGTTTGAAGGGTTGCGCAAAGTCACACGCTGCGAGCGTTTGAAGCACTGACGATTACAGCAGGTAGTTGAAAAGGGCCCATGAGATCCATGGGCCTTTTTTGCATCACTGGGTAGCAGATGCAGGTGCAACTTGAGTGACCGTTTCGGCGAGGACGCTGGCCGCGTGCTCCCGGTTCGGCCATGCCTGCAAATCAAGATCAAGATCCTTGAACTGACTTGAATCGAAGACAGGCGTTTTGATGCCGGCTTTGCGTTGCTGGTCATAGTCGCGCAGCAAGCGCATGCCGACATTGAACAACAGCGCCAGGGCGATCAGATTCACGAAGGCCAGCAGCGTCATGGTGATATCGGCAAAAGCGAACACGGTGCCCAGATTTTGTACGGCCCCCCAAAGGATCAGCAGCAGTACCAAACCACGATAGACAATGACTGCAGCGCGCTTGTCGCCCAGCAGAAAGCGCAGGTTATTCTCGCCCAGGTAGTAGTTGTAGAGGATCGACGTGAAGACAAACAGCGCCAACGCCACGCTGATGAAGGTGCGTCCCCAGTCTCCGACCACTGCCGCCAACGCGTTCTGAGTCAGCACCAGGCCATCGCCTTCAAAACCAGCCGTGTAAAATCCTGACAGCAGAATCAGCAGCGCCGTGCAGGTACAGATCACAAAGGTATCGAGAAAAACACTGAAGGCTTGAACCACCCCTTGAGCCGCCGGGTGATCCACTTTCGCCACCGCGGCTACGTTGGGAGCACTCCCCAGACCCGCCTCGTTGGCAAACACCCCGCGTTTGACGCCCATGACAATGGCACTGCCGACCAGGCCGGCAAACGCCTGATCCAGGCCGAAAGCACTTTTGAAGATGGTCATCAGCATTCCGGGAACATGATCAAACTGGAGCACGATCACATAAACGGTCACGCCAATGTAAGCCAGCGTTTTGACCGGCACCAGCAGATCCGAGACCGCGGCGATGCGCTTGATGCCGCCCATGAACACCACGCCAAGCAATATGGCAATCGTAATGCCAGAGTAGGTCGTGGAGAAACCGAACGCATTATTCAGCGAGTGAGTCACGGCATGGGATTGCAGTCCGTTGAAGGCGAAACCAAAGGTCACCAATAGCAGTAACGCCATGACCTTGCCCAGCCAGGGTTGTTTCAGTCCGTACTGGATGTAGTACGACGGCCCGCCACGAAACTGCCCGTTCGCATCACACCGTTTGTACAACTGCCCAAGGCTGCATTCAAAGAAGCTGGTGGACATACCCACCAGCGCCGTCACCCACATCCAGAACACCGCGCCCGGCCCGCCCAACGTTACCGCCAACCCAACACCGGCGATATTGCCCGCACCTACGCGCCCCGCCAGGCTAAGCATCAAGGCCTGGAAGGAGCTGATCTGCCCGGCACTCTTTTGCACGCTATCGCGGAAAGCGCCGAACATATGCAAAAAATGGCGAAACTGCACAAAGCGCGAGCGCACCGTGAAGTAGCCGCCCAGGCCTACGATGAGCACGATCAGAAGCTTGCCGGAGAGAAAATCATTAATGACATCAAGCATGGGTCGAACCTCTTGTTGTTATAGGTACACGGATTTCAGGCACGCAAGCGTCTGCACACATCGCCGCCCGAAGGCAGCAGAAGTGACTGGACCTGTTCTTGAAGTTCAACGTTGTGGCCTGACTGGGCCTCCATGAAAAAATCAGGAAGCCCTCAGTAAGACCGGACTTACCCGGTAAGGCTGCTCGCCTGGAAATCGGCGATCTGTTGCCACATCGCGATGGGGTTGGAATACATCGGGAAATGCCCGCAATCAGGAATGGGCGCTAGCCGGACACCCTCGGCCTGGATATGCGAAAGATAGGACAATGAAGCGTTCTGTTCGCCGTACATGAACATCCTTGGGCATTTCAACCCGAGGAACTTGCCCATCAGATCGGCGTTATCGGAGAGATCGACCATCGACTGAAAAATCCCCCGCACCGCACCGGCACGCACCTTGTGCCGCAAGCTCGCGGAATATAGCGCGCTGGCATAGGCCGGGGCGTGCCGGGCACGTTCGATGAAGGCCGCAAAAAACGCCTCGGCATCGCTGCTCGGATAGTCAACGATCTCCCGGCTGAGAAAGCAGTCTTCCGGGGCGATATTGCCCTCAATATCGACGAAGCTGAGCACTCGGTCCGGAAACTGATGCGCCAGCATCAATGCGGTCAAACCTCCCATGGAGTGTCCAACCAGATGAAAGCGCTCGATGCCGAAATGCTCCAGCACCCGCAATGCTGCCTGCAGCAGAAAGGGAATGGAAATCCTGGAAAGGTCATCGCACTGGCTTTCACCACAACCCGGTGCGTCGTAAGCAACGAAAGGATGACCGGCGAATGCGGGCTGCTGCACGATGTCGGCATAGTCCTCCTTGGTCGAACCAAATCCATGCAGGAACACGATTGGCGCAAGGACGCCGGCACGATGGATGGCAGCCACGTTCAGTTGGACGTCATCCACGGTCACCGGGAGTTGCACGTGAGTGAACGTTTCGGGTGAGGGCACGTTATTGACTCCTTGAGCGAAAAGGTTGGGCCGAGCCTGGGTTGCAGGCAGCCAGGCACGTAATTTCAAAGGAATCGAGCTATCTGTAAATTCCTAATACGGGAAGTCTTTCATACGTCAAACCTATCAACCGAAGCTCGCGCACAATCCTTGGTCAACTTACACCTTGGCCCGGAACCGAGCCACGACATCCTCCACGACCGGATTGGGCCGATCTACATTCCAGGCCACCGCGGTCGTCACGACATTGAGTTTCTGGCTCAGCGCCCGAAACACCACGTTGTCCGGCGCCAGTTTTTTCAAGGATGCCGGCACCAGTGCGATGCCTTGGCCATAGCTGACAAAGGCAATTTGCGAAGCGACGGAACGCACTTCATGCAGCACCCGAGGAGAAAAGCCGCTGGCCCGGCAGGTCGCGATCAGATTGTCGAAATACACCGGGCTGACCTTTCGGGAAAACATCACCAGGGGTTCATTGGAAAGACCAGACAGACTGATCCGAGTACGCGAAGCCAAGGGGTGGTCACTGGGCAGTGCCACCACCAGGCGATCTTCCAGTAGCGGCAGTGAGTTGATCGAAGCCCCAAGATCACCGTCCAGCCGAGCGAAGGCCAGGTCGATGTCGCCGGCCTCCAGCGCCGGGACGGCTTCGACGCTGTCGATCTCCCGCACTGAGACAGTGAGGTGCGGGTAGTCGCCCTTCAGTTGCTCGATCAGCCCCGGCAAGACATCAAACATGGCTGTGGAAATCGCACCAATGGTCAACATCCCCGACTGTCCCGCCACCGCCTCCTCCACGGCAAGTTCCAGACGTTCCAGTTGGTCGGCGAATTTACGCACCGCCGGCAGAATCGCCACCCCCACTGGAGTCAGCTTCGCACCGCGTCGTGAACGGTCGAACAGCTTGACCTTGAGCGCCTGCTCCAGCGCCTGAATCTGCTCACTCAGCGGTGGCTGAGACATACCCAAACGCTTGGCCGCGCGCCCGAAATTCTGTTCTTCGGCCACCGCCAGGAACAACCAGAGATGACGAATCAGTCGAAAATTGATCATGTTTAACCCATAGGCTTAACGTATTTAATGTATCTGTGATTAGTAATATACCTATCAAATTATCTCACTGACACTGGGCGCCTCTGTCACCACTGGGGCTTTCCCATGATCAATAAGAGTTTGCTGGATCGCTTGGCGGCGCTGGATACCAATACGGTCTCCGATGCGCTCGACTTCCTCGGCCTGCCGGGTGCCACTGTTGGGCTGCGCCCCCTGTGGAACTGCCCAAAGATTGTCGGCCGCGCCAGCACCGTGCTGCTGGCTCCTAAGGCCGACAACGCCCCCACTGTGCACCTCATTACCCCCGTGGTGGAGCAGATCGATAGCGATGATCGTGTGCTGGTGATCGCCGGTGGAATCGAAGGCATCTCCTGCTGGGGCGATATCCTCGCCAATGCAGCGGCCAGCAAGAAAGTACGCGGCACCGTAATTGACGGTTTCAGCCGCGACATCGACGGCAGCGAGTCAATTGGCTACCCGGTTTATGGTCGCGGGGTGACCATGATCAGTGCCCGCAATCGGGTGGTTCAGATCGATGCCGCCGTCACCATCAACGTGGCCGACGTCGACGTCAGCGAGAACGACTATGTCATCGCCGATACCTGCGGCACCGTGTTCGTGCCCTCAGCCTATATCGAGAAAGTGCTCGACCTTGGCGAGCGTATTGCACGCCGCCAGGACGGTATGGTCGAGGCTGTTCGCAGCGGTCGCTCGGTAGCCGAAGTGATGCATGACACCCAATTCGAAGCGATCCACGTGGAGCACGCCTGATGAACATTGAAGACACAGAACTGGTCGCCTTGTTTGAAGGCCTGGACACCCCGGGTGTTTCCGATGCGCTGGACAAACTCGGCCTGCCCGGCCAATGCCTCGGTGTGGCGCCACTGGACAACTACAGCAGAGTCATCGTCGGTCCCGCTTTCACTGTGCAGTACGTGACGGCCAGCGTACCGCCCGGCACCGTGGGCGATTTCATCGACGACGTCGCGCCCGGCGACGTGGTGGTCATCGACAACGGCGGCCGTACTGACTGCACCGTCTGGGGCGACATCATGACCCAGTACGCCGGTACTCGGCAGATCGCTGCCACAGTCATCGATGGTGTTTGCCGTGACGTAAACAAAGCACTGGGCGATGGCTACCCGATCTTCAGCAAAGGCCGCTTTATGCGCACCGGCAAAGACCGCGTACAGGTTCAGTCGGTCAATCAGCCAGTGTCCATCGGCGCCACTCGAGTATGTGCCCGCGACATCGTCGTCGCCGACGCCAACGGCGCGGTGATCGTCCCCCGCGCTCGTGCCGCTGAAGTGGCGGCGTGTGCCCGTCAGATCGAATTGATCGAAGCCGACATTCGCGCCCTGATCGCTCAGGGCAAAACCCTTAAAGAAGCCCGGGCCGCACTGGGTTACCACAGCCTGCAGAGGAAAGTCTGATGACGATGCTCCCCCTCCCCCGGGATGCTTACGCACGGGCAAAAGTGCTGGGCAGTTCGACGCTGTATGAAGCATCTCATCTGCCTTGCGCGGTCGACAGCGCGATCCGCCCGATCTGGGACGGCGCCTTTATCTCCGCCCCCGCTTTCCCTCTGGAATGCTCGCCCGGCGACAACCTCGCCCTGCACCTGGCCATGGAACGTGTGCCCCGTGGCAGCGTGCTGGTCGTGGGCACGGGCAGCTTCATCGCCGGTTATTGGGGCGAAGTGCTGACCGTGGCGGCCGAAGCGGCTGGCGTGGTCGGGCTGGTGATCGATGGTGGCGTACGCGATATTGCGGCCCTGAAAAGACGCCAGTTCCCGGTGTTCGCCCGCGGCATTTCGCTCAAAGGCACAGTCAAGGCCAGTGCGCCTTCGGTGGGGCAGCCGTTCAATTTCAATGGTGCCTTCGTGACACAGGGCGACTGGGTGGTGGCCGACGATGATGGTGTGATCATCATTCCCAAAGCGGATGCCGCACGGACCCTGGCAGAAGGTGAAGCGCGGGCGGACAAGGAAGCGCAGATGATGCAGGCGTTGACCGAGGGCCGTTCGACCCTGGAACTGATGAACCTGACTGAGTGGAGAACTCGCGCATGAGCGACGATATCCAGCGTCTGAATCAGCGTCTAGCCAATGCGCAGCCGTCCGCGACTTACCGAATCATGGATCGGGTGGCAGAGCGCCGGGCGCAAGGCGCGAAAATTATTTCGTTGTGTGCCGGCGAGCCGGATTTCGATACGCCCAGGCATGTGCGTGAAGCGGCCATTCATGCCATTGAACACGGCCACACCCGCTACACCCAGGTCGCCGGTGTACGTTCACTGCGAGAAGCAGTGGCCGCCAAGTTCCGTCGTGAGAACGGTCTGGACGTTGCCTGGCAAGACACCCTTGTGTGCAACGGTGGCAAACAGGTGATCTACAACGCCTTGGCCGCGACCCTCAATGAGGGTGACGAAGTCATCGTGCCGGCGCCGTACTGGGTCAGTTACCCGGAGATGGTTCAATTGTGTGGTGGTGAAGCCCGAATCGTTACCTGCGAGGCCGACACTGGCTTCAAACTGACGCCCTCGGCGCTGGCCGCCGCGATCACACCGCAGACCCGCTGGTTGATCCTCAATTCGCCATCCAACCCGACCGGCGCGGTGTACAGCCAGGAAGAACTGCACGCCCTGGCTGAGGTGTTGTTGGCTCACCCTCACGTGCTGATTCTGGCCGATGACATCTATGAGCATCTGATTTTTGATGATCAAGCGTTCTACACCCTGGCTCAGGTTGAACCACGACTTGTACCTCGCACCCTGACCATGAACGGTGTGTCCAAGGCCTATGCCATGACCGGCTGGCGAATCGGTTTCGCCACAGGGCCGCGCTGGCTGCTGGAGGCCATGGAAAAGCTGCAAGGTCAGCAAACCTCTGGCGCCAGCGCTGTGTCGCAACAGGCCGCACTCGCCGCGCTGGAAGGTCCCAAGGATTTCATCCGTGAAAGCCGGGTAGCATTCCAGAGTCGTCGCGATTTGATGGTGGCGCTGCTGAACGACACCCCAGGTCTTGAATGCGTCAGTCCAGCCGGGGCGTTCTACGCGTTCGCTTCCTGTGCCGGATTGATCGGGCGTACCTCAGCGGGTGGCCGGGTACTGCACACCGACGAAGATGTCGCGCATGCACTGCTCGACGAAGCGGATGTGGCCGTAGTGCATGGTAGCGCTTTTGGTCTTGGCCCTTACATTCGCATCGCCTACGCTCTGGATGACGCTTCATTGCGCCGGGCGTGCGAGGCGATCCGGACCTTCTGCACCTCGCTACGTTAATCAGTTCCCTTCCCATAATGCGTGGCTATCGTCATTGCCTGGCTGGCCACGCATTTACGCGGTTCAACGCAAAGAATGCCCCGTATGACGCAGTCCGTCAGATTAAAATTCCAAAGAATGTGCTCGTAAACAAAATGGCATAATATGCCAACGGCCGGAAGAAACTGTTTACCGAAAGCTGGAGCTCATTATGGCAACTAGAAACGTTGTGCTCACCCCTCACCAGGAACAGGTTATTCATGACCTGGTGCAGTCTGGCCGTTATCAGAATGCCAGCGAAGTGATGCGAGAAGGTTTGCGTTTACTGGAGCAGCGCGTTGCCGAAGACACTGCCAAAATTGAGGCGCTGCGTCAGGCAACCTCTGTCGGCATCATGGATCTTGAACACGGGCGCTTTACTCAGCTGGACGAAGGTAATCTGGAGCACTACCTACAGGACTTGAGCCTGGAGGCCACCACCCTCGCGAGCGATAAACACTGAGCATGCCGCAGTATCGGATTTCCAACGCAGCGCGCGCCGACATAGTCGACATCCTCAGGCGCTACCAGACACAGTTCGGCGATCAAGCACGCCAGCGCTACCAGGCGCTGATCCTCACGGCGTTGCAAGCGCTTGCCAGCACGCCTTATCGCATTGGCAGCCACGACCGCGATGAGCTTGCACCGGGCCTTCGCAGCTATCATCTCACCTATTCACGCCAGCAGGCCAAGCATCCCCGTGGGACGGTCAAAAGCCCACGCCATATCGTCTTCTATCGTATGGTTAACGACGATCTGATCGAGGTTGTCCGACTTCTTCATGACGCCATGGAAGTGCAGTTGCACTTGCCTGATGACTGATCAGCGATCCAGGAACACAGACATGACTGGCCAGGAACAACGAAGGTGAGACGCTCCCTCTAGATCACAACCTCCCCCCAACGCTGCCAGCCGACTCGACAGCCAGTTGAAGCACGAGGTTCTAGGCCCGACTGGACTATCGAGATCCACGACCACAAGCACGATGTTCAACTTTACCCCGCACTTTTAACGCCGATTGCGTATCTAGACGCCTGGCATTGCGCCTCAACTTCCGATGGACACGTGGATTGATCACTCTGGCGAACAGCGCCATTCTATTTTTTCAAGCTGAAACTACTGTCCTAGAGCCTAGTCAGAATGTTTTTTGGCGACCCTGAGAGTCTTTAGGCGTCGCCTGGCAGGCTGTTCGGCTGATCATTTCTGGCTTTTCATAGGCCATGGAGATCCATCCACTTCCAGAGGATCGCTACATTGGGTGCAGGCGCTGCAACAGCGACTCGAGGGCTGTCAGCAGCAGGTCGTGGGCGCCCTGGCGCAGGCTGTCGAGCCAGTCGCCGACGGTGGCGGCGAACTCGGCCAGTGGCGTGACACCGACAACCGTTGGCCCATGATCACGCCGGTGTTCAAAAGCCCGCGAGGGCCCTTCTACCCCACAGATTGAAAATCCAAACGACCAACAAGCGATAACTGAATAGCAATCATTCATATTGACCGACGGTCAGTCGAACCCTATAGTTGCGCCCTCATTTCCTCCCGACCCGAAGGCTGCAATGAACTGCTCCCTCCATCTGGCTTCAAACTCATGCGCATCACAGTGCAAGCTGCGCGCTACTGTTCAGCGCTACACGGTGATCGCGACAACCGTGCTGGCAATCGGCGCGGGTGGCGCCCATGCAGAGCACGCGCAGCCGGGTGCCCAGCAAGGCGATGCGAGTTCGAACGAACCCGAGGTCGTCTACACCCTGCCGGCGCTCAACGTCACAGGGGATAGCCCTGCAACGGAGCACTATGGCGCGGTTAACGGTTATGTTGCCGAGGCCTCGCGGGTGGGTACCAAAACCGACACGCCGATCCTGGAGACGCCGCAATCGATCTCGGTGGTGACCCGCCAGCAGATGGATCTGCAACAGCCAGCCAGCACCAGTGCGGCGTTGCGTTACACCGCAGGTGCTACGAGTGAGAAATTTGGCGGGTTTGGCGACTACATCGACCTGACGCGAATTCGCGGGGTGGATGCGGACTACTACCTGGATGGGCTGCGAATCATCAGCAACGCGGGCAGCTGGTTGCCGCAAATCGATCCCTACACCCTGGAGCGTGTGGAAGTGCTGCGCGGCCCCTCCGCGTCGATCTATGGCCAGGGCACTGGCGGTGGCATCGTCAATCAGGTCAGCCGCAAACCTCAAGTCGAGGCTTCGCATGAACTGAACATCCAATACGGCAGTTTTGACCGCAAACATATCGGCTTCGACACCACTGGGCCGGTCAACGAAGACCACACCCTGCTCTACCGTTTTACCGCAAGCGGGCTGGACAGCAATGGCCAGGTCGAAGACGTGCACCACGAGCGGCTGTACCTGGCGCCCTCGTTGACCTGGTTGCCGAACGGGCGCACCTCATGGACGCTGATGGCGACCCATGCCCGTGAGCCGGACCTGCCCAACTACAACAGTCTCCCGGCAGCCGTACTGGGGTTGAACAACAGCCCCTACCCGCAGATCAAGCGTCGCAGGAACTTCACCGACATGAATTTCGAAGGCTCTTCACGCCGGCAGAATTCGCTGAGTTCCCTGTTTGAACATGAGCTTGCCGACGGCTGGACCTTCACCAGCAATGCCCGCTACATGTACATCGACTCGGACCTGCAGCGAGGCATTGTCTACGGGTATCAGGCAGTGGATGGCAGGCCGCAGCTCAAGGGCACGTATGAGCAGACATCGGCAAAGGTGAACACCCTGTCCCTGGACAACAACCTGCGCGGCGATATTGAACTTGGCCCCACGACGCATACCGTGCTGGTCGGGGTCGACTATTCGAAAGGGACTGTAAAGAACGACCTGTACAGCGTTGGTCCTGTGCTGTTCGACCCTTACGGCTCCCACTATCGACCCAACATTACCCCCGATTTCACCGCAAGCCGTGCGGCGCCATGGCGCGTCAAACAAGCCCTCACCCGAGAAGGAATCTACCTTCAGGACCAGATTGCCTACGACCACTGGCGCCTGACACTCAGCGCGCGGCACGACTGGTCAAAAACCGATGACCAGACCAACAGCTATTCCGCAACATCGCGCACCACCCACCAGTACGACAAGAAGTGGAGCGGCCGTGCAGGGCTGAGTTATCAGTTCGATGGGGGCCTTGCGCCCTATATCAGCTACTCCACCTCCTTCGATCCGCTGCTGGGCAGCGACTACAAGGGTGATACGTTCATTCCCGTAGAGTCCAGGCAGACCGAACTGGGCATCAAGTACCATCCGCAAAACTCGAAGACGCTGCTGAGTGCAGCGGTTTTCCAGCTCAACCAGACCAACGTCAAGACCAGTGACGCCGACCACCTTGGCTTCAGCAACCAGGCGGGCGAGGTGCGTACCCGTGGCCTGGACCTTCAGGCCACAACCGAAATCGCTGAAAACACCCACCTGATCGCCAGCTACACCTACCTCGACAATGCGCTGATCAAGGACAGCCGCTACCAGGGCAAGCAACTGGTGCAGACACCTGAGCACAGCGCCGCGGTGTGGCTGGACTACCTGATTGACAGTGGCCCGCTCGCCGGTCTCCAGCTGGGCGGCGGGGTTCGCTACCTGGGTGAAACCTATGGCGACCCCTCCAACACGTTCAAGGTGCCTGACGCCACGCTGGTGGACATGGCACTGAACTACGACCTGGGGCGCCTGCTTGGCGAATGGAAAGGTTCGACGGTGGCGCTCAATGTGAGCAACCTTGCCAACACACAATACGTGGCCAGTTGCAGTTCGCAGATGTACTGCTTCATCGGGCAGGATCGCACCGTCACTGCCTCCCTGAACTACCGGTGGTGAGCGGCGTGCACAACGGTCTCAGTTCCCGGCGCGAGGTGCTGCGTGGCCTCCTGGGCGCCGGTGTTGTATTTGCCACCTGCGGCCCGGCGGCGGCCAGCCGATCCGCCCAGGTCATCGAGGACATCGCCGGGCGCAGCGTGCGCGTCGACACCCCGGTTCGCCGTATCCTGCTGGGTGATGGGCCCCTGGCCTACGTGGTGGCATTGCTGCGCCCGAATGATCCTTTCAGCAATGTCGTGGGCTGGGGCGACAACTTTCGCGCCGCCGACCTGGATGGCTACCGGGCGTACCTGCGCAGGTTTCCCGAAATTGCCCGCATCCCCTCCTTTCCCAGTACCACGCTGGACTCGATCGGCAGCGAGCTGGCCATCTCGCTGGAGCCTGACGTGCTGGTGATGAACCTGAGCTCCAAGCCCGCAGCCGAGTCTTCTGGACTGATGGCGCGACTGGCCCAGGTGGGGATTCCCGTTGTATTTGTCGACTTCCGAACCCGGATGTTCGGCAACACTACTCGCAGTATCGAAATATTCGGGGCGCTGCTCGGGCGGCCGGACCGCGCAGCGGCGTTCCTGGCCTTCCGACAGCAGCAGATCGAACGGGTAACGCAGCCATTGGCGTCGGTGCGCTCCAGGCCGAGCGTGATGATCGAACGCGCGGCAGGCCTGTACGACGATTGCTGCCTGACCTACGGGGACGGCAACTTCGGAGAGCTGGTGGCCGCCGCAGGTGGCGACAACCTGGGCAGCTCTTTTCTGCATGGCACGTTTGGCACCTTGCACCCCGAACAAGTGATTGCGTCGGACCCGGACGTGGTGATTGTCACGGGTGCCAACTGGTCCCTGTACTCGCCCGCCGGCGACTGGGTCAACCTGGGGCCCGGTGCAGCCCCTGCCGAGGGGCAGGCCCGCCTGGGCCGCCTGATGCGTCGGCCCGCCTATCGAGCACTGCGGGCGGTCACGACGCGGCAGGTGCATGCGATCTGGCACCCGTTCTACGACAACCCCTATTACTTCATCGCCTTGCAGCGGATCGCCAAGTGGCTGCACCCGGAGCTGTTCGCCTCACTCGACCCGGATGCAACCTTTCGCGAGTTGCATGCGCGTTTCCTTCCCGTTCCCTATCAACCTGGCTATTGGCTCAGCCTGGATGGAGCCTGTGCATGACTGAATCGATAACCCGCTCACCCACCGCGGCACTCGCCGAGGGCCGCCTTGTGTATCAGCGCCTGGCCAGGCGACGCCTGACCCTGCTGGTCGGTATCGCTGTACTGACGGTGATGTGTTTCCTGCTCGACCTTTCGATAGGCCAGGCACGCTTCAGTGCGTTGCAGGTGATGCACGCCTTGTGGGACAACGATGCAGCCTTGGCGATTCGCGTGATCGTGTGGGAAATCCGGCTACCGGTAGCACTGACGGCCCTGGTGGTCGGCGCCAGCCTGGCGCTGGCAGGCGTGCAGATGCAGACCGTGCTCGGCAACCCCCTGGCGAGCCCGTTTACCCTGGGCCTGTCGGCGGCAGCCAGTTTCGGCGCGGCGCTTGGCTTGATCCTGGGCGTCAGCGTGCTGCCGGCATCGGCGGTTGCCTTCGCGGTCCCGGTCAATGCGTTTCTGCTCTCGATGGCTACCGCGCTGTTCATCCACCATTTGAGCCGCAAGCGCGGTATCACCACCGAAATGATCGTGCTGCTGGGCACGACCCTGGTGTTCACGTTCACAGCGCTGCTGGAAGCCCTGCAGTACGTGGCACCCGATCAGGCCCTGTCGGCCGTGGTGTTCTGGACCATGGGCAGCCTTTCGCGAAGCAACTGGCTCAAGCTGGGCATCATGAGTGTGGTGCTGCTAGCCGTGGCCGTGGCGTTCGCTCGCCAGGCCTGGGCATTGACCGCCCTGCGCCTGGGTGAAGCCCGCGCCACCAGCCTGGGTGTTCCCGTGGCCCGCCTGCGGCTGCGCGGCATCCTGCTCGCCAGCCTGCTGGCCTCGGTGTGTGTTTCGTTCGTCGGCACCATCGGCTTCGTGGGCCTGGTAGGCCCGCATATCGCGCGCATGCTGGTGGGCGAAGACCAACGCTTCCTGCTGCCGGCCAGCGCCCTTTGCGGGGCATTGATGTTGTCTGCGGCCTCGGTCCTGAGCAAATCCCTGGTGGCGGGGCAAACCCTTCCGATTGGTATCGTCACCTCCTTGGTCGGCGTACCGCTGTTCTTCACGCTGATTCTACGGGCCCGACAACGGTGACGGATTTACTGAATGTTCGCGATGTATCGGCCGCGTTCGGTACACGCAAGGTGCTGCAGGGTGTCAACTTCGGCCCGTTGCGTACGGGCAGCGTCACGGCGCTGCTGGGGTCCAACGCCGCCGGCAAGTCCACGTTGCTGCGCCGAATGGCCGGCGAACTGCAGGGCGGCGGGACGGTGGAGATAGCCGCAAAAGCTGTCGAGGCCTGGCCTGTGCATCACCGCAACCGGCCGGCCCACGTGCCACAGGACATTTCGGCAGGCTCCTCGCTGCGGGTGTTCGAGGCAGTACTGCTGGCCAGCAAGCAAGGCAGTGGCTGGTCGGTCGAGGGCCAGGAGATGGACGCTGTGACCCACATGCTGCAGACCCTGGAAATCAATGCGCTGGCAGACCGGGAGCTGGCGGCGCTCAGTGGAGGGCAACGCCAGCTGGTGTCCATTGCCCAGGCGCTGATACGCCAGCCTCGCGTGCTGTTGCTGGACGAGCCCACCAGCGCCCTGGACCTGCAAAACCAGTTCGAGGTGCTTGACCTGCTGCGCCGGCTGGCGCTGGAGCGATCCATGTGCGTGGTGATGGCCATCCATGACATCAACCACGCGTTGCGCTTTACCGACCATGTGGTGGTGATCCACCAGGCAAAGGTGCATGCAAGCGGCCCACCGCTGGAGATATTGACCCCTGCCCTGCTCAAGACAGTGTATGGCGTGCAGGCGCGGCTGGAGCGCTGCTCGCAGGGGCAGCCCTTTCTGGTGGTGGACCGCTCGACACGACAATCGCTGAACAGAGGGCTACCTGATGACTGAATCGCAACGCCAACTCATCCTGCTTGCGATGCCAAGCGTGCATGCCGGCGCCTGGCGCTATCCGGGTGCACAGCCAGGCTTTCAGTCGAGCTTCGAGCACATGAAAGGGTTCGCGCAAACCCTGGAGCAAGGTTGCTTCGACGGCCTGTTCCTGCCCGACTCGCTGGCCCTGCGCGACGCACCTGTCGAATCACTGATGCGCAGCCACAGCGTTGCCACGCTCGACCCCCTGACCCTGCTTCCCGCGCTGGCGGCGGTAACCCGGTATATCGGCTTGATAGCAACGGCCAGCACCACCTACAACGAGCCGTACATGCTGGCGCGCCGGCTGGCTTCGCTTGACCTGATCAGCGCGGGGCGATGCGGCTGGAACCTGGTGACCTCAAGCAACCCTAACGAGGCCGCCAATTTCGGCAAGGACCCACACATGGCCCATGCCGACCGGTACCTGCGGGCACGGGAATTCTGCGACGTGATGGATGGGCTATGGGAAAGCTGGGATGAGGATGCCTTTTGCCGGGATGCACAAAGCGGTCTCTATTTCGACCCGCAAAAGCTGCACGTACTCGACCATCAGGGCGCCAGCTTCTCGGTCCGTGGCCCGCTCAACGTTGCCCGGCCCATCCAGGCACGACCGGTCATCGTGCAGGCCGGCGCATCCGAGGCAGGGCGAGCGATCGCCGCTCAAACGGCAGAAGTGGTCTTCACCTACCAGACCGACCTGCCCTCGGCGCAACACTTCTATGCGAACATGCAATCCAGGGCGGCTGCAGCCAAGCGTACGGCGGACTTGAAGATCATCCCTGCGGTTTTTGTGGTGCTCGGGGACAGCCTCGCGCAGGCGCAGGAGAAAAGACAGCTGCTGGACGACCTGGTCGACGACCAGAGCAGCCTGGCAACCTTGTCGATTGCGTTGGGGCACGACATAACCCCCTACGACAGGAACGGCCCGCTACCGCCGATGCCTGCGAGCAACGCCAGCAAGAGTGGCCGGGACAGGCTGGTCGAACTGGCACGGCGAGAGCAGTTGAGCATTCTTGCACTGGCTCGGCGTGTGTGCGGCTACCAGGGCCTGGAAATGGTCGGTACCGCAGCAATGGTCGCAGACCAGATGCAACTGTGGCTGGACAATCGCGCAGCGGATGGCTTCAACGTCATGTTCTCCCACCTGCCTGGCGGGGCCACCGCGTTCGTTGAGCAGGTGGTTCCCGAGTTGCAACGGCGCAAGCTGCTCAGGCAACACTACAGCGGCGCCACGTTGCGCGAGCACCTGGGGCTGAAAACGCCCCAGCCAGGCTACTCACGCCATCGGGCGCGGTGAGATCAACGGGCGGTGACGGCGGGCGACAACATGCGCAGGCAAGCCTGCGCTACCGCTTGTGCAAAGGGGGCGCAATCCTTCGCCTGGGTGGCGATGATGTCATCGGTCGCGCCATGCACACCTGAGTAGATCAGCAATGCCACGACCCTGGGGTGTTCCGGCGCCCATACACCGGCCGCCTTGCCGCCGTCGATGATCTCCAGCAGTTGATCGAGGATGGCGTTTTTCGCCTGATTGGCTCGATCGTGATGGTGGTGATTGGTGTAGACGATATCGTGCGTGCGAAAAGTTGCCACATAGGTTTCGACATTGGCGTGAATCCACACGCGCAGCCGCTCAGCCCAGTCATCCGGCGCGCACTGCGCCATTGCCTTTTCCAGGCTGAGCATGAACTGCTCGGTGTAGCGCCTGCCAAGCGCTTCGAGCATTTCGTTCTTGGAGGCGAAGTAATGGTAGAAGGTGCCCTTGGCAACCTGCGCGGCTTCGACGATTTCGTTGATCGTCGTAGCCTCGACCCCTTGTGCAAGGAACAGCGTCTCGGCCGCGGCCATCAACTCGTCAAGGCGTACCTCGGCAGGCTTTGTCCTGGGACGGGCAGCCATCTTGGCCGGCAACGCGTTGGCGGGTGCTTTAACTTTCATCGGCTCGTTCACACATTTGGGCAAATAAAACCAGTTTAAAGGACAGATCCTCCAGAGGCACCCTGTTCTGCCTTGCCACGCTGACCTACGGGCTGATTGCAGTTGGCGAGCAGGGTTTGAACGGGGTGGCAGCACGGGCTGCGCTTGCGCTTTCGCTGCTCGGGCCTGTGCTGTTCCTGGGGGTGGAAACCTGCGCAAAACGACCATTGCTGTCGCTGGCGTTGAATCGAGCAGCTCACCTGCAATCTCGGCGCTTTACGTGCCGGCGATGGAGCATGGGGTCCATGTCGCGATGCTCGCCTGTGGGCTTGCCAGTGCAACGGCAATGCTTCTTCTTTTTCGGTACGGGCCGACGAAAAGTGCGACTTAGGGTGGTATTGGATACTTAACGCCCAACGACCGCGCCTGTCAGGCAAATGCGGATGAGTGATTACTCACAAAGGCTGGCTTCATGCTTCAGCGCAGTGCACACCGCCACGTTGAGGGTCACGAACTCGTCCCAGCTGTAATGCTGGGCAAAACGCTGCGCGTATAGACGATCCACTCGGCAGATGTCAGGGCGCTCTTCGTAAATGCTGCACCCCTTCTGCACGGCATCGTAATGCTTGCACGTGCCATCGCCACGATCCAGGCCGCGGGTTTCGACAGACTGGTCAACACGCTGGCAGCACAAGCCGCATTGGTTGCAGGGGAACAGGGAACGCTGTGAAACCATCGTGGACATGCAGACCTTGCAGCGCCTTGAAGCGACCGGGTTGGCAAAAAAAGTGCCCACGCCAGGCGTGGGCATGGCTACTTCAGGCGCGGATCAGCGCCTGAGCGCAATCAAGCGACAGGCGCATCCAGGCCGGCTTTCTTGCCGTTGGCGACCTGGCTGACGTCCTTGATGCGTTTTTCGGTGGCCAGCACCAGGTTGCCATCGGTATCCAGGATCGGGGTATCGATCATGGCCTTGAGCAGTTGCGCGAACTTGACCGAACCGAATACCACGCTCTTGCTGTGGTCCGCGTAGGCACGGTAGTCGACACCCTGCTGCTCGATGACGGTTTTCAGCTCGCTCACTGCGCGGCGCAGTTGCGAACTGACGTTGGAGAAGGTTTTGTTGGCCAGCGTGGTGACCTGGTCGATGGCGTGCAGCTTGTCGGTCAGCAGCTTGGCTTCGTCGCGGATGGTGCGGGCCTGCTCCATGTTGCTGCGCGCCGTGTTCAGCGCCTCTTCGCCCTTGTTGCCCAGCACATGGCCGAAGATGGCCAGCGCAGGGCCGGCAACGATGCCACCGAGCACCATCATGCCGCCTGCCATGCCGTAGCCGCCGGCAGCCAGCGAGCCGCCGCCCAGCCAGGCCAGCGTGGCGTTGGTCGCAGCCACGCCACCCAGCGAAGAAATCGCCGTGCCGGTGCTGGCGGTGGCCAGCAGCATGGTGCCGTTATAGGCACCGAAGGCCAGCGCCGCGCCACCGCTCAGGCCTGCGCCCAGGCCCAGCCCGGCGTCCTGCAGCGCTTTGTAGTCCTGGCGCAGGCCGGTCAGGGTCTTGCTGGTGAAGTCACCCGCATTGAGCTTGTCCAGCTCAGGGCTTTGCGACAGTTCGACGTTCTTGATGCGCTCGAAGGTGGTGATGAAATCGGCGACCACCCCGTTGAATGCGCGCAGCTTGCGCTGGCCGTAGTCTTCCAGAGTGCTGTTGGTGGTCTTGCGCTGCTCTTCAATTTCCTCGTTGGCCGTGTTGACAAGGGTGCGAGCGTCTTCGTTGAGGTCACTGGCATTGCTGTGGTCGATGGCGCCGCTGACGCCTTTGACTGCACCGTAGATACCGGCAATGGCGGCGGCACCGATAAGCAGGGGAAGTGGCATGATGTGGTCCTTACTCAAGCACGATGGAGAGGGTTTTGTTGACTTCCTTGTTCAGTACTTCTGCGCGTTCCAGGAGGTCGTCGAAAATGAAGTCTTCAAGCTTGTGGTGTTGTTGAAACTCTTTGAGCAGCGCCCATTCGATGCTGGAAATATTGCCGTCACGCAGGGCCACCAGCAGCAGTTCGAACAGCATCACTTTCGGCACGGAGGGTTGCTCGGCCTTCTTGTCCTTGAGCAATTCCTTGAGCACGGTCTTGGCCGCCTGAGCACGGGATTCCGGGCGCTCTACCTGGGTGATCGGGAACGTCTTGGTCACCTCGACAAGGCGTGTACCGATGTCACCGGTGGCCAGGAACATGCGCAGCGCCGGCGATACCGAAGATGAAATGCCGGCAGCCTGTTCCAGGTCTGCGATCAGCTCGCGCTCGTGCTCGCCCTCCTCGATCGTCAGTTCTTTGAGATCGGTGTCGGAGGTGAGCTCGGCGGAGGTCTTGCCATCCCACAGCAGCGGTTTGTCGGAAAGCGCCAGCAGCTTTGCCAGGTCGATCAGGTGTTTTTTGTCCGGTGTGGACAGGAGCTTGATCAGCATCAACGGGGTGTCCTTGTTCCTTGGAGGAATTGTTCAGGTAAGCAATCGGTTTACAGGACCAGCGCGCTGTCGCTGTCCATGAAGCTGTCAAACTCGTCCTGGGTCTGGAACTGCAGCTTTTTGCCCAGCAGCGTGGCATACGTGTTGATTGCCGCGGCGACATCGTCAGCACTGACGCTGCCGATTGCGTTGACCATGGAGAACAGCTGCTGTGTTTCTTTCTGCAGTTGTGGGATTTCGCTGCGGGTGAAGTCATCCAGCGCCGCCTGCTCTGCAGCAATGCGCTCGCGGGCAGCGCCCTGGATCGCACGGGTGCGCTCCAACTGGGCACGGGAAAGTTCCACACCGCGGGCAGCGTCCAGGGCAGCCTGGTAAAACAGCGAAGACAGGGTGTAGCCGATCATGCCGCCCACGGCGGCGCCGACGAAGGGGATGGGAATGGCAATCTGGCCGACGGTCGCCATCATGCTGCTGGCAAGCATGCCCGAGCCTTTTTTCGCCGACTTCGGCAAGCAACTGCGCTTCGCTGATTTCGCCCGTGACATAGCGTGTGATCGAGCTGCCCAGCGACAGGCAGACGCTCACCGCCATGGCCGGTGCGTTGGTGTTGGCCAGGTTGCGCAGGGTCACGTTGCCCGACTGCTGCATGCCGCCCTTGAGCGCCGAACCCACAAACGCAGTGCCATAGCCGAGCGCGCCGGCCTTGGCGGTGTCGGTGGCCAGTGCCAATGCGGCATCGGCGACGTCCTGCTTGCCCTGGGCCACGGCGAACATATTGTGCAGGGCAGAAATACTGGCGCCGACCATCGCACCATACTTGGCACCTTCAACACCCGCGCGGTGGCTGGTGCGGGCGATGTCCATGGCCGTGGCCAGCTCGGGGTGCTCACGGTAGAAAATGGCCTCCTTGGTGGTCAGCCCGCTGTCCTTGACGTTGTCGGCCAACTGCTCGTAGTTGTCGGCGTCACGGCGCAGCTTGGCCGCCACCTCGGGCTTGCCTGCCGCGTCGACCTTGGCGGCCTGCTCGCGCAGCGCCAGGGCCTTTTCATGGCAATGGGCCGCTGCACCTTCGAACTGCTCAGACGGCAGCTCGAGCTTGCCCCCGCGGTAGCGGGCGAACTTGCTGTTCTCGCTGGCGATGTCGTCGAGCAACTGGTCACGGTTGCCCACGAACTTCATCTGCGACTGCGTGCCTTCGATGATCTGCCCATCGAGGATCTGCACACGGTCCACCACGTTATGGTTCCTGCCGTACTGGGCTAGGTCGTCACTGCGCGAGGTACGCACTTTCGAGCCGCTGATGATGGCATCGGCGTTGTCACGACTGGTGGTGGCCACCTCCGCCGAGTAGCCGGCTTGTTGCTTGATGTTCTGCTTGGCGTACAGCGGGTCAGCGTTGACTTTGTGCTTTGCGATGTCGGCCAGGCCCTTGGCAAAGCGCTGCCCGGTTTCGTTATCGACGCCGGTGAAGCCTTTGATGTACTCGGCGTTGGCACTGCCGAAGCGGCTGACGGTTTCGCTGGTGGAAAGCGCCGTCACGCTCTGAATGATGTCGCGCTGGATCTCGTCAAGGTTGTTCGATTCATGCGCAGTGGACGGCTTGGGCACATCAAGTTTCATGGTTGGATTTCCTGGCAGCCGAGGGTGTGGTTGACAATAGAAGAAGGTTCGGCCAACGGCTGCGCATACAGCGCCTGCGCCTGCGCAAGCCGGGTGCGGATGGACTGGGCCCAGCAGTGCGGCGCCTGCAGGCGAACGTTTTCGCCCAGCCCATACAACCACCACAGCGTCTCCTGGTCGTCAGGTACGGTGGCGCTCACGCGCTGCCACTCGGTGCCCTGCAGCGGCTCCAGGCGTTGGTCGGGAGCCAGCGGCGTTTCGCTCAACAGCCAGGCGATCTGCGGGGAAATGTCGGCGATCAACGCGACGCGCGCGACCGGCCCTGGGCTGTTGAACCCGCCACCTTGGACGTAATCGTCGATATCGAAGCCATGTGCCGATTGAGCCGCAGCGTCCAGGCACGTGACCTGCCGGATGCGATGCAGCGCGAACTGACGTGCGTCGCTGTAACCGTCGACCACGGCAATCAGGTAGCTGATGGAGTGACGCGCGACGATACCCACCGGGTGCAGGCACAGCGTCTTCACCTGGCCCTTGCTGCGACTGAGGTACTGCACGTGCAGTTGGCGCCTGTCGAGCAGCGCGTCGGCGACGTGCGACCAGATGGCGGGGTCCACTTCGGCAGGCTGCAGTGCCTTGCCGTTGGGCACCACGCGCACGCAATCGGTCCACTGCGCAAGGTGGTTATGCTGCAACGCCTTGAGCTGGCGGTGCGCCAGGTCGAAGTGCGGCATCAACAGCTTCATCACACTGGGCGGAATCAATTTGCCCAGATGGTTCTGGGCCAAGACGAACGCCAGCGCTGTGGGCGTGTCCAGCGCCGGGTAGTCGAAATACGGGGTGTTGCTGGGGAAGCTCCAGCGGTAGGGCTTGCGGCTTTCATCGCAAAGCAACGGGAAGTCCAGCGCCAAACGCCCTGTCAGGTCACGTTGCAGCGTGCGGGGGTCGAAGTCGAAACGCTCACGCTTGAGGCGCTCGAACAATTCGCTCGTCGTGATGCTTTTCGGCTCGCGGGGGATCAGCCGCAGCAAGGCCAAGTGCCTGAACAGCCTGTCTTTGGGATCTGACATGCAACCGTGCTCAATCAACCTTGATGATAGTTCGCGGGCGTCATATACCCGGCGAATCGTCCATTGATGGCTTTTTAGCACTATCCGGAATTTACCGCCAGTAGCAAAAAGCCATACATCCCACTGTGCGGCGCCGGGTTATGCAGTGCTGCGCCCGCGCTCGCGTTCCAGCTCGCGCTTGAGGTCGTCGACTGTCTGGCTTTTTTTCATCAGCAACACGCCAACGACCAGGCCGATGGCGAAGCAGGTCAGTTCCTTCATGGGTAGGTTCCTTGAGCTGGATGGGACGCAGGCCATCCTGAATCAAGGCTGCGACATTCTGTGTCGCTGCGTGCGTGTTTTTTGTACCGCGCAACCAGTTCAGCGTTGCTTGCTGGAGAGTAAAGTCATAGTGACATCAATTTGCTGCCAGGCAGAATTGCTGAAATTCCGATCAATCGAAGCTTCCCTGCGGCTGCTTCGTCAGGCCGAACAGGGGGAAAAAGCCATGGATCTGGTGCAGGCCCACACCGTGTTGAGCAAAGCTCGGCACCCTCAACAACCGGCCTACGTGCCGAGCATTTTCGCCCTCGGTGGCCGCGGCTATTACGAGAATCCCACCACGGATCTGCTGGCGTTTTTTGCTGGCCCCCAGGGAGCTACATGGCTTCGGCGATTGTTTCCTGCGCGCCCTGCTTGGCTGTGTTTGCCCGCACCCGCTGCCTGAGCCCACGCTGGCGCTTTGCTTTGCTTTCGCCGTCAGGCAAAAGTGGAGCGCCAAGTGGGTCGGGCTTGCTCATGCATTTCGAGATGAACATACGACGACGCTAAAGGCTCTCGAAAGCATTCGAACCCACATTATTACTCGGGGACTTGAAGGTCGATTCAGCCGAAGCAAGTGCCATGGATGTGGTGATAGACCTGAATCCGTTCCGCGCCCTGCATGCTGATTACCGAAGCACGGCTCAGCTGACCACGCTGCTCGCGCTGTCGAATCGGTGGATCGCGATGAATGCCGGGACAATTTCGACTTGCCGCCACCGTGCAGCACCTTGATCGGAACATCCATCGTCATCAATTCAACACAATGATCTTTGACACCAACTCCGCGCTGTTCTTGGCCTGCAGCTTTTTCATCAGCCGGGCCCGATGAACTTCGACAGTGCGGTGGGAAATGTTCAACTTGCGGCCGATTTCCTTGCAGGTCAGGCCGTTGACAATGTGCGCGGAGACTTCCCGTTCTCGTGACGTCAACTTGACCGTCGCATGAAACACGCGGTCCATACGCTCGAAATGCCAGACCATCAACTGGAACGGATCATCCGGCGTCAGCGTGTAGCCATTGGCCCTGGCCCAGAACACTTCACCACTGCGATGCTGCATGAAGCGCTCATCGCAATAGCAGCCGTTCTTGCTGTGCTGCAGCCAGCTCAGGCTGCGTTCGCCTATGGCTTTATAGTCGGCTTGAGAGGGATACAGCTTGAGGATCAACTCGCCGATCAGCTCGTCGCGCTGGAACCCGAACAATTCAACAAAGGCCACGTTGAGATCAAGCATGCTGCGGTTGCCAGTGATCACCTGGGGAGCCGGCGACACTTGAAACGCCAGCCGTTCAAGGTCTTCCAGTGGATCGTTCATCGTGCAGTCCTGCTGCTTTTTATGGGTATGAGCCCAGTATCGGTCAGTTCGGCTACTCGCTCCTATACGTAGTTGCACGAAGTAGCGATCAGACTTTGCTGTGGGCCATTGTAGGGAACGCCTGCAATCGCAAAGGAAAAATAACAATGGCTAACGACACCGTTTCCATCGTCGCCGCCGGCCACAGCCGTTTCGGTCGGCTGAATGATCTGACCCTCGAAGAGCTGATCGTGCAAGTCACCCGCGAAGCGCTCACCGACGCGGCCATCGATGCATCTGAGATCGACGCCATCTTTCTCGGGCACTTCAATTCGGGCATGGTCCCTGACGGCTTTGCGGCCTCATTGGTACTGCAAGCGGACCCAGCGCTTCGCTTCAAGCCCGCCACCCGGTGCGAAAACGCCTGCGCTTCAGGCTCAGCGGCCATTCAGGCCGCAATCAACGCGATTCTCTCGGGCTCGGCAGACTTGGTGCTGGTGGTTGGCGCAGAAAAGATGACCGCCAACAGTACCGCGCAGGTGACCAAGGCCCTGGCCGGCGCGGGCTATCAGAATGATCCTGCGCAAGCCGTCTTGAGCTTTCCTCAGTTGTTTGGCCTGGCGGCGCAGCACTATCAACAGCGCTACCACAGCCCGCTGGAGTCGATGGCGAAGATTGCCGCAAAGAACCATGCCAACGCCTTGGGCAATCCCTTGGCACAGATGCATAAGGCCATGAGTGTCGAGCACTGCAACACCGTGTCCGAAAGCAACCCGTACATCGCCGAGCCGCTGCGCCTGACCGACTGCTCGCTGATCAGCGATGGTGCCGCAGCCATCGTGCTGGCCTCGGCCAAGCGCGCCAAGCAGTTTCGTCGCGAAGTGCTGATTCGCGCGACGTCCCAGGTCAACGATTTCCTGCCCATCGCACAGCGCGATCTGTTGGCCTTCGAAGGCCCACAGCGAGCCATTCAGAGCGCGTTGCGCAACGCGGATGTGACGTTGACCGACATCAATTTCGCCGAGGTCCACGACTGTTTCACCATTGCCGAATTGTTGATCTACGAGGCCATGGGGCTGGCGCCACGTGGCGAAGGCCATCGCGCACTGGATGACGGCATCGTGCAGGCCGGCGGGCGACTTCCGGTCAACCTGTCCGGCGGGCTCAAGGCCAAGGGTCACCCCGTCGGCGCCACGGGCGTGTCGATGCACGCCATGGCCTTCCGGCAACTGACCGGACAGGCCATCGGTATCGCTGTACCCGACGCCGAATTCGGGCTGCTGTTCAACATGGGCGGAATGGCGGTGGCCAACTACGCCTCGGTGCTTCAGGCGCGCAGAGCATAGACATGAACATTGCCAATTGGTTGAATGACGCCGCCCATCGCTGGCCGTTGCGGCCCGCATTGTTCGAAGGTGATCGACAAGTGGCCGATTACCAGCAGTTCTCCAGAAACGTGCAGCAGCGAGCCATCGTGCTGAGCGAGCAACACGGTGTCCAGCCCGGCGACCGCGTCGCCCTCTTCATGAAAAACTGCTGTCAGTACCTGGAACTGCTTTACGCCACCTGGTGGGTCGGCGCGGTCGCGGTGCCGATCAACTGCAAACTGCATCGCAACGAAGCCGGTTGGATCGCCGACAACGCGCAAGCGCGGCTGATCTTCACCGACGACGGCACGCTGTTCGACCCGGCACAGTTGCCTGAAGGGTGCCAGGAGTGTGTGGGGTTGAACGACATGATCGAATCCTCGCTTGAGTTACTGCCCGCCAACACTCCGGCCCCACGGCATGCCGATGATCTGGCCTGGTTGTTCTACACCTCGGGGACCACCGGGCGCTCGAAGGGCGTGATGTTATCCCACGGTAACTTGATGGCGATGTCGCTGTGTTACCCGATCGATGTCGACCCGGTGAGCGCAGGTGATTCGGTGGTGTACGCCGCCCCCATGTCCCACGGCGCCGGGCTGTACAACTTCATCCATGTGCGTTGCGGCGCACGGCATGTGGTGCCTGTGTCTCGCGGGTTCAAAGCGGGCGAGTTGTTTGAACTGGCCACCTCACTTGGCAATGTGACGCTGTTCGCCGCGCCTACCATGGTCAAGCGCATGGTCGAGCAGGCGCGCCAACAAGGCTATGCCGGTGAAGGCCTGAAAACCATCGTCTATGGTGGCGCGCCGATGTATCTGGCGGACTTGCACGATGCGGTGGACACCTTTGGCCCTCGGCTGGTGCAGATCTATGGCCAGGGTGAAACCCCTATGACGGTCAGCGCTCTGGCGCGGGAACTGATCGCTGATCGCGACCATAAGGATTGGGCACGCCTGGCATCGTCAGTGGGACGGGCGCAATCGTGCATCGAGATTCGCATTGTCAGCGCTACGCACGCCCCCCTTGGCACCGGGCAGCCCGGAGAAATCGCGGTGCGCGGGGCAACGGTGATGCACGGTTACTGGCGCAACGAAGCCTCGACGCGTGAGGTCCTGGTGGATGGCTGGCTGTTCACCGGCGACATCGGCTACCTCGACGCGCAGGGTTATCTGACCCTGACCGACCGTTCCAAGGACGTGATCATCACCGGCGGCAGCAACGTGTATCCGCGTGAGGTGGAAGAGGTGCTGGCGTCGCATCCGGACGTATTCGAAGTGTGCGTGGTGGGCGAGCCGGACGCGCAATGGGGCGAGTCGGTGGTGGCGTTCGTGGTCGCACGGGGCCAGAGCAGCCTGAACGAAGGTCAGCTCAACCACTGGTTTACCGAACGCATGGCGTCGTTCAAGAAGCCGAAGAAATACCTGTTTCGCACCGAGCTGCCCAAAAACAGCTACGGAAAAATCCTCAAAACCGACCTGCGCCAATGGCTCAAGGAGGCCGCGAGCGTTGCCACATCCCAGTGAGGCGCCTGTTTTCCATCAATAGAAATTTCCATCAATAAAAACAAGACAGGAATACGACGATGGCTACTCAACAACACAATCCCGCCCGGCAGCGCCGCCGCGCGTTTATCGGTGCGACGTCCGGGCACCTCATCGAATGGTATGACTACGGCGTATATGGTTTTCTGGCGGTGTACATCGGCCAGGCGTTTTTCGTGTCGGACGACCCCGCCACCAGTTTGCTCAGCAGCTTTGCCGCGTTCGCGTTGAGCTTCTTCATTCGGCCGTTGGGCGGCCTGTTTTTCGGCCCGCTGGCCGACAAGATCGGCCGTCGCAAAACCCTGATTACCGTGCTGGTCATGATGTCTGGCTCGACCTGTTTGCTGGGTTTGCTGCCCACTTACGCGTCCATCGGCATCGCAGCCCCTATCCTGCTGGTGCTGATCCGCTGCGTACAGGGTTTCTCGGCCGGAGGCGAGATCGGCACCATCACCAGCTTCATTTCCGAGTACGCCGGCCCTGGTCGACGTGGGTTCTCCACCTGCTGGCTGATGGTGACGGCCGTGCTGGGGCTGGTGTTGGGCGGCGCTGTGGCCAACGGCATGACCTGGGTGCTGGGCGCCGAAACGATGCAGGCCGGAGGCTGGCGCATTCCGTTTCTGATCGCAGGCCCCATGGGCCTGATTTCGATGTACATCCGCCTCAAGCTGGAAGACAGCCCGGAATTTCTGGCGCTGCAAAAGGCCGGGGAAACCTCGAAGGCGCCCTTGCGTGAAGTCTGGCAATGGAAGCGGGCAATTGCCTTGGTGTTTTTCATCATCACCTTGCACAGTTCGATCTTCTACCTGGTGCTGACGTTCGCCTCGACCTACATGTCGCGCATCCTGAAATTCGACAGCGGCACCACATTGTTTTACGTGTTCATCGCCAGCCTGTCGGCGGCCCTCGTGATGCCGCTGGGTGGCGCATTCACCGACAAATACGGGCGTAAACCGTTCCTGATGGTCGTAGGTGGGTTGGCGACGCTGGCAATGTACTGGTTCTTCAAGTCCGCGCCGAACGCGACGCCTGCGACGTTTTTCCTTCCGTTGATGGCGGTGGCGATTACCTTCGGGCTGTACGCCTCCTCCACCTACGCAACCATGAGCGAACTGTTGCCAACGCGTATCCGCTCGACCGGCATCGCGGTGGCCTACAACGTTCCGGTGGCCGTATTCGGCGGCAGCGCGCCGTTTATTTCAACGTGGTTGATCCAGCAAACCGGCGACATCACCTCACCGTGGTATTTCTACATTGGCACCGGCGTGATGTCGTTGATTGCCCTGACGGCGCTACGCAAAGAAGATTTTGTAGCCGGCTCGGCGGTGGTGGAGGCACATTCGCATCAGGCAACGGCCTGACTTGTATTGCCCATAGCCCAGGGAATGGGCGTCCTTGGCGTCGTCAAAGCAAGCGGACTGCTAACGGCGTCAAGGCGACTCACCTGCTGCGCCGAAAGTTCGACCGACAGTGCACCGAGGTTGTCGGTGAGCTGGGTAACGGACCGGGGGCCTATGATGGGAACCGAGCCATGTGTACCCGCCCAGGCGATGGCGACCTGTCCTGGGTTGACGCCAAGTTCGTCAGCGACCGCGATCACGGTGTCGAGCACCTTAGTACGGTGCTCGCTGTTCTCCGGCTGAAACACCTTGCCGCCAAACGCCTCAGCACGCCCCTTCTCACCTTTGCGATACTTGCCAGTCAGCATGCCCCCGCCCAGTGGGGACCAGGTGACGATCCCGAGCCCCAGCGCATGAGAGGCTGGAAACAAATCAACCTCAGGCTCACGCCGAACCAGGCTGTGCTCGAACTGTGCTGCGGCGATCGGCACCGCATGGGTGAGTTCGGCGAGGGTGACTGCCCGCGATAGCCGCCAAGCAGGGAAGTTGGAGAGGCCTGCGTAAAGAATCTTGCCCGCGCGCGCGAGATCCTCGAACCCTCGAACGATTTCTTCGGCGGGTGTGACATTATCCGGCCAATGTGCCCAATAAAGGTCTATGCGATCAGTGCGCAGACGTTTCAAGCTTGCCTCCACCGAGGCCACCATCGCCTTGCGACTGTTGCCGGTGACAAGCCGGTTGGCGTCTGGCTGTGCCCCCCTGGTGTATTTGGTCGCGAGTACGAAATGCTCGCGCCGCCCCTCCAGCAGGGTGCCGAGCAGTTCTTCTGACTGCCCAAACTGGTAAATGTCTGCGCCATCGATAAAGTTGCCGCCCGCTTCGGCGTATGCGTTGAAAATCGCCTTGCTGGTAGCCTGATCGGCGCCATGGCCCCAGCCGGTACCGAAGTTACCCGTACCCAGCGCTACCTGCGAAACCTGCAAGCCCGTCTTGCCGAATGATAGGTATTTCATGGTTCCTCCGTTAATCACATCAGGTGCCTTTCAGGGCGCCGCAGCAGGTACCGACCGGCGTGCGGCCGTGGTACAGACAACGATGTCAGTCTCGGCCATCGGCGCTCTTCGAAGTGGCCGTGGGGTGGTCGAAGATCAGGCATGTCGTGGTGGCGTGCGCGTACAGCCTTCCATCAGGGCCGACGATCCGCCCCTCGGCCGTGGCGACCTGGCTCCCGACATGAATCACCTTGCCCTCGGCACGCACCAACGGCACCGCATCGGTCAAGGCACGCACCACATTGAGCTTCAGTTCAAGCGTGGTATAGCCTTTGCCTACCGCCAGCGTTGTATGCACGGCGCAGCCCACCGCCGAGTCCAGTAGCGTTGCGAACCAGCCACCGTGTACGGTGCCCATAGGGTTGTAATGCCTGCGCCCGGGCCGACCTTGAAAGACAGCGACGCCGGGTTCCATGTACATCGGCAAAAAGTCCAGGGTGTCTCCGATAGGTGGAGGGGGCAACTCCCCGGCAAAGATCGCCTCGAAGACTTCCATCCCCGTGAGGCTGAAAGCCTGCCCTCTGGGCATCGCATCAGCTGCCTGAAGGCGAGCTCGGACGGTCTGCTCCTCCTCGATCCATTGCGCAACAACCTGATCGACATCCATCAGTGGCCCCTCAAATACTTGTATATGCAATAGTTGCAGATACACTATACCCCATGAAGAAACCGATCAAGCCACAAGGATGCACCAACCTCAAGCTTCGCCAGCTCACACGCATGGTGACGCGTCACTACGACCACTATGTCGCAGAGACCGGGTTGAAAAACACGCAGTACGCGCTGCTGTCGCATGTCGTCAAACTGGGGCCAATTCGTCCAGGTGATCTGGCAAAGCGCATGCAGATGGATGCGTCGACATTGACCAGGAACCTTCAGCCTTTGGCGGCCCAAGGCTTGCTGAAGGTCGGTGCAGGCGATGATTCGCGCAGCCGACTTGTCGACGCGACTGAGCTTGGGCGCGCGAAGCGAGCTGAAGCTCAGCGCGCCTGGAAGATCGCGCAAACGGCACTCAACGAGCTGTTGGGCATCGAGCGCATCGCCGCATTGCACGACCTTCTGGATACCTGCATCGAGTGCCTTGGCGACGACGCGGATCACACAGCAGAGGACTAATTTTTCGGGCGCACGTTTGAACCTGAACGCCCTTGAAAATAAAAGAGCCAACGGACCCACATCCATGACGACAGTTTTTGCTCACTCTTGCGATAGGCTATCAAGCCAGCAGCTGAAGCTACAGCAACTGCCCGCCCGAGATGTCAAACGTCGTCCCGTTAGCCCAGGCCATGTCATCGGACAGGATGGCAGCCACCGCACGGCCTATATCATCCGGCAGGCCGACGCGCCCCAGTGCAATGCCCTGCGCCACATAGGCGTTCACCTGCGTATTGTCGCGCACCACACCACCGCCAAAATCGGTTGCGATGGCGCCTGGGGCAATCGCATTCACCCGAATTCGGCGCGGCCCCAACTCTACAGCCATGTAACGGGTGAGCACCTCGACTGCGGCCTTGACCGCCGCGTAAATGCTGTACCCCGGCAAGGTGAAGCGCACGAAGCCAGACGAAACGTTCAGGATACGACCGCCATCCTGCATGAGCGGCAGCAACTGCTGGGTGAGAAAAACCGGACCACGAAGGTGCGTGGCGATCAGTGAGCCGAACTGGTCCTCGGTCGCGTCAATGAAGTTCGAAAACAGGCCATTGCCGGCATTGTTGACCAGGAAATCGAAACGCTCGCAGCCGAAGTCGGCCTTGAGGATATCCGCCACGGTGCTCGAAAAAGCCTGATAGCTGGCCGTATCGGTGATATCGAGTGGCAACATGGCGACCTTGGCGCCCTGCGCTTCAATGTCCCGCATCAGCGATCGGGCTTGTGCCACGTCACTGCGATAGGTGCCGATGATGTGGACGCCGCGCTTGGCGAGGTGAAGCGCCATACTGCGGCCTAGGCCGCGGCTGGCGCCGGTGATGAGTGCGATCTGGTGGGTCATGGACGGTCTCTGCCTGCTGGGTTTGGCGCGCCTTGTGGCGCTTGCTTGACCCGCTCAAGATAGGCAATGACAGCGTTGCAACCCACGCCCGATAAGCTCAATTGATTGCCTGATTGTATCAATCGCATTGCGCGGTACCGGGGCGCAGGCATAATCGGCTCATGAACAACGATCTTGCACCGCATCTGGATATTGCCCTGCGCCATGCGCCAGCGGGCCTGACCCGTACACCGATCCCGCGTGTGGACCTGTGTGTCGGGCAAGGCTCTACAGAGACGGCGCCATGCCTGTATCGCTCGATGATCTGCTTTATCCTGCAAGGGTCGAAGCGCGTGGCGATCAACGACCATCTTCTGAGCTACGACAGTGAGCACTACCTCATCAGCGCCCTGGACCTGCCGCTGATCGGGCAGATCATTGATGCTGAAGGGGGCCAGCCCTACGTTGCGGTCTCCCTTGTGCTGGCCCCGGCCATACTGGCAGAACTGGCGGCGACCATGGCGCCGGTTCGCGAGAGCGAACCCAAAGGCATTGGTATCACGATCAACCCGATGAGCGCTTCGCTGCGCGACACGTTGCTGCGCTTGTTGTCATTGCTCGATACACCTGCCGATATCCCTGTTCTGGGCCCCATGGTCGAACGGGAATTGCTCTATCGTCTGCTTCAGGGGCCTCAGGGGCGGTTGCTGCGCCAGATTGCCCAACCCGACGGCGCACTGGGCAGCATCCGGCAGGCGGTGGCCTGGATCCGGGACAATTACAATGTCCGACTTCGCATCGATGCATTGTGCAAGGCAACCGGCATGAGCCGGGCAAGCCTGCATCGGCATTTCCTGTCGATGACCGGCCTCAGCCCCCTCCAGTATCAGAAGCAGCTTCGATTGCAGGAAGCCCGCCAGCTTTTGCTTGCCGGCGAGCATCGCGCCTCTGACGTGGCGTTCGCAGTGGGCTACGAAAGCGCATCGCAGTTCAGCCGCGAGTACGTGCGGCAATTCGGTGCATCGCCGGCACGCGACGTGCGCGAGACAAGGCAGGCGATCAGTACGTCACCCAAGGCGTAGGATGCCTGCCGATCACCCATTTCCGGCGCTGGCGGCAGATGCGCATTAGCCCTACATTAGGCCCAACCACACCTGCCCGGAACCTCCATGACGCCCACTCAGGACAAAGGCACCACCTCCATCGCCCTGGTGCATGAGGCGTTGCACAGCGCCAGAGAGCGGGGCCTGGACCTGACGATTGCATTGGCCAATGCCGACATTGACCCTCAGTTGCTCAACGCCCCAAAAGCGCGGGTCTCAGCGGCCTCTTTTGCCCGCCTGTGGGTGGAGACAGCCGACCTGCTGGACGACGAATTTTTTGGCATCGACACCCATCCCATGCGCCGCGGCAGCTTCAAGCTGATGTGCCATGCACTCATGGACTGCAGCACCTTGGGCCAGGCACTGCAGAGAATGCTGTCGTTCCTGCGGCTGGTTCTGGACGACATTCATGGCCAATTGCAGGTCGAGGGCGATCAGGCGTTCATCGTGGTACACGACCAGGGTATCCTGCGCCGCCTGTTTGCCTATGGCACCTGGTTCATCCTCGTACACGGGCTGTCATGCTGGCTGGTCAACCAGCGCATTCCCCTGCACAAGCTCAGTTTCCGGGCACCCCGGCCTGAGGATCAGAGCGACTACCGCATGCGCTTCTGTGAGGACATCGAATACGACGCACCCGCGACCCAGCTCAGTTTCGACAAAAGATTCCTCGACATGAAAATTGCGCAGTCGCCGGCCACGTTGGCGACCTTTCTCAAGGAATCCCCCGGCAGCCTTCTGGTGAAATACCGTAACGACGACAGCCTCAGCGCGCAGATAAGACGCTACTTGCGTGGCTCCAGCCCGGAAAAATGGCCCGAGCGCGATGACCTGGCGGTGGTATTTCACATGTCAAACTCGACGCTGCAACGCCGCCTACAAGCAGAGGGCACGCATTATCAGAACCTCAGGGACGACCTGCGCCGCGACATGGCGATTGACCTGCTGGCGCGTGGCGACATGACGGTGACACAGGTTGCGGCCGCCACCGGCTTTCAGGAAACCAGTGCGTTTCATCGGGCCTTCAAGAAATGGACCGGCGTCAGCCCCGGCGCCTATCGACGCGGACGCCAGGAGGAGTAAGCCACCCCGCTGCTGCGCCCCCGCCCCAACGCCGTTCAGCGCACTGCGTTGCACGCATGCCCAAACAGCTCACACAAATTGGTGCCACCCGACATGGGCGGCACCTGATCGCCTTCCTAGAATGTCGCGAAGTGCACTTCACCAACAACAATAAGATTGAAGGAGACACGTCATGCAATCAGTGAACGTATACACGCTCGCGGGCGAATCCACATTCAACCGGTTTCACCGGCTGATTCTGTTCTGGTGCGTACTTATCCTGATCATTGATGGTTATGACCTTGCCGTGGTCGGCGCAGCCCTGCCCGCCATCATGCAGGACATGGGCATCGACGCAACCAGTGCCGGCGTGATGGCGGGGTCGGCCCTGCTGGGAACAATGCTCGGGGCGATTTTCCTCGGGACACTGGCTGACCGCATCGGCCGTCCGAAAATGATCGCCATCTGCGTTGCGCTGTTCAGCCTGTTTACCGCTGCCGCCGGGCTTACCAGTGACCCCGTCAGCTTCAGCATTTCGCGCTTTATCGCCGGCCTCGGCATCGGCGGCGTACTGCCGATAGTCACCGCGCAGATGGGCGAGTTTTCGCCGGCCAAGTTGCGTACGCGGTTAGTCACTCTGGTGTTCGCGGGCTACTCCGTGGGCGGCATTCTCGTTGCGTTGACCGGCAAACACCTGATCGAGAGCCATGGCTGGCAGTCGGTGTTCTTTGTCGCAGGGCTGCCTGTGCTGCTGATCCCTCTGATATTGAAAACCATGCCGGAGTCCATGGCGTATTTGCTCAAACAAGGCCGCCAGGCTGAACTACGCACTATCGTTCAGAGGATCAGCCCCAATCTCCGACTGAGCGATGACGCGGTATTGGTAGGCAACCCAACCGAGACCAAGGCCGCACTCGACAGCCCGATCAAGGGTCTCTTCAGCGAAGGTCGCGGGTTCAGCACGGTGATGATCTGGTTGGCCTTCATGACGGGGCTTTTCATGGTCTATGCGCTTAATTCCTGGTTGACCAAGTTGATGGCGATGTCAGGTCATAGCCTCGGATCGGCACTGAACTTTGTCATCGTGTTCAACGTGGGCGCGATTGCAGGTGCGATCGGCGGGGGATGGTTGAGCGACAAGTTCAATATCAAATATGTGCTGATTGCGTTCTACATCGTGGGGGCATTGGCACTCACCGCGATGGCCTTCACACGCTCAACCGAGTTGTTGTTTGTCGTGGTGTTCATCGTCGGCGCCTCGACGCTGGGCACCCAGTTGATCGCCTACGCCTATGCCGGGGACTTCTACCCCACGCCCATCCGCTCCACCGGTGTGGGCTTCGCCTCCGGAGTGGGTCGGATCGGCGCAATCATCGCGCCGGTGTTGATCGGCTGGCTCGTTTCACTGGCTTTGCCGCTGGAGCAGAATTTCATGGTGATCGCGCTGGCAGGCCTGATCGGCGCACTGGCGGTCACGTTCGTCAATCAGTCACGGGCTGACTCCCATCAAGACTGCAAATTACCGGCCTTGTCCCGCTGACGGCTCACCCTGAACCAAACCCGCTAAAAGGAGGCGTATCTTGAATCGCTTGTCACCACCGCCGCTGTCTGCGCAAGAAACCCAGAACGCTGTCGACTGGGCAATCATGTCACGGCGCAGCGTCAGGGCCTTTTTGCCGACCGCCGTAGCGCACGAGGAAATCGAAGCGATTCTGAATGTCGCACGCTTCAGTGCCTCGGGTGTGAACATGCAGCCCTGGCAGGTGCACGTTGTAACCGGTGAGGCGAAAGAGCGTCTGTCGATGGCCATCAGCGCGATAGATAACGACCCTCAGCTCAGCAGCGACCTGCAGGATCCCTACACCTACTACCCGAACGAATGGGTCACCCCTTACATCGATCGCCGACGCAAAGTGGGTTGGGACCTCTACGGATTGCTCGGCATCGCCAAGGGTGAAAAGCAGCACATGCACCAGCAGCATGGACGCAATTATCGTTTCTTCGATGCACCGGTGGGCCTGCTGTTCACCGTGGACAACGTCCTGGAGCAGGGCAGCCTGCTGGACTACGGCATGTTTCTGCAAAGCATCATGCTGGCGGCACGTGGGCGGGGTCTGCATACCTGCCCGCAGGCCGCCTTTCTCAAATACCACCGCGTCATCTCAACGATGTTGAACATCCCCACCGATCAGATGCTGGTGTGTGGCATGAGCCTTGGTTACGCCGACCCGAAGGCCATTGAAAACACCCTGATCACAGGCCGGGAGCCTGTCAGCGCTTTCACCGTTTTTCATCATAATAATAAGGAGACCTGCCCATGATCAGTGGCGCATACGCAAGTGGACTTGATCAAAACCCGGCAAACCACGTGCCGTTGACACCCTTGGGATTTCTGGACCGCGCAGCGCTGGTGCATCCTGAGCGGGTGGCGATTATCCACGGAGAACTGCAGCGCACCTGGGCACAGACACGCGAGCGCTGTTACCGACTGGCATCAGCGCTGGCCGGCAGGGGCGTGCAACAGGGCGAGACTGTTTCGATCCTGTCGCCGAACACCCCGGCCATGATCGAGGCCCACTTCGCCATACCCTTGTCCGGCGCCATCCTCAACACCATCAACCATCGCCTGGATGCCGAGGGAATTGCATTCATTCTGCGTCACAGTGAGTGCACCTTGCTGCTGGTTGATTGCGAGCTCATGACCGTGGCCTGCGCCGCACTGGAGAAACTCGAACGCCCCCCGGCAATCGTGATGATCCGCGATCACCTGGCCCCGACAAGCAGCGATAGTGACGTTACCGACTATGAAACCCTGCTCGCCGAAGGCGACCCGAGCTTCCAGGGCGTATGGCCCAGCACAGAGTGGCAGCCGATTGCGCTGAACTATACCTCCGGTACCACCGGCGACCCCAAGGGCGTCGTGGTCAGCCATCGGGGCACCTACCTGATGAGTTTGCTGCAGATGACCAATTGGCCACTTGCCCAGGCGCCACGGTATTTATGGACACTGCCCATGTTCCACGCCAACGGCTGGTGCTTCACCTGGGCGATCACCGCTGCGGCAGGCACCCATATCTGCCTGCGCAAGGTGACGGCGGACGCGGTCTTCGAGGCCATTGCCGCCCATAAAGCCGATCACTTCTGTGCAGCACCGACGGTGATGGCCATGCTTGCCAATACCCCAACCCCGCTCGACCTCCCCCACCCGGTGCGTGTACTGACGGCCGGTTCCCCTCCCCCGGCCACCGTCCTGGATGCGGTGGTTTCTATGGGTTTTCAGGTGGATCACGTGTACGGCATCACCGAAGTCGCGGGTACGCCTGTCAGTTGTGCCTGGCAGGACGCCTGGGATGACCTCAGTGCCCCCGACAAGGCCAGGATGCGCGTAAGACAGGGCGCGCGGGCGGCAGCTTTCGAAGGCTTGCTGGTTGCCGATGCACAGACACTCGAACCCGTCCCGCATGATGGCCAGACCACCGGTGAACTGTTGTTGCGCGGCAATACCGTCATGATGGGTTATCTGAAAAACCCGTGCGCAACGCAAAAAGCGTTTGAAGGTGGCTGGTTCCATACCGGTGATGTCGCCGTGGTTCATCCCGACGGTTACGTGCAGATTACCGACCGCACAAAAGACGTGATCATCTCCGGCGGTGAAAACATTTCATCCGTGGAGATCGAAGACATTCTTCATGGCCACGCATCGGTATTGCACGCCGCCGTGGTGGCGCAGCCAGACAACAAATGGGGGGAAGTGCCCTGCGCCTTCATCGAGCTCAGAAGCCAGGCTCAGCCCCCCACCGAAGCTGAACTGATCGCGTATTGCCAGGCGCGCCTGGCCCGCTACAAGTGCCCGAGCCGCGTGATCTTCATGGAGCTGCCGAAAACCGCCACGGGGAAAATCCAGAAGTTCATCCTGCGCCAACAAGCCGGGAGCCAAGAGGCAATCGTACGTCTGGCCTCAACCGGCTGATACCTCACCCTTTCTACTGAACCTCAAGACTGTCTGCATGCGCAACGCGCACGCGTCGCCCTCTGAGGCGTCGTGCGCGCCGCAAACACCAAAAACAACAAAAAAAGGTGCATTCGAGATGACACGCAAACCTAAGGCGTCGGTGACGATTCTGCTGTTTTCCTGTGGGGCGCCAAACGCCTTTGCAGATTTTATCGGTGATACACAGGCCGCCCTGGAGTTACGCAACTTTTACTACAACCGGGACTTTCGCAACGAAGGGGCCAGCCAATCCAAACGCGACGAGTGGGCTCAGGGCTTCATCCTGAATCTGCAGTCTGGATTCACCGAGGGCCCGTTGGGTCTTGGCGTCGACGCACTCGGTCTGCTGGGTGTGAAACTCGACTCCAGCCCTGACCGTACGGGTTCAGGTCTGCTGGCCTATGACTCGCAGCGTAATGTAGAAGATGAGTACGGCAAATTCATACCCACCGCAAAAGCGCGCCTGAGCCGCAGTGAGCTGCGCGTCGGCGGGCTCAACCCGGTACTCCCGCTGCTGTCGAGCAATAACAGCCGGCTGCTGCCACAAGTGTTCCGGGGTGGGATGCTGGTATCCAAGGAGTTGGAAGCGCTGACCTTCAGTGCGATCCGTATCAACGCGGTAAAACAACGCAACTCCACAGATTTCGAACGCTTGTCGGCGTTCGGCTACACGCCGGTAAAGTCCGATCATTTCTCCTACCTGGCGCTTGATTACAAACCGACGCCCCAACTCTCACTCAGCTACCATGTGGCCGAGCTGGCAGACCTTTACCGCTCGAATTTCTTTGGCCTGAAGTTTGAACACGCGCTGGGCGGCGGCACCGTGCTGTCTGACGTTCGCTACTTTTCTGCCGGCGATACAGGTGATCAGGGTATCGGCAAAGTGGACAACCGAACACTCAGCACGATGCTTGCCTTTCGCCAGAACGGCCACACCCTGGGTGCCGGCTTCCAGCAAGCCTGGGGGGATACGACGTTCGCCATGATCAATGGCGCTGACACCTATCTGTTCGGCGAGTCGTTGGTCAGCACCTTTACGGCGCCTCAGGAACGGGTGTGGATTGCACGTTACGATTTTGATTTTGCCGCCGCGGGGTTGCCTGGACTCACCCTTGGTTTGAAATATGCGAAAGGACAGCAGGTAGACCCGACGTTGCTGGGTTCAGCTCAGGCCGCCCGCTTACGACTCGCAGGAGAGGACGGCAAGGAATGGGAGCGTGTGACCGATATCACTTACACCGTCCAGAGTGGGCCGTTCAAAAATGTGTCAGCGCAGTGGCGCAACTCGACCAATCGCTCGACGTACGCCGATAGCGCCAACGAAAACCGTTTGATTTTCCGGTACACATTTAAGTTTTGACGGGTGAGATCCATCGTTGGTCGGCTGCGCCAGCAGCCGACCCATCGCATGGCGCCGTCAACTGATACCACCTGAACTGACAGTGGCAACGGCGAACCCTCGCGCCAGGTCCTCGATCAACGCCTCGACATCTTCCAGACCAATGTGCAGACGCAGCACAGGGTTCAACAAATGATCCGCTTCACTGTCACGCCCCTTGAGGTCAGCGACAGTGACCAGGCTTTCATAACCGCCCCACGAAGCGCCCAAGCCAAACAACTGGAGCGCGTCGATGAAGCGCTCGAGGTAACCCGCATCGGCGTCGCGCAATTCGAACGAGAGCAAACCGTTACTGCCCTTGAAGTCGCGCTGCCACAGGCTGTGGCCGGTGTGGTCGGACAATGCCGGGTGGAAAACCCGCTTCACCTGGGGTTGCGCCTGGAGCCAGTGGGCGACTTCCAGCGCCTGACGTTCGTGAACATCGAGGCGAGCCGCCAGGGTCCGTGCGCCGCGCAGCACCAGGTAGGCGTCGTCGGGGCTGACCGTGGCACCCAAGGTATCGCTCATGGCCGCCAGTGGCGGCCAGGCGTGCTCACGGGTACACACGCTGCCCATGACCACATCGCTGTGGCCGCACAGGTATTTGGTCAGTGCCATGATCGAGATGTCCGCGCCCAGGGTCAGCGGGCGGTACAGGTAACCCGAGCCCCAGGTGTTGTCGACGGCCAGCAGGATCCCCCGCGGCCTGCACAGGGCGGCAATGGCCGGCAAGTCGCTGAGCTCGTACAGCAAGGAACCCGGCACCTCGGTGTAGACCATTTTCGTGTTGGCTTGCAGTTGCGCCGGCAGGTCGCTGCCGTCGGGGGCGAAGTAGCTGACCTGGATACCGAATGGCTGAAGAAATGCCTCAGCCAGGCGTCGTACAGGGGCGTACACGGCATCGGTGATCAGCACGTGATCGCCGGGGCGCAGGTAGGCCAGAAACGTCTGCGCGACCGCCGCCAGCCCTGTGCTGAACAAGCGTGTGCGATGCCCCCCCTCAAGCTCGGTGACCAGGTCTTCGAGGGCGAAGGCCGTAGGGTTGCCACGGGCGCCGTAACTCAACACCCGCTCGCTGTCACGGCGCGCACGGGCGTCGCGCATCTGTGCCAGGTTGTCGAACAACACGGTGCTCAAGCGGGTGACAGGCACGTTGACCGAGCGCCCCCCACTGCCTGGCTCGGTGCGCCCGGCGTGGGCCAGCCGGGTACGCACTCGCGCGCCCTGGGCAGACTCGGGTTGCAGGGGGTTGAGGCTGGCGATTTCGTCGTCGCTCATCTGCGCCAGCAAACCGATTTCCCAGGCCAGGTACTGTCGCGCGGCGTCCTTGTTGCCGGCGTGGCGATCATGGGTGAAGAACAGAAAGTCGATGCATTGATCATCGGCAGGCGTACGGGGGCTTTGCTCCACGGCATGGCCGGCCGCAGACCAGGCATCGAGGCCGCCGTCCAGCAGGCGCAGGTGCGCGCGCTGGGTTTCGGGCAATTGCTGCGCCGCGAGTTCGGCCAACCACGGATCATCGGCCAGCAACACCAGAGGCCGGCGCTCGCCAGCTACGTGGGTGGCCAGCAGCGAGCGGATCGACCAACGCGAGCCAGCAATGCTGCCTTTGCGAAAGGCCATGCTGGGGCGTAAATCGATCAGCGCAACCGCATCATCCTTCAGTGCATCGGCCAGTGCCAACGGCGTGATCAGGGGCAATGCCTGACCAAGGTTGACCTCGGCAACAGGCAACGCCAAAGCGCTGCTCACGCCCCCTTCAAGCACATAGGCTTCATGCCCCAGCTGGCGCAGCCAACTGGCGACAATCGGCGCGCGTACCCCGTCGCTGTCGATCAGCACCAGCCGCGCCCGACGCACCCCCACGTACAGGTCGGTGGACTGAATCAACTGCCCGCCCGGCGTGTGCTGCGCCCCGGCCAGCGTGCCGGCGGCAAACTCCTCGGCGGTGCGCACGTCACACAGGAACAGACTGCGCCCGGCCTCTTCGGACCACTGAGCCACCTGCTCGGCCGCAACGGTTCTTACCCCGGCGCGCTGCGCCAACCGCGCGGCGGCCAGTCGCTGTGCGGCCAACGGCGCCTCTGAAACGGCATCGGCATAGCGACGGCTGCTGCCGTGCTCCAGCTCAAAGTCTTCCAGGTACCAGCCCTGGGTGCCGTTCTCCAACGCGTAGATCGGGTTCTTCAACCCCAGGTTGATCAGCGTTTGCGCGCCGATGATGCTGCGGGTGCGGCCGGCACAATTGACCACGATCGGCGTAGTTTCATCCGGCACCAGATCATGAATCCGATAACCCAGTTCACCGTTCGGGCAGCACACCGAGCCGGGTAGGGTCATCTTGCGGTATTCATCGAATGGCCGGCCGTCCAGCAGCACCAGCGGCTCGCCACGCGCCTGCCATTCGGCCAGTTGTCGCGCGGTGAGATGCGGTGTGTGGCTGGCCTCCTCCACCAACTCACCAAAGGCCTTGGACGGCACATGCACACCGGCAAACAGCTGATAGCCGGCCGCCTGCCAACCCTGGGCGCCGCCCTCGAGCACGTGCACCTGGCCATACCCCAATGCCTGCAGGCGCTGGGCGGAACGTGCGGCGACATCACCGCCCTGCTGGTCATAGATCACCAGCCGCACCTGAGGGTTGGGCGCCAGACGCCGAACCTCCAGCTCCAGTCGGCTGTAGGGCAAATTGACCCCGAAAAACAGATGGCCCTCGCCATACTGGCCGTGCTCGCGCACATCGAACAGGGCTATTTCCTGCCCGTCGAACAGCCACTGCTGCAATTGCCCCGGGGTTACGGTCTGGCTCATGGAAGTCCCGTCTGGAAAAAAAGTCATTGAAGCGCCACAAAGCGCTCATTCGCCGCTAGCAGCAACGATCGATCACGCGTAAGCCTTGATCGATGGCGCCATTTGCGAGGCGTTGTAATTGAGAATGCGCCCGTCGGCCTCGACGCCGTAGCGACCGTTGAGGGACTCCAGCGGCAGGCCATACAGATGGAAATGCAGCGTCGCCTGCTCGCCCTCAACGCGAATGCCGTGCAGGTCTTCACCCAGGAACGAGATCGACGTGCCGGGTTGCACGATCACTTCCTTTTGCAGGTGCAAGGTGGTGAAACCAGGCTCGCGACCTTCGTCGTCACGGCGATAGACATAGTTGATTTCCTGACCTTCAACGGCGCTGATGATGGCCCAGGTTTCGTGGTTGTGCGCGATGGTGCTTTTGCCCGGCAACAGTGAATTCAGGTACAGCGTGGGCGTATCGCCGTCGTCGTTCAGGCGGTAGCGAAACGCGGTGCTGCCCTGCCCCGGCACCGGTGCCGGGAAGACGTCGAAATTGAACAGGTCGCGGCGCTCGGCCAGGGTTTCGAGCAGGGCAACGATTTGCGCCAGCGCGGCGCGGTCGACGCCGCGCTGGTTGATGACACGGACTTTCTTCAGGAAGTCCTCGATGACGGCGGCACGGTTTTCGGTACTCATGGACAGGCTCCTCGGTATCAGACGGACAGGCTGTAACGCCCCAGGTTGGTCAGCACATACGGATCGTTGGCAACGGCGGGACGACGCCCCGCATCACCCAGGGCATGGCGCAGGAATTGCCGGGTACGCTCGCTGGTCGGGCGCTTGAAAATCTGTTCGGCGCTGCCGTGCTCCACGATCACGCCGTTTTCGGTGAAGTAGACGATGTCGCTGATCTCTTCGGCGAAGCGCATCTCGTGGGTGACCAGCACGCACGTCATGCCTTCCTCGGTAAGCTCGCGAATCACCGTCAGCACTTCGCCGACGGTTTCCGGGTCCAGCGCCGAGGTCACCTCATCGAACAGGATCAGTTCCGGGCGCATCGCCAGCGCCCGGGCGATCGCCACCCGTTGCTGCTGGCCGCCGGACAACTGCCCCGGGTAGGCATCGACCTTGTGCTCCATGCGCACCTTGGCCAGCAACGCCCGCGCCTCCTTTTCGGCATCGGCGCGGCTGCGGCCCAACACCTTGCGCGGGGCAATCACCAGGTTCTCCAGCACTGACAGATGCGGGAACAGGTTGTACTGCTGGAACACAAACCCCACACGCTTGCGCAACTCGATGCGCTGGGCTTCCCGGGCCAGGGTGTGAACCTCGGTCGTGCCCACCCGAATGCGCCCGCGCTGTGGCTGCAACAGGCCGGTGATGCAACGCAGGATGGTCGACTTGCCAGAGCCCGACGGGCCGATGATCGACACGGCCTGGCCACGGTGCACGTCGAGGTCGATGCCCTTGAGCACCGGATTGCTGGCGAACGAGAGGTGCAGATCTCGCAGGCTGACCAAAGGCTCGGCGACGGTTTCAGTAGAAGGCATAACGTCGCTCCAGGTGTTGGGTGAGTCGGGAAATGGGGTAGCAATAGGCGAAGAACAGCACCAGCAGGCTCAGGTAGATCAGCACGGTGAAGCCGGTCATGTTCACCGTGTTGCTGGCGATCTGCGCGGTGTCGATCACGTCGTGCACACCCACCAGGGACGCCAGTGCAGTGCCCATGGTGATCACCGCATACAGGTTCATCCACGGCGGCAACATGCGCTTGAAGCACTGCGGCAGAATGATCGAGCGGAAAATCTGCCCACGGGTAAAGGCCATTGACCGAGCGGCCTCCCATTGCGTGCTGGGGACCGAGCCGATGGCGCCACGGAAGATTTCCGCCACGTTGGCGCTCGCCGGCAAGGCCAGGCCGATGGTCACCTTGACCCAGTCCGGGAACGCGATATAGGCACCGGCGATGCGGACCTCGAACGGGAACACGTAGGTGGTGAAATAGATCAGTACCAGCCACGGCGCGTTGCGAAAAATCTGTACCCAGATCTTCGCGGGAAAACGCAGCAGCCACAGCGGCGACAACGCCAGGGCACCTACCAGCAGCCCCAGCACCGAGCCCAAGCCAATAGCCACCAGGCTGATCAGAATGTTCTGGCCAAACCCTGCGGCCAGGGCCGGCGACCACTGCCACAGTGCCTTCAGTACCGGGCTGTGCGGGGCGACATAGCCCAGCCACAGCACAGTGCCCAGTAACAGCAACAGCTTGCCGACATGCCGCCGGGGCCACGCCGGCGGCACGCTGACGGACGATTCAATGGCCATAGCCGGGCATCCTCAGGCGCGCTTCAAGGGCGCGCCCCACACAATTGACGATAAAACTCAGCAGGCCGAAAAAGCTCAGGATCAGGATCATCAGCTCCAGCACGTTATCGCTCTGGGTCCAGATCATGATCGCCGCGTAGGTGATGTCGCCTACGGCGATGGCCGAGGCCACGGCGGTCATCTTCACCAGGTCGATCAGGTTGTTGATCAGCGACGGCAAGGCGAAACGAACGGCCAACGGCAGTTGCACATGCCACAGCAACTGACGGCTGCTGAACGCCAGCGAACCGGCCGCCTCCAGCGTCACCGTCGGCACGGCCTCGATGCCGGCACGCAAGGCCTCGGCATGGAACACGCCCTTGTGCAGCGAGATCACGATCACGACCCAGGCAAAGGGGGTCAGCGGATTGGCCGCACCGACGGCCTGGGTCAACAGCATGTTCAACACCAGGAACGCACAATACAGCTGCACCAGCGTCGGCGTGTTGCGGGTCACCTCGACAAATACCCGTGCCGGCGTCGCCAGCCACGGCTTGCCCGAGGTGAGCATTGCCGCCAGCCCCACACCGGCCAGCAGGCTGCCGACGCTGGTGAACAGGCACAGCCACACCGTGGTCAACGCGCCCTGCTCCAGGCTGCCACGTTGGTAGGCGTCCAATAGAAAGCCGTAGTTCAGGCCGAACCCGGCAGCCCACTGGACGAATGATTCCAGCCAATGGCTCATGCGCCATTGGCCTGAAACTGCTTCTGCAGCTCGATCAGTGCCGGTGACGCCGGCGTGATGCGGTTGCGGGTCTGGGCTTCGATCAGCCAGCCGCTGCGGTGCAGTGCCTTGACGATCGGATCGAGCCGGGCCTGGGTGTCGCTTTCACCGCGACGGGTCCAGATCACCGAAGGCGCCGGGTTGAGTTCCGGGCTGATCGCCCGATAGTTCTTCCACTCGGCACTGTCGGCGATCAATGGATTGATCAGCGTGGCGTCATGTACCGCGGCGACGCAGTTGTTGCCACGCAGCGCCAACAAGGATTCGGACGAGCTCTTGAAGGCCTTCAACTGCGCGCCCAGCTCAGTGAGCGGCTTCACATAGCTGCTGCCCTGAGAGGTGCACACCGGCTGCCCCTTGAGGTCTTCCCAACGGTTGATCCTGCTGTCCTTGAGCACTGCGGCGGTACCGCCCACCCGGTAGAACGGCGTCGGCACAAACCCCAGAATCTCGCCCCGCTCCGCCGTCCACTCCATGTTGGCAATCAGCAAGTCGACTTTGCCCTGCTGCAGAAACTGCACGCGGTTGGCAGGCAACACCGGCACCAGCTGGACCTCGGCGCCCAACTGGCGGCCCAGCTCCTGAGCCAGTTCGACATTCAAGCCGCGTGGTTTCTGCGTCGCCGGATCAATCCCGCCAAAAGGACCGCCCGACAGCAGTACACCCACCGCCACTGCATGGCGCTGCTCGATCTTGTCCAGCGTCGCATCGGCCTGGGCCGCAGCGCTGGCGGCCAACGAGATCAAGGCGCCCAGCATCACAGGCATGAAACGTTTTACAGGTGAGCGCTTGAGCAACATGGATTTCCCCTCATGGACAGTCGGCGTGCACCGACCTGATGGGAGGGGATCCTAGGTACAGCGCCCCCATAACGGAAATTCAAATATCTAATATCGTTATAACTGGCCTGCTTTCACATTCAATCAAAACGCTTATAAGGCCGTATTTACTGCCACTACAGGCCAACCTTGAAAACTCGCTTCTCCAAACACATAAAGATAGGTAATGTTTAGCTTCATACCCTTGATGCAAGTACCTGCATGTCGACCCTCGATCTTGGATTACTACGCACCTTCATTGCCGTGGTCGATCACCACAGCTTTGCCGAAGCCGGCGCGCAGCTGGACCGCACACAATCGTCGGTCACCCAGCACATGCAGCGCCTGGAGCAACAGGTGGGCGTGAGCCTGTTCGAAAAGCGCGGGCGGCAGAAGCAGCTCACCGAGGCGGGCCAGCAGTTGCTCAGGCATGCACGGCAAATGCTGTCGCTCAACGATGACGCGCTCAATTCCCTGCGTGAAAGCAGCTTGAGCGGTGTGCTGCGCATCGGCTCACCCCACGACATCGCCGACACCATTCTGCCGCCGATTCTCAGCCACATCGCCCGCTCGGCGCCGCGCCTGCACCTGGAAATCGACGTGGGGCGCAGCCCGTTCCTGATGGACGACCTGCACCGGGGCAAGGTGGACATGGTGATTTCCACGCGCCAGGACCCCAGCCTTCAAGGCTTCGCCCTGCGCACCTCGCCGGTGTGGTGGATTTGCTCGGCACAGTACATTCACACGCCCGGCGAGCCGCTGCCGTTGATCCTGGTGGACGAACCGAGCATCTATCGGCGCTATGCGCTGGAGGCGCTTGAGCGGGCGAATATTCCCTGGCGCCAGGCGTACCTGGCGTCGAACCTGATCGGGATCAAGGCGGCGACCCGCGCAGGGCTGGGTGTGACCGCAAGGAGCATGGAAATGCTCGGGCCAGACATGCGGGTGCTGGGGGAAAACGATGGGTTGCCGCGCTTGCCGGACGTGACCTACTACCTGTGGATCCGGCCCAACACCCTGAACCCACTGGTACGCCGGGCCTATGAATTGATCAAGGGCAGCCAGGGGCTCTGATGTGCGAACCCGCCAAAACGAACGCTACCGTGACAATTCGACCCTCAACCTGATGCTGGCAGGCCTTCTTGCGCCTTGGACCTGGCGATCGAGAACTCACTCGGCAGGCTGGCGCCATTCTTGGCAGCAAGGATCTCGGCCATCACGCTGACGGCGATCTCCGCAGGCGTCTTGCTGCCAATGTAGATGCCGATCGGCCCGTGCAGACGCTCGAGTGACGCCTGGGTTTCACCAAAATGCTCGATCAGGCGTTCGCGGCGTAACTGGCTGTTGCGCCGCGAGCCGATGGCGCCGATGTAGAACGCCGGGCTGTGGAGGGCTTCGAGCAGTGCCAGATCGTCGAGTTTGGGATCATGGCTCAGGGCGACGATGCAGGTTCGCAGGTCGACCGCAAAATCACGGACCACGTCATCGGGCATACCGACAATGCGCTCCACGCCGTTCACCGCCCACGTCTCGATGTACTCCGGCCGTGGATCGCAAATCGCAACCTTGAACCCGTTGAACAACGCCATGGTGGCCAGGTACTCGGCCAACGCACCGGCACCGATCATCAGCAGCCGATACCCCGGTCCCAGGGTATTGAGCATGTGCTGGCCGTCGAAGCTGAACTGCTCCGGTGTCGCCGTGGGTTCGAGCGTGACCTGATTGGCTTCCAGCGCCAGCCGCCGGCGCACCAGCCGCCCGGCATCCAACTGCACCAGCAACTCGTCGAGCGACTGCCGGCACGGGCTGAACTCCAGAATCAGCTCAAGCGTACCGCCACAGGGCAAGCCGAAACGATGGGCGTCGTCGGCGCTGACGCCGTAGCGCACCACCTCGGGCGCACTGTGGCTCATGCCGCCCCCACCGTGGGCTGTCGTGTAGCGATGGATCAGGTCGTCCTCGATGCAGCCGCCAGACACGCTGCCTACCACTCGCCCATCGTTACGCAAGGCCATCATCGACCCCACCGGACGCGGCGAAGAACCCCAGGTGCGCGCCACGGTGGCGAGCAGCACGCGCTCCCCGGCGGCGAGCCAGTCCCGCGCGGTGCGCAGGACCAGCAGGTCGATGCTTTCCATCAGGCTCTCCTCTAGCGCATGTGCAGGATGATCGGGCTGCTGCTGGCCGGATCGGTGTGCTCACGCAGCGTGCTCACCGCCTGCGCCGGTACGGCACTGCCCTGATTGCCCCAGGTGCTGCGCACGAATGTCAGCACCTCGGCGATCTGTTTATCCGACAACTGCTCACGGAAGGCGGGCATGCGATAGGCATCCGGCACACCGGCGGTCACGACACGCTGCGAGCCATTGAGGGTGATATTGATCGCCGAGGCGTTCTCCCTGGCCAATGCAGACGTCGCACCTGCCAGCGGCGGCATCCAGTCGGGCTGCCCCTTGCCGTCCAGGCCGTGGCACGAGGCGCAGTGGGTCACGTAGGTGTGGGCACCCGGCGTGTCCAGGCGCACCGCGGCCGAAGCCTCCTGATACTGCCATGGCGCCCCGTCGCGCTGGCGGTCGCCAGGCAACGACTTGAGATAACGGGCAATGGCTGCCAGGTCATCGTCGCTCATGAACTGCGTGGAGTTGTTGAACGCCTCGGTCATCGAGCCGTAGACCACCGCGTGGCTGTTGCGACCGGTCTTGAGGAACTGCACGATCTGCGGCTCGCTCCATCGGCCCAGCCCCGTGTTGTGGTCATCACGCAGGCTCGGCGCATACCAGCCATCAAGCAGCGCGCCGGCGAGGTACGGCGTACCGGACTCATCGAGTGCCTTCTCATTGAACGCCAGGCCGCGTGGGGTATGGCAACTGCCACAGTGCCCGGCGCCCTGGACCAGGTAGGCGCCGCGGCTCCACACCTGATCCTGGCTGCTGTTGGCCGCATAGGGCTCAGCGTCGACAAACACGCCGTTCCACAGGGCAATCGGCCAGCGCAGGTTCAATGGCCAGGGAATTTCACTCTGGATGTTCGCCTGCTTGACCGGCGCTACGCCTTTGATGAAGAACGCATACAGCGCACGCACATCGTCGTCGCTGAGCTTGGCGTACGAGGGATAGGGCATGGCGGGGTACAGACGGCGGCTGCCGGGTGCCACACCATGGCGCACGGCGCGGTCGAAGTCCGCCAGGCTGTAGTGCCCGATACCGGTTTCTGGCTCGGGCGTGATGTTGGTGGCATGGATCGCGCCCAGTGGCGTGGCCATTTCCAGGCCGCCCGCGAAGGGCGCACCGCCTGGCACACTGTGGCACGCCACGCAGTCGCTGAGCCTGGCGACATATTCGCCACGGGCGACCAGCGCCGGGTCGATGGCCGCCACGGCGACCTGATCGTTTTCAAGGCGCGAGTCAGGCTCGCGGGTGACATACCAGGCCAGCAGGCCTGCCGCGACCAGGCACGGCACGGCCAGCCAGCCAGCGGCTCTTGCGAATCGGCTGTTGTTCATGGACGCTCCGGCGCTGATCAGGTGAAGGTGTGTCGGCTCATGGGCAGGCTGCGAACCCGCTGGCCCGTCAGCGCTGCCACCGCATTGGCCACGGCAGGCGCGACGGCGGGCAGCGGCGGTTCGCCGATGCCACCCATTTTTTCCCCGCTCTCGACCACCCGCACATGCACCCGCGCCATCTGCGCAGGCCGCAGAATCGGGTACAGGTCGTAGTTGCGCGCGCGGGGTTTGCCATCAACCCACACCGCCTCCTCCACCAGGGTCTGCGACAGACCCAGCGCCACTGCACCATTGACCTGAGCGTCGACGATCGCCGGGTTGACGATGCTGCCGGGATCGATCGCCTGCCAGATATCGTGAACCTTCACCTGCCCGTTCTCGATGGACACCTCGGCGATCACGGCCGTCTGCGTACCGAACGGCGACGCCATCGCGACCCCGCGCGCACGCTTGGTGCCGTCCTGGGCGGTAAACGGCCCGCGCTTCCAGCCCCCCGACAACTCACCCACCGCCTGCAGCAATGTGCTCAGGCGCTTGTTGTCACGCAGCATATGCATGCGCAGCTCGAACGGATCCTTGCCGCCCTTGTCGGCCAGTTCATCCAGGAACGATTCGTAGAAAAAATCGTTGAGCGAGTTGCCCACCGAACGCCAGTAACCCAGCATGGCCGGGCCTTTGACGTAGATCTGGGCGATCCGTTTGTTGGGAATGGCGTAGGCCTTGCCCGTCAACCCTTCAAGGGCCGTGGGGTCGAGCTTTTCCCCCTGCTTGCCGGCGATGGCCTCGGTAGGGCCTTCGGTGGCACTGATCGCCTCGATGGCCAGCGGCCAGCCGTCCTTATCCAGGGCGGCGCGGAAATTGACCGCTGCGACAGGGCGCAGCACGTCACGCAGAAACTCTTCCTCGCGGCTCCAGATCAGCTTGACCGGACGCCCGACCGCCTTGGCCAGGGTGATGGCCTGCGGGTAGGGACTGGCGGAGTCATAAAGAAAGTGCCGCCCGAAGAACCCGCCCAGCAGCGGCGAATGCAAGGTGATCTGCGACAGCTCCAGACCGGTGCGTTTGGCGATATCGGCGCGGAACATGTCCGGTGCCTGGTTGGGCAGCCAGATCTCGAGAGAGCCGTCCGGGTTGAAGCGCGCCAGCGCAGACGGCGGCTCGAGTTGAGCGTGGTTCAGGTACTGGTTGTGGTACGTGGCCTCGACATGGGTCTTGGCATTGGCCAGGCTCGCGGCAACGTCGCCCTCATTTTCATCGTCGCGGGCAGGCCCTTTTTCGGCGGCCAGGCGCTTGAAGAACGCATCGCTGGAAAAGTCGGCGGGCATCGGCCGTACGCTGCTGTCGAGCGCAGGCGCCTGCCAGTCGACCTGAATCGCCTCCACCGCACGTTTTGCGTGCCACCAGCGCTCGGCGACCACGGCCACGGCACCCGGCAGACGGTGCACCGAATGCACGCCCTTCATGGCCTTGACCTGGTCTTCGTTGCGCAGGTTGCCCACCGTCATCCCCAGGCGAGGGGCATGCTGAACGGCGGCGTGCAGCATGCCGTCGACCTTCAGGTCAATGCAGTAGAGCGCCTTGCCGGTGGACTTGTCATAGGCATCGACGCGTTTGACCGGCTTGCCGATCCAGCGGAACTGGCTCGGATCACGCAGTTTCACGGTGGCAGGGTCGGGGACCGGCAGGTCCAGCGCATGCTCGGCCAATTCGCCATACGCCAGCGAACGGCCCGACGCCGCGTGCACCACCTTGCCAGGCTCGGTGGTCAATTCGCCCACCGCCACCCCAAGCCGCTCTGCGCCCGCCTGCAGCAGCATGGCGCGGGCAAGTGCACCGAGGCGGCGCATGACCGGGTAACTCATGCGCACCGACATGCTGCCACCGGTGATGCGCATGCCGTTGTCCATGACCACATAGGCCTCGCCAGGCGGCGCGGCTTCGACCAGGAAGGTGGCAGGGTCCGCGTCCAGCTCTTCGCCAACGATCTGCGCCATTGCGGTGAACGTGCCCTGCCCGCCCTCCATGAATGGGCACAGCAACCGCACGCGGTTGTCCGGGCGGATCTCCAGAAACGCCGGGACCTGTGTGCCGCGTTCGGCAGTGGTTGCCGCCGCAGCCTGCACCCGGGTCGAACCAAGCGGCAGGCCGAAGCCCAGTACCAGTGCGCCCACGGCGGTACCGGTCAGAAAACGGCGGCGTGACAGGTTGATCGGGTCAGTCAGCGCAAGCGCGGGTGCCTCCAGGGCAGGATCGATACGTACGTTCATCAAACGCTCCCCTTGCCGGCCAGCTCATGCACGGCGGCATGAATGGCGTTGTAGGTGCCGCAGCGACACAGGTTGACCATCGCGGCCTCGATCTGCGCGTCACTCGGCGTGGGGGTGTGCTTGAGCAGCGCCGTGGCGGCCATGACCTGCCCGGACTGGCAGTACCCGCACTGGGCAACCTGAAGATCGACCCAGGTAGCGACCACCCGCTTGCCCACGTCATCGGCCTCGATGGCCTCGATGGTGGTGATCTCCCGGCCGACCACACCCGCCACCGGCGTGACGCACGAGCGCACCACACTGCCGTCCACCAGCACGGAGCAGGCGCCGCACTGCGCCAGTCCGCAGCCGTACTTGGTACCCGTCATGCCCAGATCATCGCGGATCACCCACAGCAAGGGCGTATCGGCGTCGGCATCGACCTGATAGGTCTTCTGGTTGATTCGTAGTTCCATGGCTCACCCGCCTGATCATCGGTTGACGTGCATTCTTATAAACGGCGATGCGCAGCGAGGCGCATTACCGGTAACGCTGTTGGTCACGTGAAGGGCTGCTTGATCGGTATCAGGCAGCAGACGCTCCCGTCGACCAAACTCTAGTCCCTCGACAAGACGTTTTCTATCCACCGCCCTGCATGTCCAGAGGATTAGGCAAGCATTCAAGCGTAATGAACCAGAGCAGACGCCGATCGACCGGATGAATGTGTCTAACTGTTACAGGGGAACCTGACCACACATTTCACCACCGCAGGCGCGAGGTGACACTGCTGTCGATAGCTAAATTCGATACCGGCGATAAATCAAGGCAAATAGCCACTACCCTCCCCCGGCCGTACAGTCAAACCGTGCAAATCGGCTGACAGTGGAGGGACGCGCATGGATAGCCAATACGAGATCCATTTCATCCGCGCAGGACACAAAGAGGTACTTCGTGTATCGCGTCGGCACATGTCAGAACCTGAAGCCTGGAAAATCGCCCTCATGCACGCCGGGGCCTGCTACGGCGACATCACGCAGCTGGTTGCGCATGAAAGCATCATGGCGCTGGCCAAGCGACTCTCGGTCTCGGGGGTGCGCTGGAACAGAGCCAGCCATACCATTTCATTTGCAGAACGCTCCTCACTGACCTCGTTAAAGCTCTGTGGCACGCAGAAGAGTTGAAGCGATAGAACGGGCAGCAGACGGGGCCTTTGTGCGCACCGCTGAAATCGCCAGACATCAGGTGCAAGACGCCTGTTCACTCCCCGCCCTGCCCCAGAACGCTTCGGCGGATTGGCTGAGGACGGCCTTGGGCCGGGTCAGATGAATTTCCAGCGGGATGTCCCAGCTTTCGTCGAGCGCCCTGACCAGGCGCCCATCCAGGACTTCCTGCTCGGTGAGGCTCTTGGGCAGCCACGCCACCCCTTTGCTTTCCAGCGCCATGGACATGAGTACCGCGGCAAGGTGGCTGCTGAACAGTGGCTTGAGGTGAAGGTAATCTTCCTTGCCACGCAGCCTGTGGGCCACGATACGCCCCAGCCCCGACTCATGGGTGTACGCCAGGTAGGGCACTGCGGCAGCCGAGGTGCCGAAGTTGGCGCGGGCACTGGCAAGCGGAACGAGAATGTCCTCCCCCACCTTCTTGCTGATGAACTGGTCAGGGGCCAGTAGCGGCGGAACGTCGGGATGGCGATGGCAGAGCATGAACTGAACCTGGCCATGTATCAGCATCTGCTCACAGACCGCCATGCTATCGGAGTGCAACTGCACAGCCTCGATGGGGGCGCCGTTCTCCGAGCTTCGAAGCCACTTGGGAAAGAAGGTGAACGACAGCGAGTGGGTGGCCGCAAACTGCAGCGACCGGGCGGCTATCCCTGCGACCTCCTGCGCCTCGTTACGCATTCGGTACAGATGCCTGGCCGCTTCCTGGGCACTGGGCAAGATCTGCCTGCCTGCCTCGGTCAGGGTGGCGCCTTGAGGAGTACGCACGAACAACTCCACCCCCATCCAGTTCTCCAGTGACCGGACTCTGCGACTGAAGGCCGGCTGCGTGACGTTCCGTGCCTCTGCCGCCCGTACGAAGCTGCCGTATTCGGCAAGTGCTGAAAGATCTTCGAGCCAGACGAGTTCCAAGGGGCCATGCCTCCTGTGCATAGGGTGCGGCATTAATAGCATTGGGCGGGTGGCATCGCAACGCATAACGTGGGGCCACAAACAACAAGAGGAGCCCCTCATGCGTATCGTAGACATCCGCGAAAAAACCGTTTCCATTGCCTCTCCGATTGCCAACGCCTACATCGACTTCTCCAAAATGACCTGCTCGGTCGTCGCTGTCGTCACGGATGTGATTCGCGACGGCAAGCCCGTCATCGGCTACGGCTTCAACTCCAACGGCCGCTACGGTCAAGGCGCACTGATGCGTGATCGCTTCCTGGCGCGTATCGCCGAAGCGGATCCCGATACCCTCATCGACCCTGAAAACAACAACCTGGACCCGTTCGCCATCTGGAAAACCCTGATGACCAACGAAAAGCCAGGGGGGCACGGTGAGCGTTCGGTCGCCGTCGGCACCCTCGACATGGCGGTATGGGATGCCGTCGCCAAGATTGAAGGCAAACCGCTGTATCGCCTGCTGGCCGACCGCTACCGTGGCGGCGTGGCGGATGACAAGGTCTGGGTGTACGCCGCGGGTGGCTACTACTACCCCGGCAAGGACCAGACCAAGCTCAAGGCAGAAATGCAGAGCTATCTGGACCGTGGCTACGACGTGGTCAAGATGAAGATCGGTGCAGTGCCGCTGGACGAGGATATCCGTCGCATCGAAGCGGTACTTGAAGTGGTAGGCGATGGTCGTCGCCTGGCGGTCGATGCCAACGGTCGCTTCGATCTGCAGACCGGTATTGCGTACGCTGAAGCCATCAAGAAGTACAACCTGTTCTGGTACGAAGAGATTGGCGACCCGCTGGACTATGCGCTGCAGGCCGAACTTGCCAATCACTACGAACTGCCCATGGCGACCGGGGAAAACCTGTTCTCCCACCAGGATGCGCGCAACCTTCTGCGCCACGGCGGCATGCGCCCGGATCGCGACTACCTGCAGTTCGACTGCGCACTGTCCTACGGGCTGGTGGAATACATGCGCACCCTGAAGGTGATGGAAGAACTGGGCTGGTCCTCGCGCCGCGTGGTGCCCCATGGCGGTCACCAGATGTCCCTGAACATCGCAGCCGGCCTGCACCTGGGCGGCAACGAATCGTACCCCGACGTGTTCCAGCCTTTCGGCGGCTTCGCTGACGGCATCCGCGTCGAGAATGGCTACGTCGGCCTGCCGGACATTCCAGGGGTTGGCTTCGAAGCCAAGTCCGCCTTGTACGCCGTCATGCGCGAATTGGGCGAAGGCTGATCCCCCTCGACCTGCGGCCTCGTTGGACGAGGCCGCAGACTCAGGCGTTCCCACCGACGCCACGCCACATGCCCACCACAACAATAAAACGAGGTGCTTCCGTGGAAACTTCCAAGTCCCGCTGGTACAGCCAGCTGTATGTGCAAGTGCTGATCGGCATCGTGATCGGCGCCGCAATCGGCTACTTCGTGCCTGATATCGGCGCCAAGCTGCAACCCTTTGCCGATGGCTTCATCAAACTGATCAAGATGCTCCTGGCGCCCATTATTTTCGGCACGGTCGTCGTGGGTATCGCGAAGATGGGCAGTATCAAAGAGGTCGGGCGCATTGGCGTAAAAGCGCTGATCTACTTCGAGATTCTTTCCACCATCGCCCTGGTCGTCGGCCTGATCGTGGTCAACATCGTCAAGCCTGGCGTCGGCATGAACATCAACGCCAACGCGCTCGATGCCAGTGCCATCAGCAAGTACAGCCAGGCCGCCAGCGAGCAAGGCGGCACCATCGAGTTCTTTCTCAACATCATCCCCCACACCTTCATGGGTGCATTCTCCAATGGCGTCATGCTTCAGGTCATCCTGCTTTCGGTGCTGATGGGCGTGGCACTGGTGCAAATGGGCGAAACCAGCAAGCCGCTGATCAACACCATCGATCTGTTCCTGCAAGGCCTGTTCAAGATCGTCGCAATGGTCATGCGCCTGGCGCCGATTGGTGCCGGTGCCGGCATGGCGTTCACGATTGGCAAATACGGGATCGGTACCTTGCTGTCACTCGGCCAATTGCTGGTGGCGCTCTACATCACAACCCTGATTTTCATCGTGGTCGTGCTCGGTGCAGTGGCCAGATGGTCGGGCATGCCGCTGATGCAGTTCCTGCGCTACTTCAAGGATGAAATTCTCATCACCCTGGGTACCTGCTCGACCGAAGCCGTGTTGCCCCGGATGATGGTGAAACTTGAAAAGCTTGGCTGCAAGAAATCGGTGGTGGGCATGGTGCTGCCGACCGGTTACACCTTCAATGCGGACGGCACCTGCATCTACCTCACCATGGCGGCCATCTTCATCGCCCAAGCGACCAATACACCCCTGACCTTCATGGATCAGATGATTCTGCTGGGCGTATTCCTGCTGACTTCCAAAGGCTCGGCGGGTGTGGCGGGTGCGGGGTTCGTGACGCTGGCTGCAACGCTCACGACCATCCACTCCATTCCCCTGGTGGGCCTGGTCTTGCTGCTGGGCATCGACCGGTTCCTCAACGAAGCGCGGGCCGTGACCAACCTGATCGGCAATGGCATCGGCACCCTTGCCATTGCCAAATGGGACAACTCATTCGATGTCGAGGCCTGCGAGCGTGAAATCGCGGCCATGAAACACGAAAAGGCACAAAGAAAGGCCGTGCTGGCGCAGAAATAGCCCGCACAGCGATCCGGTCATTGCGCCTGGAAAACGGCCATGACCGGTAGTGCGCGCCAAGCCTGGCTCAACGCACAACGCGCCCACAGCAATACATCAATGAACGTGATGGAGGCAAACATGATTGAGCGATCACATCATCAGTTGCGCAAGGCATTGAGTGATCTGCTTCAGGGGAGCGTCTGTAGGGTTGCCGCCTTCGTGGTCGATCCCCTCTCGGTTCGCATGGCGTGCGACCTTGGCTTTGAAGTTGCCATCCAGGACGGCTCCGTCACCTCGCCTCAAGTGCTGGCGCGGGCCAGCCGGATCCCGGTCATTGGCGACGCTGAGCATGGGTCTGGTGACACGCTTGATGTAATGCGAACAGTCGCCGAGTTGCAGAAAGCCGGTGTGGCCGCCCTGACGCTGGAAGATACCCGCCCGCACGTGCCTGTCGAAAGCGAAGAAGCTGCAGCCATGATCTACGCGGCGCGGTTTGCCCGTTCAGATGAGGCCCTCAGCATCATCGCCCGTACCAACGTGGCCGTTACCACGCTGGAGGATTCCATCGCCCGCACCGCGGCCTATCAGAAGGCGGGAGCAGATGCGATCTGCCTGGTTGGGGTGAAGGACTTCCAGCACCTGGACGCCCTCACGGCACACCTCAGCGTGCCGATCATGCTGATCAACCACGGCAACCCGGCGCTGAGCGATGTCGAGCAACTGAGTGCGGCCAATGTGCGGATCGTGGTCAATGGGCAGGTACCTCCCTCACGCTGGCAGCACGTTCGTAGCCGACAGGAGTTCATCATGGACAACCGCCCCCCGCGCCACGGGTTGCTGCCCTGTTCGGCCTGTTGATGTGGTTCGCGGCTCGACACTTGCCGGGAGCCCTGGACCTGACAATGGCCTGGCACACTGGCCTGTGCCCCCTGCCGTTCACGCTCACCCCTGGTCCATCACCTCGGCCACCCCACGATCCTCACCCAGAAACCCGCCACTCTGGTGGTGCCACAGCTGCGCGTAGATGCCATTTCTAGCGAGCAGTTCGGTGTGGGTACCCTGTTCGATGATGCGTCCCTCATCCATCACCACAAGCCGATCCATGGCCGCAATCGTGGACAGCCGGTGGGCAATGGCAATCACGGTTTTGCCTTTCATCATCTCATCGAGGCTTTCCTGAATGGCCACTTCAACTTCGGAATCCAGCGCGCTGGTAGCCTCGTCCAGCAGCAGGATCGGGGCGTTCTTGAGCATCACGCGGGCAATCGCGACGCGCTGGCGCTGGCCGCCCGACAGCTTGATGCCGCGCTCGCCCACCAGGGTGTCGTAGCCGCTACGGCCTTGGCGGTCGCTCAACTGGCTGATGAACTCATCGGCCTGGGCACTGGCCGCGGCGCTGCGGATCTGTGCGTCGCTCGCATCGGGCCGGCCGTAGGCGATGTTGTCGCGGATGGAGCGGTGCAGCAGTGACGTATCTTGCGTGACCATGCCGATGGCGCTGCGCAGGCTGTCTTGCGTCACGTGGGCAATGTCCTGGCCGTCGATGCGAATCTGCCCGGCGTCGACATCATAGAAGCGCAGCAGCAGGTTGATGAGCGTGGACTTGCCCGCGCCGGAGCGGCCTACCAGGCCGATCTTCTCACCCGGCCGAATGTTCAGGCTCAGGCCATCGAGCACCTGGCGCTCGCCGTTGTAATTGAAGCTCACATTGTCGAAGGTGACCGCCCCGCCGCAGGTCTCCAGCACGCCGGCATCCGGCGCATCCTTGACCTTGGGGCCTCGGGACAGCGTTGCCATGCCATCCTGCACGGTGCCGATGCTCTCGAACAGCGAGGTCATCTGCCACATGATCCAGTGCGACATGCCATTGATACGCAACGCCATGGCGGTGATTGCCGCCACCGCGCCAGCGCCGACATCGCCCTGGTGCCACAGCCACAGGGCATAGCCACCGGCCGCCATGATCAACGCCACCACCAGGGCCTGGTTGACGATCTCGAACTGGCTGACCAGGCGCATCTGGCGAAAACCGGTCTGCTTGAAGTCCTCCATGGCCGCACGGGCGAAGTGCGCTTCGCGATTGGAATGGGAAAACAGCTTCACCGTGGTGATGTTGGTGTAGGCGTCCGAGATACGCCCGGTCATCATCGAGCGCGCATTGGCCTGCTCCTGCCCGACCTTGCCCAGACGCGGCACGAAGTACAGCATGGCCAGGCCGAACAGCACGACCCAGGCCACGAAAGGCAGCATCAGTTTCAGCGCGAAACCACCCGCCAGGGCGATGATCGCAATGAAATACACCCCTATGCCGGGTGCGATCTCGATCAGGGTGAACAGCAGGTCGCGCACGGCCAGCGCGGTCTGCATCACCTTGGTAGTGACCCGGCCGGAAAACTCATCGGAAAAGAACGAAAGGCTTTGCCGCAGCATCAGGCGGTGGAAGTCCCAGCGCAGGCGCAAGGGCAGGTTTATCGCCAGGATCTGATGCTGCACCATGGTCCGCAACGCCACCAGCCCGACGCTGGCCACCATCACGATCCCCATGCCCCACAACACACGGCGCTCCTGCGCCGCCGCATCGCCACCGGCCTGCCAGGTCGAGAGCAGGTCCACGACCTGGCCGAGGAAGGAAAACAGCCAGGCTTCATAGATCGATACGCCCGCACTGAGCAGCGCAAACACAAGAATGTAGCCACGCGCGCCCCGCGTGCACGCCCACAGGAATCGAGCCAGGCCCTCCGGTGGAGGCGGTACCTCGTCAGGGGGAAAGGGGTCGAGCCTTCGTTCAAACGCGCGAAGCATGGTGGTCTCCAACAAGATCAAAATTGAGGAGATTTTGCCACCGAACGGGTGCGTTGAGGGATTTGCGACATTGCTGGATCGGCATGTATCGGGTAATCGCAGATATCGGAGAACGTGATGCGGGTTTGTGCTATACATCCGCTCCCCTGCCAGGCGCTGCAAAAAGACTTGGGAACATGGGATAGCAGTCAGCAGACACTGACGTCCGCAAACACCTGGAAAAAAGCATGCACGCTGCCGCCTGGCCCCCATTGGTGAACTGAAGCCCCCAGTAGACGCTGCTGCCATGCGTCCGCTGACTCATGCTGCTCCCACAAGGGAGTGGTGGCTTTTCTTCGTCCGTGGTTTTTCGACGCTCTGGCGCGAAAACGCGGAGGTTGGCTGCTTTTGATCCAGGGTTCTGATATGCAACTTCTCAACGTTTTGATGGCGCGTGCCATCCCTTTTGTTCCCCGCGCAGTTATTCAGAAAATCTCCCGCCGCTACATTGCTGGCGCCACGCTCGGCGAAGCCGTTGCGCGCGTTCAACAGCTCAATGCACAAGGCTTCGGTGTGACACTCGACGTATTGGGCGAGACGGTTTCCACGCCACAACAGGCTGAACAGACAGCGCTCGAATACCTGGATGTGCTTGAAGCGATTCAAGCCAATGAACTGAATGCGACCATTTCAATCAAGCCGACCGCACTTGGGCTACTGCTCGACCAGCAGCAGTGCGAACGCCTCGCAGGGCGTATCGTTGAAGCCGCACAGCGGCGCAACAACGCTGTCTGCATCGACATGGAAGATGTGAACTGCACGGAAAAGGAAATCGACCTGTTCACTCATTTGAGAACACGTCATGGCAATGTCGGGCTGGCATTGCAGGCTTATCTGAAACGCACTTATCAGGATGTACAGCTACTCACGCGTGAACCCGGCACCCTGCGTATCTGCAAGGGTATCTATGTGGAGGAGCGCTCGCACCTGGTGAACGACGCCTGGAGTGACCGTAGCGCCATCAACACGCATTTTCTGAATCACGTCAGGCACTGTTTCAATGCTGGCAGCTTCGTCGCGGTGGCCACGCATGATGCAGTACTGATCGAGCACGTCATTGCGCTGGCCCGAGACCTCGCTATCGACACCAGCCAGTTTGAATTCCAGATGCTGCTGGGCGTTTGCGAACCGTTGCGTGACAAGGTCGCGAGGATGGGGTTCAACGTGCGCATCTATGTTCCGTTTGGCCGGGACTGGTACGGCTACAGCACCCGCCGACTCAATGAGAACCCCAGTATCGCAGGCTACGTCGCCAAAGCACTTGTCGGGCGCTGACCGGCAGACGATCAGTTTGGTCTGAGCAGCGATCATTGCTGAGCTGATCGATGACAGGGTGCCTTCCCGCCAGCAACATCGCAGGTAAGGCACTTTCACTCAGCAGGCGCTGTCACCTCCAGCACCCGGTCCCGCCCTCCCTCGGCCAACACGTAGGTGCCTCGGGCATGCCGGTCCTCGATGGCATAGAGGTCGTCACCCTCGTTCCACACGCTCTGAACATTGGAACCCTGGAACAGTTCGCTCACCTCACCGCGCAGCAGGGTAGCGAGCAGCAGCAAAAGCAGGGGACATTGTCGCCTGGCTCAGATCCCTTTGTTCACGTAATACCAGTGCCCGGACATGGGCGTAACCGATGCGTGCTCCGCACTGTCATAGGTGGGTACTTGCCGAGGTGAGTAGACGTAAGAGGCGTAGCAGAGCAGGCATGAAAGGTCGACCTGCGCAAACGATACGCTGCCGTGCTCGGACTCGAGGCTGATTCTGATGGGGGCTAGCCCTGCCTTGCGTGCTGTCTCGCTGACCGCATTGAACAGTCGCGTACCTTCTGCATCGAACGGCACGCCATCGTCGCCATCGCCGCAGGTGGAAATGTCCGAGCTCGCATAGTTACCCGCCTCGGAGGACACACTTTCACACCAGTCCTGGCGCTGGTAATAGGAGACTCGATGTTCGTGAACCGTGGCAATCAGCGCATCAAGTGCAGCCGCCGTCCTGGCACTGGTGGAATCGGACGTTATGTAGATCAAGACAACAACCAGTGCGCCCAAGGCAGCCACACCCACTGTGAGCTTGAGCAAAACCCTGGCCAGGTACCTCATCGACTTGAACAGCGTCCTGCCTACCGATTCCAAACAGTGCCCCATGGCGATTCTACTGCTCCAGTTTCAATGCACGCTTCCAGCTGTCCAGTGCCGCCAGGCGCTCCAGATAGGCCGCCAGATGCGGGTACTGCGCCCCTGCGCCCAACTGCTCGACGACGGTGATGGCGACGAAGGCTAGCATGAAATCTGCCCCGGACAAGGTGTTGCCCACAATGAAGGTCCTGCCCGCCAGCGCACTGTCCAGATAGCTCAGCACCTTGTCGAATTCGGTCTGGGTATAGCCGTTCAGGAACTTCAGTTGCGTGCCGGCCTTGGCCTCGAACTGCGTGAACACCTTGAGCAGCACCGGCACCATCGCCGAGCTTTCGGCAAAGTGAACCCATTGCAGGTACTCAAGATAGTCCGCCGAGCCGAACGCAGGTTCCAGCCGCGGGGCAAACCGGCGGATCAGGTACTCGACGATGGCGCCCGATTCAACCAGCGTCTGACCGTCAAGTTCAATGACCGGCGACTTGCCCAGTGGGTGAATCTGCTTCAGTGAATCCGGCGCCAGTCGGGTCACCGGGTCACGCTGGTAGCGAACCAGGGTATACGGCTCGCCTATCTCTTCCAGCAGCCAGAGAATCCGCAGCGAGCGGGACGCATTGAGGTGGTGAAGTGTGATCATGATGGGTCTCGGTAATGAGTGGCGGCCCCGCGGAGCCTGAACGCCCTGAGGCGTTCAGGCACATTGCGCGGTTACTTCAGCTGGGCAACAAGGGCCTTGGCAACACCTTCGGAACTGGCAGGGTTCTGGCCAGTGACCAGCGTGCCATCCTCGATCACGAACGGTGCCCAGTCCGGGCCTTTTTCGTAACGCCCACCCAGTGTCTGGAATTCGTCTTCGATCAGAAACGGCACCACATCGGTCAGTTCCACAGCGGCTTCCTCACCGTTGGTGAAACCGGTGACGCGTCGCCCCTTGATCAATGGCGAGCCGTCGGCCGCCTTCACATGGCGCAGTGCCCCCGGCGCATGGCATACAAACCCGATCGGCTTGCCGGCACGCTCGAACGACTCGATCAGGCCGATGGAGACCTTCGACTCGGCCAGGTCCCACAGCGGGCCATGACCGCCTGGGTAGAACACGCTGTCAAAGTCCTGCTCGCTGACCGTATCGAGCCTGACGGTGTTCGCCAAGGCCTTCTGCGCAGCGGGGTCGGCGTTGAAGCGGTGGGTCATTTCGGTCTGGAAGTCGGGCAGCTCGCTCTTCGGGTCCAGCGGCGGCTGGCCGCCGGCAGGCGAGGCCAGCACCACCTCGGCGCCCGCATCCTTGAACACGTAGTAAGGGGCCGCGAACTCTTCGAGCCAGAAGCCGGTTTTCAAGCCGGTGTCACCCAGTTGATCGTGCGACGTCAGAACCATCAGTACTTTCATTGTGTATTCCTCATTGATTGCAGTCAGGCCTGGCCGTTGAAAAACGCCTCAAGCGCTTGTGTCTTGTCCCCATACGGCGCGCGCAAACGGAGTTGGATGCCCCGTCCTGGCTCTGCGCCACCACAGCCGTCATCTTAGGGCGCTGGCCTGCAGGTGAATAGAATGCATGCGTCGCCCTGGGTACTGCGGCGTAACGTCGCAGCACTGGGCCTTGGCAAATACGGCGCAACGCTTAAAATCGCGCGTCCTTTTCGTCAGTGACCGGTCCAGCGCCTCATCCATGGGCCTGACGCGCTGCCGATCTCTGCTTCGAGGTTTTTATGTCACCGCGTTTGCTGGCCATGGCGCTGGCGCCCCTGCTGGGCCTGTTCATCGTTGCCCTGGGCAATGGCGTCCTGTCGTCACTGACCACCCTGCGCCTGGGCGCCGCCGGTGAGTCGGCCACGATGATCGGCATCGTCTCGTCGGCCTACTTCATCGGCCTGACGCTGGGCGCCCTGTTCAACGACCGACTGATCCTGCGCATCGGCCACATCCGCGCCTACAGCAGCTTCGCCTCGCTGATCGGCGTGACCATCCTGCTGCAGGGCATGTTCTACGACACCTGGGGCTGGTTCGTGCTGCGCCTGATCAATGGCTGGGCCACCGTGGGGGTGTTCCTGGTGATCGAAAGCTGGCTGCTGCTGGCCGGCGACGCGAAGATCCGCGGGCGCCTGCTCGCGCTCTACATGATCGCGCTGTACGGTGCCGGCGTGCTGGGCCAGGCCACCCTGGGCGAAATCACCGGCTGGGGCGACACGGCGCCCTTCATGGTCGCCGGCATGCTCGCCTCGCTGTCGGTGCTGCCCATCGTGATCCTGCCACGGGTATCACCATTGCTCGAGCAGGTCGAACCGCTCAAGCCGCGCCAGTTACTGGGCGTAACCCCCACCGGCCTGGTGGGTTGCTTTGGCTCCGGCATTGCCATTGCGGCAGTGTATGCACTGCTGCCACTGTACCTGCAGCGCATCGGCCACGATGTCGGCGAGGTGGGCAGCATGATGGCCTGGACGATCCTGGGCGCCATGCTGCTGCAGTACCCGGTCGGGCGCTGGTCCGACCGCCGGGATCGCCTGGAAGTGCTGACGGTGCTGGCGGCGGTGTGCACCGTGCTGTCGGTGGCCGTCGTGCTGCTGCCGTTGTCGGCGACCTGGCTCTCGGTGCTGCTGTTCCTGCTGGGCGGCGGCGTGTTCGCGCTCTACCCGGTGGCCGTCAGCCACGCGGCAGACCGCGCCTCCCCCGAGGCGCTGGTACCGATGATCCAGGGCCTGCTGCTGATCAACTCGCTGGGCTCTGCCATGAGCCCGCTGATGATCTCGCCGGTGATGACCTCGCTGGGCGAAGCCGGGCTGTTCTGGGCGTTCGCCGGGGTCAACCTGTGCATGGTGACCTTCTTCGTCTGGCGTCGCGGCAAACGACCGGTGCCCGCGAACCCGGCGCCGTTCACGGCCTCGGCCACCTTCTCGCCGACCGGCGCCGAACTGCGCCTGACCGAGGACCTGATGCAGGCCGCCCAGGATCACCCGCACATGCCCGATGCGGTCAATGGCCAGGCCACCACGCCACCGGCGCCTTGCAGCAGCAGTGGCGCGTAATGCATGCACAGTATTAAATGATAGTCATTCCTGTTATCTTCCTGCGCTCTCTGATCCCTGACCCCACAGGTGTTTCGTGTCAAGCGCAGACCTCAAGGCGTTGTACCTTGCTCACCGTGAAGAAATTCAGGACTACCTGAACCGTCAGCTTCGCTGCAAGGACACCGCTGCCGACCTGACTCAGGAAACCTTTATCCGCCTCTCCGAACAACTGGGCCGCGCGCCGATCGATAACTTTCGCGCGTACCTGTTCCTCTGCGCACGCAACCTGTTCATCGATTACCTGCGCCGCGAGCGCCATCGTAAAGGTGAAGAGGTCGAGCCCACCGTGCTGCAGGCGCTCGAACAGAAAACCCCCAGCCTGGAGCGCACGGTGATCGCGCAGAACCAGCTGTCTGCCCTCAATCGCGTGATCGAGCGCATGCCCGCGCCCTGTCGCGAGGTGTTCCTGCTGGCCCGTGGCGAAGGGCTGACCTATGTGGAGATCGGCGAGCGCCTGGGAATTTCCTCCAAGACCGCCTACAGCCGCATGGTACGCGCCCTCGAGTTGCTCAAGCTGGGCATGGCCGAGTGAGATTGGATTATCATGCGCGTGCGCAGCATAACGCCGCGTCCGGATAACGATTGGACCCCATGGCTGAACCTCCCTACTCCAGCAACGCGCCAGGCCCGACGCCCGATCCGTCAGCAGACATCGTGACGCAGCAGGCGTGCGCCTGGTTCGCGCTGATTTTCGAAGGCTCGGCCAGCGAGACACAGCGCGAGCAATGGCGCCAGTGGATGCAAGCCGACCCACGCCACGCCAAGGCCTACGCCGAGCTTGAAGAGCTCTGGATGCTGTCGGCCGCGTTGCCTGCCCTGCAACCGGCGCAGCCCGCCTCGGCAGGCGGTGTATCGCGTCGGCGGTTCGTGCAGTTGGGCATGGCCGCGTGCACGGCGGCGGTGGCCACAGGCGCTGCGACACTGTGGCTCAAGGGTGAAAGTCTCTCGTTTTCCGACCTGCACACGCGCGTGGGCGAAACCCGCACTGAACGGCTGGCCGATGGCAGCGTGATCGAGTTGGCCGGCAACACCGCCATCGACGTCGACTTTTCAGGCACCCGCCGACGCTTGCGCATGCGCCGAGGCGAGGCCTATTTCAGCGTCGCAGCGGATACCCGCCCTCTGCGCATCGATACAGACGCCGGCACGGTCATCAGCCAGCACGGCGCGTTCTGCCTGTCGTGCAACGCCAGCAGTGTCGAGCTTGCCGTCAGCGCGCGCACGGCAAGGGTTGAAATCCCGGGCCAGCAAGCGGAGTTGAACGCCGCCGAGGCACTGACCTTTACCCGCACCCGGCTTGGTCCCATCCAGCATGCCGAACTCGATCAGGTCATGGCCTGGCGCAGCGGCAGCCTGGTGTTCTTCAACACCCCGCTGGCCAAGGTGGTGCAGCACCTGCAGCGCTGGCGCGAAGGGCGAATCTTTATCGCCGACGAACGCCTGGCCGCGCGCCCCGTCAGCGTGATCCTCAATCGCCATCGCCCCGAGCAGATGCTCGATGTGCTGGCACGCACCCTCCCCATCCAGGTGAATCGCTACACCGACCTGTTGGCGATCATCCGCCCCGCCTGACCCGACAGCGCGGGCAGAAAATTATTTGCAACGCCATTTCAGACATTTGCCCACCTCGTGCGTCATCACCTGCAGATGAAAGCGATTCGCAAACATGCGAAGCCTTACTGCCGAGGAGTCAAAGGAAATGGCAACACCCCAGACGTTGTTTACCCAGGGTTCAGGCTGGCGCGTATCCGCGTTGAGCGCAGCAATCGGTTGCGCGCTGCTGGTACAGCCCGTGCACGCCCAGGAAGCGGCGCCAAGTCCGACAGCGATCACGGCGCAGAAACCGTTCGATATCCCCGCGCAGCAACTGCGCCAGGCACTGCTGACGTTCAGCCAGCAGACCGGCCAGAACGTGATGCTCGACGGCAACCTGGATGCCGACCTGCGCAGCGCACCGCTAAGAGGCCTGTACTCCGCCGACCAGGCCCTGGCGCATCTGCTGGCAGGCAGCGGCTTCACCTTCGGGCGCAGCGACGCGACCACGCTGTACCTGGTCCCGCTGCCGCGCCATGCCGACGGCAATATCGAACTGGGCGCCACCACCATCAACAGCGCCTGGAGCCTGGGCAGCACCACCGAAGGCAGCGGCTCCTACACCACCGGGCAAACCAGCGCGGCCACGCGCCTGGACCTGTCGCTGCGCAAGACGCCGCAGTCGATCAGCGTGATGACCCGCCAGCAAATGGATGACCAGGGCCTGACCAACCTGTCCGAAGTGATGCAGCAGACCCCAGGCATCACGGTCAACCGCGAGAATTCCGAAGGCTATACCTTCTATTCGCGCGGCTTCGAGATCCAGAACTTCCAGTACGACGGCGTGCCCAGCCTGAGTACCGACGCCGGCAACCTGCGCGACAACTACAGCATCACCAACTCGGTGATCTACGACCGCGTCGAGATCCTCAAGGGCGCCACCGGCCTGGTCAACGGCATCGGTTACCCTTCGGGGGTGATCAACCTGGTGCGCAAGCGCCCCACTGCCCAGTTTCAAGGGCATGTGGCGGCAGGCGCAGGCTCCTGGGATCACTACCGCACCGAGCTGGACCTGTCCGGGCCGCTGCTCGAAAGCGGTGCCCTGCGCGGGCGCTTCGTGGCCGCGACCGAGCAGCAACACACGTTCATCGACTACCAGAAGAACGAGCAGAACATCTTCTATGGCGTACTCGACGCCGACCTGACCGACACCACCCTGGTCAGCGTGGGTTACGAGTATCAGGAGAACAACAACGACGCCAGCTCCACCACCCACCTGCCAGCGCTGTACAAGAACGGGCAGCCGGTGCGCTTCTCGCGCTCAACCAACCCTGCAGACAAGTGGGCCTATCGCAACCACCGCACCCAGCGCGCCTTTGCCAGCATCGAGCAGCAGTTCGACAACGACTGGTCGCTGAAGGCTACCGCCAGCTTGCGCAACTACGCGTCGCGGGAAATCATTGCCGGCCTTGCCACCGCCCATGTGGACCAGAATGACAACAGCGTTGCCCACGGCTACTACCCAGGGGGCGCGGCGAAGTTCAACACCGACACCGACGAGAAATCGCTGGATGTCTACGCCAAAGGCCCGTTCACGCTGCTGGGCCGAAGCCACGACCTGGTGCTGGGCTACAACTACGCCAACACCACCGCGCAATCCAACCGCACCGACGGTACCACCGACCTCAAGGTGCCGGATGCCTTTGACTGGAACAATAACGCGGCCTACCCGACCGACTGGGCCTGGTGGTCGACCTTCGATATCGACACCACGCAGAAGGTCACCTATGCGGCGGTGGTACTCAAACCTACCGACGCGCTGAACTTCATCCTTGGCGCGCGGGCAACCGACTACGCGTGGAGCCTGGACAGCGTCAACGCGGCGCCGCGCTCAAGCCGCACCGCCACCCGCAATACCGGCGAAGTGATCCCCTATACCGGCGTCACCTACGACCTGGACGACCATCACACCGTGTATGCCAGCTACACCGACATCTTCAAGCCGCAGCCCTACAACAAGGGCGCCGACAATACGCCGCTTGAGCCCTTGACCGGGGAAAGCTATGAAGTCGGCATCAAGGGCGAGTACTTCGATCGCCGGCTCAATGCGAGCCTGGCGTTGTTCGAACTCAAGCAGGACAACCTGGCTGTCTCCACCGGCGTGACCGGCCCGCTCGGCAACGAGGTGATGCGCCCCATCCAGGGTGCAACCACCCGCGGTGTGGAGCTGGAGATGTCGGGCGAGATCATGCCGGACTGGAACGTCAATGCCGGTTACGTCTATCAGGAGTCCTACGACGCCGACGACAACCGCGTGGCCACCAACCAGCCGCAGCACCTGCTGAAAGTCGCCACCAGCTATCGCCTGCCGGCCGAGCTGAACAAACTGACCGTGGGCGGCAACTGGCAGTGGCAAAGCCGCACCTACTTCATCGATGACAGCTTTGTCGACGAGGTTACCTACAAGCCGCTGCCCAGCCATAAATTCACCCAGGATGCGTACGGTGTGGTCGGCCTGATGGCCGCCTATGACCTGAACCCGCACCTCAAGCTGTCTGCCAACCTCAACAACCTGTTCGACAAGGCGTACTACAGCGGGATCGGCAACTACTACTCGGTGTACTACGGCAACCCGCGCAACGTGATGTTCAACGTGAAGTATTCGTTCTGATCGGCATGAGTCAGGCTGACCATCTGCCGTTGAACGCACGCCACGGATACAACTTTTACGAGCAGGCTGCCTCCAATACCAGGTGAGCGGTCCCTTCGCGCCGCTACCTTGGAGGCTTCCCATGGCGATACGTACCCGCTTGCTGCTGTCCTGTCTGGCCTTGGCCCTGGCCGGGTGCACGAACTCCGGCGATAAACAGCCGCCCACCACCATGCAGGTGGACCTGCAGCGCTACCAGGGCACCTGGTACGAGCAGGCGCGGCTGCCGATGTTCTTCCAGCGCAACTGCGTGCAGTCCCAGGCGCACTACGGCCTGCGCGAGGACGGGCGGATCGATGTGACCAACCGCTGCCTGGAAAAGGATGGTGAATGGGCCGAGGCCCGTGGCAGCGCCGAACCCCAGCAAGCCGGCAAGACCGACAAGCTGTGGGTGCAGTTCGATAACGGGTTCAGCCGCCTGTTTCCCGGGCTGACCAAGGGCGACTACTGGGTGATCTACCACGACCCGGCCTACACCGTTGCGCTGGTCGGCCATCCCAACCGCGAATACCTGTGGCTGCTGTCCAGGGCCACGACGGTAAACGACCAAACCCGCGAGCAGTTGCTGACCATCGCCCGCCAGCAAGGCTATGACACCCGCGCACTGATCTGGCGTCAGGAGGCCCCACCCAAGCCGTGATACAACCTACCCCGGGTGCCCGTCAACGCGGGCACGCAGCAACATCGGCGCGTAGCGCCAGGCATAGAGCGAGAACGCCAGTACCCAGCACACACCGGCCAGCCACAGGCCGGCCAGTGGCAACCAACCCACCAGCACTACCCGACTGACCGCCGCCACGTTGATCAGAACAAAGGCCAGCGCCATACCGGCCGGCGCTTCGAGCTCGCGCCCCGTGTGGCCCAGGCTGACCCGGGCGATCATCGCCAGAATCATCCCGGCCATCGCGCCGATGGTCAGGCAATGCAGCGCCAGGCTGGGGTTCAGGGCCACGCCAACGTGCCACAGCGCCATCCCCGCGCAAGCCAGCGCCAGCCAGGCGTAGGCCAGGTGCAACGACCACAGCAAGGGCACCGTCCACAGCCCACGGTCATGCCAACGTACCAGGCGCAGCCCATGCCCGATGGCCAGCACCGCGAACAGCAGGCCGATCCAGGGCGTCACCGCCAGCGCCAGCCCTGCGCCATACAGCATCGCAACCAGTATCGATCCCCCCAGCAGCAGGCGGTCGAGCCAGGGCCAGGGCGTCACTGCATCGCCGCGTGCCAGTCCGCGCTGAGTGAAGAAGGGAATCACGCGCCCACCAATCATGCCCATCATCGCCGCCACCAGCCACAGACCGCCCAGCACACCCTGGCGCTGCCAGCCGTCATGGCCTTGCACCAGCCCGTACAGCGCCAGACCATCTGCCGCGCTCAGCAACAGCAAGATCAGCACGATGGGGTAGTTGCGCCGCTGCCGTGCGCGGCGCAAGGTGCTTGCCATCACCAGCGCCACCAGCAACGGGAAACCCAGCTCCAGCAGCGCCAGCACCGGCCAGGGCACATTCGCCAGCCACGCCACCCGCCCCGCCAGCCACAAGAGCACGAGGGCCGCCAGCGGTTTGCCGCAAAGACCTGGCTGGCCCGTCCAGCTCTGCACGGCGCTCAGCAGGAAGCCGGCGATGATCGCCATGCCGAAACCGAACACCAGTTCGTGCCGATGCCAGGCCAGCCAGCCGCCGGCCGGCTGCCAGCCGCCGAGCGCGCCGCTCAGGGCTGTCAGCCACAATGGCACCGCCAGCACCGCCAGGGCGCAACCAGCAAGAAACAGCGGACGGAACCCCAGGCGCAGTAGCGGTGGCACCGCCAACGCCTTGTACCGGTCAAGTACCTGCATGACACCCCTCCTGGCCTGTAGCCCGATCATTGCGAGCAATCGCGCTCGTTCAGCAGTGTATTGCGCTGCACGCTGGGCCAACCTGACGTCCATCAAGTAAACTGCCACCGGTTTTCAGCCTGGGCCCTTGCCCCGGCGCAGTGATATCAAAGTGAACCATTTGATGCCGCCACGATCAGTTCTAGCATCGAGAAGCGACAGGATTGGATACGTTGTCAGCGTTTTTTCAGCCAGGCCTGGCCCCCACCGACCTTCGCTGCCTGCCATCACGCCCCCAGGAGGGACATCGTGACCCGTACCGAACCCGCTGACGCCTTCCAGGTTGCCTTGGCCAACTGCGCGCGCGAGCAGATCCGCACGCCCGGCAGCATCCAGCCCCAGGGCTTCATGATCGTCATCGAAGAACCTTCCCTGCTCATTCGCCAGGTCAGCCAGAACCTGCCTGAGTGGCTGGCAGTGCCGGTCGATGCGCTGCTGGGCAGCCATTTCGAAACCGTGGTGCAGGACGGCGGCACGTTCATCGGGCAACTGGGCGAGTTGGACGAAGACGAGTCCCAGCCCTACCACGTGGCCGACGTACAGTTCCTGCTGGGCGAGCACCGCCACCGGCCGGTGCCGATGATGCTGCACCGCCACGACAGCATGCTGATCGCCGAATTCCAGCGCCCCGGCGCTGCGCCGACCCCCAGCTCGCGCCTGTACCCGCTGGTACGCTCCTTCGTCAGCGGCGCCTCGGATGTCGAGAGCATCAACGAGCTGTGTGAACGGGCCGTGCGGGTGATCAAGCGCCTGACGGGGTTTGGCAGGGTCAAGTCCTACCGCTTCGATGCCGAGGGCAATGGCCTGGTCAACGCCGAACTGATCGACGAGGGCTACCCCAGCTACCTGGGCCTGTGCTTCCCTGGTTCCGACATTCCCGCCCAGGCCAGGGCGCTGTACTGCTCCAACCGCATTCGCGTGATCGAAGATGCCGATTACACGCCCTCCCCGCTGGTGCCGGCAGCCAATGCCGCGACCGGCCAGGCGCTGGACCTGAGTTTTTCCACCCTGCGCAGCGTGTCGCCGGTTCACCTGCAGTACATGCGCAACATGCAGACCTGGGCCTCGATGTCGATTTCGATCGTGGTCGAAGGCAAGTTGTGGGGGCTGGTGTCCTGCCACCACCATACCTCGCGTAGCGTGAGCTTCCAGATCCGTACCGCCTGCGAACTGCTCGGGCGGGTGTTGTCGCTGCAGATCGAAACCCGCGAAGCGCACGTGCGCAACGAACGCATGCTGGAAATTCGTCAACGCATCGTGCAACTGCTCGGCGCCATTGCCGACCAGGACAGCGTGCGCTTCGGGCTGCGCGCCTTGCCCGAAACCTTCGTCGATTTCGTCGGTGCCAGCGGCGCGGCGGTGGTTTCCGATACCGGCTGTGATGTTTATGGGAGCACGCCGTCCAGGTCCCAGATCATGGCGCTGGCCACCTGGCTGGCGCAACGCGACGAAACCGAGGTGTTCCATACCGACAACGCAGGCAGGGATGTGGCGGTGCGCGAGCTGGACAGCACCTGCAGCGGCATCCTGGCGGTGTCCATTTCCGAGATCCACCCGCATTACCTGATCTGGTTCAGGCCCGAGCAGTCACAGGTGGTGCAATGGGCCGGTCGACCGGAAAAATCCATCGCCCAGAGCGGCTCGCTGAACCCGCGCAAAAGCTTCGAGAACTGGCAGCAGATCGTCGACGGCTTCGCCACGCCCTGGGACCCCAGCGAGATCGAAGGCGTGCAGGAGCTGCGCCAGGCCATCCTCGGCATCGTGCTGCGCAAGGCTGAAGAGCTGGCGCAGCTGTCCGAGGACCTGGAGCGCTCCAATAAAGAGCTGGAAGCCTTTTCCTACAGTGTTTCCCACGACCTGCGCGCGCCGCTGCGCCACATTGCCGGCTATGCGGAGCTGTTGGGGGACGTGGAAGGCTCGAACCTGTCCGAGCGTGGCCTGCGCTTTCTGGGCACCATCGAGGACTCCGCCAAGTTCGCCGGTACCCTGGTGGACAACCTGCTGAGTTTTTCGCAGATGGGCCGCTGCACGATGCACCTGTCCGACGTCAACCTGTCGGCGATGGTGGCCTCGATCAAACTGGAGATGCTGCCCGATTACGACGGCCGCGAAATAGAGTGGGCATTCAGCGCCTTGCCCATCGTGGTCGCCGACCCGGCGTTCCTGCACCTGGCCATGCGCAACCTGATCTCCAACGCGATCAAGTACACCCGCGGCAGGCCAGTGGCGAAAATCGAGGTCGACGTGCTCGAGCGCACGACCGACACGGTGATCAGCGTGCGCGACAACGGCGTGGGCTTCGACATGCAGTACGCCAGCAAGCTGTTTGGCGTGTTCCAGCGCCTGCACCGCATGGAGGAGTTCGAAGGCACCGGGATCGGCCTGGCCAATGTGCGCCGCATCATCGAGCGCCATGGTGGCACGGTGTGGGCCGAAGGCGTGCCCGACCGCGGTGCGACGTTCTACTTTTCACTCCCCAAGAAAACCCTCATGCCCATTGCATGACCACCACGAGGGCTTCCTATGCTCAAACCGATACTCCTTGTAGAAGACAACCCCAACGACCTCGAGCTGACCCTGCTGGCGCTGGAGCGCAGCCAGCTGGCCAACGACGTGGTGGTGGTGCGTGACGGCGCAGAAGCGCTGGATTACCTGTTCCGCACAAACAGCTTTGCCGACCGTGCGCAAGGCAACCCTGCGGTGCTGCTGCTGGACCTGAAACTGCCCAAGGTCGACGGCCTCGAAGTGCTGGAAAAAATTCGCGAGACAGAAGAGCTGCGCAGCATCCCTGTGGTGATGCTGACCTCCTCGCGCGAAGAGCCCGATCTGGACCGCGCCTACCAGCTGGGCGTCAACGCCTACGTGGTCAAGCCGGTGGAGTTCAAGGAATTCGTGGGTGCCATCTCCGACCTGGGTATTTTCTGGGCCGTGCTGAACGAGCCGCCGCCCGGCTCCACCCGCGTTGTTCGCCGACCCAAGCCTTGATGCCCACACATGCCTAAACGAGAGTCCGGAGCGCCGATGCTCCTTGCCAAGGTCAAGCTGCTGCTGATCGAAGACAGCGCACACGATGTCGAGCTCACACTGCTGACACTGGAGCGCTACGGCCTGCAGGTGGAACCGGTGGTGGTACATGACCACATCGGCGCGTGCGAAGCCATGCGCCAGCAGACCTTCGACGTCATCGTGTGCGACTACCTGCTGCCCTCCTCGTCCGGCATCCAGGTGCTGGAGGTGGCGCAGGCGTCGGCCCCGGACACCCCGTTCATTTTCCTCTCCGGCATGTTCGGCGAGCAGCAGGCCGTGGAGACCATGCGCCTGGGCGCGGTCGACTACGTTCTCAAGCAGAACCTGAAGGTACTGCCCAAGGCCATCCGCCGCGCCGTGCTCGAAGTGCGCGAACGCGAGAAACGCCGCGCGGCGGAAAACGCCCTGGAAGAGGTGGAGACCCGTGCTCGCCTGGCCATCCAGGCCGCCGAGATGGGCGTGTGGGAGATCAACATACGCACCGGCGGCGTGATCTGGGACGAACGCAGCCGCGCACTCTATGAAGTGCCGCCGACCAGCGAGCTGAACCTTGCCCAGGTGGTGCAACGCTGCCACCCCGATGACCAGGCGCCGTTGCAGGCCAAGATCGACCGCGCCCTGAGCGAGGACACCGGCTTTCATGCCGAGTACCGCGTGCTGCTGCCCGGTGGCCGCGTACGCTGGATAAACTCCAATGGACGTTCGCTGTTCAAGGACGGCCAATGCGTGCGCTTCAGCGGCGTGATGCAGGACATCAGCGAACGCAAGGTTGCCACCCAGGCGCTGGTGCAACTGACCGAGACCCTGGGCGAGCGCGTCGAGCAGCGTACCCGCGAGCGCGACCGTACCTGGGAACTGTCGCGCGAGCTGCTGGGCGTGCTGCGCTTCGACATGACGCCGATCAACTTCAACCCGGCCTGGGAGTCGGCGCTGGGTTGGTCACGCCAGCAGATCGGCAGCCTGCGCCTGTGGGAACTGATCCACCCGCTGGACCTGGACGCCACCGTCAAGGAAACCCAGAGCATTGCCAGCGGCAACGTGTCGACCCGCTTCGTCAACCGCATGCGCCACGCCAACGGCGACTATCGCTGGCTGTCGTGGACCATCGTGCCGGAGAACGGGCTGATGTATGCGGCGGTGCGCGACATCACCGATGAGCGCGCCGTGGTCGAAGAGCTGGCGAACACCAACAAGCGCCTGCGCGAGCAGATCGACGAGAAGGAGCGCGTCGAAGCGACACTCCAGCAGATGCAACGCCTGGAGGTGGTCGGCCAGCTGACGGCCGGCGTGGCACACGACTTCAACAACCTGCTCACGGTGATCCTGACCAGTTCGAGCTTTGCCGGCCGTGATATCGAGCGCGGAAACCTGGACAAGGTACGCGCCCGGCTGCAGCACATCACCGACGCCGGGGAACGCGGCGCCAAGCTGACAGCCCAACTGCTGTCGTTTTCGCGCCGCCAGCGCCTGCAACCGCGCCCGGTCGACCTGAACGCGACCGTGCGCGGCATGCAGGGCCTGCTCAACAAGGCGCTGGGGGCAAGTATCTGGGTCGAGATGTCGCTGGCCCAGGACCTGTGGACCGCCTCGGCGGACCCGACGCAGACGGAGATGATCATCCTCAACCTGATCATCAATGCCCGCGACGCCATGGCCAACGGTAGCGGCTCGGTACGCCTGCGCACCTTCAACGCCACGCTCGAGCAGCCGCCGGTGCGCCCTGAAGACCCGGAGCCCGGAAACTACGTGGTGTTCTCCATTTCCGACTCGGGCATCGGCATGAACGAGGAGACCTTGCTCAGGGCCTTCGAACCGTTCTTCACCACCAAGCCGGTCGGCCATGGTTCTGGCCTGGGGTTGGCACAGGTGTTCGGCTTTGCCAAGCAGTCCGGCGGCGGTGTGCAGATTGAAACCGCGCTGGCGGTGGGCACCACGGTGAGTGTCTACCTGCCGCGCATCGAGGGTAATGCACTGCCCGTGGCGCCCGAGCAGGCACCGATCATTGCGCCTGCGCAGGCGCGAGGGGCGACGGTACTGCTGGTGGACGACGACACCGCAGTGCGCAACCTGACCGCCAGCATGCTCGAGTCGTTTGGCCTGAAGGTGATCCAGGCAGGCAGTGGCGTGGATGCATTGGCGATGCTCACGGCGCAGGTCGACTTGGTACTGACCGACTACGCCATGCCGGGCATGACCGGAGGTGAACTGGCGGCGCTGGTAAAACATGCGCAGCCTGCCGTACCGGTGGTGTTCATCACGGGTTACGCCGATACGGACGTGCTGGGGCTGAACAACTCGTCGGTGATCCAGAAACCCTTCACTGAACAGGATCTGCAGGCGACGCTATGGACAGCGTTGGCGCGCTGAGGCCGCACGCGGCGAATGGGCCCGGTCAGCGACCGCGCCCGCCCGCCTCATGCCCAGGCATCACGCCATCTTGAAGCGACCGACCAACTGCTGCTGATGCTCGGCCAGGCGCGCAAGCTCCTGGCTGGTAACGGCCGTCTGCTGCGCACCTGCGCTCACCTGGATGACCAGGTCGTTGATCTCGTTCACATTGCGATTGATGTCCTCGGACACCGCCGTCTGCTCTTCGGCAGCCGACGCAATCTGAATGTTGCGATCACTGATGCTGGCGACGCCTTCGGCAATTTCCACCAGCAGCTCGCCGGCTCGCTCGACCTTCACTGCACCGGCCTGCGCCTTGCCCAGCGTCTCGTGCATGGAGGTGGTGGCCCGGTCCGAGCCAGCCTGCAGGTTGCTGATCATCTGCTGGATGTTGCCGGTCGACTCCTGGGTCTTCTGCGCCAGGGTACGCACTTCGGATGCCACCACCGCAAAGCCACGCCCGTGATCACCGGCACGTGCCGCCTCGATGGCCGCGTTCAACGCCAGCAGGTTGGTCTGCTCGGCAATACCGCGAATCACGTCGAGCACCGACGAGATCGCATCGCTCTCATGCTTGAGGTCACCGATGATCGACGCCGTCTGCTCGGCCTGCGCCGACAGCTGCTGGATCAGCACAACGGTGCTCTCGATCTCGCTGCGCCCTTGCGCGGTGCTGGTATTGACCTGCTGCGACATCTGCGCCGCATCACTGGTGCTGCGAGCCACCTCACGCACGGTCGCGCTCATTTCGTTGATCGCCGTGGCCACCAGTTCGGTGCCCTGGCGCTGACGCTCCACGCTTTGGCTGGTCTGCAGCGTGACCAGCGAGGACTCCTCGGCCGCGGTGGCCACCTGCGTGGTGGCATTGCCGATTTCCTCGACAATGCCCTTGATTTCCTGCGCCATGCTGTTGAGGTTGCGCGAGATCTGACCGAATTCGTCCTTGCTCTCGTAGGTGGCGCGCGCGGTGAGATCACGCTGCGCCAGCGCACCCAGCACCCGGTTCACCTCACCGACCGCCTCGTTGATGTTGCGAATGATCAGGTACGCCAGCACCGATACTGCCAGCAAGGCAATGATGGCCGCGCCGATGGTCAGCCACAGGGCCCGGCTGGCAGCATCACGCGTGTGCGAGGCAAGGCTGCCGACACTCTGCCCCAGTGCGACTTCGACTTCGCCCATCAGGTCGATACGCTGCGTGGCGAGGTCGAACCAGGCCTGCGGCTTGACGCCCAGCGGCTGGCCCAGCGGCACTTCGAACGCCAGGCGCTGCAACTTGCCCACCTCGACCGCAGCCGACGCCTGCATCTCCTTGTCGAAATGCTGCAGCGACGCGGCTGGCGCCTTGCGGCGGAACGCGTCGGCGTAAGCGGTAAACTCGCCCAGGTTGCGGCTGAACGACGACAACAGCGTTTCGTCGAAGCGGTCCTGATTGAACACCAGGCCCAATACCACACGCTCGCGACCCGCGCGTTCCTTCATTTCAATAAACTGGTTGAGCGCGCCGAGTGCATGAACAATGGTCGCATTGTTGACCCGCGACTCAAGCGAGTGCGTGTAGCCAATGAGCGTCTTGATGATCTCGGTGTAACGGACACCCGACTCGGCACTGCTGAGCGCCAGCTTGTCGACAGTGGCGCGGGTTTGCGCCAGACCGTCCAGTGCGCGAATCACCGTATCGAGTTCGGCATTGGGCGTGCCGGACAACGCACGAACTGCCGCGATCGAATCATCCGATTGCTTGCGCATCTGCGCCAGACGATCGCCCATCGTGCTACCGCGACTGCCAATGAATACGCCACTGGCGCCTCGCTCACGCTGCAGGGTGGTGATCAACTGGCTGATCTTTTGCGCGGTGGAACTGGCGGTCACGGTGGTTTCCATGTCACGCAAGGTCTTGTAGTTGTCGACGACAAATACACCCGCCAGCGTCAGGAATCCGAGCAGGGGCAGTAGCAGAATCAACATCAGTTTCATCCGCAGGGGCAAGTTCTTGAGCATGTTCCTTCAAACCTCAATGTGCGTTAAGTACGTCGGCACGCGATGAAGTTTGCTGTTGTTGTCCCCCCCGTGCGCGGCGGCATTTTACGTGAGATGTATAAACTTAGGGTGACTTTCATAGGTAAAGTACTGGGCGACAATGGCGCGATAACACAGCGCACAGTGCACCGTCATGACCTGGATCAATACGCGTGAGCGCAACAAAATCCGCGCACAGCAGCCCGCCGCGCTAATTCCAAAAAAGAATTAACAAATAAATATTAAGTATTTATGGTTCTAACAAAAAACTCGTACGCTCAGCCCATGCCCCACTGTGCAGACAAGGATTTTTCCATGAGCCACTCCGCCACCGTCATCGACTTCAGCCTGTTTCGCAAACGCAAGCAGGCACAACTGCTCGGGCGCCAACTGTGGGCGATGTACGCACAGCAGGCAGGCTTCGGCGCACAGCAGTGGAGCCAGGCCCACGCCGCGCCCAAAGCCCCTCGCCAGGCGTGAGGCCATGAGCAACCCGAGCCGTTTTCTGGCCTCCCCGCAAGACCCCACACTGCAACTGATACCGCACACCGAACCCGGCGAGGACGACACCATCGGCGACCGCGTCGCGCAGAACCTGCAACGCCTGCGCAGCAAACGCCAGCTCTCGCTTGATGCACTGGCCAGGGTCAGTGGTGTCAGCCGCGCCATGCTGGCGCAGATCGAGTCGGGCCGCAGCGTGCCGTCGATCAAGGTGCTGTGCAAGATTGCCAAGGGGCTCAGGGTGTCGGTGGCAGCCTTTCTGGAACACCGCGAATGCGATGGCGTGACGCTGATGCCGGCACGCGACAGCAAACGCCTGGTGAGTGCCAGCGGCGCGTTCGTCAGCCGTGCGCTCTACCCGTACGACACAGCGCACCAGGTGGAATTCTATGAGTTGCGCATCAGCCCGCTGGGCGAGGAATATTCCGCCGGCCATGGGCCCGGCGTGCAGGAGAACCTGGTGGTGGCGCAAGGCGCTCTGGAGATCAGCGTGAACGAGGAACGCTACCTGCTCTCCACCGGCGACTCGATCACCTTCTATGCCGACCAGCCCCACCGCTACCGCAACCCGGTAGACAGCGAGGCCGTGGCCTATCTGGTGGTCACCCACCCTGAGCGGCGCGACTGACGCGCGCCGCTGCGCATCAGCAGGTGCAGCACATCATCGGCATGCCGTTGCAGCTCATCATCATCGGCATGCTGCAATCGTTCATCATCTTCGTCATCAGCCTGCAGCAGTTTTTCATCATGTCCATGCTCATGCCGGCCATGGGCATCAGCTTGCAGGTCATGCCATCGGCCATCACGCTGCATTCCATCATGCACTTCATCATCGGCATGCCCATGCCGCCCATTGGCATCGACATGCCCGCCATCGGCATACCCATGCCCATGCTCATTGCCATCATGTCCTGAGACATGCACATCATCGACAGGTTGGCGCATTGCATCATCACCGGCATGCCGCAGTTCATCATCATCTGCATCATGTCGGCATTGTTGCGGAACAGGGCCATGTCCATGCCAGCAGCAGGCTTCATGGTGCACAGCATGCCGTCTTCGACCATGGTGCAGGTCATGGTCGCCATCATCATCGGCATGCCCATCATTGGCATCATCGGCAGGCTGGCGCTCATCGGCATCTGCATCGCGTTCATCATGGTGAAATCCTCTTCAAGTTCGACAATAGGGTGTGGAGTTGATGGGGCCGATTCTAGGCCCGGGCGCCGGCGCCGCAAGATGCCGGCGCAGCAGCAACGGGCGCTGTCGCGGCTGCCGAAACCTGCACATCACCTCCCCTGTTGCCGTGATTGCAGCCACACCGATGCAATCACGTCGCGGCTGGCCATCCACACACCCATAACGTCACGATGGATATGCCATCACGCCATAAGCTCATAACCCAAATGCATATTTGATCTAACCGGCGAAAGTATCGACAGCAGGCCCCGACAAAGCGGATTATTCTGCAAAGACATTTTCCACCGCCAGACTATGTGAGAACCGAATATGAAGATCGATGACATGGACGCTTTCGTCGCGGTCATCCGCTGCCAGTCGACCAACCTCGCAGCGCAGTCGCTGCAGTTGACGCAGCCGGCGATCACACGGCGCGTGCAGAACTTCGAGCAAGACCTGGGCGCCAACCTGCTGGACCGCAACACCAAGCCGCTCAAGCCCACGCCCATGGGCCTGCGTGTGTACGAGCAATGCAAGGCGATACTGCGCGAGATCGACACCCTGCGCGAACTGGTCGCCAACGACGGTTCACCCAGCGGCACCCTGCGCCTGGGCGTACCGCAGACCCTGGGCGACGTGGTGCTGCTGGACGCCCTGGCGCAGATCCGCGAGGCCTACCCGCAGTTGCGCACCCAGGTGGTCAGCGGCTGGGGCAGCGCACTGATCGCCAAGATGGAAAACGGCGACCTGGACGCCGCCGCCGCCCTGTTCCCCTCCGGCAAGATCTTCCCCGAAGGTATCGCCAGCCGCTCCATCGGCCGCATGCCGCTGCGCGTGGTGACGGCCAAGGGCAATGCCAGCAAGCGCAGCTACAAGCTCAAGGACTGCTATAGCCAGGGCTGGGTGCTCAACCCCGACGGCTGCGGTTTTCGTGCAGGCCTGCAGCGCGCCCTGAGCGAACAGGGGCTGTCGCTGCAGATCAACCTGGAAACCTTCGGCACCGAGCTGCAACTGGGCCTGGTGGCCAACGGTCAGGGCCTGGGGCTGGTACCCGAACCGCTGTTTGCCCTGAGCCGCCATCGCGACCAGCTGGAAGTGGTGAACATCAGCGACTTCAAACCGCAAGTCGACCTGTGGCTGTTCCACCCGCGCTACCTGGGCAACCTGCAGGAGCCGGTGGAACTGTTCGGCGCCGTGGCGGCGCATCGCCTGGACGGATGAAATTTGTATATCGCATTTTAAAAAATAAACATTATGCTTTTTTCTGATAATTAACTTAGAACTAAAAAGCCTTTCACAAGCGTAATTCAGACGCTTATGTTCTTTTCACCGACCCCGACCTGGTGGAGGCAAATGGAATTCTGCCACCGCCACCGGGTTTGCTTGCCCCCCTGTCATCTGCCGTAGCGGCAGCCCCTGGCAGTGCGCAGAACGCCGACATCCAACCTTGCGGTTGCCTGGACCGACGTGCTGCGCTGCCACCCCCACCGGCCGCCGTGCGTCTCCAGCAACCTTGTGGAGATCGCAACATGGGGCTTACCCGTAGAGACGTGATTACCCGCCTGGCCGCCATTGGTGGCTACTCGGCCGCCGTGGGCGGCCTGCCCGCGCTGACCTTGCCGGGCCAGAACGCACAGGCTGCCACCTTCACCCCGCTGAACCTGGCCAGCCGTTCGGGCAACGGCAAGCGCGTACTGATCGTGGGCGGCGGCATCAGCGGCCTGGTGTCGGCCTACGAGCTGCGCAAGGCCGGTTTCGAGGTGAAGGTGCTGGAGGCCCGCGAGCGCATTGGCGGGCGTGTATGGACCCTGCGCAACGGCGACCGCATCGAGCACGACAACGCCAGCGCACAAACCGTCGCGTTCGATGACGGGCTGTTCTTCAATGCCGGCGCCGCGCGCCTGCCCAGCCACCACCTGACCATTCTCGGCTACTGCCGCGAACTGGGCGTGGAGCTGGAGGTGCTGGTCAACAGCAGCCGCAACGCCCTCGCCCAGCCCGACCTGAGCCAGCCGCCGCTGCTGTTGCGCCAGGCGGTCAACGACACCCGCGGGCACCTGAGCGAGCTGCTGGCGCGCAGCGTCAACCGCCACAGTCTCGACCAGGAGCTCAGCGGCGACGAGCGCAAGGCGTTGCTGGACTTTCTCAAGGTGTATGGCGACCTCAACGAGCAGCAGCAATACCGCGGCTCGGTGCGTTCGGGCTATACCCGCTTCGCCGGCGCAGGCGACCAGACCCCGATCAACCGCTCGCCGGTCGAACTCAAGCGGCTGCTGGACAGCAACCTGCTGCTGCCCTTGGTATTCGACGAGATCCCCGAGTTCTCCTCGACCATGTTCCAGCCCAAGGGCGGCATGGACCAGATCCCCAAGGCCTTCTACCGCCAGGTCAAGGACGCGGTGCAGCTCAACGCCGAGGTGCTCAGCCTGCGCACCTCGGACAACGCCAGCCAGGTGGTCTGGCGTGACCGCAAGACCGGCCGCCAGCACACCGAGAGCGCCGACTACGCCGTGGTCGCCCTGCCCCTGCCGCTGCTGCAGCGCCTGGACACCAACTTCACCGTCGACTTCAAGCAGGCCCTGGGCAAGGCCAAGGGCGACACCGCCAACAAGGTGGCCTGGCAATCGCCGCGCTTCTGGGAAACCGATTTCCAGATCTACGGCGGGCTGTCCTACATCAACCATGAAGCGCGCACGCTCTGGTACCCCAGCGACCGCCTCAACAGTGCCCAGGGCGTACTGGTCGCCACCTACAACACCGGCGAAGTGGCCCAGGGGTTTGCCGCCAAGTCGCACACGGCACAGTTCGCCTCGTCACGCGCGGCCGTGGAGTCGCTGCACCCCGGCCACGCGCACAAGCTGGGCCGGCCGCTGGCGATCAACTGGGGCCACGTGCCGTTCAGCGAAAGCCCCTGGATCGTGCATGACGAAGTCGCGCAGCCGGCCTACGACACCCTCAACCAGCCCCAGGGCCGCACCTGGCTGGCCAGCGATGCGCTGGCCCACGGGGGTGTCGGCATCTGGCAGAACAGCGCCGCCGAATCGGCGCGCAGGGTGGTCGGCCTGATCACCCGGCATGCCACTCAAACCACCCGCGGCGTTGCCGCCTGATCGACAAGGATATTCCCCATGCACACCTCTACCGCGCTTGCCTTCGGTGCCCTCATGAGCCTGACGCTGAACACCGCCCACGCCGACAGCATCCAGCGCATCGACCCGCCGGGCTCCAACTTTCCCATCTCGCAACAGGTCACCGTACCGGCCTCGGCGCACCTGACCTTCGTCAGCGGCACGCTGCCGGACATCGCCGACCCCAAGGCGCCAAAAGGCAGCATCGCCGCCTACGGCAACACCGAAACCCAGACCCTGTCGGTGCTCAACAAGCTGCGCAGCGCCCTGCAAGGCCAGGGCCTGGGCCTGGGCCTGGGTGACATCGTGCAGTTGCGGGTGTTCCTGGTGGGCGACCCGGACAAAGGCGGCACGCTGGACTTTGCCGGCCTGCAGGCCGCCTACACGCGCTTCTTCGCCACCGCCGAGCAACCGCACAAACCGACCCGCACCGTCGTGCAGGTGGTGGCCCTGCCACTGCCCGGCGCACTCGTGGAAATCGAAGCGATCGCCGCCAAGGCCCCGTAAGCCCAGCCCGCCAGCGTCCCCCAGAACAGCTAGAACAGGATACCTGCCTTGAACACTGCCCCCTTTCCACGTGTACCTGCGGCGTACCTGCGCAGGCCGCTGCTGCCGGCGGCGATCGCCGCCTGCCTGAGTGCTGCACCGCTTGTGGCTGAAGAACTGCCCGACACCTCGGCTGCAAGCGCCCGCCTCGACACGGTGATTGTCACCGGCAGCCGCGGCAGCGAGAAACGCACCGTCACCAGCAGCCCGGCGCCGATCGACGTGATCAGCGCCCAACAGTTGCAGGCCACCGGCAAGCCCGGCCTGATGGAAGCCCTGAGCGCCAGCGTGGCGTCTTTCACCCTGCCCGAAAAAACCGGCTGGGATGCCAGCGGCATGGCCCGCGCGCCCAACCTGCGCGGGCTCAACGCCGCGCAGGTGCTGGTGCTGGTCAACGGCAAGCGCCGGCACACCAGCGCGACCCTTAACATCAGCGGCCTCAACGCCGGCGCTGCCCCCGCCGACCTGGACCTGATCCCGATCAGCGCCATCGACCATGTCGAGGTGCTGCGCGACGGCGCCGCCGCCCAGTACGGCTCCGACGCCATCGCCGGGGTGATCAACGTGATCCTCAAGGCGGACACCCGCGGCACTGCCGTCACCAACGCCGGGCAAGGTTATGACGGCAAGAAGCAGACGGTGCAGCAGAGCCTGAACAAGGGCTTCGAAATCGGCCGCGACGGCGTGGTGCAACTGGCCCTGGACGCGCGCAGCCAGAACGACGACAACAAGGCCAGCGCCAACGGCTACAGCGTTGCCGAGGCCGGCGAGCGCGCGGGCAAGGCCACCTATGGCGGCTATGGCACGCCCAAGATCAACCTGCTGAGCCTGGGCTACAACGCCGAACTGCCGGTGGACGACGACCTGAGCCTGTACTCCTTTACCACCTGGTCATACCGCAAGGCCGAGCAAGGCCAGAACTTCCGCCTGCCGACCATCATCAACACCATCACCACCGGCCCCAATGGCTACCCGGCCGGCTACGTGCCCACCTGGTACATCGAGGAGCACGACTTCCAGGCCGCCTTCGGCGCCAAGGGCCTGGCCGGCCCGTGGGACTGGGACCTGTCCAGCACCTACGGGCGCAACGAGGCCGCCCAGGGCACCTGGAACAACCAGAACCCGTCGCTGGGCGAAGCCACGCCCAACCACTTCGAGTCCGGCACCTGGATCGCCACGCAACTGACCAGCAACCTGGACCTGCACCGCACCTTCGAGGTGGGCCTGAGCAAGCCGCTGGACCTGTCCTGGGGCCTGGAGCAGCGTCGCGACGGCTATGAGGTCGAAGACGGCGACTGGGCCAGCTGGGCCGATGGCGGCTATTGCGTATCGCCGGGCAACTGCGCCTCGTCCGGCGCACAGGTCACCAACGGGATCTCCCCCGCCGAGGCCGGCAGTACCCACCGCAACAGCGTGGCCAGCTACATCGACGTCGGCTTCAATCCGCTGGCGCAGTGGTATGTAGGCGCGGCGCTGCGCTACGAGCATTACGACCAGGGTATCGGCGCCACACGCAGCGGCAAGCTCAGCACGCGGTACGCGTTCACCCCGCAACTGGCGGTGCGCGCCACTGTGAGCAACGGCTTTCGGGCACCGTCGCTGGCCAACAGCCTGTTCAGTGCACGCTCGACCACCTACGGGGTGGTCAACGGGGTGTACCAGTCGATCAACTACGGTGTGCTGCCAGTGGATTCGGCGGCGGCGCAGGCACTCGGCGCCGAATCGCTCAAGCCAGAAAAATCCAGCAACTACAGCCTCGGCCTGACCTTCCAGCCCAGCGACCGCCTGTCGTTCACGGCCGACGCCTACCTGATCAATGTGCGCGACCGCATCACCCTCACCGGCACCCTGCTCGGCCCCGAGGTCACCCAGGCGCTGACCGACAACGGCATCACCTCCACCTCGGGCGGGCAGTACTTCACCAACGGCGCCAATACCCGCACCAAGGGCCTGGACCTGGTCGGCAACTACGACCAGGACCTGGGCGGCTGGGGCAACCTGAAATGGACGGCGGCGTTCAACTGGAACGAGACCGAGATCCTCGACTACAAGCAAAGCGTGAGTATCCTGGGCACCGACTACGCGCTGATGGACCGCGAGGCGCGCAACCTGATCACCGGCGTGCAACCCAAGACCAAGCTGCTGCTGGGCGGCAACTGGCGCCTGGACCGCTACAGCGTCAACCTGGGGCTGACCCGCTACGGCTCGTACACCGAGGTCAACGACGCCAGCGACCGCTCGCTCGACCGCACCTACCAGGCGCGCTGGATCACCGACCTGGACCTGGGCTACCAGCTCAGCAAGCCGCTCAACCTGGCCATCGGCGCGAAGAACCTGTTCGACGTGTACCCGGAACGCCAGGGGCCGGCCAGCAAGACCATGACCAAGAGCTACGGCGCGTACTCGCCCTTCGGCTTCACGGGCGGCTACTACTACACCCGGCTTACCTACGACTTTTGAGCCGCCCACGGCAACATGCTAAATACTGATATTTAATCATTACGTTAATTCTCTAATTTCATAATTAGCATATAAGAAAATATGCTTTCACAGGCCGTACGCTGACGCTTATGGTCTAAGCACGACCGACCCCTTTCCTGGTGGAGGCCATTTCATCGAATCGGCCAGGCGCACCTGCGCCTGGCTACTGCACTCGCCACAGGAACGGAACATGAGTAAACGACAGATCAAACTGGGAGCCATGATCCATGGCGTGGGCCATGGCTGGGGCGAATGGCGCCACCCCGACGCGCTGGCCGATGCCAGCGTCAACTTCGCTTTCTACAAGCAGCAGGCACAGCTGGCCGAAGGCGCGAAATTCGACTTCGCGTTCATTGCCGACAGCCTGCACATCCATGCCAAATCCAGCCCGCACTACCTCAACCGCTTCGAGCCGCTGACCATCCTCTCGGCACTGGCGGCGGTCACCGAGCACATCGGCCTGGTGGCGACCATCACCGTCAGCTACACCGAGCCCTTCCAGGTGGCCCGGCAACTGGCCTCGCTGGACCATATCAGCGGCGGCCGGGCCGGCTGGAACGTGGTCACCTCCTGGCTGTCGGGCACGGCCGACAACTTCGGCAAGGCCGAACACCCGCCGCATGCGCTGCGCTACCGGATTGCCAGGGAGCATGTGCAGGTGGTGCAGGGCCTGTGGGACTCCTGGGAAGACGATGCCTTCGTGCGCGACAAGCACAGCGGCGAGTTCTTCGCCGCCGACAAGCTGCATGCGCTGAACCACCAGGGTGAGTTCTTCAAGGTCAAGGGCCCGCTGAACATCGCCCGCTCACGCCAGGGCCAGCCGCTGATCTTCCAGGCCGGCGTCTCCGAGGATGGGCGCAACTTCGCGGCGCACACTGCCGACGCGATCTTCGTCAGCCCCGATGGCTTGAGCGACGCTCGCGCCTACTACCAGGACCTCAAGCAACGTGCCGAGGGCTTTGGCCGCAACCCCGACGAACTGTTCATCCTGCCGGGCATCCGCCCGATCGTGGGGCGCGATGCCGAGGACGCCGAGCGGCGCTACCAGCAGGCCGCGGCGCTGGTCAGCATCGACGACGCGCTGGTGGCACTGGGGCGTCCGTTCAACGACTACGACTTCAGCCGGCATGAGCTGGACGCGCCCTTCCCCGACCTGGGCGAGCTGGGCAGCAACAGCCACAAGGGCACCAGCGACTACCTCAAGCAACTGGCGCGTGATGAAGACCTCAGCCTGCGCGAGGTGGCACTGCGTTTCTCGGCACCACGGCGAGACTTCGTGGGTACCGCCGAGCAGGTTGCCGATGCCGTGCAGGACTGGTTCGAGCGGGGCGCTGCCGACGGTTTCATCATCAACTCGCTGCTGCCCGATGGCCTGCAGCAGTTCACCGAACGGGTGGTACCGCTGCTGCAGGCGCGTGGCTTGCTGCGCGCGGCGTATGAGGGCCAGACCCTGCGCGACAACTTCGGCCTGGCCGTGCCGGCCAACCGCAATACCGTACGCCGCACCCAGGACGCGGTGGCCTGAGCCGCCCCCCCCCCTCAATCCCACAAGGAGCGTTATCCATGAGCCTCGAATTCATCGGCCTGATCGGCCCCCAGGAAAGTAGCGAGTCCCAGGCTGCACGCGGGCCCGCGGTGGACCTTGAGTTCATCAAGGCATTTGCCCAGGCGCAGGAATATGGCGGTTTCGACCAGGCCCTGCTGGCGGTCAACACCAGCGCCGCCGACTCGCTGATCCTGGCCAGCCATGTGGCGGCGCACACTGAAAGGCTCGGCCTGCTGGTGGCGCACCGGCCGGGCTTTCAGGCGCCGACCTTCGCCGCCCGCCAGTTCGCCACCCTCGACCAGCTCAGCCGTGGGCGCGCCGCGATCAACGTGATCACTGGCGGCGACAGCGGCGACCTGCAGCGTGACGGCGACTTCATCGACAAGGATGCCCGCTATGCGCGCACCGACGAGTACCTGCAGGTGCTCAAGCAGACCTGGACCGCCACCGAGCCGTTCAGCCATCAGGGCCCGCACTACCGGGTCGAAGACAACCTCACGCAGATCAAGCCCCTGCAGAAACCGCATGTGCCGATCTACTTCTCCGGCGCTTCGGATGCCGCGGTGGAAGTCGCGGCCAGGCATGCCGACGTGTACATGATGTGGGGCGAGCCGCTGGAGAACATCCGCGAGCGCATTGCCAAGGTACGCAAGGCGGCGGCGCGTTACGGGCGCGAGAAGCACATCCGCTTCAGCTTGTCGTTGCGCCCGATCCTTGGGGCTACCGAAGAGGCAGCCTGGGCGCGTGCCGAGCAGATCCTGCAGGACGCCCGCGTGTTGCATGAACAACGCCAGGGCAAGCGGCGCGAGCTGAATGTGGGCAAGAACAACAGCGGCTCGCAGCGCCTGGTCGACATCGCCAGCCAGAAGAACGTGCATGACACGCGGTTGTGGACCGCGATCGCCGCGCTGACCGGCGCGGCGGGCAACTCCACCTCGCTGGTGGGTACGCCCGACCAGGTCGCGGATGCGGCGCTGGAGTACTACAAGCTGGGGGTGAGCACGTTCCTGTTCCGTGGGTTCGACCAGTTGCGCGATGCGGTGGAGTACGGCCAGCAATTGCTGCCGCGCATCCGCCAGCGGGTAGCCCTGCAGACCCAGGGCAAGCAAGCCACCGGCTGACAGACAGACATCACCCCATGACATCGACGCCAGCCTGAGCCACGACCATGACCGAACCGCTTCGCCTTGACCGCCTTCGCCAGTTCATCGGCAACCTTGCCGAACTGCTCGACCGAGAAACCGATGAAGCCGCCGTGCTCGACAGCGGCCAACTGCTGTTGCAGCAATTGGTCGCGCAGGACGACTGGCTGCCGCCGGAGCTGGCCCAGCCAGACCCCGCTCGCTACCAGCAATTCCTGCTGCACAGCGACTCGCGCCAGCGCTTTTCCATCGTCAGCTTCGTATGGGGGCCAGGGCAAAGCACGCCGATTCACGACCACCGCGTGTGGGGCCTGATCGGCATGCTGCGCGGCGCTGAATACGCGCAGGGCTTTGCGCGTACCGAGCAGGGCGCGCTGCTGCCGGCCGGTGCGCCGGTACGCCTTGAGCAGGGCCAGGTCGAAGCCGTGTCGCCGCGCATCGGCGACGTGCATCAGGTCAGCAACGCCTTCGACGACCGGGTGTCCATCAGCATCCATGTGTATGGCGCCAACATCGGCGCGGTCAAGCGTGCCGTGTACCTCGCCGACGGTACCGAAAAACCGTTTATCTCCGGCTACTCCAACACCCGCCTGCCCAACATCTGGGACCTGTCCAAAGAGAACCTTGCACCATGAGCACCCCTACCCGCGCCTACGCCGAACTGCGCCAGCAGCTGCTGGACAAACATGAACTTGCCCTGATCGACGTGCGCGAAGAGGCGCCCTTTGCCCTGGACCACCCCTTGTTCGCGGCCAACATCCCATTGTCCAAACTTGAAGTCGAGATCTACGCACGCGTACCGCGGCGCGATACCCAGGTCACCGTGTATGACGATGGCGAAGGCCTGGCGGTGATTGCCGCCGAGCGTCTGCAGGCGCTGGGTTACACCGATGTAGCGCTGCTCGACGGTGGGCTGGCCGGCTGGCGCGACGCCGGTGGCGAGCTGTTTCGTGACGTCAACGTGCCGAGCAAGGCATTTGGCGAACTGGTGGAAAGCCGGCGTCACACGCCTTCGCTGGCGGCCGAAGAGGTCCAGGCGCTGCTCGATGAACAGGCCGATGTAGTGGTGCTGGATGCGCGTCGTTTCGACGAGTACCAGACCATGAGCATACCCGGCGGCATCAGCGTGCCCGGTGCCGAACTGGTGCTGCGGGTGGCGGAACTGGCGCCCGACCCGGCCACCCGCGTGATCGTCAACTGCGCGGGGCGCACCCGCAGCATCATCGGCACGCAGTCGCTGGTCAACGCCGGCATCCCCAACCCGGTGTCGGCGCTGCGCAACGGCACCATTGGCTGGACCCTGGCCGGGCAACGCCTGGCGCACGGCCAGTCGCAGCGTTTTGGCGAGGTCAGCCCGGCCAACCGCCAGACGGCGGCCAGCCGGGCGCGTGCGGTGGCCGACCAGGCTGGCGTCGCCCGCTTGAGCCGTGAGCAATTGCAGGCCTGGCAGGCCGAGCACCAGCGCACCACCTACCTGTTCGACGTGCGCACCCCCGAGGAATTTGCCCGGGGCCACCTGCCGGGTAGCCGTTCGACCCCCGGTGGCCAGCTGGTGCAGGAAACCGACCATGTGGCCAGTGTGCGCGGGGCGCGCCTGGTGCTGATCGACGACGATGGCGTGCGCGCCAACATGAGTGCATCGTGGCTGGCGCAGATGGGCTGGCAGGTGGCGGTGCTCGATGGCTTGAGCGCGGTTGATTTCAGCGAGACCGGGGATTGGCAGACGCCGCTGCCGGTGTTGCCGCAGCCGTCGTTTATCGAACCTGGGCAATTGGTGCAGTGGTTGGAGGAAGGTGAAACGGTGGTGCTGGACTTCACCGCCAGTGCCAACTACGTGCGGCGTCATATTCCGGGTGCGCACTGGGCGATCCGGGCGCAGTTGGGGTTGGCGCTGGAGCGTTTGCCGTTGGCCGAGCGTTACGTGCTGACGTGTGGCAGCAGCTTGCTGGCGCGGTTTGCGGCGCGGGACCTTGAGCAACTTACGCGCAAACCGGTGTTCGTGCTTGAGGGTGGTACGGGGCGTTGGGTTGCCGAGGGTCGCCCAGTGGAGTCGGGGGAAACGCACCTGGCGGTGCCGCGCAGTGATCGCTATCGCCGGCCGTACGAGGGCACCGACAATCCGAGGGAAGCGATGCAGGGGTACCTGGATTGGGAGTTCGGGTTGGTCGAGCAGTTGGGGCGGGATGGGACCCATGGGTTTTATGTGATCTGAGGGGAGTGCTCGATGTCATGGGTGCCAGAGAGGCATGGCTGGCACCAGGTGGCCCCACCGCAATCTGTCCCCGGACCACCAAGGCTGACAACCCAAATCTCTCAGGCCGTGGCGCGTTGCAATAGATGTGGGAGCTGCGGTGCGACGATTCGACTTGCCAGCGAAGCGCCGCGCGGGCGGCGCTCGAT
>NZ_JAHTBI010000040.1 GCF_019168305.1 Pseudomonas aegrilactucae
TTTTTGTCTGAAAAAACCCGAAAAAGTGCGCAACTTCTTGCGCAGTACTGCGCAAGAAGTTGCGCACTCGTCTGTACATGGCAACCCACATGGCCTGCAGCAATGTATGCACAGGGTTATCCACATTTGAGTGCGCAAGAAGTTGCGCAGTGGGTAAAAATCGAAGAATCGATTTTTGAGTATTGCAATATCGATAAATCCATGGAACCACCCAATCACGGTGGGCGATTTGCCGTGCGGCTGGCAACATTCGCGACCATCTGTCGGAAAAACCAAAAGCCATCGAACAGCGTCAATCGAGCGACTGAATACACCCGCCACCCCACCTCGTGCGCCATGACACGGTAAGCTGTCGGCCGACTTCAATTCCCCCGAACAAGAGCACCCCATGGCCAACCACGACCTCACCTTCGTTCCCGATCCCGATGCAGACTCCATCTCCTCCGACGTCGTCGGCTTCGCCGGCGTGCTGGTGTCCACCCAGATCCCGACCCGTGCCGACGGCAGCCTGGAGCTGGGCGACATCACCCTGCAGAGCGAGTGCACACTGCAAGCACTGAAGGTCGCGCTGGAACGCGCCGGCAGCTCGATGGACCGCGTCATGCACCTGACCATCTACCTCACCGACATGGCCGACCGCGCCGCGTTCAACGAGGTCTACCAGCGCTTTTTCGCCAAGCCCTGGCCAGTACGCGCCGCTGTCGGCGTGGCCGCACTGGCGGTCGAAGGCATGCGGGTGGAAGTCACGGCCATGGCGGCCAAAGGCTGAAGTCACGGCCCCTGGCGTGCGCCACAAGGTCGCGACGTGTTTCGCCTGCCCCTTGTTTGCAGTACGCTCGACGCAAATCCGGACGCACACCTTATTCATGCAAAGACTTCTGCTCGGCGCCCTGGCGCTTGTTGTCATCGCCATCCTCTGCGGCTACGGCCTGTGGACCGAACAGCGCCCGGCCGGCCACTACCTGTCCGACCTGCGTGTGGAGCTGGCGCTGAGCGAAGGGGTGCCCGCCGACAAGGGCAACCTGCTGGGCATCGAGCCGCTGCTGTACCCCGGCGACTACCAGGACCTCACCCGCCTGCACCGCAAACTCGCCGCCTACCTCGAACAGGCTCGCAGCCAGGGCCTGGTGGGCCCGCGCACCATCGTGGTGTTGCCCGAGCATATCGGCACCTGGCTATGGGCCCGTGGCGAGAAGAAAGAGCTGTACCAGGTCACCCGCCTGCAGGAAGCCTGGCAATGGCTGGAACTGAGCAACCCGTTGCGCTACGGCCTGGCCATGCTCAACGCCGAAGGCGACGATCGCCGTTCCGACGCCCACCTGCGCATGAAGGCCACGCAAATGGCCGCCGATTATCAACAGCTGTTCGGCGGCCTGGCCAAGGAGTTCGGGGTGACCCTGGTGGCCGGCTCCATCGTGCTGCCCGAACCCTATGTCGAGCAGGGCATCCTGCACAGTGGCAATGGCGCGCTGTACAACAACAGTGTGGTGTTCGCCAGCAACGGCAAGGTGCTGGGCCAACCGCAACGCCAGCAATACCCCGACAGCGAAGTGCGTCGTTTCATTCGCAGCGGCGAGGCCTACCCGTTGCAGGTGCTGGAAACCCCCGCCGGTCGCCTGGGCGTGCTGGTGGGCAGCGACAGCTGGTACCCGGCCAACTATCAGCGCCTGGCCGCGCAGGCGGTGCAGGTGATCGCCGTGCCTGCCTTCGTCAACGGCAAGGGCAGTTGGGGCGCCCCCTGGCGTGGCAATCGCCACCAGCCCATGGCCGTGAGCCTGCCGCTCAAGGCCGGCGACGTGGATGAGGGCCAGGCCTGGCAGCAACTGGTGCGCCATGGCCAGACAGCGGACACCACCCTGTTGAGTGTGTTCCTGCGAGGGCAGTTCTGGGAGGTCGCCGGTGACGGTCTGGGCTTCGTCAGCCGTGATGGCCAGGCCCTCAGCGCCAGCGCGCACCCGGGCGCGCGCCTGCTCAACCAATGGCTGTAGCCGCGTGAGCCGGCCACGGGTACGCCTGGGTGATCTGTCGGTGGGGTTCGTGCAGAGCCTGGCCCAGGCCCTGCAGCAACTGGGCCATGACCCTGGCGGCCTGCTCGAACGCTACGGCCTGACACCTGCGCGGCTGGCCGAAGCGGGCGCACGCTTGTCGATCCCGCGCTACATGCACCTGGGGCATGCCGCCATCCTGCTCAGCCACACGCCGGCACTGGGGTTGCACATGGGGCGGTTGAGCCACCTGAGCCAGGCCGGCCTGGCCGGGGTCACTGCGGCCCAGGCGCCGACCCTGGGTGACGCAGCGTGCGCACTGCTGCGTTTCGAACCGCTGTACGCGGCCAACTACCGCGGGCAATCGCGCTTCGAAGAGGATGAGCAGGGCGCCTGGCTACGCTTCTACTCGATCAGCCCGTACAACGACTACAACCGTTTTGTGGTCGACTCGGTACTGGCCGGCTGGCTGACGCAACTGGGTGGGCTGGTGGGCGCGCCCTTGCAGGCAGAACGCGTCGAAATCGAGTTTTCACCCCCCGCCTACGCCGCCCTTTACCAGGGCCTGAGCAACCACCCGGTAGCGTTCGATGCACCGGCCAATCAACTGCGCCTGAGCCGCGCCAGCCTGGCGCTGCGCAACCCCGCACACTGCCCCAGCACCTGGCAGCACCTGCTGCAGCTGTGTGAACAGCAGCTGGCTGAACGCACGCGCATGCGCAGCCTGGCCGAGCGCATTGCGCATTTGCTGGGGCCGCTGCTCAATGGCGGACGCGAGCCGGACCTGCAGGAAGTGGCAGCGCACCTGCAACTGCCGAGCTGGACGCTACGGCGCAAGCTGGCCGAAGAAGGCACTCAGTTTCGCGCGATCCTCAACGATACGCGGCGTGACCTGGCAATGACCTACATCCGGGACACCGAGCTGGCATTCGGGGAAATCGCCTACCTGCTGGGGTTTGCCTCGGCCGAAGCCTTCCAGCGCGCGTTCAAGCGCTGGAGCGGGGTCACGCCAGGGGCGTTCCGGCGCAGCCAGCGGCGTAGCGCCTGAGCCACCTCAGAGTTCGGTAGCGTCGTCGGCAGGCTCGAGCGGGTCGAGTTCGAAAGCGTGGTATTCCAGAAGTTCTTCTTGATAGTCGTCCATTGCCTGCTCCTTGTATGCGCGTTCATCTCATTGATTCGACCTTCACCCTAAAGTGCCCGGATGAAGAAAAAATGACAAGCGCATGACTCGCCTGAAAGAGCGCGGTGCGCCCTTCGCCGGCAAGGCCGGCTCCTACAGGTAAACAACGTAGCAGGTCACGGACGATTTATCCGCTGCGTCAGAGTGGCGCAGGCTCGCTCGGGGCGGGGGCAGGCTCGGGGGTGACCACCGGCGTGGTCTGGGCCGGTGCAGGCTCGGCTGCCGGTGCCGGCTGCTCGACACTGATGGGCGCCGCATCCTGCGGCGGCGCGACCGGTTGCGAGCTCTTGCTGTCATCGACCACCGGGGCGGCCACCACTTCGGCAGCCGGCACCGGCGCCGGCGCTTCGGCGGGCGCCGCTTCGACAGGCGCAGCCACCGGCGCACTCAGGGCGGCCGGGGCTGGGGCAGGCGCCGGCTCAGGCACACCCAGGTCCACCGCAGGCTTGGGCGGTTCGGCCTTGGCCTTTTGGCTCGGCTTGGGCAGGAAGCTTTCGACCAGCGCAAAGTAACGCTCGTAGAACTTGGGCGAGGTCACGGTTTCGCTGGCCACCTTGACCATCGAGTCGTCCGAGGAGCCGATCGGCATCGACACCGACCCCAATACCCCCACGCCCAGGCTGGCCGAGGTATTGGACTTTTTCAGGGCATAGCGGTCTTGCAGGGCATTGGCGAACATGGTCGAACGCTGACCCGAACCGCTGTCATCGGCGCACACCACGTTGAAGCTGATCTGCAGGTGCGAATCGCCCGTCTGCTGGAAGCTCTTGTTGCCATTGACCTGGCCGCGCTCACTGGTGGTGATGATGTAGCCCTGGCTGAGCAAGGCACGCCGCGCCGCTTCGCAGGTGCCCGCCTCGCTGACCGCAAAGCTGCGCGAAAACGTGCCCGAGTCGTCGAAATTCTCGTGCTCGTAGATCGCGGCCTTCTTTGACGAACAGCCGGCAACACCCGCCAGCACAAGGGCCAGCCCGAGCGCACTGAAGACGGTTGACTTTGACATTGCAAATCCTGAGGAAAACGGTCGGCGCCTATTGTGCATCACATCCGCGAAGGACTGAAACCATAGCAGCCTCATCCTGCGCAAATTTTCACGTGCGCGCCCCATGAACCGGGGTTTTGCAGCGCATCCAACCATTGGTCGCGTCTTTTTTCACTCATTAGCTATTCCCTTTTCCCACAGGATTTAGGGAAGCGCCTGCCTACTCCCAGCGTGATAACCCAATCAATACTTCCCGGACTCACTCGCAATATGGCAATACGCCACCAATGCAGCCACAGACCATCAACCTCCGGGGAGCACACAAGGTGAAAGACATATCGGTGAGGGTGAAGCTGGCCCTCGGTTTCGCCAGCATTCTGCTGGTGATGGCGCTACTGGCCGTCATCGGCATCAACAGCCTGAGCACCCTGACAACCCGCGCCGATCGCCTGGTGTCGGTCAACCACCTGCTTGACCACACCAACGATATCCGTGCCGCACGGCTGTCGTTCGAACACCATGGCGATCAGACATATGCCACCCAGTTGCAAGCGTCGTACAACGCGCTGGTGCCGCTGATCGAACTGAATCGCCAGCGCATCCAGGACCCGCAATCGAGGCAGCACCTTGAAACCGTGTTCGAGCACATGAAGGATTACATGGAGCAGTTCCAGCAACTGCAACTGGCCCAGCAGGACATCGGGCGCATCCAGACCGACGCCGACCGCCTGGGCGAGGCACTGCAAGAGGGCGTGCGCGAACTGACCCAGGGCCTGCTGCGCGATGAAGTCAGTGCCGTGCAACCGGCGCTCGGCCACCTCAATAATGCACTGAGTGACCTGCGCCAGAACAACCTGGCGATGATGCGCGAGGGTAGCGCCAACCGGCTGGGCAACGTGCGTGATGCACAGGCACGCGCCAACACCAGCTTGCAACAGCTGGGCACGCAGCTGTCAGACAATCGCCAGGCGGCGTTGCGCACGCTGGCGGGCGAGTTCACCCAGTATCTGCAACTGGCCGAGCGCTATGGCAAGGATGTCGCCCAGCAGGCACAGAACCGCACCGTACTGATCAAGGACATCGACAGCAGCCTGGAAGCGACCAACAACCTGATCGCCCGGCAGAACCACCTGAGTGCCGAGGAGTCGGGGCGAAGCCGCGCGCTGATGCTCGGTTTGCTGCTGCTGGCCGTGATACTGGGCACGCTGATCGGCTGGGTCATCACCCGCCAGATCACCCAGCCGTTGCAGCAAGCGGTGCAGATAGCACGACGCATCGGCGAGGGCGACCTGACCGACAGCGCCAGTACACCGCGCCGCGATGAGTTTGGCCATCTGCTGGAGGCCTTGTCGCTGGGCGGCGACAACCTGCGTGGCGTGCTGAGCCAGGTGGGCAACGTGACCACCCAGCTGTCGGCGGCTGCCGAAGAACTGTCGGCCATCACCGAACAGACCAGCGCCGGGGTCAACAGCCAGAAGGTCGAGACCGATCAGGTGGCGACCGCCATGAGCGAGATGGTTGCCACCGTGCAGGAGGTGGCGCGCAATGCCGAAGCCGCCAGCGCCGCGACCGACCAGGCCAACAGCCAGGCCAATGAAGGCAACCGGGTGGTACAGCGCACGCTGCAGCAGATCGGCCAACTGGCCGACGACATCGGCTCGTCGGCCGAGGCGGTGGGCCAACTGGCCCATGAGAGCGAACGGATCGGCAGCGTGATGACGGTGATCAATGCCATCGCCGAGCAGACCAACCTGCTGGCGCTCAATGCAGCCATCGAGGCGGCACGCGCCGGGGAGGCCGGGCGCGGCTTTGCCGTGGTGGCCGACGAGGTGCGCGGTCTGGCCCAGCGCACCCAGCAATCGACCGCCGAAATCGAGACCCTGATCAGCTCGCTGCAGCATGGCGCACTGCAGGCTGCCGATCGCATGCACGCCAGCCACGGCATGGTCGGTACCACGGTGGGGCTGGCCAACGAGGCCAGTGTCGAACTGCAGGCGATCACCGCCACCGTCACCAGCATCCAGGCCATGAACGTGCAGATCGCCACCGCCGCCGAACAGCAGAGTGCAGTGGCCGAAGAGATCAACCGCAGCGTGTTGAATGTGCGGGATGTAGCCGAGCAGTCATCGACCGCCTCGACCCAGACCGCCACCTCTGCAGGTGAGCTGGCACGCCTGGGCAGCGAGCTGCAGGGGCTGCTTTCGCGCTTCCGGGTCTGATGCAACGCCGCGCAGTCTGGCACCATGCAGGCCGAGCCCAGCCTGAAAGTGAGTGACTGCCATGTGGCACATCGACCCGATTTCGCTGCGTCTGTTCATCGCCGTGTGCGAGGAAGGCAGCATTGCCCGCGCCAGCGAGCGCGAGTTCATTGCGCCGTCGGCGGTGAGCAAGCGCATGGCCGACATCGAGGCCGACGTGGGCGTGCCCCTGCTGTCGCGCAGCAAGCGCGGTGCAGTACCGACCCCTGCCGGCCAGGCCCTGCTGCGCCATGCGCGGCAACTGATGCGCAGCATGGAGCGCCTGCAGGGCGAACTGAGCGAGTACGCCGAAGGTGGGCGTGGGCAGGTGAAGATCCTCGCCAACATTTCCTCGATCATGGAGTTTCTGCCCGAAGAGCTGTCGGACTTCATGCTGGCCAACGAGCACATTCAGGTCGATATCGAAGAGCGCTTCAGCCCGGATGTGGTGCGCGGGGTGCTCGAGGGCCAGGCCGACCTGGGTGTTTGCCGCAAATCGATGGCGGTGGGCAACCTGGAGTTTTTGCCCTATCGCCGCGACCACCTGGCACTGGTGGTGAATGCCGCACATCCGCTGGCCGGGCGCCAGAGTGTGCGCTTCAGCGACACCCTGGACTATGACCACATTGGCCTGTCGGCCTTTGCCACGCTCAACAGCTTCATGAACCATGCCGCCGCCCAAGCCGGGCGCGAGCTGCGCTTTCGCGCGTATGTGTCCACGTTCGATGGTGCCTACAGCCTGGTAAAGGCCGGGCTGGGGCAGACCATCCTGCCGATGGAGGCGGTCAGCCGCTACGCCCGGCTGTTCGACCTGCGGGTGATACCACTGCTGGATGCTTGGGCGCTGGGGGAGTTCGTCATCTGCGTGCGCGATGTCGAGAGCCTGTCGCTCGCGGCGCGGCGGCTGCTCAATCATCTGCTGGCGCGGGCACCGGTGGTGTAGCTGCAGGCCCCTTCGCTGGCAAGCCAGCTCCCACAAGGTTGGACTGCAGACCCTGTGGGAGCTGGCTTGCCAGCGAAGGGGCCACCTCCATCCATCGCCATCCACGATGGATAAGCCCGCCAAAAACGTCTTTTCCACCCCGCCCCACCCTCCTAGTCTTGCCTGAGCCCCAAGCCTGAACGAGACCACCATGACAACAATAACGATCAATGAAGTGGGCCTGCGTGATGGCCTGCAAAGCCTGCAGCGCAGCATGCCGACCGCCGACAAGCTGCGCTGGATCGACGCCGCCTACGCCGCCGGCATCCGCCATATGGAAGTTGCCTCCTTCGTGCCTGCCCGCCTGCTGCCGCAAATGGCCGATGCCGATGCCGTGGTGGCCCACGCCCTGACCTACCCCGGCCTGCAGGTGAGCGTGCTGGCGCCCAACCTGCGCGGTGCCGAAAATGCCCTGGCCAGCGGCGCCCACCGCATCATCGCGCCCATCTCGGTCAGCGCGGCCCACAGCCAGGCCAACGTGCGCCGCAGCCCGCAGCAGATGGTCGAGGAGTTCGCCCGTATGTGCGACCTGCGCAATAGCGCCGGGCGCCCCGAGGTGATCATGGTCGCCGGCATGTCCACCGCCTTCGGCTGCACGCGCCAGGGTGAAGTGCCCTTGAGTGACCTGTGCGACCTCACCCGCCTGGTGCTGGAGGCCGGCTGCGATCAGGTCTCGCTCGGCGACACCACCGGTTACGCCACACCCGGCCAGGTCGCTGAAACGGTCGATGCCGTGCGCCTGATCGCCGGTGACACGCTGCACGCGGCGCATTTTCACGACACCCGCGGCCTGGCCCTGGTCAACAGCCTGGTGGCGGTGCAGCACGGCATTCGCGAACTCGACGCCTCGCTCGCCGGCCTGGGCGGTTGCCCCTTCGCCCCCGGCGCCTCGGGCAATACCGTGACCGAAGACCTGGTGTTCATGCTGCATGGCTCGGGCTTTGCCACCGGCATCGACCTGCCGGCACTGATCGCCTCGCGCACGGTGCTCGAGACCGGCCTGCCGGGTGAAACCCTGTACGGCTACATCGCCCGCGCGGGCTTGCCAACGCACGCCCCACTCGCCTGAATCGCCTTTGCAGCGGAGTACAGCTGATGTCCAACCTCCCACTGGACGGCATTCGTGTCGTCGAAATGTCCCATATGGTCATGGGCCCCACCTGCGGCATGATCCTCGGCGACCTGGGCGCCGAAGTGATCAAGATCGAACCGACCAAGGGTGATGGTACCCGCCGCCTGCTCGGCGCCGGCGCCGGCTTCTTCCGCACCTTCAACCGCAACAAGCAGAGCATGGCGGTGGACGTCGAGAGCGAGGCCGGCCGCGAGGCGGTGCTCAAGCTGCTTGACCGTGCCGACGTGTTCATCGAGAACTTCAAGCCGGGGCGCATGGACAGCCTGGGCTTTGGCTACACCGCTCTCAGCCAGCGCAACCCGCGGCTGATCTACGCCACCCACAAGGGCTTCCTTGCCGGCCCCTACGACAAGCGCCTGGCGCTGGACGAGGTGGTGCAGATGATGGCCGGCCTGGCCTACATGACCGGCCCGGTGGGCCGCCCGCTGCGCGCCGGCAGCTCGGTCAACGACATCATGGGCGGCATGTTCGGTGCCATCGGCGTGCTCGCCGCCCTTACCGAGCGCCAGCGCAGCGGTTGCGGGCGCGAGGTGCAGAGCGCGCTGTACGAGAACTGCGTGCTGCTGGCCGCCCAGCACATGCAGCAGTACGTGGTCACCGGTGAAGCCGCCGCGCCCATGCCCAACCGCATCAGTGCCTGGGCCATCTACGACGTGTTCAGCTTTGCCGGCGGCGAGCAGATGTTCGTTGCCGCCACCGGCGACAGCCAGTGGCGCACGCTGTGCACACTGCTCGGCCAGCATGACCTGATGGCCGACCCGAGCCTGGCCAGCAACAACGACCGGGTGCTGCAACGCCCGCGCCTGCTGGCGCACCTGGCCGAGGTGTTCGCCACGATGGACGCGCAGGCCCTGGCACCGCAACTGGAGGCCAACGGCATCCCGTTCGCGCCCATCTGCACGCCCGAGCAACTGTTCGACGACCCGCACCTGCTGCAAAGCGGCGGCCTGAGCGAGCTGCAACTGGAGGACGGCAGCCACACCGCGATGCCGCTGCTGCCCTTCTCCCTCGACGGCCAGCGCCTGGGGCCGCGCCGGGCCATTGCGCGCATTGGCGAAAACACCCGCGAGGTGATGCAGGGCCTGGGCTACAGCCTGGCCCAGATCGACGCGCTGGCAGCCGCCGGCGTATTGCGCACCGACCACTGACAAGGACCACCCCATGGCACTCTATGCATTCGACGGCCTGCGGCCACACTGGCACGACAGCGTGTACATCGCCGAAGACGCCACCGTGATCGGCCAGGTGAACCTGGCCCAGGGCAGCAGCGTATGGCCCCAGGCCGTACTGCGCGCCGACAATGAACCGATCATGATCGGCGCCGGCAGCAATGTGCAGGAAGGCGCGGTGCTGCACACCGACCCCGGTTTCCCGCTGCAGGTGGGCGTCGAGGTGACTATCGGCCACCAGGCCATGCTGCATGGCTGCACGGTCGGTGATGGCAGCCTGATCGGCATCCAGGCGGTGGTGCTCAACGGTGCGGTGATCGGGCGCAACTGCCTGGTCGGTGCCGGCGCGGTGGTCACCGAAGGCAAGGTGTTCCCCGACAATTCGCTGATTCTCGGTGCCCCGGCCAAGGTGGTGCGCGAGCTGGATGAACAGGCCATCGCCGCGTTGCGCGACAACGCCCGCCATTACATCGAGCATGCCCAGCGTCACAGGCAGACCCTGGTGCGTATCGGCTGAGCGCAGCCAGCCCCTGCCCCACCGCTTCTCCGACAACTATAAGAATGGAGATGTACGACATGAGTTCGACCCTTGGTGCCACCCGGGTTGTCAGTACCCCTGCACAGCTCGATGAACTGCTGCTGTACCGCCGCGTCGCCTGGCGCATCATGCCGCTGGCGATCATCTGCTTCCTGTTCTCCTATTTCGACCGTATCAACATCAGCTTCGCCAAGACCCAGATGCAGGCCGAGCTGGGCCTGAGCGATGCCGCCTACGGCCTGGCCGCGAGCATGTTCTTCATCGGCTACGTCCTGTTCGAGGTGCCCAGCAGCTGGGGCCTGAAGAAGTACGGCGCGCCGGCGTGGATCTGCCGGATCATGGTGTCGTGGGGGCTGGCCACCGCCGCCCTGGTGTTCGCCTACACCCAGTACACGCTGTACTTCCTGCGCTTTCTGATCGGCGTGATGGAGGCCGGTTTCGGCCCGGCGATCCTGTTCTACCTGGCGTGCTGGTTCCCCAAGAAGTACCTGGCGCGGGTCAACGGCCTGTGGTTCCTGGCGGTGCCGCTGGCAGGCGCAATCGGCGCCCCCGCCGCAGGGTTGATCCTGCAGGGCATGCACGGCGTGGCGGGGCTGGCCGGCTGGCACTGGCTGTTCCTGCTCTCGGGGCTGCCGTGCATCGTGCTCGGGGTGCTGGTGCTGTGGAAACTGGACAACGACATCGCCTCGGCGCGCTGGCTCAGCGATGCAGAGAAGCGCACCCTGCAACGCAACCTGGACAGTGACCGTAAACCCGGCGACAGCAAGCACGGCTCGCTGTGGAACGTGCTGCTGACCCGCGAGGTGGCGATATTCGCGATGATCTACTTCGTGATCAAGTCGGCCAGCTACGGGCTCAACTTCTGGATGCCGCACCTGATCGAGAAGTCGGGCGTGAACGGTTCGACCCTGATCGGCCTGCTGACCTCCTCGCCGTACATCATTGCCTGCGTCGGCATGATCGTGGTGACGCGGCTGTCGGACCGCAGCGGCGATCGCAAGAGCTACCTGCTCGGCTGCATGATCGCCTCGGCGCTGGGCTATCTGCTGGCATGCTTCTACGCCGACAACTCGGTGGCGATGATGGGTGCGCTGGTGCTGGCGACGGCGGGTACGTTCATCGCCATCCCGCTGTTCTGGACGCTGCCGCAATCGACCTTCTCGGGCCTGGCCATCGCCACCGGCACGGCGGCGATCAACTCGCTGGGCCAGCTCAGCGGCATCGTGGCGCCGGCCATGGTGGGCTATATCAACGACCTCACCGGCATCAGTTACATGGGCATGCTGTCGATCGCCCCGCTGATTCTGCTCAGCGTGGTGTTGATCGCCGTGTTCGTGAAGAACCCGCCGCGCAGCCACTAAGCCCTTCGCCAGGTACAAGACCATGATGAGACGACCGGCCCGCATGGGCCTGGCGCTGGGCATCGGCCTGTGCGCACCCGGCGTTTTCGCCGACGGTTTCAGTGAGTTCCGCGGCAAGCTGGAGCTGAAGAACTTCTACTTCAGTCGCGATTTTCGCGATGGTTTTCCCAGCCAGTCCAAACGTGAGGAATGGGCCCAGGGCCTGCAGTTGAATCTGCAATCGGGCTACACCCAGGGCCCGCTCGGGTTTGGCGTGGACGCCGTGGGCATGCTCGGGGTCAAGCTCGACGCGGGCCCCGAGCGCGGCGGCACCGGCCTGCTGCCACGTGGCGCCGATGGGCGCGCCGCAGACGACTACGCCAAGCTGCTGGCCACCGCCAAGCTCAAGCTGGGCGACACCGAGCTGCGCTACGGCGGGCTGAGCCCGGTGCTGCCATTGATCGCGTCCAACAGCAGCCGCCTGTTCGCGCAGTACTTCAATGGCGGCCAGTTGATCTCGCGGGACCTGGACAAGGTCACGCTGCACCTGGGCCGGGTCGACAGGGTCAGGCAGCGCGACTCCACCGACAGCGAGGGCCTGACCACCATGGCGCAGATGGGCGCCTGGTCGGGTGCACTGACCAGCGACAGCTACACCTATGGCGGCATCGACGTGCAGCCGTTCAAGGCGCTGACCCTGAGTGCGCATGCCAGCGAACTGCAGGACTTCTACCGGCGCGGGTTTCTCGGCGCGCAGCTGCGCCAGCCGTCAGGGCCTGGCACCCTGCTGGGCGAACTGCGCCTGTTCAGCGCGAAGCAGACCGGGGCCGAGCACATCGGCGTTGTGGACAACCGCGTGATCAGCAGCAACCTGGGCTACCAGTTGGGCGCACATCGGCTCAGCGGGGGGTATCAGCGCATTGCCGGGAATACCGCCTACGCCTATCTGGGCGGCACCGACACCTACCTGTTCAGCGAACAGCAGGTGTATGCCTTTGCGCAGAAAGACGAGCGTGCCTGGCATGGGCGGTACGACTACGATTTTGCGGCATTGGGCATACCGGGGCTGAGCTTCACCTTTCGCTATGTGACGGGCGACAACGTCGACCTGCAGCGCGTGAGCGGTCGCAAGGCGGCCCTGGCGCGCGCCAGGGGCAGCGAAGGCCGGGAGTGGGAACGCACCACCGACATTGCGTATGGGGTGCAGGGCGGGCCACTGAAGAACCTCTCGCTGCGTTGGCGCAATGCCACAGCGCGCTCGAATTATGCCGAGGGAGCCGATGAGAACCGGGTGATCGTGAGTTACAGCATCGGGTTCTGAGGCGCCGGCCTTGCCGGCGAAGCTTTTGTGCAGGCACAAAAAAAGCGACCCGAAGGTCGCTTTCTTTGTTGCTTCGAGGAGTTCAAGGGCCTCGAGGCGGATATGGCGCAGCGGACGGGACTCGAACCCGCGACCCCCGGCGTGACAGGCCGGTATTCTAACCGACTGAACTACCGCTGCGTATCGCACAGACTTTCGCCTGTTTGAAACTGGGATCTGGCCAGAAGCCTGAGCTTCGGACCTCAAACCGGTGGTTAAACCGATCTGGAGAAAAGTGGCGCAGCGGACGGGACTCGAACCCGCGACCCCCGGCGTGACAGGCCGGTATTCTAACCGACTGAACTACCGCTGCGCATAGTGGACTTGCGTCCCGTTCCTCTCTGGTAACACGCTCTTTCGATTGTGTCGAGCCAGGAACATCTCAGGAAGTGGTGGGTGATGACGGGATCGAACCGCCGACCCTCTGCTTGTAAGGCAGATGCTCTCCCGGCTGAGCTAATCACCCGTGTGCTTCGCTGAGGTGGTGAAATTTACGCAGGTATCGAACCTAAGTCAATACCAGTGTTGAAGTTTTTTTCAAAAAGTCGAAAAAACCTCAACGTATCGCTCAGGTGTAAATCATCTTCTTGGTCATGCCGCCGTCCACCACGAACTCCTGGCCGGTGACAAACCCTGCATTTCTGGACAGCAACCACGCCACCATCGCCGCCACGTCCTCCACGGTCCCTACCCTGCCCGCCGGATGCTGCGCATGGTCGGCTTCGCTCAACGGCTCGGCACGCCGTGCCGACGGATCACGTGCATCGATCCAGCCGGGGCTCACAGCGTTCACACGGATCTCCGGCCCCAGGCTCATGGCCAGGGCATGGGTCAGGGCCAGCAGCCCGCCCTTGCTCGCCGCATAGGCCTCGGTATCGGGTTCCGACTGCGCCGCACGGGTCGACACCAGGTTGACGATGGCCCCGCAATGCGCGCGCAGGTAAGGCGCACAGTGCTTGGCCAGCAGCATCGGCCCGCCCAGGTTGACCGCCAGCACGCGGTTCCAGTGGTTCAGGCTGAGGCTTTCGAGGGTGATGTTGTGCGGGTCGGCGATGGCCGCGTTGCACACCAGCGCATCCAGGCGCCCGAACTGGCCCAGCACCTCGGCCACCCCGGTGATCACCTGGGCTTCATCGGCCACATCCATGCCAATGAACCAGGCGTTGTCACCGAGCACCCTGGCCACTGTCGCGCCACGTGCCCGGTCAAGGTCGGTGAGTACCACCTGCCAGCCTTCACTGATCAGCCAGGCCGCAATGCCCAGGCCGATCCCGCGTGCAGCGCCGGTCACCAGCGCCACACGACCGTTGTGGCTGCTTTCGCTCACCGACCAGTCGATCACAGCGCCGCCAGGCCGCGCGCCAGGTCGGCTTGCAGGTCGGCCACATCTTCCAGGCCCACGGCAACCCGGATCAGGCTGTCGCGAATCCCCGCCGCTTCACGTTCCTGCGGCGCCAGACGGCCGTGGGAGGTGGTGGCCGGGTGGGTGATGGTGGTCTTGCTGTCGCCCAGGTTGGCGGTGATCGAGATCAGCCGCGTGGCGTCGATGAAGCGCCAGGCGCCCTCCTTGCCACCCTTGACCTCGAAGCTCACCACCGCGCCGTAGCCACGCATCTGGCGCTTGGCCAGTTCGTGCTGCGGGTGGCTCTGCAGGCCGGCGTAGTGCACCTTCTCGATGCCGTCCTGCTGCTCCAGCCACTCGGCCAGCGCCTGGGCGTTGGCACAGTGCGCGCGCATGCGCAGGTTCAGCGTCTCCAGGCCCTTGAGGAAGATCCACGCGTTGAACGGGCTCAACGACGGGCCGGCGGTACGCAGGAAGCCCACGACTTCCTTCATGTGCTCGCTGCGCCCGGCCACGACGCCGCCCATGCAACGGCCCTGACCGTCGATGAACTTGGTCGCCGAATGCATGACGATGTCGGCACCCAGCTTCAGCGGCTGCTGCAAGGCCGGGGTACTGAAGCAGTTGTCGACCACCAGCAGCACGCCCTTGGCGTGTGCGATCTCGGCCAGCGCGCTGATGTCCACCAGTTCGGCCAGCGGGTTGGACGGCGACTCGACGAACAGCAGCTTGGTGTTGGGCTTGATGGCCTGTTCCCAGCCAGCGAGGTCCACCAGCGGCACGTAGTCAACCTGCACGCCGAAGCGCTTGAAGTACTTCTCGAACAGGCTGATGGTCGAACCGAACACGCTCTGCGACACCAGCACGTGGTCGCCGGCGCTGCACAGGGCCATCACGATGGACAGGATGGCCGACATGCCGGTGGAGGTGGCGACCGCCTGCTCGGCGCCCTCGAGGGCGGCGATGCGCTCTTCGAAGGCCCGTACGGTCGGGTTGGTGTAGCGCGAATAGACGTTGCCTGGAACTTCGCCGGCGAACCGCGCGGCGGCATCGGCCGCCGTACGGAACACGTAGCTGGAGGTGAAGAACAGCGGGTCGCTGTGCTCACCTTCCGGCGTGCGATGCTGGCCGGCACGTACCGCCAGCGTATCGAAAGCGACCCCGTCGAGGTCGCTGTCCAGGCGCCCGGCATCCCATTCCTGTGTCATGCCGTTGCTCCCCTTGTCAGTTGTTGTAAAGGTCGATGATCGCGCTGACCGCCTGGTTCTTGACCTTGGAGGCGTCGTTGCGCGCCTGCTCGATCCTGTCCAGGTAGGCGGCGTCGATGTCGCCAGTCACATACTGGCCATCGAATACCGCGCAATCGAAATGCTCGATCTTGATCTTGCCACCCCCAACCGCCTCGATCAGGTCTGGCAGGTCCTGGTAGACCAGCCAGTCGGCACCGATCAGTTCGGCGACATCCTGGGTGCTGCGGTTGTGGGCGATCAGTTCATGAGCGCTCGGCATGTCGATGCCGTAGACGTTAGGGAAACGCACCGCGGGTGCAGCCGAGCAGAAGTAGACGTTTTTCGCGCCGGCTTCGCGGGCCATCTGGATGATCTGCTTGCAGGTGGTGCCACGCACGATCGAGTCGTCGACCAGCATCACGTTCTTGCCGCGGAACTCCAGCTCGATGGCGTTGAGCTTCTGGCGTACCGATTTCTTGCGCGCGGCCTGGCCGGGCATGATGAAGGTACGGCCGATATAGCGGTTCTTGACGAAACCTTCGCGGAACTTGACGCCCAGGTGGTTGGCCAGTTCCAGTGCCGCAGTACGGCTGGTGTCCGGAATCGGGATGACCACGTCGATGTCGTGCTCGGGACGCTCGCGCAGGATCTTGTCGGCCAGCTTCTCGCCCATGCGCAGGCGCGCCTTGTACACCGAAACGCCGTCGATGATCGAGTCAGGGCGTGCCAGGTAGACGTGCTCGAAGATGCACGGCGAGAGTTTTGGCGCGATGGCGCACTGGCGGGTGTGCAGCTTGCCTTCTTCGGTGATGTACACCGCTTCGCCCGGGGCCAGGTCGCGGATCAGGGTAAAGCCGAGCACATCCAGCGAGACGCTTTCGGAGGCGATCATGTATTCCACGCCTTCGTCGGTGTGACGCTGGCCGAACACGATCGGGCGGATGCCGTTCGGGTCGCGGAAACCGACGATGCCGTAGCCGGTGATCATCGCCACGACCGCATAGCCGCCCACGCAACGGTTGTGCACGTCGGTGACGGCGGCGAACACGTCTTCTTCGGTCGGTTGCAGCTTGCCGCGCACCGCCAGCTCATGGGCGAAGACGTTGAGCAGTACCTCGGAGTCCGAGTTGGTGTTGACGTGACGCAGGTCGGACTCGTAGATCTCCTTGGCCAACTGCTCGACGTTGGTCAGGTTGCCGTTGTGCGCCAGGGTGATGCCATACGGCGAGTTGACGTAGAACGGCTGGGCCTCGGCCGAGGTCGAGCTGCCCGCCGTCGGGTAACGCACATGGCCAATGCCCATGTGGCCGACCAGACGCTGCATGTGACGCTGCTGGAACACGTCACGCACCAGGCCATTGTCCTTGCGCAGGAACAACCGGCCATCATGGCTGGTCACGATACCGGCAGCATCCTGCCCACGGTGCTGAAGCACGGTTAGCGCGTCATACAGCGCCTGATTGACGTTCGACTTACCGACGATACCGACGATGCCACACATGCGACGCAACCCCTACATTATGAAACTTGACGGATCAGCCACTCAGGGCGTTTTGGGCCCAAGCAGCTGTTCTTTGAACGGGAGATCAGCCGGTGCGCTGATCCCGCTGGCTAGCCACTGGCTGGTCAGCCCCAGAATGAGGTTTTTCGACCAGTCAGCCACCAATAGAAATTGTGGCAGCAGGCGAGACTCCTGCCACCACGGGTCCTGTTGTACCGGCCCCAGGCTCAGCAGCCCGACCGCTACCACGACGAGCAGAGCCCCACGGGCAGCGCCAAACGCCATGCCCAGGAAGCGGTCGGTCCCGGACAACCCGGTGACGCGAATCAGCTCGCCGATCAGAAAATTGATCATGGCCCCCACCAGCAAGGTGGCGACGAAAAGAATGGCGCATCCGGCTATCACCCGCGCCGATGGCGTCTGAATGTAACCTTCGAGGTACTGCGAGATACCGCCACCGAACATCCAGGCAACGGCGCCGGCAATGATCCAGGTAAGCAGCGACAAGGCTTCCTTCACGAAACCGCGCTTGAGACTGATCAGCGATGAAACGGCGATGATCGCGAATATCGCCCAGTCGACCCAGGTAAATGCCACAGTGTTGCCTGCAAACGGATAAGGCGGCGCATTTTACCAGAGCGATGGGCTATCGGTAAGCGGTGATTTGCCGTCCGGTAGCGGTCGGACGGCGGATTTCAGCTGCGCTCGGGCTGGAAGCGCACCACGAAGCCCTTGAGCTTCTGCTGGCGGTTGATCACGTCGCGCAGGCGCTCGGCCTCGGCACGTTCGATCAGCGGCCCGACGAACACCCGATTGGTGCCGTCGGCGGCACGAATATAGGCGTTGTAACCCTGGCTGCGCAGGGTCTTCTGCAGGTTCTCGGCATTGGCGCGATTGGACAGGCTGGCCAGCTGCACCGACCAGCTCACCGGCAGACCGTTAACGTCGACCTTGGACGGCGCGGTGGCCGCGGCCTTGGGTGGCGTTGCCACAGGCTTGGCCGGGGCCGGCGTGGCAGGCTGGGCCTGCGGGGCTGCCGGCGCGGGGGCCGGTTCCGGCTCGACCACCGGCGCAGGCGCGATCGGCGTGCTCGGCGCCGACGGCTGCTGGGCAGCCAGCGCTTCGTCCGGGATGACCTGGGGCTCGGGCACCGCAACCGGTTCTACCTGCACTTGCGGCAAGGCCGGCACGGCCGGAGCGGCAGGCGCCTCGACCTGCACCTGGCGCAACTCGTCTTCACGGGTGAACAGCATCGGCAGGAAGATCACCGCCAGTGCCACCAGCACCAGCGCACCCACCATCCGCTGCTTGACGACTTTATCCAGCAACGCCATTTGCCCCGTCCTCCATGGTCTGCCGGCTCAGCCACTGCAAGGCTTCACCGACACAGAAAAATGATCCGAACAGCAGAATCTCATCGCCTGCCGCCGCTTGCGCGCATTGGCCCTCGAGGGCGCTGGCGACGCTTGCATACGACTGCACCTGCGCGCCAAGGTTCTGCAGCGCCGACTGCAACTCAGTGGCCGACCGGCTGCGCGCGGTGTCCAGCGGGGCAACCGCCCAGTTGGCTACCTGCGCATGCAACGGCTCAATCACCCCGGCCAGGTCCTTGTCGGCCAGCAGGCCGAACACCGCCAGGCGCTTGCCCGACACCGGCCGCGAGGCCAGACGCCGGGCCAGGTACTGGGCTGCATGAGGATTATGGCCGACATCGAGCAGAATGCTCAGGCGCTTGCCCTGCCAGGTGAACGTGCGACGGTCCAGACGCCCGACGATGCGGGTATCGCGCAAGGCCTGGGCGATACGCGCAGGCTCCCACGCCAGGCCGGTCAACCGGTAGGTCTGCAAGGCCAGCGCGGCGTTTTCCATGGGCAGGTCGAGCAACGGCAGGTCATGCAGCGCTACGGCATTGCCCGCCGCATCGACCCCACGCCACTGCCAGTGCGTATCGGTACTGGCCAGGTCGAAGTCACGACCACGCAGCAGGAACGGGCAGTTCAAGGCCTTGGCCTTGTCCAGCAGCGGCTGCGGCGGGTTCAGGTCGCCGCACAGCGCCGGCTTGCCCGCGCGGAAAATCCCGGCCTTCTCGAACGCCACCGACTCACGCGTGTCGCCAAGAAAGTCGCAGTGATCCACGCCGATGCTGGTCACCACGGCAAGGTCGGCATCCACCAGGTTGACCGTATCCAGGCGCCCGCCCAACCCCACCTCAAGCACCACCGCATCGAGTGCCGACTGCTTGAACAGCCAGAACGCCGCGAGGGTGCCGGCTTCGAAATAAGTCAGGGAGATTTCGCCACGGGCCGCCTCGACGGCTTCGAACGCCAGGCACAGCTGTGCATCGCTGGCCTCGACGCCGTCGATCTGCACGCGCTCGTTGTAGCGCAGCAGGTGCGGCGAGCTGTACACGCCGACGCGCAGGCCCTGGGCCCGCATCAGGCTGGCCACGAAGGCGCAGGTAGACCCCTTGCCGTTGGTGCCGGTCACGGTCACTACCCGAGGCGCCGGCTGGCCCAGCCCGAGCCGTGTTGCGACCTGGCGCGAACGCTCCAGGCCCATGTCGATCGCCGACGGGTGCAACTGCTCGAGGTAGGCGAGCCACTCGCCCAGGGTACGCTGGGTCATACGTTGGCAGGCACCGGCGGCACCACGATCGGCTCGATCACCGGGGCGACGAACGTGGGCGTCGGCAGGCCCATCATCTGTGCCAGCAGGTTACCCAGGCGCGGACGCAGCTCGGAACGGGCGATGATCATGTCGATCGCGCCGTGCTCCAGCAGGAACTCGCTGCGCTGGAAGCCTTCGGGCAGTTTTTCACGCACGGTCTGTTCGATCACGCGTGGCCCGGCAAAGCCGATCAGCGCCTTGGGCTCGCCGACGATCACGTCGCCCAGCATCGCCAGGCTGGCCGAAACGCCGCCGTAGACCGGATCGGTCAGCACCGAAATGAACGGAATGCCTTCTTCGCGCAGACGCGCCAGCACGGCCGAGGTCTTGGCCATCTGCATCAGCGAGATCAGCGCTTCCTGCATGCGCGCGCCACCGGACGCCGAGAAGCAGATCATCGGGCAACGGTGTTCCAGGGCATGGTTGGCGGCCCGTACGAAACGCTCGCCAACGATGGCCCCCATCGACCCCCCCATGAAGGAGAATTCGAAGGCGCTGACCACCACCGGCATGCCCAACAGGGTACCGCTCATGGAGATCAGGGCATCTTTCTCGCCGGTCTGCTTCTGCGCGCCGACCAGGCGGTCCTTGTACTTCTTGCCGTCGCGGAACTTCAGACGGTCGACCGGCTCCAGCTCTGCCCCCAGCTCGTGACGGCCTTCGGCATCCAGGAAGATGTCGATGCGTGCACGTGCGCCGATGCGCATGTGGTGGTTGCACTTGGGGCACACATCCAGGGTCTTTTCCAGCTCCGGACGATACAGTACGGCTTCGCAGGACGGGCACTTGTGCCACAGGCCTTCGGGTACCGAACTCTTCTTCACCTCGGAACGCATGATCGAAGGGATCAGTTTGTCTACCAACCAGTTGCTCATGCTTTCTTTCTCCAGTAGCGGCGACCGGCAGGCAAAAGTTGCCAGGTCGCGCGTATGCCCTTGAGCTCAATTCGTGTATGACGCGATGATCAAGCGGACCCGGTGATGCGCGTTCAGCGCTGTACCACCCCGGTCTCGCTCGATCGCCAACCTGTAAAGGCGACGCCTGCGGCGCCACCCGATAATTTCCGGCAGCAACGGGCTGCGAAAGCTATGGACGATGGCGCACCGCCAGCCGTCACATCGGCCATGCAGCCGCCCTTCATGCCTGGCGCACCGCACGCATGAACGCCGCGATACGTGCAGGATCCTTGACGCCCTTGGCCTGCTCTACCCCGCCGCTGACATCCACCGCATACGGCCGCACCTGGGCGATGGCCGCACCGACATTGTCGGCCGACAGGCCACCGGCCAGGATGATCGGCTTGCTCAGGCGCTCGGGGATCAGCGACCAGTCGAAGGCTTCGCCGGTGCCGCCCGGCACGCCGGCCACATAGGTGTCGAGCAGGATACCGCTGGCATTGGCGTAGTGCCTGCACTGCGCCTCCAGGTCGTCGCCCGGTCGCACGCGCAGGGCCTTGATCCACGGCCGGTTGAACCCTTCGCACTCGGCCGGGGTTTCATCGCCATGAAACTGCAGCAGGTCCAGGGGCACCGCCTCGAGTATTTCAGTCAGTTCGCAGCGGCTGGCATTGACGAACAGCCCCACGGTGGTCACGAACGGCGGCAAGGCGGCGATGATCGCCCGCGCCTGCTGCACGGTCACCGCGCGCGGGCTCCTGGCATAGAACACCAGGCCGATGGCGTCGGCCCCCGCCTCGACCGCGGCCAGCGCATCCTCGATACGGGTAATCCCGCAGATCTTGCTGCGAACAGCGGACATGGCCTGTGAACCTCAGCTGAACCGGAAAGCCCCGGATGTTAGCAAATGCCTTGCGGGCCGTCAGCCGTCAAAGACTCGTAGCCGGTGAGGAAGTGGGGCCCGATGAAACGCTCGGGCAACTGGAACTCGTCGTGGTACTCCACCTGCACCAGGTACAGGCCGAACGGGTGCGCGGTCACACCGCCGGAGCGGCGCACGCGGCTTTGCAGCACCTCGAGCGCCCACTCGGGCGGGCGCTCGCCGGCGCCGATGGTCATCAGCACCCCGGCAATGTTGCGCACCATGTGGTGCAGGAAGGCGCTGGCGCGGATGTCCAGCACGATCATGCGTCCGTGCCGGCTCACGCGCAGGTGGTGGATCTGCTTGACCGGCGACTTGGCCTGGCACTGGCCGGCACGGTAGGCGCTGAAGTCGTGGGTGCCGACCAGGTAGGCTGCGGCCTGGGCCATGCGCTCGGCGTCCAGCGGGCGGTGGTTCCAGGTGATCTGGTCACCCAGGTGCGCAGGGCGAATCTGGTCGTTGTAGATCACATAGCGATAACGCCGGGCGATGGCCTTGAAGCGCGCATGGAAATGCGCCGGCATCTGTTGCGCCCAGGACACGCTGACATCGTGCGGCAGGTTGATGTTGGCGCCCATGGTCCAGGCTTTCATGCTGCGCACGGCCTGGGTATCGAAGTGCACCACCTGGCCGCTGGCATGCACGCCGGCATCGGTACGCCCGGCGCAGTGCAGCGACACCGGCGAGTCGGCCACTTTGGACAACGCCTCTTCCAGGGTCTGCTGCACGCTCAGCACGCCACTGGCCTGGCGCTGCCAGCCGCGGTAGCGGGTGCCTTTGTATTCCACGCCCAGCGCGATTCTGAAATAGCCTTCGGCCGCCGCTTCAGCAGCGGCGTTATCAATGATTTCCAAGGGATACAGCCTGTCGATATGCACAATGGCGCAGATTATAACGACAACGGCAGCCACAAGGGCTGCCGTTGGCCTTTCAGGAGCGGGTTCAGCTCATGTGCGAGCGCAGGTCGATGGCTTCCTTGCGTTGCGCTTCGGTGCCTTCCTTCATGACCTCGTCGAGGATGTCACGGGCACCATCGTTGTCGCCCATGTCGATGTAGGCACGCGCCAGGTCGAGCTTGGTCGCCGCCTCGTCGGTGCCGGCCAGGTAGTCGAACTCCGGCTCGTCAAGCAGCAGGTCGGCCGCGTCATCGGCGGTGAAGTGCGGCGCGATGGACGGCTGCTCCAGGCTGCCCGAGAGCTTTTCGAGCTCGGCGTTGACGTCGTCCAGCTCGGCGGCAAAGCTGTCGGCCAGCGGGTCCGGCTCGTCAGCCAGCGACAGGTCGAAATCGTCGGCCAGGGCCAGGTCGGGGAAGCCGTCATCCAGCCCCAGCGACTCGTCGAACGCGGCAAGCTCGGCCTCGATATCCAGGGGCGCGTCAGGCTCAGGCTCGGCCGCCGCGGGCGCAGGCTCAAGGCCCATGTCCAGGTCGAAGTCGGCCAGGTCATCGAGGGTCGGTGCAGGCTCGACAGCAGCCTCCACTGGCACCTCGGCAGGCGCAGGCGCGGCCAGGGGCTCGGGCTGCGGTTCAGGCTGCGGCTCGGCCTGTGCCTGGGTCTGTTCTTGCAGCAGGGTATCGAAATCAAGGTCGTCGAGCGCCGCGATATCGGCGGGCGGCGTGGCTTGCGGCGCCTGCGGGTCATCCATTTCCAGGCCTTCGAGGCCCTCCAGGTCATCCAGGCTCAGGTCGAAGGCACTGTCCAGGTCGTCGTCGCCCGGCAAGGCGGCAAGCTCCGCCTCAGGCTCCGGGTCTGGCTCCAGATCATCCTGCAGCAGTTCCTGCACGTACTGGGCGTCCAGCTCGGCCGCCAGCGCCGCAGCGCTGACGCCCGCCGCAGCCACGCCCAGCATGGCCGGGAAGCGCTCCTTGAGCGATTCGACGTCGGCATGGTTCTGGCCATTGGCGACCAGTTGGCGCTCGTGACCGACAAACGCGTCACGATCACCCTGGCGCGCGTACACCTCCATCAGCTTCAGGCGCAGGTCACTACGCTCCGGCGCCTGCTCCACGGCAGGCTCGAGCAGCTCGGCCGCATGGTTCAGGCGGCCTTGCGCAATGCTCTGCTCCACTTCTGCCAACAGGGTGTCGGTGGCCGGCACAGGGGCCGCGACCGGCGCGACCACGACGGGCTCTGGCTCTGGCACGATCAGCGGGGCAGGCTCGGGCTCAGGCGCAGGCGGCACCGGTTTTTCATAGACCGGTGGCAGCTCGGCAGCGGTGGCCGCAGCAGCAGAGGCGGCGACCACGCCAGGCGCCAGGGTCACGGTCGGCGCCGACACTTCCAGGCCTTCGAAGCTGCTTTGCGGCAATTCCAGGTCCGGGCCCAGGTCACTTTCCTCGGCCAGCGCGCGCGCCATGCGCATGTGTTTCTCGGACTCCTGCTGGGCACGCCGCTTGCGCGCCAACAGCAGCAGGAGCAACAGCAGCACCAGCAAGGTCGAGCCGGCAATCGCCGCCAGCAACCACGAGTTGCCAAGCAGGTCGTCGAGCATCTTGTCCGAGTCGCTCGGCGCTGTGGCCACTACCGGCGGCTCTTCGGGTACAGGCGCGGTATCGACGGCCGCAGGCGCCGGGGTCACCACAGGCTCGCTGGCCACCGGCTGCTGCAACTGGGCGTTGATGGCGGGTTGCTCGGGTGCCGGCACGCTGGCCGGCGCAGCGCTCTGGGCTTCGAGACGCGCCAGCTGGTCGTTTTTCAGTTCGATCAGGCGTTGCAGCTTGTCCAGCTGACTTTGCAGGTCGGCCACGCGGCTTTGCAGCTCGGCATTGTCGCGCCGGGTGGTGTCGAGGCTTTCTTCGGTCATGGCCAGCTTGTCGGCCAGCGCCTTGCTGTCACCGGCCGCGCCCTTGCCACCGGGCGCCACCAGCTTGAGGTTGTCCTGGTTGGCGATGCGCGCAGGCGCGGCTGCGGCTGCGGCACGCCGCGTGGCATCCAACTGGCGCGCACGCGGCCCCAGGCGCCGGCCTTCACGCCAGGCGGCGTATTGCTCGGCCACTTCCTTGACGGCCTGGCCCTGGGGTATGGCGGCGACCTGTTGCGCGTCGGGCAGGCGCAACACCTGGCCGACCTTGAGCTGGTTGATGTTGCCGTTGAAGAAGGCGTCGGGGTTGAGCGCCTGGATCGCCAGCATGGTCTGCTGCACCGAACCACCCTGGCGTGCCTTGGCGGCGATTTCCCACAGGGTGTCGCGGCGCACGGTGGTGTGCTGGCCCGCTGCAGTCACCGCAGGGGTGACGCCCGCGGCAGCCTTGGCCGCCTCGGGAGAGAACTTGGACGGGTCGATCAGTACGCTGTAGTCGCGCAGCAGCCGGCCCTGGGGCCACATCACCTGCACCAGGAACTTGACCATCGGTGCCGGCAGCGGCTGGCTGGAGGTCACCCGCAGCACGCTCTTGCCGCTGGGGTTGATCACCGGGGTGAAGGTCAGGTCGTTGAGAAACGCCTGGCGCTCCACACCGGCCTTGCTGAACTCTTCGACGGGCGCCAGGCTTGGCACCACCTCGGCAGCGGTCAGGTCGCGCACATCGAGCAATTCGATCTCGGCATCCAGGGGCTGGTTCTGCGCCGACTTCAGGGTCAGCTCGCCCAGGCCCAGGGCATGCGCCATACCGGAGGACAGCGCCGATGCCGCGGCTATTGCTAACACCAGTTTGCGAATTCGAAGCATGTCCTCATCCTTTGTATGAACCTTCCCCGGCTACCGAGAAGAAAGTGAAAAACCGCCGTGAGGCACTGACTGGCATGACCGCAGGGGCCATGTTGGCAAGATGCCCCGCAAGCGCCACACGGCAGCTCACTTCCAGCATTTCAGAAACATGATGCAAATCGTCGGCAAGTATCTTTTACGCAAGGTCTTTTATCAACCGCTCCGCCAACTGCACAGCGTTCAAGGCCGCGCCTTTGCGCACATTGTCGGTGGTCAGCCAGAGGTTCAGTTGCTCGGCCTCGTCGATACCGCCACGCACCCGCCCAACGTAGACCACATCCTGCGCCACCGCGTCACCAACCGGGGTCGGGTAATCGCCGGCGTCCACCAGCTCGACGCTGTCGGCAGCCTCCAGCACCGCGTTGACCGCCGCCACATCGACCGCCGTGCGGCTGTGCACGGCCACAGTGTAGCTATCGCCAAAAAATACCGGGACTTGAACGCAAGTCACGGAAATCTTGAGTGAAGGCAAGCCCAGCACTTCACGCAACTCGCTGACCAGGCGACGCTCCAGCGCACCATGCCCCTCGCTGTCGCTGGCACCGACCTGGGCCAGCAGGTTGAAGGCGATCTGGCGGTCGAAGAAGCGGGGCTCCAGCGGGCGCGCATTGAGCAGCTCGGCGGTTTGCCGGGCCAGTTCGCCCACCGCTTCACGGCCCTGGGCCGACACCGCCATGCACGCGGTCACGTTGACCCGCTCCAGTTCCAGCAGGTGCTTGAGCGGTGCCAGCACCACGGCCAGGGCCACGGCAGCCGCGCTCGGGCTGACCAGTTGGGCAGGCTTGCTCAAGCCCTGGATGACCTGCGGGTTGGCTTCGGGCACCACCGCGGCGACCTGCTCGGCCGACAGCGCGCCCGACAGATCGATCACCGCGCAGCCGGCGGCGCGCGCCTTGGCGGCGAAGCTGCGGGTGACTGCCGGACCAGCGGCAAAGAACGCCAGCTTGACCAGGCTGAAGTCGAAGGCATCCACTTCACGCACACGCAGGTTCTTGCCGCGGTAATTCACCGAACTGCCCGCCGACTCGTTGCTGGCCAGCAGGTGCAAGGTTCCCAGCGGGAAATCGCGCTCTTCGAGGATTTGCACCAGGGTCTCGCCGACGGTACCGGTGGCGCCGATCACGGCGATATCGAAAGTCTGGGTCATGGGCTGTGCCTCTGGCAGAACGGGGGGAGCGGCACTTTACTCGGATTGCCCCCTCGAGGCCACCCGACGCCTGCGGGTACGACAGCATGGGCAGGCGCTGCCGATGCGGCGCTGCCTTGCCGGCGAAGGCATCACAGCCGCCATGAAAAAGCCCCCTGCGTCGCAAGACGAGGGGGCCTGGTTTACTGCACAGCAGCGATCAGCGCTCCAGCAGGATGCGCAGCATGCGGCGCAGCGGTTCGGCCGCGCCCCACAGCAGCTGGTCGCCTACAGTGAACGCGCCCAGGTACTGCGACCCCATGTTCAGCTTGCGCAGACGCCCCACCGGGATGTTCAGCGTGCCGGTGACATTGGTCGGGCTCAGCTCCTGCATGCTGATCTCGCGCTGGTTGGGCACCAGCTTCACCCATGGGTTGTGCTGGCTGATCATCCCTTCGATGTCGGCGATCGGCACGTCCTTGTTCAGCTTGATGGTCAGCGCCTGGCTGTGGCAACGCATGGCACCGATGCGCACGCAGATACCATCGACCGGGATCGGGCTCTTGAAGCGGCCCAGGATCTTGTTGGTCTCGGCCTGGGCCTTCCACTCTTCGCGGCTCTGCCCGTTGGGCAGTTCCTTGTCGATCCACGGAATCAGGCTGCCGGCCAGCGGCACGCCGAAGTTCTCGGTCGGGTAGGCGTCGCTGCGCATGGCCTCGGCGACCTTGCGGTCGATGTCGAGGATGGCTGCTGCCGGGTTGGCCAGGTCATCGGCCACGGCGGCATGGGTGGCGCCCATCTGCCTGATCAGTTCACGCATGTTCTGCGCACCGGCGCCCGAGGCCGCCTGGTAGGTCATGGCGCTCATCCACTCGACCAGGCCGGCTTCGAACAGCCCGCCCAGGCCCATCAGCATCAGGCTGACGGTGCAGTTGCCACCGATGTAGTTCTTGGTGCCGGCATCGAGCTGCTGGTCGATGACCTTGCGGTTGACCGGGTCGAGTACGATGACCGCGTCATCCTGCATGCGCAGGCTGGAGGCGGCATCGATCCAGTAACCCTGCCAGCCGGCCTCACGCAGCTTGGGGAACACCTCGCTGGTGTAGTCGCCACCCTGACAGGTCAGGATCACATCGAGGGTCTTGAGCTCGTCAATGCTGTAAGCGTCCTTGAGCGGAGCAATGTCCTTGCCCACGGACGGCCCCTGGCCCCCGACATTGGAGGTGGTGAAGAACACCGGCTCGATCAGATCGAAATCCTGCTCTTCGAGCATCCGCTGCATGAGCACGGAACCGACCATACCGCGCCAACCGATCAGACCTACACGTTTCATCGCAACTACACCTTCGCTAAAAGTGGGCCGCCGCCTGACGGAAAATCAGCGGCGGGCCCGAGAGATTACAGATTACGCAGCGCTGCGACTACTGCGTCGCCCATTTGCTGCGTGCCTACCTTGCTGCAGCCGGCCGACCAGATGTCGCCGGTACGCAGGCCCTGGTCCAGCACCAGGCTCACGGCCTGCTCGATGGCCTCGGCGGCGGCGTGCTGGTTGAAGCTGTAACGCAGCATCATCGACACCGACAGAATGGTTGCCAGCGGGTTGGCGATGCCCTGCCCGGCGATGTCCGGCGCCGACCCGTGGCACGGCTCGTACATGCCCTTGTTGTTGGCATCCAGCGAGGCCGACGGCAGCATGCCGATGGAACCGGTGAGCATGGAAGCCTCGTCCGACAGGATGTCGCCGAACATGTTGTCGGTGACCATCACGTCGAACTGCTTGGGTGCACGTACCAGTTGCATGGCAGCGTTGTCGACGTACATGTGGCTCAACTCGACATCGGCGTAGTCCTTGGCCACGTCTTCGACGATTTCACGCCACAGCTGGCTGGAGGCAAGCACGTTGGCCTTGTCCACCGAGCACAGCTTGTTGCCGCGCACACGGGCCATGTCGAAGCCGACGCGGGCGATACGGCGGATCTCGCTTTCGCTGTACGGCAGGGTGTCATAGGCCTGGCGCTCGCCGCCTTCCAGCTCGCGGGTACCGCGCGGGGCGCCGAAGTAGATGCCGCCGGTCAGTTCGCGCACGATCAGGATGTCCAGGCCGGCAACGATTTCAGGCTTGAGCGAGGACGCATCGGCCAGTTGCGGGTACAGGATCGCCGGGCGCAGGTTGGCGAACAGGCCTAGTTGCGAACGGATCTTCAGCAGGCCGCGCTCGGGGCGAATGTCGCGCTCGATCTTGTCCCACTTCGGCCCGCCTACGGCGCCCAGCAGCACTGCATCGGCCTGGCGCGCACGCTCCAGGGTCTCGTCGGCCAACGGCACGCCGTGCTTGTCGATGGCCGCGCCACCGATCACGTCGTGGGACAGGCTCAGGTCGAGCTGGAACTTGTCGTTGGCCAGTTCCAGCACCTTGACCGCTTCGGCCATGATTTCCGGGCCGATGCCATCACCTGGGAGAATCAGAATCTGCTTGCTCATGGGGTCCTCTTATTCAATTCAAGCGGCGTGCCGCGATGGCCCACCGGAAAAAGCTCAGCGTTCGGCCCACAGCACCAGCACGTCGGTGCTGAAGGAGCCATCGGCTTCAATCTGGTAATACTGCCGTACTTCTTCGCCCATCGCCTGCTGCAATTGGCGGATCGCCGCGCGCATCGCCTCGGGGGTGCGCATGCGCTCCACCCACGAGGTGTATTCCAGGCGCAGGCGCTGACGGGTATGGCTGCGGGTGTACAGGCCGGCTTCGCTGACCTGGGCCAGCCACTCACCGGCAGAATAATCGCGCACGTGGCTGGTGTCGCGCAGCACTTCGACGCTTTGCAGGTAGGTGTCGAGCAACGGGCTGCCCGGCGACATCACGTCGACGAACGCGGCTACGCCACCGGGCTTGAGTACCCGGCGCACTTCGCGCAATGCCAGGCCAAGGTCGCTCCAGTGATGCGCCGAGTAGCGGCTGAAGACGAAGTCGAACGAAGCATCGGCGAACGGCAGGCGCTCGGCGGCGCCGCGTTCGGTGACGATATTGTTCAGGCCGCGTTCGGCAGCGGCGGCGGCGACCACGTCGAGCATCTGCTGCGACAGGTCGTAGGCAACCACTTCGGCCACCAGCGGTGCAACGTGGAAGCTTACATGGCCGGCGCCGCAGCCCAGGTCCAGCAGGCGTGCGCCGCCCTGCCCGGCCAGCGCGGCCTGCAGCAGGGCGAACTCGCTGCCCTGGGCGTGCACGGCACTGCTCAGGTAGGCCGAGGCCTGCTCGCCGAACTGGCGCTGGACGACTTCGGTGTGGGCGGTGGTGCGGGTCATCATGGATCTCCGGTGCCTGCTTCGCTGGCAAGCCAGCTCCCACAGGGTTTTGTGGCGCAACACCGACCCTGTGGGAGCCGGCGTGCCGGCGAAGGCGTCGGCACATTCACTGCATCATTCAGGCGTCGCGAAACAACCAGGGCTGGCTGGCACGGTGCCTGGCTTCAAACGTTGCAATCGCATCGCCATCCTGCAAGGTCAGGCCGATGTCATCCAGGCCGTTGAGCAGGCAGTGCTTGCGGAATGCATCGATCTCGAAGCCCAGCACCTTGCCGTCAGGGCGGGTCACGGTCTGCGCCTGCAAGTCGATGGTCAGCTGATAGCCCGGGTCGGCTTCGACCTGCTTGAACAGCTCATCGACCTCGGCGTCCTCCAGGATGATCGGCAACAGGCCGTTCTTGAAGCTGTTGTTGAAGAAGATATCGGCATAGCTCGGCGCGATGATGCTGCGAAAGCCATACTCTTCCAGCGCCCACGGCGCATGCTCGCGGCTCGAGCCGCAGCCGAAGTTCTCCCGCGCCAGCAACACGCTGGCGCCCTGGTAGCGCGCATGGTTGAGCACGAAATCATGATTCAACGGGCGCTTGCTGTTGTCCTGGTAGGGCTGGCCCACATCCAGGTAACGCCATTCGTCGAACAGGTTCGGACCGAAACCGGTGCGCTTGATCGACTTCAGGAACTGCTTGGGGATGATCTGGTCGGTGTCGACGTTGGCACGGTCCAGTGGCGCGACGAGGCCGGCGTGCTGGGTAAAGGCTTTCATGCTGCGCTCCCTTGGATCAACTCGCGTACATCGACAAAACGACCGGTTACCGCGGCAGCTGCCGCCATCGCCGGGCTCACCAGGTGGGTACGTCCACCGGCGCCCTGGCGCCCTTCGAAGTTGCGATTGGAGGTGGACGCGCAGTGCTCGCCACTTTCCAAACGATCCGGGTTCATCGCCAGGCACATCGAGCAGCCCGGCTCACGCCATTCAAAACCGGCTTCGAGGAAGATCTTGTCCAGCCCTTCCCGCTCGGCCTGCGCCTTGACCAGGCCCGAGCCCGGTACCACGATCGCCTGCTTGATGGTCGAGGCCACCTTGCGACCCTTGGCGATCACCGCCGCAGCGCGCAGGTCTTCGATCCGCGAGTTGGTGCACGAGCCGATGAACACGCGGTCGAGTTGGATATCGGTGATCGCCTGATTGGCGTTCAGGCCCATGTACTTCAAGGCGCGCTCGATGGAACCCCGCTTGACCAGGTCGGCTTCGGCCGCCGGGTCCGGCACACGCTGGTCAACCGCCAGGACCATCTCGGGCGAGGTGCCCCAGCTGACCTGTGGCTTGATCTGCGCCGCGTCCAGCTCGATCACGGTGTCGAACACCGCGTCGCTGTCGGACACCAGGTCTTTCCAGGCTTGGACGGCCAGGTCCCACTGCTCGCCTTTGGGCGAATAAGGGCGACCCTTGACGTACGCCACGGTTTTTTCGTCGGTGGCCACCAGGCCTACCCGTGCGCCCGCTTCGATGGACATGTTGCAGATGGTCATGCGGCCTTCGACCGAGAGATCGCGGATCGCGCTGCCGGCAAACTCCATGGCATGCCCGTTGCCGCCGGCGGTGCCGATCTTGCCGATCACAGCCAGCACGATGTCCTTGGCGGTCACGCCGAACGGCAGTTGCCCTTCGACACGCACCAGCATGTTCTTCATTTTCTTGGCCACCAGGCACTGGGTGGCGAGCACGTGCTCGACCTCGGAGGTGCCGATGCCGTGCGCCAGCGCACCGAAGGCGCCGTGGGTGGAGGTGTGCGAATCGCCGCAGACCACGGTCATGCCCGGCAGGGTCGCGCCCTGCTCCGGGCCGATGACGTGAACGATGCCCTGACGCACGTCGTTCATCTTGAATTCGGTAATGCCGTACTCATCGCAGTTCTCGTCGAGGGTCTGCACCTGCAGGCGCGACACCTGGTCGGCGATGGCCTCGATGCCGCCCTTGCGCTCAGGCGTGGTCGGCACGTTGTGGTCGGGCGTGGCGATGTTGGCATCGATGCGCCAGGGCTTGCGATTGGCCAGGCGCAGCCCCTCGAAGGCCTGCGGCGACGTCACTTCGTGAATGATGTGACGGTCGATGTAGATCAGCGCCGAACCATCGTCGCGCTGCTTGACCAAGTGCGAATCCCAGAGCTTGTCGTAGAGCGTTTTGCCAGCCATCAGACTTTCCTCATCAGTCTTTCTATGCCAATAACCCCTTGGCTTGTACGGACGATGCTATGGGGTTAGATTGAATAACTCAAATTCATAATTTTTATGCTTTGGATAACTTTCAGGAATCTGAAGTACGGGGATCTCTAGCTGTGGACCTGGCCAACCTCAACGCCTTCATCGCCATCGCCGAAACCGGCAGTTTCTCGGGTGCCGGCGAGCGCCTGCACCTGACACAACCGGCCATCAGCAAGCGCATCGCCGGCCTCGAACAACAGCTGGACGTGCGCCTGTTCGACCGCCTGGGCCGCGAGGTAAGCCTGACCGAGGCCGGGCGGGCGCTGCTGCCGCGGGCGTATCAGATCCTCAATGTGCTGGACGACACCCGCCGCGCCCTGACCAACCTGACCGGCGAGGTCAGCGGGCGCCTCACCCTGGCCACCAGCCATCACATCGGCCTGCATCGCCTGCCGCCGCTGCTGCGCGCCTTTACCCGGCAGTACCCGCAGGTGGCCCTGGACATCCAGTTTCTCGATTCGGAAGTGGCCTATGAGGAAATCCTGCACGGGCGCGCCGAAATCGCGGTGATCACCCTGGCCCCCGACCCCCACAGCCTGGTGCGCGCCGTGCCGGTGTGGGACGACCCGCTGGATTTCGTCGCCGCCCCCGAGCACCCGCTGGCGAGCAACGGCGCGGTGAGCCTGGCCGATATCGCCCATCACCCGGCGGTGTTCCCCGGTGGCAACACCTTTACCCACCATATTGTGCAGCGCCTGTTCGAAGGCCAGGGCCTGACGCCGAACATCGCCATGAGCACCAACTACCTGGAAACCATCAAGATGATGGTCTCGATCGGTCTGGCGTGGAGTGTGCTGCCACGGACTATGCTCGATGAGCAGGTTGCACCCATCGACTTGCCGGGCGTACAGCTGTCGCGCCAGCTAGGCTACATTCTGCACACGGAACGAACGCTATCGAATGCGGCCAGAGCCTTCATGGCCCTGCTCGACAGCCATGCGAGACACGCGTAAGGCCGCCCTCCCTGCCCCGGGCGGCCTGACCCAAAGGACGTAAGCCGCCAAAGGTCTGGTACCGATGCCCAAATCAGCGAAACGCTTTCCGCGCCTGCCCCGTATCCCTGCGGCAGACCCTCAAGAGCTGGAGCAAACCTGGGAGAATGCGCCGCAACTGCTGGCGGCGCTGAACGCTGCGCGCCTGGGGGCCTGGATGTGGGACGTGGGGAGCGGGCGCATCAGCTGGTCACGGGGCACCCAGGCACTGTTCGGCTTCGACCCCCAGCAACCGCTGCCCAACGACCTCGACTACCTCGACCTGCTGCCCGAAGAAGACCGCGCACGGACCCGCCAGGCGTTTCATGCGGTGCTCAGCGGTGAACCGGTCGAACAGGCCCTGCGCCATCGCATCCGCTGGCCCGATGGCAGCCTGCACTGGCTGGAGATCAACGGCAGCCTGGCCCGCGACCGTGATGGCCGGCCGCAGATGATCGGGGTGATTCGCGAGATCACCCGCCAGCGTGAACGCGAGACCGCGCTGATCAACTCCGAAAAGCGCTTTGCCACGCTGTTCCACCTCAGCCCCAACGTGGTGCTGCTGACCCGTCGCGTGGACGGGTTGATCCACGAGGTCAACCAGCACTTCGAGAAGACCCTGGGCTGGCCGGGCGCCCAGGTGATCGGGCGCACCACCCTGGAACTGGGGCTGTGGGCCGACCCGCAGCAACGCCAGCACGTGCTGGAGGCCACCCGCAGCACCGACGGCCCGGTGACCCTGGAGGTGCAGTTTCGTGCCAGCAGCGGGCAGATCCATGACGGCATCCTCTGTACCCAGGCCATCGAACTGGAGGGCGAGGTCTACCTGCTCAGCACCTTTGTCGACACCAGTGAGCGCAAACGTGCCGAACAGGCCCTCAAGGACAGCCAGGAGCGCCTGGACCTGGCCCTGGACTCGGCGCAGCTAGGCACCTGGGACTGGCACATCCCCAGCGGCATGCTCTATGGCTCGGCCCGCGCCGCGCAACTGCACGGCCTGGAGCCGGTGCCCTTTCACGAGCCGTTCGAGGCCTTCTTCGACGGCGTGCCAGAGCTTGAACGCAGCGGCATGCGCGAAGCCTACCGCAGCCTGCGCGAAGGCCCGGCGGGCAATTACCAGATCACCTACCGAATACAACTGGAAAACGGCGCCTCGCGCTACATCGAAAGCCGCGCACGCCTGTATCGCGACGCCACCGGCAACCCGCTGCGCATGGCTGGCACGCTGCTGGACATCACCGAGCAGGTCGAGCGCGAGCAGCGCCTGAGCAGCTCGGAAGAAAAGTTCGCCAGCCTGTTCCAGGTCAGCCCCGACCCCATTTGCGTCACCCGCCAGGACACCGGGCAGTTCATCGAGATCAACCAGGCCTTCACCCAGACCTTCGGCTGGAGCGCCGAGCAGGTGCTGGGGCGCACCGCCGAACAGCTGGGCCTGTGGGCCGAATCGGCGGCGCGCGCGCGGCGCATCGAACAGGTGATTCGCGACCAGGCGCTGAACAATGTGGCGGTGGTGATCAACCACAAGGACGGCCAGGCCCTGACCTGCGTGATCTCCAGCCGCCTGATCAAGGTCGACAACCAGCCCTGCAGCGTCACCACCCTGCGCGACATCACCCAGCAGCAGCGTGCCGAAGCGGCGCTCAAGGCCAGTGAAGAGAAGTTCGCCAAGGCCTTTCACTCCAGCCCCGACGCGATCACCATCACCGAGCGCGACAGCGGGCGCTACCTGGAGGTCAACGACGGGTTCTGCCGCCTGACCGGCTACAGCGCCGACGGCGTGCTCGGCCAGAGCATGGCCCAGATCGACCTGTGGGCCGATGACAAGCAGCAGGTGCTGCTGTTCAACGAGGTACAGGAACGCGAGCGCGTGCACCATCGCGAAATGCTCTGGCGCAGCAAGCACGGCGACATCCTCACCGTGGAGGTCTCGGTCGAGCCCATCACGCTCAACGAAACCGCGTGCCTGCTGCTGACCGCGCGCGACGTCAGCCAGTTGAAGAACGCCCAGGCGCAGATCCGCCACCTGGCCTATCACGACCCGCTGACCAACCTGCCCAACCGCGCCCTGCTGATGGACCGCCTGAGCCAGCAGATCGCCTTGCTCAAGCGCCACAACCTGCGCGGTGCGCTGCTGTTTCTGGACCTGGACCACTTCAAGCACATCAACGACTCGCTGGGGCATCCGGTGGGCGATACGGTGCTCAAGGTCATCACCGCACGGCTGGAGGCCAGCGTACGCCTGGAAGACACCGTGGCGCGCCTGGGCGGCGACGAGTTCGTGGTGCTGCTCAGCGGCCTGGAAGGCAGCCGCGACGAGGTGACCGAAAAGGTCCGGCAACTGGCCGATACCCTGCGCGAGCTGCTGGCCGAGCCGATGTCGCTGGATGGGCAGCGCCTGCAGGTGACACCCAGCATCGGCGTGGCACTGATCCCCGACCACGGCTCAACCCCGGCCGACCTGCTCAAGCGTGCCGACATCGCGCTGTACCGCGCCAAGGACTCGGGGCGCAATACCACGCAGCTGTTCCATAGCACCATGCAGAAGGCCGCCAGCGAACGCCTGCGCATGGAGAGCGACCTGCGCCTGGCCCTGGCCCGCGGTGAACTGGCGCTGCACTTCCAACCTCAGGTGGACGCCCGTGACAACCGTATCGTCGGCGCCGAAGTGCTGCTGCGCTGGCACCATCCGCTGCTGGGCCAACAGCCGCCCAGCCAGTTCATCCAGGTGCTGGAGGAAAGCGGACTGATCCTGGAGGTGGGCAGTTGGATCCTTGATGAAGCCTGCGATGCCTGCTCGCGCATGCTGCAGGATGGCCTGATCGACGCCATGGACTTCAGCCTGTGCGTGAACATCAGCCCGCGCCAGTTCCGCCAGAACGATTTCGTCGAGCGGGTGCGGCGCAGCCTGGACGATTACCGCCTGCCCTACCCGATGCTCAAGCTGGAGATCACCGAGGGCATCGTGATCCAGAACCTGGAAGACACCATCAGCAAGATGCGCGAGCTGAAAGCCTTGGGCGTGAGCTTCGCGATGGATGATTTCGGCACCGGGTATTCGTCGCTGACGTACCTGAAGCGGCTACCGGTGGATGCGCTGAAGATCGACCAGTCGTTCGTGCGCGATGCTCCGCTGGACCCCAACGACGCAGAGATCGTCAAGGCGATCGTGGCCATGGCACGCAGCCTGGACCTGGCGGTGATTGCCGAAGGGGTGGAGCTTTCCGAGCAACTGGAGTTTCTGGAGCAGTTGGGGTGCCATCTGTACCAGGGGTATCTGCACAGTCGGCCATTGCCGTTGAACGAGTTCAGGGCGATGCTGCTGCAGGCGCCGGCGGATTACTGAAAGACCGCGGCGCGGCCTTCGCTGGCAAGCCAGCTCCCACAGGGCCCCCACCGTTCTTGAGAAGCATGGTGTACCTGTGGGAGCTGGCTTGCCAGCGAAAGGGCCTGAAAGACGAGCACAGAAAAGGGCACCCGAAGGTGCCCGTTTTCACTCAGTTGCACTCAGTTCAGCGCAGGCTTGTCACCGTTGATCGGGATGCGCTTGGCCTTGGCTTCCTCAGGCACGACACGCAACAGATCGACACTGAGCAGGCCGTTGGCCAGCCCCGCCGACTTCACTTCGATGTGGTCAGCCAGGCGGAACGACAGTTTGAAGGCCCGCTGGGCAATGCCCTGGTGCAGGTAGGTGACGCTTTCGCCGCTGCTGTCACGTTTGCCGCCGGTCACGGTCAAGACGCCTTTTTCCACTTGCAGGTCCAGATCCTGCTCCTGGAAGCCGGCCGCAGCCACGACGATTCGATAATGGTCTTCGCCATGCTTTTCCACGTTGTAGGGTGGGTAGGTGCTACCCGACTCATTACGCGCCGCGGATTCGAACAGGTCGTTGAAACGGTCGAAGCCAACGGAATGACGGAACAGTGGAGCCAGAGAAAATGCGGTAGTCATGGTACATCTCCTGAAAGATCAGCGAGTCAGTTGTCGCGCGACCCGACTTCGGCATCGCGTACTCCCTAGATAAGGACCCGCCAGACCATTTCAAGCATCCACCGCAAAAAAATTTCAGGCCGCCGCGCTGACCGGCACGCCGAGCAGCCGCGCCACGCGGTCGCAGTCGGTCTCACGGCGCAGTTCGGTGAACAACGCTGTCGCCTCGGGGTAGGTGCGGGTCAGCATCGCCACCCACTGCTTCAAGCGGCCCGGCGCCTGGCGCTCGGTCATCTGCGCACGCGCCTGGAGCCAGAAGCCCTGCAGCAGGGGCTGCAGCGCCTGCCAGTCCAGCGGCACGAACTCGATGCCCTGACGCTCGGCAGCGATCTGCCGGGCCAGGTCCGGGCGCGACACCAGCCCGCGACCGAGCATGATGTCCTCGACCCCGCTGACCTCGCGGCAGCGCCGCCAGTCCTCGACGGTCCACACCTCGCCATTGGCGAACACCGGTACCTTGACCACCTCCTGCACCCGCGCCACGTACTCCCAGTGCGCCGGCGGCTTGTAGCCGTCGACCTTGGTGCGCGCATGCACCACCAACTGGTCCGCGCCGCCTTCGGCCAGCGCGCGGGCGCAGTCCAGCGCACCATCGGGGCTGTCGAAGCCCAGGCGCATCTTGGCCGTCACCGGGATATGCGCCGGCACCGCCCGGCGCACTTCGCGCAGGATGGCGTGGAGCAACTCGGGCTCCTTGAGCAGCACCGCACCGCCGCGGGACTTGTTCACGGTCTTGGCCGGGCAGCCGAAATTGAGGTCGATGACCGGCGCGCCCAGCTCGCACGCCAGCACAGCGTTCTCGGCCAGGCACACCGGGTCGGAGCCCAGCAGTTGCACCCGCAGTGGCACCCCGGCCGCCGTCTGTGCGCCGTGGTTCAACTCGGGGGCAAGCTTTTCGTACACGTGCGCCGGCAACAGCCGGTCACACACGCGGATGAACTCGGTGACACACCAGTCGATGCCGCCCACCTGGGTCAGTACGTCGCGAAGGATGTTGTCGACCAGCCCCTCCATGGGGGCCAGGGCAATTTGCATGGCGTGGGTCTCGCGCGAAAAAGGCCGGCAGTCTAGCAAAAACCGCAGCCTACCGTGCTCCGGCCATCGCAGCGCCGTAGCCTTCGATGAATTCGGCCGGCATGCGCTTGGGTTTGCCGGAGGACAACTCGATGCACACGAAGGTGGTTTGCGCGCGCAGCAAGGTGGTGCCGTCACTTGGGCGAATCAGCTGGAAGTGCCGGGTCATCTTCAGGCGCTGGTCCCAGTCGACGATCCAGGTGGCCAGCTGCAAGGCATCGTCTTCATAGGCGCTGGCCAGGTAGTCGATCTCGTGGCGTACCACGGCCATGGCGCGGTCCAGGCGGCGGTACTCGGCCAGGTCCAGGCCCAGGCGCTGCGAGTGGCGCCAGGCGCAGCGTTCCAGCCAGGTGACGTACACCGCGTTGTTGGCGTGGCCGAGGCCGTCGATGTCCTCGGCCCCGACCTGAAGGTCAATGGTAAATGGCGTTGCCCGATCCCAGTTCATGCCCGCTCCCGATCTTAAGTGAACGGGCAGAGTGTAACGGATGCTCAGGCCGATTGGCGTGCCGGCAGGACGCTGCGCTGCAGCAGCGCCAGCACGCCCTGCACCCGTTGCGGGTTGGCCAGCACACGCTGGTGCCCCCCCTTCGGGCAACAACAGCAACTGGCTGTCGAACCACGCCTGGTGGATCAGCCGCGCCTCGCTGACGGCCACCAGCGGGTCGTCTTCGGCATGCACGATGAAGCCCGGCAGCGCCAACTGGTAGGCGCTCACGTCCAGGCGCGCCACCGGCACCCCGACATCACGCTCGACCTGGCGGATGAACGCGGCGCTCGCACGCGCCGGCAAGCCCAGGTGCCGGCGCGGCAATGCTCACCGCCACGAATCCAGCTCAGGCTATTCATCGCATCGCTCCAGATCAGATCACCGCGGACTTGGCGGCACGCAATACACGGTCAGACAACTCATCACCACCCAGCGCCCTTGCCAGCGCCAGCCCTCCCACCATCAGGGCAAGGTCGGCCAGCACCTTGTCGGCGTCTTCGGGGGTATCGGCCAACTGCGCCATCATCAGTTCGATATGCTCGGCCAGCACGCTGCGAAACGCCTGCGGCAGGTGCGCAATCTCGCTCAGGGAGGCCGGCAACGGGCAGGCATGATCGGTGGCGTCACGGTGCTTGCGTGACAGATAGAACGCCGCCGCCAGGGCACGCCGCCCCTCGCCATCGAGTGCCGGGTCTACCTGCGACAGCAGCGCCCGGCGCTCGCCGAGCAACTGGCAGAACGCCTCGAGCATCAACGCGTCCTTGTTTTCGAAATGCGCGTAGAACCCGCCTACCGTCAGCCCGGCAGCGCCCATCACCTGCTGCACGCTGGGGTCTGCCGGGCCCTTCTGGATCAAGGCGCTACGCGCCGCATCGAGAATGCGCTCACGGGTCTGGGCTTTTTTGTCGAGCATGGCGGGCCTCCAAATATTATGGAGGCAATATTATGCTCGTAATATTTATTGACAAGCACTTTCTCCTGCAGGCCGTCGCTGCAGGAGAAAACTTTTCGGAGGGGAAAAAACAAAAGGCTCATTCAATAAGCGAATGAGCCTTGAAATCCCGCAAAGCGGGTAAAATGGCGTCCCCTAGGGGACTCGAACCCCTGTTACCGCCGTGAAAGGGCGGTGTCCTAGGCCACTAGACGAAGGGGACTTGTAACCTTCGTAGAGATCCGTTTTCACGAACCCTGGCAAAATTGGTGGAGCTAAGCGGGATCGAACCGCTGACCTCCTGCATGCCATGCAGGCGCTCTCCCAGCTGAGCTATAGCCCCAGATTTCTAGCCTCGCGGCCCAGTGATATCTTGCAACATCACTTGTATGAAACTGGCGTCCCCTAGGGGACTCGAACCCCTGTTACCGCCGTGAAAGGGCGGTGTCCTAGGCCACTAGACGAAGGGGACGAACCTTCTTACCACGACAACCCGGCCGCTGGAGCCAGATTGAATCCTGAGTTGTCACCAACTCCGGATAGGGGATTTGGTGGAGCTAAGCGGGATCGAACCGCTGACCTCCTGCATGCCATGCAGGCGCTCTCCCAGCTGAGCTATAGCCCCACAATGTCGCGTTGAACTGAATCGCTTGGCTGGGTGCTTCGCGCTTCGTTTCGTTCATCGCTGTGGACGGGGCGCATATTAAGATCGGATTGAAGACCTGTCAAATATATTTTCAACAAAATCCAAAAGAAATTTCCGAGATAACAATCACTTACCGTTTTACCAAGGGAAACACCCCGGTTTTGCGGGGTGAAACTCTGGTTTCTCGGTTGCTTGCACGGGCCTCTTCGCTGGCAAGCCAGCTCCCACAGGTTTTTGTGTATGCCGCAAAATCCTGTGGGAGCTGGCTTGCCAGCGAAGGGCCGCACAAGCAGCCCACTGTCAGGCGATGCTGCCCAGCAGCTTTTCCCATTCCTTGTTTTCTTTCTTCGACACGCCGCCCAGCAGGTCCAGCGCCTGGCGCAGACGGTAGCGGGTCAGGTCCGGGCCGAGAATTTCCATGGCATCGAGCACCGACACCGAACTTGCCTGGCCGGAAATCGCAGCGAACATCAGCGGCATGGCGTCACGCAGCTTGAGTTCCAGAGCCTCGACCACCGCCTGGATGCACCCGGTAATCCGCTCTTTTTCCCACTGACGCAGGCCTTCGAGCTTCCACAGGATCAACTGCATCACCTGGCGCACCTGGTCGGCCGAGAGCTTCTTGTGCTCGAACAGCTTGGCATCGAGTTTCAACGCACCTTCGAAGAAGAACCCGCCCAGCGGCGCGATCTGGCTGAAGGTCTCTACCCTGCCCTGCACGTGCGGCGCGATCTTCATCATGTAGTCGCTGTTGAACGCCCACTGCTGCACGCGCGCCGCGAACGCCTGTACCGGCAGTTCACGCAGCCACTGGCCGTTGAGCCACGACAGCTTCTCGATGTCGAAGATCGGACCGCCCAGCGACACACGCGACAGGTCGAAGTGCTCGACCATTTCGGCCAGCGAGAACTTCTCGCGCTCGTCGGGCATCGACCAGCCCATGCGGCCCAGGTAGTTGAGCATGGCTTCGGGCATGAAGCCCATGCGCTCGTAGAAGGTCACCGAAGTCGGGTTCTTGCGCTTGGACAGCTTGCTCTTGTCGGGGTTGCGCAGCAGCGGCATGTAGCACAGCACCGGCTGCTCCCAGCCAAAGTACTCGTACAGCTTGATCAGCTTGGGCGCCGATGGCAGCCACTCCTCGCCGCGCAGCACGTGGGTGATGCCCATCAGGTGGTCATCGACCACGTTGGCCAGGAAGTAGGTCGGCAGGCCGTCGGTCTTCATCAGTACCTGCATGTCCATGCGGTCCCACGGGATCTCGACATCGCCACGCAGCAGGTCCGGCACCACACACACGCCTTCGGTCGGCACCTTCATGCGGATGACGTGCGGCTCGCCTGCGGCCAGGCGGCGCTGCACTTCTTCAGGCGACAGCAGCAAGGCGCGGCCGTCATAGCGCGGGGTCTCGCCACGGGCCATCTGTTCGGCACGCATCTGGTCCAGCTCTTCGGCGGTGCAGAAGCACGGGAAGGCATGGCCCAGGTCGACCAGTTGCTGCGCGTACTGCTTGTAGATGTCGCCGCGCTCGCTCTGCCGGTAAGGGCCGTGCGGGCCGCCGACATCCGGGCCTTCGCTCCACTCGATACCCAGCCAGCGCAGGGCATCGAAAATCTGCTGCTCGGACTCGCGGGTGGAGCGCAACTGATCGGTATCTTCGATACGCAGGATGAATTCGCCGCCATGCTGCTTGGCGAAGCAGTAGTTGAACAGGGCGATGTAGGCGGTGCCGACATGGGGATCGCCAGTCGGCGAAGGCGCGATACGCGTGCGAACGGTGGTCATGAGAGTCTCGGACAAGAGATGAAACAAAGGCTGGATGTTAACAGCACGGGGCCACCCTGCTCCAGCAATGGGCACGATCAGCGCTTGTGTTAACGGATCCAAACCTTGTTAAATTTGCTTACATTTTTAGAACGACCGTACCCCATGCCTGCCCAACTCAAGCGTCGCCTGCTGATTTTCCTCACCCTGGTCCTGCTCATCGCCCTCGCCTTCCTCGCCCACTGGTACTTCAAGGGGCGTTTCTACGAGAGCACCGACAACGCCTATGTCCAGGGCGAAATCACACGGGTATCCAGCCAGTTGGGCGCGCGCATCGACCAGGTACTGGTCGAAGACAACCAGCACGTGGCCAAGGGCGACCTGCTGGTGCGCCTGGAAGCCGACGACTTCAGCTTTGCCGTGGAGCGCGCCCGCGCCACCCTGGCCACCCGCGAGGCCGAGCGCCTGCAGGCTGACAGCCGATTGACCCAGCAGGCCAGCCTGATCGCTGCAGGCCAGGCCCAGGTCACAGCCAACCAGGCCACGCTGGGCCGCACCCAACTGGACCTCAATCGAGCCCAGGCGCTGCGCAAACCCGGCTTCGTCTCGGAGGAGCGGGTGACCACCCTGTCGGCCGAAAGCAATGTAGCGCGCTCGCAGGTGAGCAAGGCGCAGGCGGATCTGCAAGGCCAACGCCAGCAGGTCAATGCGCTGGCTGCCGAACTCAAGCGCCTGGACGCACAGATCGCCACCGCACGGACCGACCTGGCCCAGGCCGAGCTCAACCTGAGCCGCAGTGAAATCCATGCGCCGATCAGCGGCATGATCGGCCAGCGCGCGGCGCGCAATGGCCAATATGTGCAGGCCGGCGCCTACCTGCTGTCGATCGTGCCCGACCAGGACATCTGGGTGCAGGCCAACTTCAAGGAAACCCAGATCGGCAGGATGCAGCCCGGCCAACGCGCCGAACTTCTGTTCGACAGCTACCCCGACACCCCCATCGAAGGCCGCGTCGACAGCCTGTTCGCGGCCTCCGGCGCACAGTTCAGCCTGCTGCCCCCGGACAATGCCACCGGCAACTTCACCAAGGTGGTGCAGCGCATCCCGGTCAAGCTCACCTTTGCCGCCGACAACCCGCTGCACGGCAAGATTCGCCCGGGCATGTCGGTAACTGCGACCGTCGATATCCGCGCCGATGGCCGGTGATCAACTGATCCGCCCCGCCGGCGAACCAAGCCGGCGCGACTGGATCGCGGTGATGAGCGTGATGCTTGGCGCGTTCATGGCGGTACTCGACATCCAGATCACCAATTCCTCGCTCAAGGACATCCAGGGCGCGCTGTCGGCCACCCTGGAGGAAGGCTCGTGGATTTCCACCTCCTACCTGGTGGCCGAGATCATCATGATCCCGCTCACCGCCTGGCTGGTGCAGTTGCTGTCCGCCAGACGCCTGGCGGTGTGGGTGTCGGCGGGTTTTCTGGCCTCCTCGCTGCTGTGCTCGATGGCCTGGAACCTGGAAAGCATGATCGTGTTCCGCGCCCTGCAAGGCTTTACCGGCGGCGCGCTGATCCCGCTGGCCTTCACCCTGACGCTGATCAAGCTGCCCGAGCACCATCGCGCCAAGGGCATGGCAATGTTCGCCATGACGGCCACCTTTGCGCCCTCCATCGGCCCCACGCTGGGCGGCTGGCTGACCGAGAACTGGGGGTGGGAGTACATCTTCTACATCAACATTCCGCCTGGGCTGATCATGATCGGCGGCTTGCTGTACGGGCTGGAAAAGAAGGCATCCCACTGGGAACTGCTCAAGCGCACCGACTACACCGGCATCGTCACCCTCGGCGTCGGGCTCGGCTGCCTGCAGGTGTTTCTTGAGGAGGGTCACCGCAAGGACTGGCTCGAGTCGGGCCTGATTGTCAGCCTGGGCAGCATCGCCCTGGTCAGCCTCATTACCTTCGTGATCGTGCAGTTTTCAAAACCCAACCCGCTGATCAACCTGCGCATCCTGCAGAACCGCAATTTCGGGTTGTCGAGTATTGCCAGCCTGGGCATGGGGGTCGGGCTGTATGGCTCGATCTACCTGCTGCCGCTGTACCTGGCGCAGATCCAGAACTACAACGCGCTGCAGATCGGTGAAGTGATCATGTGGATGGGGGTGCCGCAGCTGTTTCTGATACCGCTGGTGCCACAACTGATGAAGGTGATTTCGCCGAAAATCCTTTGCACGATCGGGTTCGGGCTGTTCGGACTGGCGAGTTTCAGCTCGGGGGTGTTGAACCCGGATTTCGCCGGCACCCAATTCAACCACATCCAGATCATCCGGGCGCTTGGGCAGCCGATGATCATGGTGACCATCTCGCTGATTGCCACAGCGTACATTCAGCCGCAAGACGCGGGCTCGGCGTCGAGCCTGTTCAACATCCTGCGCAACCTGGGTGGGGCTATTGGCATTGCGTTGCTGGCCACGCTGCTGGATGCGCGCACCAAGGTGTATTTCGATTACCTGCGCGAGGCCGTGGTGCCGACCAATGCTGCAGTGGCCGAGCGCTTGGCGTTGCTGACAGAGAAGCTGGGCAGCGAAGGTGCAGCATTGGCCAAGTTGAGTGAGATCACCCATCAGCAGGCGATGATCATGGCCTACAACGATGCCTTCCATTTCGTGGGGATCGGCTTGGCGGTGAGCATGGTGGCGGTGTTGTTGACGAAAAAGCTGCCACAGGGATTGAAAGCCGGCGAGGCGCATTAGTGTGCGGTGAATGCATCACAGGCACGCCTGGGGACGGGTGCGAAGCGGCAGTAGAACTGGTGCACGCGGGGTGTCTGATGCACCGTGCATGCAGGGGTTTTACGACCGCTGCGCGCTCGTTCGCTGGCAAGCCAGCTCCCCACGGCCTGCCGGCCAGAAGCGTATTTTTGGGCATGCACCGGTGACCG
>NZ_JAHTBI010000041.1 GCF_019168305.1 Pseudomonas aegrilactucae
GCGGCGCTGTACCTGTGGGAGCTGGCTTGCCAGCGAAGGGCTCACCGCAATCGGTCAGGCCTTACTCCGGAATACGCAGCGTCTGCCCCGGGTAGATCTTGTCCGGGTGGCTGAGCAGCGGCTTGTTGGCCTCGAAGATCTTGTTGTACTGGTTGGCGTTGCCATACACCGCCAGCGAAATCGCACTCAGGGTATCGCCCTTTTTCACCACCACGAAACGCGCGGCCGCGACCACCGGGCCGGTCACGGTGAGCTGGTCGTCCACCGACGCCACACCGGCGATATTGCCCAGCGCCAGCAGGATCTTCTCCTTCTCTTCCTGGCTGCCCACCTCGCCTTTGACGGTGACCTTGTCACCCTCCACGGTGGTCTGAATGTTCGGATTGCCCAGCCCGACCTTGCTCACGTGCTCCTTCAACTGCTCGCCGGCATTGGCATTGCCCGGCGTCAGCAGATCGACCAGTTTCTCGCCCGCTTCTTTAATGAAACTGAAAATGCTCATCCTGTGCTCCTTAGGTATCAATGACCGGAGCAGGCAGTCTAGGACAAGATAGAATGCTTCGCCTGCGAACGCCCTAGGAGCGACGGTGGACATCAAACAACTCAAATTCCTCATCGCCCTGGATGAAACCCGCCACTTCGGCCAGGCCGCCGCACGTTGCCACGTGACCCAGCCGACCCTGTCGATGCGCCTGCGCAACCTGGAAAAGGAGCTGGGCCTGGCGCTGGTCAACCGTGGCCAGCGCTTCGAGGGGTTCACCGCCCAGGGCGAACGCGTGCTGGCCTGGGCGCGCTCGGTGCTGACCGCCTACGACGGCCTGTACGCCGAAGCCGCCGCCTGCCGCGGCCATCTGGCCGGCACCCTGCGCCTGGGCGTGGTGCCGCTGTCGAGCTTCGACCCGCTGCCGCTGCTGCAGCGCCTGCACCGCCTGCACCCGGACCTGCGCTTCGAACTCAGCGCGCTGAGCTCCGAGCAGATTCTCGAACAACTGGCCAGCAACAGCCTGGACCTGGGCGTGTCGTACCTGGAGCGCCTCGACAACGAGCGCTTCGAAACCCTGCCACTGGGCGACACACGCATGGGCCTGCTGTTCGATCCGGGCCACTTCGACTTCGGCGACGCACCGCTGAGCTGGCAGACACTCGCCGAACTGCCACTGGGCCTGCTGACCAGCGGCATGCATTTTCGCCAGTCCATCGACCACAACTTCCACCGCCACGGCCTGACCCCGCAATTGCTGTTGCAGACCGACGCCGTTCATCAGTTGGTGCAGGCTGTGCACGGCGGCCTGTGCTGCGCGGTGATGCCGCTGGCCGCCGGGCTGGAAGCCCTCACCGGGCACCTGCGCCTGCAACCGATCGAACAGGCCAGCACGCTCGCGCCACTGGGCCTGATCATGCGCCGCAGCGCACCCCGCTCGGCCCTGGCCGAAGCTTGCATCGCAGAATACCGTCAGGCGTTGAGCGAGGCGTGATCGACGCCGTCTATCAAGGCATCAGCATTAGCGATTAGACGATACCCGAGCAGGGGCCTAGGCTTAAGGCTGACCTGCCTGCCGGTATCTTCCAATGACCTTAAAACCCCCGGCCTGCGTGGCGTCCACGCCCCTGGCCGCGCCTGCCGCGAGCATCCGCTACGACTACAGCCTGCTTGGCGAGCCCAGCCAGGCCAGCGCAGACCTGGCCGAAGAAGTCGCCCTGGCGATCGCCTACAACGGCATCAGCCAGGCCGTGATGCTGGTGAGCCCCACCGACCTTGACGATTTCATCGTCGGTTTCAGCATCGGCAGCGGCATCATCACCGCGCCCGACGAGATCTACGACGTCAGTTTCAACGGCAGCGGCTCGGCCATTCATGCCGATGTGCAGATCGCCAACCGCGCCTTCTGGAACCTCAAGACCCAGCGCCGCCAGCTGGCCGGCACCAGCGGCTGCGGGCTGTGCGGGGTGGAGGCGGTGGAACAGGCGCTGCCTGAGCTGACGGTGCTGGCGGGTGCGCCACTGCCCCCGCCCCAGTGGCTCGAGGGCCTGCGCCAGCGCATCAGCGCCTTCCAGCCGCTGGGCCAGCACTGCGGCGCGGTGCATGCCGCGCTGTACATGAACGACCAGGGCGAGTTGCTGCTGGGCCGTGAAGACATCGGCCGCCACAACGCCCTCGACAAGCTGATCGGCGCGCTGCTGCGCCAGGACATCGCCATCGCCGGCGGCCTGGCCATCGTCACCAGCCGCTGCAGCCTGGAGCTGATCCAGAAAGTGCTGCGTGCCGGCATCCAGACCCTGGTGAGCCTGTCCTCGCCCACCGGCCTTGCCCTGCAATGGGCACGCCGCCACCGCCTCAACCTCATCCACCTGCCGCATCACAGTGCGCCGAGGGTGTACAGCCCCGCGCAGGAGAATCGCCCGTGAGCCTGCATCATCAAGCCGACCAGAAGCCCGTTCCCCGCTACAAGCCCTACCATGGCGCCGCCGGTGGCTGGGGTGCACTGCGCAGCGTGGCACAGGCGTGGATCGGCAGCGACAACGCGCTGAAGAACATCCGCGCCCTGCTCAAGACCAACCAGAACGGCGGCTTCGACTGCCCCGGCTGCGCCTGGGGCGATTCGCCGGAAAGCGGCATGGTCAAGTTCTGCGAGAACGGCGCCAAGGCGGTCAACTGGGAGGCCACCAAGCGCCGTGTCGACGCGGCTTTCTTCGCCCGCCACAGCGTGACCTCGCTGCTGGGCCAGAGCGACTACTGGCTGGAGTACCAGGGCCGGCTCACCGAGCCGATGGTGTACGACCCGGCCAGCGACCGCTACCAGCCGATCAGCTGGGACAACGCATTCGCCTTGATCGCCCGCCACCTCAACGGCCTGACCAGCCCTGACCAGGCCGAGTTCTATACCTCGGGCCGGGCCAGCAACGAAGCGGCCTACCTGTACCAGTTGTTCGTGCGCGCCTACGGTACCAACAACTTCCCGGACTGCTCGAACATGTGCCACGAGGCCAGCGGCGTGGCCCTGGGGCAGAGCGTCGGGGTGGGCAAGGGCACCGTGACCTTCGACGACTTCGAGCATGCCGACGCGATTTTCGTCTGGGGCCAGAACCCTGGTACCAACCACCCGCGCATGCTTGAACCGCTGCGCGAGGCGGTCAAGCGCGGCGCCCAGGTGGTCTGCGTGAACCCGCTCAAGGAACGCGGTCTGGAACGTTTCCAGCACCCGCAGCACCCGATCGAGATGCTCACCAACGGCGACCGCCCGACCAACACCGCCTACTTTCGCCCGGCACTGGGCGGGGACATGGCGCTGCTGCGCGGCATGGCCAAGTTCCTGCTGCAATGGGAGCGTGAAGCCCAGGCCAGCGGCGCACCGGCGGTGTTCGACCATCTCTTCATCGCCGAGCACACCGCTGCAGTCGACGCCTACCTGCAGGCGGTCGAGGCCACAGGCTGGGAGAAGATCGTCGAACAGTCGGGGCTGAGCCTGACCGACATCGAGCAGGCCGCGCGCATGTATGCGCGGGCCGAGAAGGTCATCATGTGCTGGGCCATGGGCATCACCCAGCACCGTCATTCGGTGGCGACCATCCAGGAAATCGCCAACCTCATGCTGCTGCGCGGCAACCTTGGCATACCCGGTGCCGGCCTGTGTCCGGTGCGCGGGCACAGCAACGTGCAGGGCGACCGCACCATGGGCATCAACGAGCGCCCGCCGGTGGCCTTGCTCGATGCGCTGGAGCGCCGCTTCGGCTTTGCCGTGCCGCGCCACAATGGCCACAACACGGTGGAAGCGATCCGCGCCATGCTCGACGGGCAGGCGCGGGTGTTCATCGGCCTGGGCGGCAACTTTGCCCAGGCCACCCCCGACACCGAGCGCACTGCGCAGGCGCTGCGCAACTGTGAGCTGACCGTGCAGATCAGCACCAAGCTCAACCGCAGCCACCTGATGCATGGGCGCCAGGCGTTGATCCTGCCGTGCCTGGGCCGCACCGATATCGACCTGCAGGGCGAAGGCCCGCAGGCGGTGACGGTGGAAGATTCGTTCAGCATGGTGCATGCCTCCAACGGACAGCTCAAACCGCTGTCGCGCCAGATGCGCTCGGAGCCTGCGGTGATCGCCGGGATTGCTGCGGCCACGCTGGGCAGCGCGCCGGTGGACTGGAACTGGCTGATTGCCGATTACGCGCGGATTCGCGAGCTGATTGCCGACACCATCCCCGGGTTTGCCGGGTTCAACCAGCGCCTGGAGCATCCGGGCGGGTTCTACCTGGGCAACAGTGCCGCTCAACGCGAATGGAAGACGGCCACCGGCCGTGCCAACTTCAAGGCCAATGCGCTGCCTGATGACCTGCTGCATGAAAGCGTGCGCGCCAGCGGCCAGGTGCCGGACCTGATCATGCAGTCGATGCGTTCGCACGATCAGTACAACACCACCATCTATGGGCTGGATGACCGTTACCGTGGGGTCAAGGGTCAGCGCGATGTGTTGTTTGCCAATGAGGCGGACATCATTCGCCTGGGCTTCAACCCGGGGGACAAGGCCGATATCGTGTCGTTGTGGGGGGATGGCCGCGAGCGTCGGGTCAAGGGTTTTACCCTGCTCGCATTCGATATCCCGGCGGGGCAGGCAGCGGCGTACTATCCGGAGGTGAACCCGCTGGTGCCGCTGGAGAGCGTGGGTGACGGCAGCCATACGCCGACGTCGAAGTTCGTGGCGATCAAACTGGAGGCGGCGAGCGTGAGTACGCGGATCGTCTGAGCCCCCCAGAGCGCTTATCCCAAGTAAGCTAGGACCACCAAAAAACAATTAAGTTTCACTGCAAAAACAGTAACTTATAAAATTGTATACAGGTCGTGCTACTCGTCGGATTTGCATTGCCAGCGCCCATGGCAGAGCCTCAGGATCGCCTCGTCATCCCTCTGAGGCTCTCATATGAAGTACTCCTCGATTCTGTTGTTGTCCCTCGGCCTGCTCAGTGGCGCTGCCTCGGCAGGTGGTACCACCGAAGCCGGTATTGGCGGCGCATTGGGTGGGGTATTGGGTGCAGTGGTCGGCCAGCAGATCGGTGGCAACACCGGCTCGGCGATCGGTGCTGGCCTGGGTGGCGCCGCGGGCGGTGCCGTCGGCGCCGACAAACGCAGCCGCGGCGAAGCCGCCATCGGCGGTGCACTCGGCGCAGCCGGCGGCAACGTGGTAGGCCGCAGCGTGGGCGGCAGCACCGGCAGCCTGATCGGCGCAGCCGCTGGCGGCGGCGCAGGTGGCGCGCTGGGCAACTACATGGGCAACAAGAGCGACGACGAAGACCGTCGCTACAACGACCGCGGACGCGGCTACGATGACCGTCGCCACTACCGCGATCGCGGCCACCACTACGGCCATCGCAAGCACAACAAGCACTGGCGCCACCGCTGAACACCCCTCCCACTGCCGGCCCTTGCGCCGGCAGTGGCTTTATTGGTGCCCGTCAAGCGAATCAAGCCAAGTGCCATCACGCCATCGGCTTAAGCCATATGCCTACACCTTACCCCTTGCCTGATCCTCCACTGAAAACTTCGCCCCGACTGTCTGCTCAGGTCTGCGGGCTTTTATATTGACCACCCGATCAACATTGCCGAGCCGCACTTTACCTGCGACATATTGTGACCGCCCGGTCGGCTTAAGGGGCGTCCCGATTTTGACGCCAAATAGCAATCGCTATGATCCGTGCCACCTTAAGCGAGACAATGGGCGCACGGAATGCGGATGTACCTGGGAATATGGATCGGCACTGCCCTTGGCGCCTGCGGACTGCTGTTCGACCTGCTCCCCGTCGGTATCGCCGGGCTGCTGCTGGTCACCTTGGCCAGCACCCTGCTGCGACCCCGCCCTGCTGCACCAACCCCGCTGTTCAGCGACGCCCCGATCGTGCTCGAACCTCACCCGCTGCAGAACCTCCTGCCCGTGGTCGCACCCAGCTGGATCGACAGCCTCGAGCAGAGCCGCAACCTGCTCAGCAGCAACATCGGGCAGTTGCTGGAGCGCTTTGGCGATATCAGCACGCGCCTGGAACACAGCCTCAACGATGCCGACAATGTGCTGGCCAACGGCGGCGTCGGCGAGAACCTGCGCGCCGCCAACCAGCGCCTGCGCCAGGTGACCGACAGCTTTGCCGCCAGCAGCCAGCGCCAGCATGAGTTCCTTGCCACCATCAACCACCTGGGCGGCTACACCGAACAGTTGCAACAGATGGCCCGCCACGTTCAGGAAATTGCCAGCCAGACCAACCTGCTGGCACTCAACGCCGCCATCGAAGCAGCCCGCGCTGGCGAATTCGGTCGCGGCTTCTCGGTGGTCGCCGACGAAGTGCGCAAGCTCTCGCGCCTGTCCGCCGAAACCGGCCAGTCGATGGACGCCAAGGTCGGCGAGATCAACCACGCGATCCAGACCAGTATCGATGCCGCCACCGTACTGGGCGCCGAGGAACAGGCCAACCTGCACGAACTGGAACAGGTGCTCGATGACGTGATCAGCGGCCTGGGCACCAACCTCGATGCCCTCGACGGTGCCTCGCGCGCCCTGCAGCAGGACGCCCGCGCCACCCAGGCCGATATCCACGCAATCATGGTCGGCCTGCAGTTCCAGGACCGCGCCGACCAGATGCTCGACCACCTGCAGACCGACCTGCTGCAACTGCTCGACGCCCTGGCCCACGACGATGCGCGCCTGCACGACCCACAGGCCTGGCTGCAGCAACTGCGCCAGCGCTTTACCACGAGCGAAGAGCGGGCCGGCCACAGCCAGTCGACGGCCAACAGCGACGTGACCTTTTTCTAAACTCCCGGAAGCCCTGAACATGGCCAAGACCATCCTGATCGTCGACGACTCCGCCTCCATGCGCCAACTCGTGAAAATCAGCCTTGCCAGCGCCGGCCACCAGGTCATCGAAGCCTGCGACGGGCGCGACGCGCTGAACAAGCTCACCGGCCAGAAGATCAACCTGGTGATCAGCGACGTGAACATGCCCAACCTCGATGGCATCGGCCTGGTCAAGGCGCTCAAGGCGCGCAACGAGTACCGCTTCACCCCGATCATGATGCTCACCACCGAAAGCGAACAGGCAAAGAAGGCCGAAGGCCAGGCCGCCGGCGCCAAGGCCTGGATCGTCAAACCGTTCCAGCCGCAGCAGTTGCTTGCTGCGGTCGAAAAACTGATTGGATGACGGGTATGTTCAGCCTCGTCCCGGCCACCCCCGAAACACCTGCCAGGCTACGCCTTGACGGCGACCTGACCATCTATGAAGTGCGTGCCGCGCGCGAGCAGTTGCTGGCCTTGCTGCCCACTCAACCGACGCCCTGGCAACTGGACCTGGGCGGCCTGGACGAACTCGACAGCGCAGGCGTGCAACTGCTGCTGAGCCTGCAGAAAACCCTGTGCGCCAATGGCCACAGCGCCGAGGTGATCGCCCTGCCGGGCAACGCCCGTACGCTGCTGGAACTGCTGCGCCTCCCCTCGTTATGCCCGGCCGGCCTGACCGCGCCGTGCGAGGAGTAAGCATGTTCGACGCCGAGCAATGGAGCCAACTGCTGCAGGGTTTTCTCGAAGAAGCTCGCGACCTGCTCAAGGAAGCCGAAGACAGCCTGCTGCAACTGGAAAGCCGTCCCGACGACGAGGACGCGATCAATGCACTGTTTCGCGCCGTGCATACGCTCAAGGGCTCGGCGGGGATCTTCTCGCTCGATCCGCTGGTGGCCCTGGCCCACCAGCTTGAAAACCTGTTGATGGGCGTACGTGACGGCGTACGCACACTGGACGCCCCACTGACCTCGCTGATGCTGCAATGCATGGATGAGCTGGCAGTGATGCTCGAGAGCATCGATGCGCAGTCGGCCAGCATGCCGGCGCATACCCCGCGCCAGGCCGCGCTGCTGGCGGCACTGGCAGCCCAGCAGGGCGCCACGCCCGCAGCGCCAGCTGAAGCCGAGACGGCCATCCCGGCGCCTGGCGAGCCACTGACCTGGTACCTGTCGATCCGCTTCAGCAGCGAACTGCTGAGCAACGGCTTCGACCCGGCAGCGTTCATTCGCTACCTGGGCCGGCTGGGCGAAATCCTCAGCCTGCAGACGCTCACCTGGGCGCTGCCCGATCTCGAGACGCTGGACCCCGAGGCCTGCTACCTGGGCTTCGAGCTGAGCCTGCGCAGCGATGCCAGCCGCGAGCAACTGGAGGATGTGTTCAGCCTGGTACAGGACTTCTGCACCCTGCGCCTGCAAGCCACACAGCCCCATGATGAGCCCTCGGCCGCCACTTTGCCGGCGCCGACGCAAACGTTGGCGCCCCCGCCAGCACCCACTGTGCCTGCCCTCCCCGCCGCCGCCAGCGACAGCCGCACCGCCCCCAGCAGCATGGTCAAGGTCGCGGCACACAAGCTCGACGAGCTGATCAACCTGGTCGGCGAGCTGGTCATCAGCACCGCCGGTGCGCAGATGCAGGCCTTGCGCAGCGCCCACGGCGCCTGCATCGAAAGCGTGCAGGCGGTACAACAGCACGTCGAGCAGATCCGCGAGCGTGCGCTCAAGTTGCGCATGGTCGAGGTGGGCGAAACCTTCAACCGCTTCCACCGCGTGGTGCGTGATGTGAGCCAGGCGCTGGACAAGCAGATCGCACTGAGCATCCACGGTGGCGACACCGAACTGGACAAGACCCTGATCGACCGCATTGCCGACCCGCTGGTGCACCTGGTGCGCAACGCCATCGACCATGGCATCGAAGCGCCTGCCGAGCGCCGCGCAGCGGGCAAGCCGGAACAAGGCCAGTTGCGCCTGAACGCCTACCACGACTCGGGCATGATCGTGCTGGAGATCCAGGATGACGGGCGCGGCCTGAACACCGCGAAAATTCGCGAGAAGGCCATCGCCCGCGGCATGCTCGACAGCGACACGCTGATCAGCGACCAGGACATCCACATGCTGATCTTCGAGGCCGGCTTCTCGACCGCCGAGCAGGTGTCCAACCTGTCTGGCCGCGGCGTGGGCATGGACGTGGTGCGCAGCGCCATCGACCAGTTGCGCGGCGTGATCGAGATCGACTCCACGCCCGGGCTGGGCTGCACCTTCCGCATCCGCCTGCCGTTGACCCTGGCGATCATCGACGGCTTCCTGGTAAGCGTGGGCACCGAGCATTTCGTGATCCCGCTGGACATGGTCACCGAATGCATGGAAGCGCCTGAAACCCAGGCCGAGCAGCACCACCTCAACCTGCGCGGCCGGCCGCTGCCGTGCATCGACCTGCAGCAGCATTTCAGCCTGCCGCGCAGCGCCAGCACACGCCGCAACATCGTGGTGGTCAGCCAGGGCCGGCAGCATGCCGGGCTGATCGTCGATCAACTGCACGGCGAACTGCAAACCGTGATCAAGCCCCTGGGGCAACTGTTCCAGCACCTGAGCGGTATCAGCGGCTCGACCATCCTCGGCTCTGGCCAGGTGGCCCTGATCCTCGACATCCCCAGCCTGTTCCGCCAATCGCAGCACCGCGCCGAAGGCGAGACGCCGCCCCTGTTGCCAAGCCCTTCCGGAGAATAACCATGCAAATGATCAGCAATATGAAGATAGGCGTGCGCCTGACCCTGGGTTTTCTGGTGGTGGTGGCGCTGACCGCGCTCATCGGGTTCATCGGCGTGCGCAACCTCAACCAGGTCAATGAGCTGTCGGACCGCATGTACGACTATGACGTGGTCGGCCTGAGCACCCTGCAAGAGGCCAATATCCAGCTGCTGGCGGCCAACCGCGCAGTACGCCAGAGCCTGCTGTCCACCTCCGTCGAGGAGCGCGACCAGGCCGCCGCCACGGCACGCGCGTCGATGGAAAAGACCCGTGAGCTGCTGGTCAAGTCGCGCGAGTACTTCCTGACCAAGGACGGCCGCGCACAGGTGGAGAAAATCGAAGGCCCGCTGCAGGACTACATCAGCGTTGCCAACCAGTTGATGAACGTTCACCGCCAGTCTGGCGAACTGCAGACCCTTACCGACGCGCTGGCACTGATGCCGAAAAATGTCGCGGCGGCAAACCTGGTGGACGAGCTGCTGGGTGCAGCCAGCTCAGGCAAGCAGGCCCGCGCCGGCGAGGCCAACGCCGACATCACCGCGATTGCCGACAGCTCGCGCCTGCAGATGATCGCCCTGGCCGCCGCCGCGACGTTGATCGGCATGCTCATCGGCGTACTGGTCACACGCAGCATCACCCGCCCGCTGGCCGGTGCGGTAGAAGCAGCAGACCGCATGGCCGCCGGTGACCTGAGCCAGGACCTGGTGGTGACGCGCAAGGACGAGACCGGCCAACTGCTGACCGCCATGCAGAACATGACCGTACGCCTGCGCAGCATCCTGGGTGACGTGCGCAGCGCCGCCGACGCACTGTCGTCGGCCTCCGAGCAGGTCAGCTCGACCTCGCAGTCGCTGAGCCAGGCCGCCAACGAGCAGGCCGCCAGCGTCGAGCAGACCAGCGCCTCGGTCGAAGAGATGTCGGCCTCCATCGCACAGAACACCGAAAGCGCCAAGATCACCGACGGCATCGCCGGCAAGGCCGCCAACGACGCGGTACAGGGCGGTGGTGCCGTGGGCGACACCGTACTGGCAATGAAACAGATCGCCGACAAGATCGGCATCATCGACGACATCGCCTACCAGACCAACCTGCTGGCCCTGAACGCGGCGATCGAAGCGGCGCGTGCCGGCGATCACGGCAAGGGCTTCGCGGTGGTGGCTGCCGAGGTGCGCAAGCTGGCCGAACGCAGCCAGGTGGCCGCGCAGGAAATCGGCCAGGTGGCCTCCAGCAGCGTGCGCCTGGCCGAACAGGCCGGCAGCCTGTTGAGCGAGATCGTGCCGAACATCCAGAAGACCTCCGACCTGGTCCAGGAAATCACCGCCGCGTCCCAGGAACAGAGCAGCGCCGCCGGCCAGATCAACATCGCCATGGGCCAGATGAACCAGATCACCCAGCAGAATGCCTCGGCCTCCGAGGAACTGGCGGCCACCGCCGAAGAGATGAACGCCCAGGCAGGCCAGTTGCAGGAGCTGATCGGTTTCTTCCGCTTCGAAGCGCACAGCGCCAATGCCCGCCCGCTGCCACGGGTCGGCGAGCTGCAAGGCGCCGCCTACAAACCCACCCACAAGGCGCTGATCGATGAAGGCCAGTTCGTCAGCTTCAATTGAACGAGGCGCTGCCATGAACACCCTTGAGCTCCCGGCCCACTCGCCGGACACGCCCGCCAGCATCCAGCACCTGACCTTTCGCGTGCGCCAGGCCGGGTACGCGCTGCCCATCGAGCTGGTGCGCGAGATCATCGAGTACGCCGAGATCACCCGCGTGCCGATGATGCCCGCCTACATCCACGGCGTGCTCAACCTGCGCGGCAACGTGGTGCCGGTGCTGGACCTGGCCGCACGCTTCGGCATGGACCTGACGGTGGCCGGCAAGCGCACCTGCATCGTGATCATCGCACTGCCACTGGAAGGCGGCGTGCAACGCATCGGCCTGGTGGTGGACGCGGTCGACGCCGTGCTCGATATCGACCCGCACGCAGTCGTGCCGGCACCACCGTTCGGCACCGGCATTCGCGCCGACTTCATTGCCGGCATGGCCCAGCAGGAGCAAGGCTTCCTGATCATCCTGAACATGGCCCAGGTGCTCTCGCTGGAGGACATCCGTCATCTCAGCCAGGCGGCGAAGGTTTCCTGAGATGCCCTCGACCTTCAAGCTGCCGGTGCTCGGCGAACCGGAGTTTCGCCGCCTGCAGGCGCTGATGAGCAAGGCCTCGGGGATTCACCTGGCAGACAACAAGCGCTCGCTGGTGGCCGGGCGCCTGATGAAGCGTCTGCGTCATCACCACCTGGACAGCTACAGCGAGTACCTGCACCTGATCGAGTCGCCCAGTCACGGCCGCGAACGGCGCCTGGTGATCGACCTGCTGACCACCAACGAGACCTACTTCTTTCGCGAGTTTGCGCACTTCGAGTTTCTTGGCCAGTGGCTGGGCCAGCGCAGGGGGCCGCTGCGGCTGTGGAGCGCAGCGTGCTCCTCGGGCGAAGAGCCCTACAGCCTGGCCATGACGGTGGCCGAGCATGCCAGCGCCAGCGACTGGTCGATCCTGGCCAGCGACCTCAGCCAGAGCATGCTGGCGCTCGCCGAGCAGGGCATCTACGACATCGCCCAGGCGCGCTACTTTCCCGAGGACTGGATGCACCGCCACTGCCTGTGCGGGGTAGGCGACATGCACGGGCGCCTGCGCATACAGGCACACCTGCGGGCGCGGGTAACCCTGCGCGAGATCAACCTGGTGCAACCGTTGCCCGAAGGGCTGGGGCCGTTCGACGTGATTTTTCTGCGCAATATCCTGATCTACTTCGACACCCACGAAAAACAACGCATCGTGCAGCGCCTGGTCAGCCAGTTGCGCCCCGGCGGGCTGCTGTTCATCGGGCATGCCGAAAGCATCCACGGCTTCGACCTGCCGTTGCGGCTGGTGCACCCCTCGGTGTTCGAACGCACATGACCGAGCGCCCTGCTGCACCGATCCGGGTATTTATCGTCGACGACTCCGCGCTGGTACGCCAGGTACTCAACCAGTGCCTGAGCAGCCACCCTGGCATCCGCGTGATCGGCATGGCCGCCGACCCGCTGTACGCCATCGAAAAGATGCGCCGCGACTGGCCCGACGTACTGGTGCTGGACATCGAGATGCCGCGCATGGACGGGCTGACTTTCCTGCGCCAGATCATGGCCGAGCGCCCGACGCCGACCATCATCTGCTCGACCCTCACCGAGGCCGGCACCGACCTCAACCTGCAGGCCCTGGCCGCTGGCGCCGTGGGCGTGTTTACCAAGGCACGCCTTGGCCTGCGCCAAAGCCTGGAGAGCCTGGCCGCAGGCTTGATCCGCAGCATCGAGGACGCCGCCCGCACGCGGCCGGTCATGCTCCCCACGTCGCACGCAAAAGAAAAAACCAGTGCGCCGGCTGCAACTGTTATCAAAACCACTGATCGAATCGTTACACTTGGCTGCTCGACTGGAGGCACCCAGGCGCTGGAGTTCATCCTGCGCCAGTTGCCGCGTGATTGCCCGGGGATCGTGATCGTCCAGCACATGCCCGAGAAGTTCACCGCCGACTTTGCCCGACGCCTGAACAGCCTCTGCCAGATCGAGGTACGCGAGGCCAGGCATCTGGATCGCGTGCACAGCGGCCTGGCGTTGCTCGCGCCCGGCGGCTTGCACATGCAGCTCAAGCGCAGCGGTGCGCACTACCTTGTCGAGGTGCTGGACGGCCCCGCCGTCAATCGGCACAAACCTTCGGTCGATGTCCTGTTTCGCTCCGCCGCCCGGCATGCCGGGGGCAATGTGCTGGGCATCATCATGACCGGGATGGGCGATGACGGCGCACGTGGTTTGCTCAGCATGCGTGAGCACGGTGCTGTCACCGTGGCCCAGGACGAAGCCAGTTGCGTGGTGTTCGGCATGCCCAAGGAGGCCATCCGGCTGGGCGCGGCCCAGTCGGTGGAGCCGCTGGTCAGGCTGCCGGCGCTGATTGCCCACTTTGGCGATAACGTGCGTCACGGCTAGCCCGACACCGCCCCCTTATTTCGCGACACAGGCCAACCTATGCTTTGCCGATTACTCCTTGCAGACGAGTCGCCCCTGTTCAGAGCAGGTTTGCGCGCGCTGCTCGAACAAAAACAAGATTACGCGGTGGTGGGTGAAGCGAATGACGGCCTGAGTGCTGTCGAGCTTGCCGAACAGCTCAAGCCGGACATCATCATGCTCGACATGGCGCTGGACGCACTCGAGAGCGAGGAGATCCTGCGCGAGCTGTGCCTGCGCGTGCCGGCGAGCATGGTGCTGATGCTCTCGGCGCGTTCGGAGCTTGAGTTCGTGATGAAGTGCCTGCAGCAGGGCGCCCATGGCTTTCTGCTCAAGACGGCCACGGTGCTGGAGCTTGAGCTGGCCTTGCAGGCCCTGAAGAACGGCGGCCAGTACCTGTCCTCGGCGGTGCTGCCGCTGGTGATCGGGCAGGCGGTCAAGCACAGCCGCAAGCGCCATGCGGGCAACAGCACCATGCAACTGACCGCGCGCCAGCTGGAGATCCTGCGCCTGATCGCACGCGGCGAGTCGACGCGCTCGATAGCCGATGGCCTGGGCCTGAGCGTGAAGACCGTGGAAGCGCATCGTTCGCAGATCATGCACCGCCTGCAGATTCACGACATACCGGGCCTGGTGCTGTTTGCGGTGCGCGAAGGGATCATCCGTATCAACGACTGAGGCTGCGGCGTTTCAGCCTTGCAGCGCCTGCAGGGCGCCTTGCAGGGCCGCTGGCAAGCTGGCCGGCTGGCCGGATGCGCGCTCGACGAATACCTGCACCATGCGCCCGGCGGCGCTGGGCTGGGCTTGGCCGACCTTGAACAGGGCCAGTTCGTACTCCACCGAACTGCCGGCCACACGGGCCACGCGCAGGCCGACTTCGAGGCATTCGGGAAAGGCTGCCGAGGTGAAGAAATCACAGCCCGAACTGACCACGAACCCCACCACTTCCCCGTCTTGCGGGTCGAGACCTGCGTGCTCGATCAGGTAGCCCTGCACCGCGCTGTCGAAGAACGCGTACACCGTGGCGCTGGCAATGTGGCCGTTGATGTCGTTGTCCTGCCAGCGTGTCAGCAGGGGCTGGAAGCGGGGGTAGTGGTGGCGTTCGGGGAGGTGGGTCATAAGGGCCTGTACCGGGCAAGAACAGTGGGTGGAGAACGGCAGGAGCAGCAGAACAAGAAGCTTCCCACACTTGTTTGGGAAGGCCTATAGTTGCAATCAACTATAGATTGCATAGCATTGGTGGCTTACATGAAACGACGGCGCGCACCCATGCCTACTCACAGCATCGAACACCTTGAACTTGGCAATCTGATTCGAAGCGGGCTTGTCCAGGCTACCCACATCGTTGGCCAAGCAGGTGGCTGGTCGGTACAGATCAGCAGCGAAAACCATGAGCATCTGCTGATGGCGCAACGTAGCGGCAGTGTCAGGTTGTTCAAGAAGCTGGAAACGGTGGTGAGCTATCTGCAAGACCTCGGCATTGATCATTTCGAGGTGGATGCCTCAGGCTTTGACTCACAGCAGGTCAGCACCTATGGCCGCCCTGATCGGACACAGGCGCTGAAAATGGCGCACCAGGCGGCCGCCTATGAAACCTGGTTCGCGCAACAGGTCGAGGCCAGCCTGAACGACACCGCACCGTTGGTGGAGGATGATGAGGCCAGAAGGCTGTTTGCAGAACGCCGTGATGCGCTGCGAAAAAGGTCTCATTGATGCGTCTGATGTGGCGTGCCTTGTCACTCAAGGACCGCGAACACATCATGCAGCGGATCGCAATCGACAACCCAATGGCGGCAATACACCTCGACGAGCTATTTGAAACGTGCGCCGAAAGAGCCCGACAAAGGCCGCAGTTGTACAGATCGGGCCGGATCACCGGTACGCGGGAGCTGGTGGTGAAGCCAAACTACGTGATGGTTTACCGCGTTCATGGCGAGCAAGTGGAAATAGTGCGAATCCTGCACTCACGCCAGCAATGGCCCTGCGCCTGACTGCACAACAAGAATAGAGCCGTTTTGACGTCGGGATCAAAACTGCCTCACCCCCCAAACGAAAAAGCCGCCCATTCGGGCGGCTTTTTCTCAGCGGGCGGGCAACAACTCAGCGTTGTGGGCCGGCAGCCTTGATGGCGTCGGAAACTTCAAACTTCTTGAAGTTTTCGATGAACAGCGAGGCCAGGCCCTTGGCTGCTTCATCGTACGCCGCGCTGTCAGCCCAGGTGTTGCGCGGGTTGAGCAGAACGGTTTCAACGCCCGGTACCAGCTTCGGTACGTCCAGGTTGATGATGTCCAGGTGCTCGGTTTCAGCACCGACCAGCGCGCCGCTCTGGATCGCCGCGATCACCGCACGGGTGGTCGGGATGTTGAAGCGCTTGCCGACACCGTAGCCACCGCCGGTCCAGCCGGTGTTGACCAGGTACACCTTCGAACCGAAACCACGAATACGCTTGATCAGCAGTTCGGCGTACTCGCCAGCCGGACGCGGGAAGAACGGCGCACCGAAGCAGGTGGAGAAAGTCGACTTGATGCCGCTGCCCGAACCCATTTCGGTCGAACCCACCAGTGCGGTGTAACCCGACAGGAAGTGGTAGGCCGCCTGCTCTTCGCTGAGGATCGACACAGGCGGCAGTACGCCGGTCAGGTCGCAGGTCAGGAAGATGACCGCGTTCGGCTCGCCGCCCAGGTTCTCGGCGGAACGCTTGGCAACGTGCTCCAGCGGGTAGGCTGCACGGCTGTTCTGGGTCAGGCTGACATCGGCATAGTCGGCATGCTTGGCGTCGTCGATCACGACGTTTTCCAGCACCGCGCCGTGCTTGATGGCTTTCCAGATGACCGGCTCGTTCTTCTCGGACAGGTCGATGCACTTGGCATAGCAACCGCCTTCGATGTTGAACACCACGCCCTCGCCCCAGCCGTGCTCGTCGTCACCGATCAGGTAACGGCTTTCATCGGCCGACAGGGTGGTCTTGCCAGTGCCCGACAGGCCGAAGAACAGGGTCACGTCGCCCGCTTCGCCAATGTTGGCCGCGCAGTGCATCGGCAGCACGTCGGCGGCCGGCAGCAGGAAGTTCTGCACCGAGAACATCGCCTTCTTCATCTCGCCGGCGTAACGCATGCCGGCGATCAGGACTTTTTTCTGGGCGAAGTTGAGAATCACGCAACCGTCGGAGTTGGTGCCGTCACGCTCTGGCACGCACTCGAAGTTGGCAACGTTGAGCACCTGCCACTCATCACGGCCGGCAGCGTTGTACTGCTGCGGGTTGATGAACAGGCAACGGCCGAACAGGTTCTGCCAGGCAGTCTGGGTGGTCATGCGTACCGGCAGGTAGTGCTCGGCGGCCGCCCCTACGTGGACGTGGGAAACGAAATGCTCTTGGGCGTTGTTGAACGCCTCGACGCGGTCCCACAGGGCATCGAACTTGTCGGCCGGGAACTTGCGGTTGATCGGGCCCCAGGCAATTGCAGCCGAGGTGGACGGCTCGTCGACGATGAAACGGTCAACCGGCGAACGACCGGTACGGTGACCGGTTTTCACGACCAGCGCGCCAGTATCGGCCAGCTCGCCTTCACCGCGGTTCAGCGCTTCTTTTACCAGCTCATCGACGCTCAGGTCGGTGTACACGGTGTTTTTGGCTTGCGTCATGAGATTCCCCATCCGGCCTGCGGCCGAGTGCTCCAAACGTTTTGTAGTAGAGCTTTGAAAACTACTACAGCGAAAAAAGTGGCCGGATTATGCCAGAAACGCCCAAAAAAAGTAGAGCCCTCCTGTCAGAACGGCGAGTTTCCGGCATTCGACAGGAGATTTACCTGAACTGAAACGTTTCAGTGACGAGTATCTGACGGCGACTCAACGCCGCCTCCGGCGAACAAATGCGTGATATCGGTGCCATCGAACAGGTAGCGTTCATTGCAGAACTGGCAATCGATCTCGACCTTGCCGCCGTGCTCGAGCAACAGCTGCTGCGCGTCCTCCAGGCCCAGGCTGACCAGCGCATTGGCCGAACGCTCGCGCGAACAGCTGCAATGGAAGCGCAGCGACTGGCTATCGAACAGGCGCAGCGCCTCTTCGTGGTAGAGACGGTGCAGGACGGTCTCGTTGTCCAGGCCCAGCAGCTCTTCAGCCTTCAGCGTGCTCGCCAGCGCGGTGACGTGCTGCCAGCTCTCGGTGCGCTCGTCATCGTCCTTCTGACGGTCGGCCGGCAGTTGCTGGAGCAGCAGCCCGCGGGCGCGCTGGCTGTCGGCATTGAGCCAGAAGCGCGTGCCGACCTGCTGGGACATCACGAAATAGTTGGTGAAACACTCCGACAGGTCCTTGCCATCCAGGTCCACGAAGCCCTGGTAGCGCTGGCCACGCGCCGGATCGATGGTCAGCGCCAGCTGGCCATCGGGCATCAGGTCGGCCAGGCTCGCGCCCGCCTCGACCTGCTCGGCATCGTAGCGCGCCAGGCCACGGATTTCGCGCTCGCTGGAACACTCGATCATCAGCAACGGGATCGGCCCTTCGGAACGTGCCTGCAAGATCAGCAGCCCGTCGAATTTCATCGTGCCCACCAGCAGCGAAGCCGCCGCCATCAGCTCGCCGAGCAGTTGCGCCACCGGCTGCGGGTAGGGATGCTTGGCCAGCACTTCGGCATAGCTGCGCTCCAGCGAAACCAGCTCGCCGCGCACATCGCGCTCGTCGAAAATGAAGCGTTGGGTGAAGTCGGTATCCGGCAAATCATGCATGGCTTTGGCTTTCTGAAAGGGTGGCGGAACAAGTGCGTATTTTAGGGCTTAACCCGCGCTGTCGTGCAACTGGTGCAGTTGGCGCCGCTGTTTTTTGGTCGGCCGACCGTCGGTGCTCACGCCCAGGGCGCCGGCCTTGCGCAGCGCCGCCGCCTGTTCGCGACGGGCGAGGCTCTGCGCGGTTTCTTCATACAGCGCCTGGGCTTCGGGGGCGCCGCGGCGCACCACGGACAGTGCCTTGACCACCACGGTGCGCTCCTCGAAGCCGGTGCGCAAGACGAACTCGTCGCCCACGCGTGGCTCCTTGCCCGGCTTGCAGCGCTCGCCACGGCAGTGCACCTTGCCACTCTCGATGGCGGCCTTGGCCAGGGCGCGGGTCTTGTAGAAGCGTGCCGCCCACAACCATTTGTCCAGGCGAACCTTGTCGTCCTCTTCCGGCTTTTGTGCCATAGCATTTCCCCGTTCCATTTCTTTCATGGAACTGTACTACCGTAACTGGCGGATGCAAAAAGTACGCAGCGTGCTTACAGTTGACCGACTTATTCGCAGGTTGTGCATTTTGAAGACATTTGACCATTTGAGCGTGATCGGCCTGCGCGAGTGGGTAGCCCTGCCCGACCTTGGCGTGGCCGGCCTGCGCGCCAAGATCGACACCGGTGCCAGCACCTCCAGCCTGCACGCCACCGAAGTGGAAACCTTCGAGCGCGACGGCGAAACCTGGGTGCGTTTCAACGCTCACCTGGGTTCGGTGGTACAACTGCGCCACCGGCGCTGTGAAGCGCCGCTGGTGACGATGAAGACCATCAAGAGCTCCAATGGCCATGCCCAGACCCGCTACGTGATCCGCACGCCCCTGGCGCTGGGTGACCGGGTGTGGGAGGTGGAATTCACCCTGGCCTGCCGCAAGGCCATGCGCTATCGCTTGCTACTCGGTTCAAAGGCTCTGGTACACGGCCAGTTGGTGGTCAACCCGGGCCTCAAATATGTTCAGGACAAGCCGGCATTCCCGGCCACCATTACCCCCTCCACAGGTGTTGCATGAAGATCGCTGTGCTGTCGCGAAACCCGCGTCTGTATTCCACTCGTCGTCTGGTCGAAGCCGGTACGCAACGAGGCCATGAAATGGTTGTGATCGATACCCTGCGCGCCTACATGAACATCGCCAGCCACAAGCCGCAGATCCACTACCGCGGCCGGCCACTGGAAGGCTTCGATGCGGTGATCCCGCGCATCGGCGCGTCGGTGACCTTCTATGGCTGCGCCGTGCTGCGCCAGTTCGAGATGATGGGCGTGTTCCCGCTCAACGAATCGGTGGCCATCGCCCGCTCGCGCGACAAGCTGCGCTCGCTGCAGTTGCTGTCGCGCCGCGGCATCGGCCTGCCGGTGACCGGCTTTGCGCACTCCCCCGACGATATTCCCGACCTGATCCAGATGGTCAACGGCGCGCCGCTGGTGATCAAGGTGCTCGAAGGCACACAAGGCATCGGCGTGGTGCTGTGCGAGACCACCAAGGCGGCCGAGTCGGTGATCGAGGCGTTCATGGGCCTCAAGCAGAACATCATGGTGCAGGAGTACATCAAGGAAGCCGGTGGCGCCGACATCCGCTGCTTCGTGGTCGGCGACAAGGTGATCGCCTCGATGAAGCGCCAGGCCAAGCCCGGCGAGTTCCGCTCCAACCTGCACCGCGGCGGCACCGCCAGCCTGATCAAGGTCACCCCCGAAGAGCGCATGACGGCCATCCGCGCGGCCAAGGTCATGGGCCTGAGCGTGGCCGGGGTCGACATTCTGCGCTCCAACCATGGCCCGCTGGTGATGGAGGTGAACTCCTCACCGGGCCTTGAAGGCATCGAGGTCACCACCGGCAAGGACGTTGCCGGGATGATCATCGAACACCTGGAGAAAAATGGCGGGCCCAACCTGACCCGCACCAAGGGCAAGGGCTAAAGCCTGGGTTTGCCCTAGACCGCGTCGCGTGGCAGCAGCAGGCCCAGCGGCAAGCGCACCCGCGCCTCGATGCCGCCACCGGAGCGGTTGCGCAGCTCGACATTGCCGCCATGCTGGGCGGCAATGCGCTTGACGATCGCCAGCCCCAGGCCGGTGCCCTTGCCACTGCGCGCACGGTCGCCGCGAATGAACGGGTTGAAGATCGCCTCCAGTTCGCCCGGGTCGATACCGGCGCCGCGGTCGAGCACGCTCAGCACCACGTAAGGCGCATTGCTGTCACCCGACACGTAGGCCGCCACCTCCACGCCCTTGCCGGCATGGTGCAGGGCATTGCCGATCAGGTTGTTGAGCAGCCGCTTGACCGACACGCGCCGCAGCGGGAACGGTGGAATCGGCTCCAGGCACAGGCGCACCTGCTCCTCGGGCTGGTTGAACGGCGCTACCACTTCGCGCACCAGGTCGCTGAGGTCGACCTCCTCCACCGGCTCGTCACGGCCATCCCGGATAAACGCGAGGAACTGATCGAGGATCGCGTCCATGTCCTCGATATCACGCACCATGTCGTCGGTCAGGTCGCTTTCGTTGGCCAGCAGCGACAGTGACAGGCGCAGGCGCGTCAGCGGCGTGCGCAGGTCATGCGATACACCCGCCAGCATCAGTTCTCGCTCGCGTCCGGCCTGCTCGACGTCTTCGGCCATCTGGTTGAAGGCGCGGTACACCTCGGTCATTTCGCTCGGTGTATCGCTGACCGGCAAGCGTACGCTGCGCCCCTGCCCCAACTGGCGGGCAGCGAACACCAGGCGCTTGAGCGGCTGGTTGAGCTGGCGCACGAAGATCCAGGCCGAGGCCGTGGACAACAGACCGATGGCGAGGAACCAGCCCAGCACGTTCCAGATCTTCTGGCCACGCAACGGGTGCGGGTACAGTGGCACCTTCAGCCAGCCATCGCCCAGGCTCGGGGCCTGCACCCACAGCGCAGGCGGTGCATGGATGCGCAAACGCACCTCGGTGTCCTCACCCAGTTCGGCCTGCATCTGACGCTGGTAGATCTCGCTGTAGGGCCAGTGCTGCTCGCCCTCTGGCACGCCCTCACCGACCACCCGCTTCAAGCCGGCGGCTTCGGCGATCTTCTCGCGGTTCTGCTCGTCGGCTGCCCAGTAGGCGCGCAGGGTCAGGGCCACGCCGTGGCTGTACTGGCGGTCGACCAGCACGTCCTCGTTCATCAGCAGGTACACCAGGGTCAGCGCCTTGGAGAACAGCACCACGGCCAGCACCAGCCAGAGGGTGCGGGCGAAAAAACTTTGGGGGAACCACAGGGGCGTTTTCATGGGCGAGGGCTACACACTAGGCAGAAACGAGCGCGGCTCGCAGGCGTTGCGGATGCAGACACAGGCAAAAACAGGGCACCCCGAAGGCGCCCTGCCATTACCGACCTGTGACTGCACAGGACGTCACTTGCCGGCATTGCCATCCGGCACGAATACATAGCCCACGCCCCAGACGGTCTGGATGTAGCGCGGCTTGGAAGGATCGGGCTCGATCATGCGGCGCAGGCGCGAAATCTGCACGTCGATGGAACGCTCCAGCGCGTCCCACTCGCGGCCACGGGCCAGGTTCATCAGCTTGTCGCGGGTCAGCGGCTCGCGCGCATGCATGACCAGCGCCTTGAGCACCGCGAACTCGCCGGTGGTGAGCATGTGCACTTCATCGCCACGCTTGAGTTCGCGGGTGGCCAGCGACAGGGCGTAATCGCCAAAGGTGACGGTTTCGTCTTCGCTGCCCGGTGCGCCCGGCACGATCGGCGCCTGGCGGCGCAGCACGGCCTTGACCCGCGCCATCAGCTCGTCGGGGTTGAACGGCTTGGCCAGGTAGTCGTCGGCGCCCAGTTCCAGGCCCTTGATGCGGCTGAGCTCGTCGCCCTTGGCGGTGAGCATGATGATCGGCACCTGGTTTTTCGCGGCACGCAGGCGTTTGCAGGCGGTCAGGCCGTCTTCGCCGGGCAGCATCAGGTCGAGCACGATCAGGTTGAACACTTCACGCGCCAGCAGGCGGTCCATCTGTTCGGTATTGGGTACGGCACGGGCACGATAGCCCTTGCTGGTGAAGAAACGCTCCAGCAGGCTGCTCAGGCCCGGGTCGTCATCGACGATGAGGATTTTCTCGCCTTCGGCGGGTTGTGCAGTGCTGCTCATGGGTAGCTCCTTTAATCACGGCGGGCATTATGGCTTAGCCGCCAATGGTCCGTGCCGTGTGCATTGTTAGCAGATTTTTCCCGGTGCGCCAGCGGCATGCCCCGACAGGCTGGCGCGCCGCCATCACCGCAAGCCCGGATCGCTGGGTATAATGCGCCGCTTTCATCCAGCGTCGCCCTGCTCGAGCGCGCCCAGCGGCGCCGGCCTGCGGCCTTTGCATTCACGAATTGTCAGGTGGTTTTATGGACAGCATCAACAGCCGCATCGCCGAGGAACTCGGTGTACGCCCGCAACAGGTCGAAGCGGCCGTGGCTCTACTTGATGAAGGCTCCACGGTGCCTTTTATCGCCCGTTACCGTAAAGAAGTGACCGGCAGCCTGGACGACACCCAACTGCGCAACCTCGAAGAGCGCCTGCGCTACCTGCGCGAACTCGACGACCGCCGCGCCAGCATCCTGGCCAGCATCGAGGAGCAAGGCAAGCTGACCCCGGAGCTGGCCCGCGAGATCAAGCTGGCCGACACCAAGACGCGCCTCGAAGACCTCTACCTGCCGTACAAGCAGAAGCGCCGCACCAAGGGCCAGATCGCCCTGGAAGCCGGCCTGGGCGAGCTGGCCGACGGCCTGTTCAACGACCCGCAACTGAGCCCGGAGACCGAAGCGGCGCGCTTCGTCGACGCCGAAAAAGGCGTGGCCGACGTCAAGGCAGCGCTCGAAGGCGCCAAGTACATCCTCATGGAGCGCTTTGCCGAAGACGCCAGCCTGCTGGCCAAGCTGCGCAACTTCCTCAAGCAGGAATCGGTGCTCAGTGCACGCCTGGTGGCCGGCAAGGAAGAGGAAGGGGCGAAGTTTCGCGACTACTTCGAACACGACGAACCGCTCAAGAGCGCGCCCTCGCACCGTGCCCTGGCGATTTTCCGCGGGCGTAACGAAGGCGTGCTGTCGGCCAGCCTGAAGGTCGGCGAAGAGCTGCCCGGCACCCTGCACCCGTGCGAAATGATGATCGGCGAGCATTTCGGCGTGAAAAACCAGAACCGCGCCGCCGACAAATGGCTGGGCGAAGTGGTGCGCTGGACCTGGAAGGTCAAGCTCTACACCCACCTGGAAACCGACCTGTTCGGCGAGCTGCGCGACAACGCCGAAGGCGAGGCGATCAACGTCTTCGCGCACAACCTGCACGACCTGCTGCTGGCCGCCCCGGCCGGCCCGCGCACCACCCTGGGCCTGGACCCGGGCCTGCGTACCGGCTGCAAGGTGGCCGTGGTGGATGCCACCGGCAAGCTGCTGGACACCGCCACCGTGTACCCGCACGTGCCGAAGAACCAGTGGGACCAGACCATCGCCGTGCTGGCGGCGCTGTGCGCCAGGCACAAGGTCGAGCTGATCGCCATCGGCAACGGCACCGCCAGCCGCGAGACCGACAAGCTGGCCGCCGAGCTGATCAAGAAATACCCAGCCCTGAAAATGACCAAGATCATGGTCTCCGAAGCCGGCGCCTCGGTGTACTCGGCCTCGGAGCTGGCGGCCAAGGAGTTCCCGGACCTGGACGTGTCGATCCGTGGCGCCGTGTCCATCGCCCGTCGCCTGCAGGACCCGCTGGCCGAACTGGTCAAGATCGACCCCAAGTCCATCGGTGTCGGCCAGTACCAGCATGACGTGTCGCAGCTCAAACTGGCGCGCGGTCTGGACGCGGTGGTGGAGGACTGCGTGAACGCCGTGGGCGTCGACGTCAACACCGCTTCGGTAGCGCTGCTGGCGCGCATCTCGGGCCTCAACAGCACCCTGGCGCAGAACATCGTCACGCACCGTGACGCCAACGGCGCGTTCAAGACCCGTGCGGCGTTGAAGAAGGTCAGCCGCCTGGGCGAAAAGACCTTCGAACAGGCCGCAGGCTTCCTGCGCGTGATGAACGGCGACAACCCGCTGGACGCCTCGGCGGTTCACCCTGAGGCCTACCCGCTGGTGCAGCGCATTGCCGCCGACACCGACCGCGACATCCGCTCGCTGATCGGCGACAGCGGCTTCCTCAAGCGCCTGGACCCGAAGAAGTTCACCGACGAGACCTTCGGCCTGCCGACCGTCACCGACATCCTGCAAGAGCTGGACAAGCCCGGCCGCGACCCGCGCCCCGAGTTCAAGACCGCCGAGTTCCAGGAAGGCGTCGAAGACCTGAAGGACCTGCAACTGGGCATGGTGCTCGAAGGCGTGGTGACCAACGTCACCAATTTCGGGGCCTTCGTCGACATCGGCGTGCACCAGGACGGCCTGGTGCACATCTCGGCGCTGTCGGAGAAGTTCATCAAGGACCCGCGCGAAGCGGTCAAGGCCGGTGACGTGGTCAAGGTCAAGGTGATGGAGATCGACATCCCGCGCAAACGCGTCGGCCTGTCGATGCGCATGGGCGACACCCCGGGCGAGAAGATCGACGGTGCCCGTGGCAGCCGTCCGGGCTCGGCGCCGCGCCAGCAGCAAGCGGCGCGCGTCAAGGAAACCCCGGCCCCGGCCAACAACGCCATGGCGTCGCTGTTCGCCAACGCCAAGCAACTGAAGAAAAAGTGATGGCCGTACCTGAAGACCTCGTCCAGAGCGCATTCAGCCAATTGCTCGGCTGCCGCCTGCAACGCCTCGACCAGGGCGTTGCCGAGGTGGCCCTGGCACTTGAGCCGCACCTGCGCAACCGCGGCGGCAAGCTGCACGGCGGGGCGATCTTCAGCCTGGTCGACATCGCCATGGGCCTGGCCTGCTCCAGCGCCCATGGGTTCGACCAGCAGAGCGTGACAGTGGAATGCAAGATCAACTACCTGCGCCCGGTCAGTGACGGCGAGGTGCTGTGCGTGGCCCGGGTGCTGCAGGCCGGGCGGCGCATACTGGTGGTCGAGGCCGATGTGCTCCAGGGCGACAAACTGATGGCCAGGGCCCAGGGCACCTTCGCCACGCTCTAGCCGCAAATGCCCAATATGCGGTACTTTCGGCAGTGCGCGGGCGCTGCCGGAACCCTGCGAAAACCAGGCGACCACGCCAGTTCCTCTGTCCACCCTTGTAGACCGTCATTTCCACCCCCATATTGGGGCGACTGACGCGTGAAGGAATCCATCTTGAGCGAACTTCTCAACCGCCGCCTGAGCCTGCTCGGCCAGGGCGACAACCTCTCCCTGCTCAAGCAGTGCCTGCACGGCATCGAGCGTGAATGCCTGCGCGTGACCGAAGACGGTCGTCTGGCCCAGACCCCGCATCCCGAAGCCCTGGGCGCGGCGCTGACCCATGAGCAGATCACCACCGACTATTCCGAGTCGCTGCTGGAGTTCATCACCCCGGCCCTGCCCGACCCTGCGCAGACCCTGGAAAACCTCGAGCGCATCCACCGCTTCGTCTACACCAAGCTGGGCACCGAGTACCTGTGGAGCCCGTCGATGCCCTGCCCGCTGCCGGCCGAGGAAGACATTCCGATCGCCTGGTACGGCAGCTCCAACATCGGCCAGCTCAAGTACGTGTACCGCAAGGGCCTGGCCCTGCGCTACGGGCGCACCATGCAATGCATCGCCGGCATCCACTACAATTTCTCGCTGCCGGAACACCTCTGGCCGCTGCTGCGCCAGGCCGAAGGCCAGGCGGGCGACGACCGTGACTACCAGTCGTCGGCGTATATCGCGCTGATCCGCAATTTCCGCCGCTACAGCTGGCTGCTGATGTACCTGTTCGGCGCCTCGCCGGCCCTGGACGCCGGCTTCCTGCGCGGCCGTGCACACCAGCTCGAACAGTTCGACGCCGACACCCTGTACCTGCCCTACGCCACCAGCCTGCGCATGAGCGACCTGGGTTACCAGAGCAACGCCCAGGCGGGCCTTACGCCCTGCTACAACGACCTTGCCAGCTACACCGACAGCCTGCGCAAGGCGGTGGCCACACCGTACGCGCCGTATGTCGAGGTCGGTACGCACAAGGATGGCGAGTGGGTGCAGCTGAACACCAACATCCTGCAGATCGAAAACGAGTACTACTCCAACATCCGCCCCAAGCGCGTGACCTACAGCGGCGAGCGGCCGATCCAGGCGCTGATGGCGCGCGGCATCCAGTACATCGAAGTGCGCTGCCTGGACATCAACCCGTTCCTGCCGACCGGCATCGACCTGACCGAGGCACGCTTTCTCGACGCCTTCCTGCTGTTCTGTGCACTGCAAGACAGCCCGCTGCTGGGCAACGGCGAATGCGGGCAGTGCACCAGCAACTTCCTCAGCGTGGTCAAGCAAGGCCGTCGGCCGGGCCTTGAGCTGCAGCGGGACGGTCAACCCGTGCCCCTCAAGCAGTGGGCTGACGAGTTGCTGCAGCGCATTGCACCGCTGGCCGAGCTGCTCGACCGCAGCCACGGCAGCGATGAGCATGCCAAGGCCCTGGCGGCGCAGGCGGCCAAGGTCGGCGACCCGTCACTGACGCCATCGGCGCAGGTGCTGGCGAGCATGACCGAGCACAAGGAGAGCTTCAGCCGCTTCTCGCTGCGCCAGAGCCAGGCACATGCCGCGTTTTTCCGTGGCCAGGCGCTGAGCAGCGAGGTGCAGCAGCGTTTCGAAACCCTGGCGCGCGAGTCGCTGGAGGCGCAGGCCACGCTTGAGCGTGAAGAGGACAAGGTCGACTTCGACCTGTTCGTCGGCGCTTACCAGGCCAGCATCCTGGCGATCAGCAACTGACATGACGCGCACCGCCACAGCACGCAAGCCGCGCGCGGCCAGCCAGGCACGGATCGACTCGATCCTGCAGGCGGCCCGCGAACTGCTGGCCAGCGAGGGCGTGGCCAGCCTGTCGATCTACAGCGTGGCCGAGCGCGCGCAGATTCCGCCGTCCTCGGTGTATCACTTCTTTGCCAGCGTGCCGGCGCTGCTCGAAGCCCTCACGGCAGATGTGCACTGTGCGTTTCGCGCCTGCCTCCAGGCGCCCATCGAGCCGGGCAGCCTGGCGCAGTGGCGCGACCTGTCGCGGCTGGTGGAGCAGCGCATGCTGAGCATCTACCACCAGGATGCGGCGGCGCGCCAGCTGATCCTGGCGCAGCACGGGCTGAGCGAGGTGACCCAGGCAGACCGTCAGCACGATATCGAGCTGGGCGACCTGATGCACAAGCTGTTTGCCGAGCATTTCCAGCTGCCGGTGCTGCCGGAGGATGTGGATGTGTTTGCCCTGGCAATGGAACTGGGCGATCGGGTGTATGCCCGTTCGGTGCAGTTGCACGGGCAGATCACGCCGCGCATGGCGGAGGAAGGGATGCGGGTGTTCGATGCGTATCTGGGGCTGTACCTGCCGCCCTTCCTGCCTGAACGCTGACGGCCCTTTCGCTGGCAAGCCAGCTCCCACAGGCACCCCACTGCTCTGAAGAACGGTGATTACCCTGTGGGAGCCGGCTTGCCAGCGGTCTCAGAGCTTGGCGATCGACACTTCGGTCGACTTCACGAAGGCAATCACCTCACTGCCGATGGTCAGTTCCAGCTCCTTGACCGAACGGGTGGTGATCACCGAGGTGACGATCCCCGAAGCGGTCTGCACGTCGATTTCCGACAATACAGGGCCTTCCAGGATTTCTTTCACGGTGCCTTTGAACTGGTTGCGTACGTTGATCGCTTTGATGGTCATGTGCAGGTTTCCTTGTAGAGGCGAAAGATCAATGGGCCCAACGCAATTGCGTAGGCAAAGGGGCTACAGGTTCGGGCTCGGGCGGCGTGCCCGGTACCGACAGGACGCGGTTCAATACTTCGGTTTCCAGCGCCGCCAGGCGGTGTGAGCCACGGGCACGCGGGCGCGGCAGGTCGACCAGCAGGTCCAGGCCGATCTCGCCGTCTTCGATCAGGATCACCCGATCGGCCACCGCCACCGCTTCGCTCACGTCATGGGTCACCAGCAACACGGTGAAGCCATGCTTGCGCCACAGGTTCTCGATCAGTTGCTGCATCTCGATGCGTGTCAGCGCATCCAGTGCCCCCAACGGCTCGTCCAGCAGCAGCAGGCGTGGCTGGTGAATCAGCGCACGGGCCAGGGCCACACGCTGCTTCTGGCCACCGGACAACGCCGCCGGCCATTCATTGGCACGGTCGGCCAGGCCGACCGCTTCCAGCGCCTGCAAGGCACGCTCGCGCCAGTTGCCGGTGAGCCCCAGGCCGACGTTGTCGATGACCTTCTTCCAGGGCAGCAGACGCGCCTCCTGGAACATCAGGCGGGTGTCTTCGCGGGCATCGCTCAGCGCCGCGGAACCGGCCCGCAGCTCACCGCCGCTGGGCTGGTCGAGGCCGGCCAGCAGGCGCAGCAAGGTGCTCTTGCCGCAGCCGCTACGGCCGACGATGGCGACGAACTGGCCCGCCGGGATGTGCAGGTCGATATCGCGCAGCACCTGACGTTGGCCAAAGGTCTTTTGCAGCGTGTGCACGGCCAGCGGGATTCCGCGCAGCAGCCGTGGCGGTTGTTCCTTGAGTACGGTCATACGCCGTCTCCTTTGACTACCTGATAAGCCGGGTGCCAGCGCAGCCACACCCGTTCAAGGCCGCGCGCAGCGAGGTCGGCGAGTTTGCCGAGCACGGCGTACAGCACGATGGCCAGTACCACCACGTCGGTCTGCAGGAACTCCCGGGCGTTCATCGCCAGGTAACCGATACCGGCGTTGGCCGAAATCGTCTCGGCCACGATCAGCGTCAGCCACATGAAGCCCAGGGCGAAGCGCACCCCCACCAGGATCGAGGGCAGTGCGCCCGGCAGGATCACCTGGCGAAACAGCGCAAAGCCGCTCAGCCCGTAGCTGCGCGCCATCTCCACCAGCGCCGGGTCGACGTTGCGGATGCCGTGATAGGTGTTGAGGTAGATCGGGAACAGGGTGCCCAGTGCCACCAGGAAAATCTTCGCCGACTCGTCGATGCCGAACCACAGGATCACCAGCGGGATCAGCGCCAGGTGCGGCACGTTGCGGATCATCTGCACCGAACTGTCGAGCAGGCGTTCGCCCCATTTCGACAGGCCGGTGATAAAGCCCAGTGCCAGGCCGATGCTGCCGCCGATGACGAAGCCGACGGCGGCGCGCCAGCCGCTGATGGCCAGGTGGGTCCAGATTTCGCCGCTGCGCACCAGTTCGACACCGGCGCTGAACACCGCGCTCGGAGCCGGCAGGATGCGCGTGGACAGCCAGCCGGCGCTTACCGCCAGCTGCCACACGGCCAACAGCAGCACCGGCAGGGCCCACGGCGCCAGGCGTTGCGACAAGGGGATGGAGGATCGGCTCATGGTTCGGTCCTCACGCCTTGGCCGCAGCGTTGGGCAGGATGTCGTTGGCGACCATTTCGCCGAACGGGCTGACGTAGTTGGCGCCGCTCGGTACTTCAGGGCGCTGGATATCCAGGTGCGGGAACAGCAACTCGGCCACCCGGTATGACTCTTCCAGGTGGGGGTAACCCGAGAAGATGAAGGTATCGATGCCCAGGTCCGCGTATTCCTTGACCCGTGCGGCAACAGTCGGGCCATCGCCGACCAGTGCCGTGCCGGCACCACCCCGCACCAGGCCTACGCCCGCCCACAGGTTGGGGCTGACTTCCAGGTTGTCGCGGTTGCCGCCGTGCAGCGCAGCCATGCGTTGCTGGCCGACCGAATCGAAACGCGCCAGCGAGGCCTGGGCACGCGCAATGGTGTCGTCGTCCAGGTGCGAGATCAGGCGTTCGGCAGCCTGCCAGGCGTCGGCGTTGGTTTCACGCACGATCACATGCAGGCGGATGCCGAAGCGTACGGTACGGCCCTGCCTGGCCGCCTTGGCACGCACCTGCTCGATCTTCTCGGCCACCGCCGACGGCGGCTCGCCCCAGGTCAGGTACAGCTCGACCTGTTCGGCGGCCAGATCTTGCGCGGCCTCCGACGAGCCGCCGAAGTACAGCGGCGGACGCGGTTGCTGCACGGGCGGGTAGAGCAGCTTGGCGCCCTTGACCTGGATGTGCTGGCCATCGTAATCGACGGTTTCGCCTTCCAGCACGCGGCGCCAGATGCGGGTGAATTCCACCGAGGCCTGGTAGCGCTCTTCGTGGCTGAGGAACAGGCCGTCACCGGACAGCTCCTCGGGGTCGCCACCGGTCACCAGGTTGAACAGCGCACGGCCGTTGGACAGGCGGTCCAGGGTAGCGGCCTGACGGGCCGCCACGGTCGGCGAGATGATCCCCGGGCGCAGCGCCACCAGGAACTTCAGGCGCTGGGTCACCGGGATCAGTGAGGCGGCCACCAGCCAGGAGTCTTCGCAGGAGCGCCCGGTGGGGATCAGCACGCCACCAAAACCGAGGCGGTCGGCTGCCTGGGCGATCTGCTGCAGGTAGCCGTGGTCGACGGCGCGGGCGCCCTCGGCGGTGCCAAGGTAATGGCCGTCGCCATGGGTCGGAAGAAACCAGAAAACGTTCAGGCTCATCGGAGTTGTCTCCTAAGGGTGGCGCAAAACCGGGGCGGCGCCCCGGCGCGGGCAAATCGTCAAGGCGCGGTAGCGACCTTGGCCGGTGGCGTCCAGATCACATCCTTGATGCTCAACGGCTTGGGAATCAGCTTCAGGGTGTGGAAGGTGTCGGCGATCTTCTGCTGCGCGGCGACCACTTCCGGGGTCAGGAAGTGCGCGCCGTAGCCTTGGCGTTTTACCGAGGTCAGGGTGATGTCGGCGGGCAAGCCCAGCAGCGGCGCAACCTGGTCGGTGACCTCCTGCGGGTTGGCCTGCGACCACTCGCCCACCGCGCGCACTTCCTCGACCAGTGCACTGATCACGTCGGGGTGCTGTTGTGCGTAGGGCTTGGTGGCCAGGTAGAACTGGTGGTTGTCGACGATGCCCTTGCCGTCACGCAGGGTGCGTGCCTGCAACTGCTGCTCGGCGGCAGCCTGGTACGGGTCCCAGATGACCCAGGCGTCGACGCTGCCACGCTCGAATGCGGCGCGGGCATCGGCCGGCGGCAGGAACACCGGGGTGATGTCGGTGTATTTGAGGCCGGCGTCTTCCAGCGCGCGTACCAGCAGGTAGTGCACGTTGGAGCCTTTGTTCAGGGCCACTTTCTTGCCTTTGAGTTCTTTTACCGACTGGATCGGCGAGCCCTTGGGCACCAGGATCGCTTCGCTGGTCGGCGCCGGTGGCTCATAGGCGACGTAGAGAAGGTCGGCGCCGGCAGCCTGGGCAAACACCGGCGGAGTTTCGCCGGTCACGCCGAAGTCGATCGAGCCGACGTTGAGGCCCTCGAGCAGCTGCGGGCCGCCGGGGAACTCGGTCCATTGCACCTGTACGCCCTGGGCGGCCAGGCGCTTTTCCAGCGAGCCCTTGGCCTTGAGCAGCACCAGCGTGCCGTATTTCTGGTAACCGATGCGCAGGCTTTCAGCCTGGGCTTGAGTGATGGCGCCGAAGGACACAGCCGCAGCAAACAGAGCGACCAGACCGCGACGCAAAACGACAGTGCGCATAGCGCTCTCCTTTTTGCTGTGGGGGTTCAGGCTGCACCTGCTTGCCCGTTGGCGGGCGAGTAAGGTGGGGTAAGACGGTAAAGCCGGTGATGCGGGTCAGATGCTCCAGCGAGCACTGATCAGGCGTTCATTGAGCAGGCCGGGGGCAACCGGTTTGGGTCGGCGCGCCAGGGCGCTGTAAAACTGTTCCAGCGATTCGTTCAGGCGCTGTTCCAGCGCCGGGGCCAGTTGGGCCGCTGCGCTGCCTTCGCCGTAGGCGATCTGGCTGTCGTCGGCGAAGATCCCTTGCAGGGTCTCTTGTGCCTTGAGTGCCGACAGCACCGGCTTGAGCGCGTAGTCCACCGCGAGCATGTGGGCGATGCTGCCGCCGGTGGCGATGGGCAGTACCACCTTGTGTTCCAGGGCGCGCTCGGGCAGCAGGTCGAGCAGGGTCTTCAGCGCACCGGCAAACGACGCCTTGTACACCGGGGTCGCCACCACCAGGCCGTCGGCCTGGGCCACCATCTGCAGGAAGTGCTGCACCTTGGGGCTGTCGAAGCGTGCATGCAGCAGGTCTTCGGCAGGGAAATCGCGCACCTGGAACGTCACCACTTCCACGCCCTGGTGGTGCAGCCAGTGCTTGGCACGGTCGAGCAGCACGCCGGAACGTGAACGCAGACTGGGACTACCGCCGAGAGAAACAACCAGCATTGGAGCACTTCCTTGATCGTGATCTAGAGGGGCCGCGAGTTCGTGTCTCGCTGGAGTGGAGTGACCTTAACAGCTAGATACATATGCCGATAAATCATATTTTTTCATTTGTTTATTCTTTTATTGTCTATGAAGAGCTTCGCTGGCAAGCCAGCTCCCACAAGGATGCGTGCCATTCACGGATCCCTGTGGGAGCTGGCTTGCCCGCG
>NZ_JAHTBI010000042.1 GCF_019168305.1 Pseudomonas aegrilactucae
CTGCCCCCTGCACGACACCTCCACTCGGCCTTCTGACAGGCCGGACAATCAAGATCTAAAGCAAGATCAAGATCAACGGCGGCGCGGCGCCGCTTCTTGATTATTCAATCGACAGAAACAAAACACCCCGCCGAAGCGGGGTGTCGTGTCAGTGCGTCAGCACTCAACCAAGCAACTGCAAACCCGCATGCTGCACCAGGTCCAGCAACGGCTGCGGATACACACCCAGCACGAACGCCGCGATCGCAATCGCCAGCAACATCACACCACCCGTACGCTGCTCCCAGTTCAACGGCGCATCGTGACGGCGCAGGTTCGGCTCCATCAGGTACAGGGTCACCATCACACGCAGGTAGTAGAACACGCCGATCGCACTACCGATCACCAACGCACCCACCAACCACCATAGCTGCGACTCGACACCCGTGGCAATGATGTAGAACTTGCCGATAAAGCCCGCCGTCAGCGGAATACCCGCCAGCGACAGCATCATCACGGTCAGCACCGCCGTCAGGTACGGACGACGCCAGAACAGGCCGCGGTACTCGTACAGCGCATCGGCATCACGGCCGTTGTACGGCGAGGACATCAGGGTGATCACGCCAAACGCGCCCAGGCTGGTGATCACGTAGGTCACCAGGTACACGCCAATCGCTTCCACCGCCAGGCCCTTGCTCGCCACCAGGGCAATCAGCAGGTAACCGAAGTGGGCAATCGAGGAGTAACCCAGCAGACGCTTGAGGTTGCTCTGGGTCAGCGCCAGCAGGTTGCCGACCAGGATCGACGCCACTGCAATCACCGACAGCACCGTGGTCAGCACGCCGCTGCTGGCCGCCGGGGAGAGCATGAACAGGCGTACCACGACCGCAAACACGGCCACCTTGCTGGCAGTGGCCAGGAACGCGGCAACCGGCGCCGGAGCACCTTCGTATACGTCCGGGGTCCACAGGTGGAACGGTACCAGCGACAGCTTGAATGCCAGGCCAACCAGCATCATGCCCAGGCCCAGCTGGGCAATCAGGCTCGGCATGCTGGTGGCCGCCAGGGCCTTGCCGATGCCGTCGAAGCTCAGGCTGCCAGCGTCGGCATACAGCAACGCCATGCCGAACAGCAGGAACGCAGAACCGGCCGCCGACAGCACCATGTACTTGATGCCGGCTTCCAGCGAACGCTTGTTGAAGAAGGCGTACGCCACCAGGCCATAGACCGGTACCGAGAGCAGCTCCAGGCCGATGAACAGGCCGGCCAGGTGCTGCGCGCAGACCAGTACCAGGCCACCCAGGGCAGCCATCAGGATCAGCAGGTAAAGTTCTTCACGGTTGCCCGGGTAGCCTTTGCCGCCATCGCCCAGGTAAGCGTGCGCCAAGGTCACGCACGCCAGTGTGGCGACCAGGATCAACGCCATGTACAGGCACGCGAAATTGTCGACGGTCAGCAACGGGGTGACCGCCAGCGGGGCCACTTTCAGGGTCGGGATGATCGACAGCAGGGCCAGGTTCAGCCCCACGGTCGACAGCAGGAAGGTTTGCGAATGGTTGCGGCGCCAGGCGATGGCCAGCATCACCACGATAATGGTGATGGTGGTGATCAGCAGCGGCGCAAGCGCAATAAAGTGTTGAATCGTCAGGTCCATAGCGCTCTTACCGGGCCGAAGCGAGTTGAGTGAAAGCGGAGCCGAACCACTGCTGTACACCACTCATGGTGGCGGCAGAGGTGTCCAGGAACGGCTGCGGGTAAACGCCCAGCACAATCAGCAGCACAGCCAGGCCCAGCACCATGATCAGTTCGCGGTTGTCCATGCCGGCCAGTACGTCGTCCGATTTGGACGGGCCGAAGTAGGCGCGGTGGATCATGATCAGCGAGTACACCGAACCGAACACCAAGCCAGACGTCGCAATCACGGTCACCCACGGTGCACTGACGAAGCTGCCCAGCAGGATCAGGAACTCGCCGACGAAGTTGCCGGTGCCCGGCAGGCCCAGCGACGCGGCAGCGAAGAACAGGCTGATGGCCGGCAGGTAGGCAATGCGCGACCACAGGCCACCCATCTGACGCATGTCACGGGTGTGCAGGCGCTCGTACAGCTGGCCACTGAGGATAAACAGCGCCGCCGCCGACAGGCCGTGGGCCAGCATCTGGATCACCGCGCCTTGCAGGGCCTGCTGGCTGCCGGAGTAGATGCCGATCAGCACGAAGCCCATGTGCGAGACGCTGGAGAAGGCGATCAGGCGCTTGATGTCGGTCTGGGCAAACGCCAGGAACGCACCGTAGAAGATCCCGATCAGGCCCAGGGTCATGGCGATCGGCGCGAACTCGGCCGAGGCATTCGGGAACAGCGGCAGGGCGAAACGCAGCAGGCCATAGGCCGCCGTCTTCAGCAGGATACCCGCCAGGTCCACGGAACCTGCGGTGGGTGCCTGGGCGTGAGCGTCAGGCAGCCAGGAGTGGAACGGTACCACCGGCAGCTTCACCGCGAAGGCGATGAAGAAGCCCAGCATCAGCAGGTATTCGGTACCGGCCGGCAGGTCGGCCTTCAGCAGTTGGGTGTAGTCGAAGGTGATCACACCGGTGTTGCTGTAGTTGACCAGCACCAGGCCCAGGATCGCCACCAACATGATCAGGCCGCTGGCCTGGGTGAAGATGAAGAACTTGGTGGCGGCGTAGATCCGGGTCTTCTTGCCGTCGGAGGAGCTGTGACCCCAGAGCGCGATGAGGAAATACATCGGCACCAGCATCATTTCCCAGAAGAAGAAGAACAGGAACAGGTCCAGGGCCAGGAACACCCCGACCACGCCGCCCAGGATCCACATCAGGTTGAGGTGGAAGAAGCCGACGTGGCGCTGGATCTCTTTCCACGAGCACAGTACCGACAGCACACCGAGCAGGCCGGTGAGCAGGATCATCAGCAGCGACAGGCCGTCCAGCGCCAGGTGCAGGCTGATGCCGAAGCGCTCGATCCACAGCACTTTGAATTCGTAGGCCCACTGTGGCGCGGCACCCGGCGCAGGCGCCAGGGTGTAGTCGCCGTTGGCCCACAGCCAAAGGCCGATACCAAGCAGCAGGGACATGGTCAGCAGCGCGATGTAGCGCGGCAGGGTGGCGCCGAAGCGCTCACCCAGCCAGCACAGCAGGCCGCCGATGAAGGGGATCAGGATCAGCCAAGGCAAAATCATGACGGGCTCAATTCCTTTCGCAAAGTCGCAAGGTTCATATCAGACCGCAGCCACAACAACGGCACCGAGCACAAGCACGGCACCTACGGCTATCGAAGCGGTGTACCAGCGCAGCTGACCGGTTTCGGTTTTGCTCATGGCGGCGTGACCGCCCCGAGCCATACGCGGAATCAGGCCAATGCCGCGGTCAACCGGATCCTTGCGCAGGATATGGCTGATCAGCAGGTAAGGTTTGACGAACAGCTTGTTGTAGATCCAGTCGAAGCCCCAGGCGGCGAACCACCAGGCCGACAGCACACGACCCGGGCCGCTGTTGGCGATCGCGGTCACCAGGCGACGCTTGCCCAGGAACAGCATAGCGGCCAGCAGGATACCGGCGATGGCGATGGCGCCCGAGGCGATTTCCAGGCTGTGCTTGGCTTCGCCGCCGGCATGCCCGACGCTCTGTGGCAGCACGCCGGCCAGTGGTGGATGAATCCATGCGCCGACGAAGGTCGACAGCACGATCAGCACGCCCAGTGGCAGCCAGTGCGAGATGCCATGGCCGGCATGCGCTTCGGTCTTGGCTTCGCCGTGGAAGGCAATGAAGATCAGGCGGAAGGTGTACAGCGAGGTCATGAACGCGCCAACCAGGCCGGCGTACAGCAGGCCGTTGTTGCCACTGGCGAAGGCTTCCCAGAGGATCTCGTCCTTGGAGTAGAAACCGGCGGTCAGCAGCGGCAGGGCAGCCAGGGCGGCACCACCGACGATGAAGCTGGCATAGGCCAACGGCAGTTTCTTCCACAGGCCGCCCATCTTGAAGATGTTCTGCTCGTGGTGGCAGGCAACGATCACCGCACCCGAAGCAAGGAACAGCAGGGCCTTGAAGAAGGCGTGGGTCATCAGGTGGAAGATTGCGCCATCGAACGCGCCAACGCCCAGGGCCAGGAACATGTAGCCGATCTGGCTCATGGTCGAGTAGGCCAGGATACGCTTGATGTCGGTCTGCACCAGCGCGGCGAAGCCGGCCAGTACCAGGGTCACGCCGCCGACCACACCCACCAGGTGCAGCACGTCGGGGGCCAGGGCGAACAGGCCGTGGGTACGGGCAATCAGGTAGACACCGGCGGTGACCATGGTTGCGGCGTGGATCAGTGCCGACACCGGGGTAGGGCCGGCCATTGCGTCAGCCAGCCAGGTCTGCAGCGGCAACTGGGCCGATTTACCGACCGCGCCACCCAGCAACATCAGGGTCGCCAGCACCATCCAGAAATCACCCGCCTGGAACTTCTGCGGGGCCAGCACCAGCAGTTGCTGGATATTCAGCGTGCCCAGTTGCTGGTACAGGATGAACAGGCCGATGGCCATGAACACGTCGCCGATACGGGTGACGATGAAGGCCTTGAGTGCTGCGTTGCCGTTGTTGCGGTTGCTGTAGTAGAAACCGATCAACAGGTACGAGCACAGGCCCACGCCTTCCCAACCGAAGTAGATGAACAGCAGGTCGTCGCCCAGGATCAGGAACAGCATGCTGGCGATGAACAGGTTGGTGTAGGCGAAGAAGCGCGAGTAACCGGCTTCACCACGCATGTACCACGAAGCGAACAGATGGATCAGGAAGCCCACGCCGACCACCACGCCAAGCATGGTCACCGACAGGCCGTCCAGGTAGAGGGTGAAGTTGGGCTTGAAGTCGCCCACCTGCATCCACTGCCACAGCAGCTGGCTGTACGCGCCGCCCTCGGGCGGGGCGACGTTGAACTGCCAGATCACGTACGCGGCCACGATGGCCGAGAGGCCGATAGAGCCGACGCCGATCAGCGCCGACAGGTTCTCGGAGAACCGCCCGCGCGAGAACGACAGCAGCACGAAGCCGATCAGGGGGAAGACGAAGGTCAGAAAGAGTAGGTTCATCCGCGCATCTCACTGGCAGCATCGATATCGAGAGTGTGGAAGCGGCGATACAGCTGCAACAGGATCGCCAGGCCGATACTGGCCTCGGCGGCGGCCAGGCTGATGACCAGGATGAACATGATCTGCCCGTCCGGTTGCGCCCAGCGGCTGCCCGCCACGATGAATGCCAGTGCCGAGGCGTTCATCATGATTTCCAGGCTCATCAGTACGAACAGAATGTTGCGGCGTACCATCAGCCCGACCAGGCCGAGGCAGAACAGGATGCCGGCGACGGCCAGGCCGTGCTCGAGAGGAATTGCTGACATGGTTTACTCCTTCGCCTCGTTGCGGCCGAGGTGGAACGCCGTCACTGCCGCAGCAAGCAGCAGCATCGAGGCCAGTTCCACCACCAGCAGGTAAGGGCCGAACAGGCTGATGCCCACGGCCTTGGCGTCAACGGTGGTGTGGCCGATGGCCGCGCCGCTCGGTTCGACGAACAGCACGTACAGCAGCTCGAGCAGCAGCAGGGCGGCGAGGAACACCGGCCCGCCCCAGATACCCGGCTTGAGCCAGCCGCGCTCCTGGGCGACCGAAGCCGGGCCCAGGTTGAGCATCATCACCACGAACACGAACAGCACCATGATGGCGCCAGCGTAGGCGATCACTTCGAGCACACCGGCAAACGGTGCACCGAGGGCGAAGAAGGTCATCGCCACGGAGATCAGCGAAATGATCAGGTAGAGCAGGGCATGCACCGGGTTGGTGTTGGTGATCACCCGCAGGGTGGACACCACGGCGACACCGGATGCGAAATAGAAAGCGAATTCCATCTTTCTTCCTTAAGGGAGCAAGCTCTTCACGTTGATCGGCTCGGCTTCGTTCTGCGCGGCGCCTTTCGGCTTGCCGGCAACCGCCATACCTGCAACACGGTAGAAGTTGTAATCAGGGTTCTTGCCGGGGCCGGAGATCAGCAGATCTTCTTTCTCGTACACCAGGTCCTGACGTTTGAACTCGGCCATCTCGAAATCCGGGGTGAGCTGGATTGCGGTGGTCGGGCAGGCTTCCTCGCAGAGGCCGCAGAAAATGCAGCGCGAGAAGTTGATGCGGAAGAACTCGGGGTACCAGCGGCCGTCGTCGGTCTCGGCCTTCTGCAGCGAGATGCAACCCACCGGGCACGCCACGGCGCACAGGTTGCACGCCACGCAGCGCTCTTCGCCGTCGGGGTCGCGGGTGAGCACGATACGGCCGCGATAGCGCGGCGGCAGGTACACCGCCTCTTCCGGGTATTGCAGGGTGTCACGTTTGCGGAAACCGTGAGAGAACACCATCACCAGGCTGCGCAGCTGGGTTCCGGTGCCCTTAACGATGTCGCCAATATACTTGAACATGGGTCAAATCCTCACTGGGCCGCAACAGCTGGCGTGTTGAGCAACACGAGCGCAGCGGTCACCAGCAAATTGATCAGGGTCAGCGGCAGGCAGAACTTCCAGCTGAAGTCCATCACCTGGTCATAGCGCGGGCGCGGGATCGAGGCGCGCAGCAGGATGAACAGCATGATGAAGAACGCGGTCTTCAGGGCGAACCACACGAACGACAGTTGCGGCAGAATGCCGAACGGCCCGTGCCAGCCACCGAAGAACAGGGTTACCAGCAGCGCCGAGATCAGGATGATGCCGATGTACTCGCCGACGAAGAACATGCCCCATTTCATGCCGGCATATTCGATGTGGTAACCGTCGGCCAGTTCCTGTTCCGCTTCGGGCTGGTCGAAGGGGTGACGGTGCGTCACGGCCACGCCAGCGATGAAGAAGGTACAGAAGCCGAAGAACTGCGGAATGATGAACCACAGGTTCTGCGCCTGGTACTCGACGATGTCGCGCATGTTGAACGAGCCGACCTGGGCCACGATGCCCATCAGCGCCAGGCCCATGAACACTTCGTACGACACGGTCTGGGCCGAGGCCCGCAGGCTGCCGAGCAGGGCGTACTTGTTGTTCGACGACCAGCCGGCGAACAGTACGGCGTACACCGACAGGCCCGCCATGGCGAAGAAGAACAGCAGGCCGATGTTCAGGTCCGCGACACCCCAGGTCGGGGTGATCGGGATGATCGCGAAGGCGATCAGCAAGGCGCTCATGGCCACCACCGGCGCCAGGGTGAAGATCACCTTGTCGACGAAGGGCGGGTTCCAGTCTTCCTTGAAGAACATCTTCAGCATGTCGGCGGCAATCTGGAACATGCCGAACGGGCCGACGCGGTTCGGACCGTAACGGTCCTGCCACCAGCCCAGCAGGCGACGCTCGACGAAGCTGAGCAGCGCGCCGCAGACCACCACCGCCAGCAACACCACGATGGCCTTGATGACAGTGAGGATCACATCGATCACTTCAGGGGTGAACCAGGTCATTGTGCTGCCTCCTGCAGGCCTTCGACGGATGCACCGAAGATGGCAGGCGGAATGCCGGCCAGGCCTTTGGGCAACGCAACCAGGCCTGCGCCCAGCTCTTCATTGATACGCAGCGGCAGACGCAGGGTCTGGCCGGCCACGTTCAGGCTCAGCAACGCGCCGTCGTTGACGCCCAGGCGGTCGGCTTCGGACTTGGCCAGGCCCACGTAGGCCTGCGGGATGCGCTCTTGCACCGGGGCGGCGCGCGAAGAGTTCTCTTCACTGCCGAACAGGTGATAGAACGGCACGACCTGCCAGGTGCCACGGGCCGGCGAGAACGCGGCTGGTACGCTGGCGAACCAGTTGAGCCTGTCGCCCTGGCTTTCGATCAGGCGGGTGCCCGGGTCGCCTGCACGCAGGTGGCCACCGACCTCGTCCTGGAACTTGTTCCAGGCCTGCGGCGAGTTCCAGCCCGGCGACCAGGCGAACGGCACTTGCGAGCGCGGTTCGGCGGAGCCCGAGTAACCTTCCATGGAGAAGGCGAACGCGGTGTCCTGGTCTTGCGGGGTACGCGGTTCGTGCACGCTGATGTTGGCGCGCATCGCGGTACGGCCCGAGTAGCGCAGCGGTTCACGGGCAAGCTTCATGCCCTTGATGCGGAACGCGGCCGATGGCGCGGCATTGACGATGCCGGCCAGTTGCGGTGCGGCGCTGGCCACGGCGTGGGTCACGTGGTCGAGCTGGGTCCAGTCGACCGGCTTGTTCAGCAGGGTGGCACGCAGGGCGTGCATCCAGCGCCAGCCTTCGTGCACCAGGATGCTGCTGTCCAGGTACTGCGGGTCGAACACCTGGAAGAAACGCTGGGCGCGGCCTTCCTGGCTGACCAGGGTACCGTCGCCTTCGGCGAAAGTGGCGGCAGGCAGCACCAGGTGCGCACGGTCGGTGGTCGGGGTTTTCTGGTGGTCGGCAACGATCACCACCTTGGCCGCCGCCAGGGCTGCGTCGACCTTGGCCGCCGGCACGCGGCTGTACAGGTCGTTTTCCAGGATCACGATGGCGTCGGCCTTGCCGGCGATCACTGCGTCCAGTGCGGCGTCGATCGACTCGCCACCGAGCATGGCCAGGCCCAGGCTGTTGGCCTCGGGCACCACCAGGCTCAGCGAGCCGTTCTTCTCGCGCAGCTTCAGTGCCTTGGCGATGTTGGCGGCGGCTTCGATCAGGGCCTTGGAGCCCAGCGAAGTACCGGCAACCACCAGCGGACGGTTGGCCGCGACCAGGGCCTCGGCGATGCGCCTGGCCAGCTCGACGGCTTCGGCGTCCAGGCCTTCGACGGCCGGCGCACTCGGGTCGATGGCGTGGGCCACGGCGAAACCGATACGGGCCAGGTCATCGGGGGCCGCGTGCACGCACTCTTCGGCCACGTCATCGAGCTTGGTGTCGGTGAGGCTGGCGATGAACAGCGGGTACATGGCGTGCTGGCCGATGTTCTTCACCGCGGCATCCAGCCAAGGCTGCACGCGCATGGCGTCGGCCATGGCCTCGGCCTTGCCCTTGACCGACTGGCGCAGGGCCAGGGCCAGGCGTGCGGCGGTCTGGGTCAGGTCTTCGCCAAGCACGAATACCGCGTCATGGTCTTCCATGTCGCGCAGGGTCGGTACCGGCAGCGGGCTGTCGTTGAGGACTTGCAGGGCCAGGCGCACGCGCTCCAGCTCACCGGCTTCCATACCCGAGTGGAAGTACTCGGCACCCACCAGCTCGCGCAGGCCGTAGTTGCTTTCGAGGCTGGCGCGTGGCGAGCCGATACCGACGATGGTACGGCCGCGCAGCAGGTCGGCGGCCTTGTCCAGCGCAGCGTCCAGGCCCAGCTTCTGGCCGCCTTCGAGCAGCGGCTGGCGTGGGCGGTCGGTGCGGTTGACGTAGCCATAGCCGAAACGGCCACGGTCGCACAGGAAGTACTGGTTCACCGAACCGTTGAAACGGTTCTCGATGCGGCGCAGTTCACCGTAGCGCTCACCCGGGCTGATGTTGCAGCCGCTGGAGCAGCCATGGCAGATGCTCGGGGCAAACTGCATGTCCCACTTGCGGTTGTAGCGCTCGGAGTGGGTCTTGTCGGTGAACACACCGGTCGGGCACACCTCGGTCAGGTTGCCGGAGAACTCGCTCTCCAGCGTGCCGCTCTCGACACGGCCGAAGTACACGTTGTCGTGTGCACCGAATACGCCCAGGTCGGTACCGCCGGCGTAGTCCTTGTAGTAGCGCACGCAGCGGTAGCAGGCGATGCAGCGGTTCATCTCGTGGGAGATGAACGGGCCGAGTTCCTGGTTCTGGTGGGTGCGCTTGGTGAAGCGATAGCGGCGCTCGTTGTGGCCGGTCATCACCGTCATGTCTTGCAGGTGGCAGTGACCGCCTTCCTCGCACACCGGGCAGTCGTGCGGGTGGTTGGTCATCAGCCATTCGACGACGCTGGCGCGGAACACGCGGGCTTCTTCGTCTTCGATGGAAATCCAGCTGCCATCGGTGGCAGGGGTCATGCAGGACATGACGATACGACCACGGGTGTCGTTCTCGTCGGTGTACTGCTTGACCGCGCACTGGCGGCAGGCGCCGACGCTACCGAGCGCCGGGTGCCAGCAGAAATAAGGGATGTCGAGGCCTAGTGACAGACACGCCTGTAACAGGTTGTCTGCACCGTTGACTTCGAGCTCTTTGCCGTCTACGTGGATAGTGGCCATGGTTCAAAGTTCTTCGTTGGCCCGCGTGTGCGGGCGTGGCTAATGGAAAGCTGTGTGCCTGCGGCTCGCGGCGGGGTTTCCCGGGCGAGCATCGTGGGCAACGGGCGGCACGGACCGCCCGTCTTTTTATTCGTTATGCGCCGACCACAATCGGTTTTGCCAGGTCCGGGCGCGGTGCAGCAGTGGCTGCGATACCGGCTTCGAACTCGGGGCGGAAGTATTTGATGGCACTGCCCAACGGCTCGACCGCACCCGGTGCGTGAGCGCAGAAGGTCTTGCCTGGGCCGAGGAAACCGACCAGCCCCAGCAGCGTCTCGATGTCGCCTTGCTGGCCCTGGCCTTTCTCGATGGCGCGCAGAAGCTTGACGCTCCATGGCAGGCCATCGCGGCACGGGGTGCAGAAGCCGCACGATTCGCGGGCAAAGAACTCTTCCATGTTGCGCAGCAGCGAGACCATGTTGACGCTGTCGTCCACGGCCATGGCCAGGCCCGTCCCCATCCGGGTGCCGACCTTGGCGATGCCGCCGGCGTACATCTGCGCGTCGAGGTGCTCGGGCAGCAGGAAGCCGGTACCGGCGCCGCCTGGCTGCCAGCACTTGAGCTTGAAGCCATCACGCATGCCGCCGGCGTAGTCTTCGAACAGCTCGCGGGCGGTGACGCCGAATGGCAGCTCCCACAGGCCCGGGTTCTTCACCTTGCCGGAGAAGCCCATCAGCTTGGTGCCGTGGTCTTCGCTGCCTTCGCGGGCCAGCGACTTGTACCAGTCGATGCCGTTGCCGACGATGGCCGGCACGTTGCACAGGGTTTCGACGTTGTTCACGCAGGTCGGCTTGCCCCACACGCCCACGGCGGCAGGGAAGGGCGGCTTGGAGCGCGGGTTGGCGCGGCGGCCTTCGAGGGAGTTGATCAGTGCGGTTTCTTCACCGCAGATGTAACGCCCGGCGCCGGTGTGCACGAACAGCTCGAAGTCGAAGCCGCTGCCCAGGATGTTCTTGCCCAGCAGGCCGGCCGCCTTGGCTTCCTCGACCGCACGGTTGAGGTTGCGCGCTGCGGTGGTGTACTCGCCACGCAGGAAGATGTAGCCGCGGTAGGCCTTGAGTGCGCGAGCACTGATCAGCATGCCTTCGATCAGCAGATGGGGCTGTTGCTCCATCAGCATGCGGTCTTTCCAGGTGTTGGGCTCCATTTCATCCGCGTTGCACAGCAGGTAGCGGATGTTCATGGATTCGTCTTTGGGCATCAGGCCCCATTTGACGCCCGTTGGGAAGCCCGCACCCCCACGGCCCTTGAGGCCGGAGTCCTTGACGGTCTGCACGATGTCGTCCTGCGACATCTGCGCCAGTGCCTTGCGGGCAGCGGCGTAGCCGTCCTTGGCCTGGTACTCGTCGAGCCACAGCGGTTCGCCGTCGTCACGCAGGCGCCAGGTCAGCGGATGGGTTTCAGCGGCGCGCGCAATGCGGTTGGCCGGGCCGAAGGAAGTGATGGTCATACGTAACCCTCCAGCAGTTTGGTAACGCCGGCAGGTTGCACGTCGCCAAAGGTGTCGTCGTCGATCATCAGCGCCGGGGCCTTGTCGCAGTTGCCCAGGCAGCACACTGGCAGCAGGGTGAAGCGCCCGTCTGCGGTGGTCTGGCCCAGGCCGATGCCCAGCTCGCTCTGGATCTGGCTGACCACCGACTCGTGGCCGCCGATGTAGCAGACCATGCTGTCGCACACGCGAATGATGTGGCGACCGACCGGCTGGCGGAAGATCTGGCTGTAGAAGGTGGCCACGCCTTCGACGTCGCTGGCAGGGATGCCCAGCACTTCGCCGATGGCATAGACCGCGCCGTCCGGCACCCAGCCGCGTTCCTTCTGAACGATCTTCAGGGCTTCGATGGACGCCGCGCGCGGGTCCTCGTAGTGATGCATCTCGTGCTCGATGGCCGAGCGCTCGGTTTCGCTCAGGGCGAAACGGTCGGTTTGGATAAGCGTGTTGTTCATGCTTAGCGGTCCACGTCAGCCATAACGAAGTCGATACTGCCCAGGTACGCAATGAGGTCCGCGACCATGCTGCCGCGGATCACCGAAGGGATCTGCTGCAGGTGCGGGTAGCTCGGGGTGCGAATCCGGGTGCGGTAACTCATGGTTCCGCCATCGCTCGTCAGGTAGTAACTGTTGATGCCCTTGGTCGCTTCGATCATCTGGAAGGATTCGTTGGCCGGCATAACCGGGCCCCACGAAACTTGCAGGAAGTGCGTGATCAGGGTCTCGATGTGCTGCAGGGTGCGCTCTTTTGGCGGCGGCGTGGTCAGCGGGTGGTCCGCCTTGTACGCGCCGGCCGGCATGTTGCGCATGCACTGGTCGATGATCTTGATGCTCTGGCGCATTTCTTCGACGCGCACCATGCAGCGGTCGTAGGCATCGCCATTGCTGGCCAGCGGCACTTCGAACTCGAAGTTCTCGTAGCCCGAGTACGGACGCGCCTTGCGCAGGTCGAAATCGCAACCGGTCGAACGCAGGCCGGCACCGGTGACGCCCCATTCCAGGGCCTCTTTGGTGTTGTAGGCGGCCACGCCGATGGTACGGCCCTTGAGGATGCTGTTCTGCAGGGCAGCCTTGGTGTACTCGTCGAGGCGCTTGGGCAGCCAGTCGACGAAGTCCTTGACCAGTTTCTCCCAGCCGCGCGGCAGGTCGTGGGCCACGCCACCGATGCGGTACCAGGCCGGGTGCAGGCGGAAACCGGTGATGGCTTCGATCACGGTGTAGGCGCGCTGACGGTCGGTGAAGGTGAAGAACACCGGGGTCATGGCGCCGACGTCCTGGATATAGGTACCCAGGAACAGCAGGTGGCTGGTGATGCGGAAGAACTCGGCCATCATGATGCGGATGGTGTCGACCTTCTCCGGCACCTTGATGCCGGCCAGCTTCTCGACCGCGAGCACGTACGGCAGGTTGTTCATCACCCCGCCCAGGTAGTCGATACGGTCGGTGTAGGGAATGAAACTGTGCCAGGACTGACGCTCGGCCATCTTCTCGGCACCACGGTGGTGGTAGCCGATGTCCGGGACGCAGTCGACGATCTCTTCACCGTCCAGCTGCAGCACGATACGGAACGCACCGTGGGCCGAAGGGTGGTTGGGGCCCAGGTTGAGGAACATGTAGTCCTCGTTGGCGCCGGAACGCTTCATGCCCCAGGCTTCGGGGTTGAAGCGTGCAGCTTCTTCCTCGAGCTGCTGCTTGGCCAGGTTCAGGCTGTACGGGTCGAACTCGGTGGCGCGGGCCGGGAAGTCCTTGCGCAGCGGGTGACCTTCCCAGGTGGGTGGCATCATGATGCGGGTCAGGTGCGGGTGGCCGGCAAAGTCGATGCCGAACATGTCCCACACTTCACGCTCGTACCAGTTGGCATTGGGCCAGATACCGGTGACGGTCGGAACGTTCAGGTCGCCCTCGTTCAGCGCCACCTTGATCATCACGTCGCTGTTACGCTCCACCGACATCAGGTGGTAGAACACGGTGAAGTCGGCGCCCGGCAGGCCGCGACGCTGGGTGCGCAGACGCTCGTCCACGCCGTGCAGGTCGTACAGCATGCTGTACGGCTTGGCCACGTTGCGCAGGAAGGTCAGCACTTCGATCAGTTTGGCGCGGGCAACCCACAGCACCGGCATGCCGGTACGGGTGGCCTGGGCGGTGAACGCCTCGGGGCCGAAACGATTGTTCAATTCGACGACCACATCCTGGTCGTCAGCCTTGTAAGGCGGGATATAAATAGCGGTGTCCGCTGTCATGGTCTCGGTCGCTTTGGGTCAACGTAGAGAATGAAGCCAGGCCGCCTGTTCAGGTGAACGGGCGGCAGGTCGCTGGATCAGACTTCGTCGGGGCTGCGCAGGTGGGTAACCTGGATGCGCTGCTCTCGGCGCTGCTCTTTCTGGGACGGCATCTCGGCGCGGTACACGCCCTGATCACCGACAACCCAGGAAAGCGGGCGACGTTCCTTGCCGATCGATTCCTGCAACAGCATCAAGCCTTGCAGGAACGCTTCAGGGCGAGGCGGGCAGCCAGGCACGTAGACGTCCACGGGGAGGAACTTGTCGACCCCCTGAACGACCGAGTAGATGTCGTACATGCCGCCGGAGTTGGCGCACGAACCCATGGAGATGACCCACTTGGGCTCGAGCATCTGCTCGTACAGGCGCTGGATGATCGGCGCCATCTTGATGAAGCAGGTGCCGGCGATGACCATGAAGTCGGCCTGACGCGGCGATGCCCGGATCACCTCGGCGCCGAAGCGCGCGATGTCATGGGGCGCCGTGAAGGCCGTGGTCATTTCCACGTAGCAGCAGGAGAGGCCGAAGTTGTACGGCCACAGGGAGTTTTTGCGCCCCCAGTTGACCGCGCCACTGAGTACATCTTCAAGCTTGCCCATGAAGATGTTCTTGTGGACCTGGTCCTCTAGCAGCGAGTCGGAGACGGTTTCCCGTTCACCGATTGGATACTCCTCGTTAGGGGCATCCGGGTCGATCCTGGTGAGATTGTATTGCATTGCCAAAGCCTCATTGTTTCAGCTTCGCTTGCCGCTTGCGACGACCTTCGGGAGCCCAATCGAGGGCCCCGACGCGCCAAAGGTAGACAAGACCTGCCAACAGAATTGCTATGAAAACGAGTGCTTCGACGAACCCGGTCCAGCCGCTTTCGCGGACGGACACAGACCATGCAAAGAGAAAGAGGGCTTCGATATCGAAGATCACGAACAGCATCGCGACCAGATAGAATTTGGCGGAAAGACGCAGGCGGGCACCGCCTGTTGGCAGCATGCCGGACTCGAAGGGTTCGTTCTTGCTGCGGCCCCAGGCCTTGCTGCCGAGCAGCGCAGACAGGCCGAGCATGAAGGCGCACAGGCCGACGACACCCAAAAGGAAAATGGCAAAGCCCCAGTTGTGGGCGATGAGTCCTGTCGAATCGGGCATGCTGAAAATCCTTAACAGAGTGCTTGGTCTCTGAGCTTGAAAAGAAGTAGAGCAGTGACGATATGTCGCAGCGAAATCTATCGCGCTGATTTTATGGGTAAACCCGTAGCAAGTAAAATTTCTGCAGCAAATTTATTCGTAGCATTAAGAACAAAAGTCTTTCGTAACAGGCTGCAAGCCCCACAGGCCGTGGATTGCACGCGGTTTTGTTAATTATGTTTCTTGCATTGGGTAATGAATTGCAACTTTCGTAATGATAATTGATATCATTTGAAGGTCTCCTGTTATTCCTACCTTTCATGTCAACTACAAAGTTGCCTTGCGGCGCCGTCACTGACAAGTTTGCACGCCCGCTGTTCTAGCAGCTTTTGCCTTGGGTAGTGTGGCTCTGGATCAAGGTTTTGAGCGCTGCCTGCCCAATGGCCGAGCCTGGTGATGACGGCTGGGCATATGCCTGGAGGGCAGCGGCAAGCAGGGTGGTGCCGAGTAGCGGGTAGGGGCGGGACATGGCCGATCCTTGGTGTTCTTGTGCACCTAGCATAGCCAATCGGGTGGAATAGGGAAGCCTTGCGCCGAGTTTGCAGGCACCATCGCGGGTCATAAGCACAAAACCCGGGGCCCCATCACAGGCCCCGGGTCTTGCGTTACCCGAATGTCACCATCGATCAGCCGATCAGTGGAACTGCTCTTCTTCCGTCGAGCCAGTCAGGGCGGTGACCGAAGACTTGCCACCCTGGATCACGGTGGTCATGTCGTCGAAGTAGCCAGTGCCCACTTCCTGCTGGTGCGCCACGAAGGTGTAGCCTTTGGAGGCGTCGGCGAATTCCTGCTCCTGCAGCTTCACGTAGGCGGTCATGTCGTTGCGGGCGTAGTCGTGCGCCAGGTTGAACATGCCGTGCCACATGTTGTGGATGCCGGCCAGGGTGATGAACTGGTGCTTGTAGCCCATGGCCGACAGCTCGCGCTGGAACTTGGCAATGGTCGCGTCGTCCAGGTTCTTCTTCCAGTTGAAGGAAGGCGAGCAGTTGTACGACAGGATCTGGTCCGGGTACTCCTTCTTGATCGCTTCGGCAAAGCGGCGCGCTTCGTCCAGGTCCGGCTTGGCAGTTTCACACCAGATCAGGTCGGCATAGGGGGCGTACGCCAGGCCGCGGGCAATTGCCTGGTCCAGGCCGGCACGTACCTTGTAGAAGCCTTCAGGCGTACGCTCGCCGATCACGAACGGCTGGTCGTACGGGTCGCAGTCGCTGGTCAGCAGGTCGGCGGCGTTGGCGTCGGTACGGGCCAGGATGATGGTCGGTACACCGGCAACGTCGGCCGCCAGGCGGGCAGCGCTGAGCTTCTGTACGGCTTCCTGGGTCGGTACCAGTACCTTGCCGCCCATGTGGCCGCACTTTTTCACCGAGGCCAGCTGGTCTTCGAAGTGCACGCCGGCAGCGCCTGCCTCGATCATGTTCTTCATCAGCTCGTAGGCGTTGAGCACGCCGCCGAAACCGGCTTCGGCGTCTGCCACGATCGGTGCGAAGTAATCGATGTAGCCGTCATCGCCCGGGTTCTTGCCGGCTTTCCACTGGATCTGGTCGGCGCGGCGGAACGAGTTGTTGATGCGCTTGACCACGGTTGGCACGGAGTCCACCGGGTACAGCGACTGGTCGGGGTACATGGACTCGGCCGAGTTGTTGTCGGCAGCCACTTGCCAGCCGGACAGGTAGATGGCCTGGATGCCGGCCTTGACCTGTTGAACGGCCTGGCCGCCGGTCAGGGCGCCCATGCAGTTGACGAAATCTTTTTCAGGGCGGAACGAAGGGTGGGCACCTTTGGTGACCAGGTTCCACAGCTTCTCGGCACCCATGCGGGCCAGGGTGTGCTCAGGTTGCACCGAGCCACGCAGACGAACGACATCAGCGGCAGAGTAGGTACGGGTCACGCCTTTCCAGCGTGGGTTCTCGGCCCAGTCTTTTTCGAGGGCTGCAATTTGCTGTTCGCGTGTCAGTGCCATGAAAGTAAACCTCGTCGCATAGGTCGGTAAAAAATGTTCGCTCTGTCGGCTGCGCTGTTCAGTACAGGGGCAGCTCCGATTGCTCGCTGATCAGAAGCACTGGCGGTTGGTCGCAGGCGAAATGGCGACGGTGAACGATGGGGCTCGAAGGGGGAAGTGAGCGGGTCCTTGGCGTCGTCGTCGGGCAGGTTGGCTCGTGGTTGCCGTGCTGCGTCGAACAGGCTGTGCCGTATACCGTGTAGTGCGCTTCCGTCCCTCGGGACAACTTCGTTCCAGTCGCAATCTCGTCAAACTGCCTTGTGGGCTGTACAGACACGCATCGGCTCAAGTCGGGTAGGTCAGAGCGCGACGCGAAGGCCCTTGCCAGGGCCCCTGATTAGCGGGAGCGGGGCCATCATGCCTCCCTGTTCTGAGGGCGTCAAATGTTTTGTAGTGCTTTTTTTGCCTCACTACATCTTTGGTCTAATACGACTCATCAGTCAGTTTCGAGGCCTTTGGTCGAGGCCTTGATTTGCGCGGGGTCAGTCCACTGCGTCGACTTTTACCCGTAAAGTCATGTTTTCACCGCGCTGGGTGGAGTAACTGAGTGCCGAAGCACTGCGTTCGGACTGACTTTGACCGTTTACCCCTGCCAGGGTGATCCACTCGCCCAGCTTGCCGGTGACCTTTGTGTCGGTGCTTTGCACGTCCACTACATCGGGGCGTTCCTGGCTCATCCGGTCATTGTTGGTGCTGATGTTCAGGTGCACGGTCTCGCCGGAGACGCTGGCGGTGACGTAGAAGCCCTGGGTGACGTTGCGGTACTCGGTGTTGCTCTGCGCGCGGCCGTAGGTGTCGGTCTGGGTCGTGGTGATGGGGATGCTCTGGCCGACCTGGATCAGCGCTGGCGTGCCTTCGCTGGCTTGAACCTGTTGCAGGCCGCCTTCGCGGTTGGCGGTGCCATAGCGAATCACCCGCGCATTGCCGCGGTTGTCCTGGAAGTTGCTGTCGTTGTTGTCGACGCTGATCAGCAGGCGCTTGGGGGCGGTGTCGAGTTGCTGCAGCAAGGTGCGCAGTTCATCGATCTTGCCGGGTTCGGCATTCACGATCAGTTTGTTCTCGAACGTGCTGACGCTGCCGTCCTTGCCGATGAAGGCTTGTGCGGTGGGCAGCAGTTCGGCGCTGGTGCGATGGTTCAGCGGCAGGACTTCGGTGGCGGCCAGCGCGCTGAGGCTGAACGACAGAAGCAGGGAAGCGAGCAGGGGGCGTAGCGGCATGTCCATGGTCTCCGCGGGTGGAGTGGACATGATGGCAAATTTGTAGCGACTGTGCTGGCCTCTTCGCTGGCAAGCCAGCGCCCACCGGTACAGTGAGCATCTTCAGATCACTGATCCCATTGTGGGAGCTGGCTTGCCAGCGAAGCGGTTGGGGTCAGGCGATGGCCTTGGAGTCGCGCACCATCTCCACGTGCGGCAGGCCCGCCTCGAGGAATTCTTCGCTGACCACCTTGAAACCCAGGCGCTCGTAGAACGCCGTGGCATGCACCTGCGCCGTCAGTTTTTGCTGGCTGAGGTCGCGATTCTGCGCCTCGACGATCGCCGCATGCATCAGTGCGTCGCCGACCTTCAGCCCGCGCCAGTCCTTGAGCACCGACACGCGGCCGATCTGGCCGTCCTGCAGCAGACGCGCGGTACCGATGGCGTAGTCGTCTTCCATGGCCAGGAAATGCACGGCGACGTTGTCGTCGGCATCCCACTCCAGCTCCGGCGGCACGTTCTGCTCAGCGATGAACACCGCTTCGCGGATGCGCCGGATGTCGGCGTTGTCTTTCTGCCAGTCGGCCAGGCGGACCTTGATCTTATTCATTGGCAAACCCCAGGCTTCCTTGCTTGACCAGCTCGCAGATCAGGGTAACGCCATTCTCGTCGCCCAGCCACTGCGCCAGGTTTTCGACGTGCAGCGCGTCGGCGGCGCAGATCAGCTTCAGCAGGTCGCGCAGCTCGCCCGGCAGCAAGCGGCTCTGGCCGCTGGCGAACAACAGCAGGTTGTCGTCGACTTCCGACCAGGCCAGGCGCGCACTCGGGTTGCGGATCAGCAGTGCACCCTGTTCCAGCGCATCAACCAGCTCTTCTTCGCTCAAGGCTTCGCCCGCCACCATTTCCGGGTAGCGTGGCTCGGTCATGAACTGGCCGAACCAGGTCAGCAGCAGGCGCTCGTCGCTCATGTGCTCGGCCAGCAGGCCCTTGAGGCGGTCCAGGGCGTCGTGCTGGATCTGGTGCGGGTCGCTCACCGGCTGGGCGTCGGCATCGCTGTAGCGCTCTTCGTCCGGCAGGAACTGGCTGAGGAAGTCGGTGAAGTGGGTCAGCACTTCAGCCGCACTCGGCGCACGGAAGCCCACCGAGTAGGTCAGGCAGTCGTCTTCGGCGATGCCGTAGTGGGCCAGGCGCGGCGGCAGGTAGAGCATGTCGCCCGGTTCCAGGGTCCACTCGTCGGTCTGCTCGAAATCGGCGAGGATGCGCAGGTCGGCGTGCTCGATCAGCGGGCTGTCGCTGTCGCACATCTGACCGATCTTCCAGTTGCGCTTGCCCTGGCCTTGCAGCAGGAATACGTCGTAGTTGTCGAAGTGCGGACCAACGCTGCCACCGGGGGCGGCAAAGCTGATCATCACATCGTCGATGCGCCAGCTTGGCAGGAAGCGGAAGTTCTCCAGCAGCTCGGCGACTTCCGGCACGAACTGGTCGACGGCCTGGACCAGCAGGGTCCAGTCGCGTTCCGGCAGAGTGCTGAAGGTGTCATCGTTGAACGGCCCGCGGCGCAGCTCCCACGGGCGCTCGCCATGTTCGATGACCAGGCGCGCTTCGACTTCTTCTTCCAGCGACAGGCCAGCCAGTTCGTCGGCGTCGATCGGGCTTTCGAAGTCGGGGAAGGCCTGGCGAACCAGCAAGGGCTTCTTCTGCCAGTAATCGCGCAGGAATTCGCGGGCAGTCAGGCCGCCCAGCAACTGAAGTGGTGTATCAGGATTCATGTGTAACCTATTGAAAAAAAGTAATTTTCTTTCAGCAATAAAAACGCCCGGCTAAGCCGGGCGTCAAAACGCGGGGGTGAATCAGATGCGTTTGGCTTGTGCCGCAGCGTTACCGATGTAGTTGGCCGGGGTCAGCTTCTTCAGTTCGGCGCGGGCTTCGGCCGGCATGTCCAGGCCATCGATGAAGGTTAACAGCGCTTCAGGGCTGATACCTTTGCCGCGGGTCAGCTCTTTGAGCTTCTCGTACGGGTTTTCGATGTCGTAGCGGCGCATCACGGTCTGGATCGGCTCGGCCAGGACTTCCCAGCAGGCGTCCAGGTCTTCGGCGATACGCGCTTCGTTGATTTCCAGCTTGCTGATGCCTTTGAGGCTCGCCTCGTAGGCGATCACGCTGTGGGCGAAACCGACGCCCAGGTTGCGCAGCACGGTGGAGTCGGTCAGGTCGCGCTGCCAGCGCGAGATCGGCAACTTGCTGGCCAGGTGCTGGAACAGTGCGTTGGCGATGCCCAGGTTGCCTTCGGAGTTTTCGAAGTCGATCGGGTTGACCTTGTGCGGCATGGTCGAGGAACCGATTTCGCCGGCAATGGTGCGCTGCTTGAAGTAGCCCAGCGAGATGTAGCCCCAGATATCACGATCGAAGTCGATCAGGATGGTGTTGAAGCGGGCAATCGCGTCGAACAGCTCGGCAATGTAGTCGTGCGGCTCGATCTGGGTGGTGTACGGGTTGAACTCCAGGCCCAGCTCGTCTTCGATGAAGGCGCGGGCGTTGGCTTCCCAGTCGATCTGCGGGTAGGCCGACAGGTGGGCGTTGTAGTTGCCTACGGCGCCGTTGATCTTGCCCAGCAGCGGCACAGCGGCTACCTGGGCGATCTGGCGCTCCAGGCGATACACCACGTTGGCCAGCTCTTTGCCCAGGGTGGTCGGCGAGGCTGGCTGGCCGTGGGTGCGCGACAGCATCGGCACGTCGGCGAAGCGGTGGGCCAGCTCACGGATCGACTCGGCGATCTGGCGCATCAGCGGCAGCAGCACGGTGTCGCGACCTTCGCGCAGCATCAGGCCGTGGGACAGGTTGTTGATGTCCTCGCTGGTGCAGGCAAAGTGAATGAACTCGCTGACCTTGGCCAGCTCTGGCAGCTTGGCGGCCTGCTCCTTGAGCAGGTATTCGATGGCCTTGACGTCGTGGTTGGTGGTGCGCTCGATCTCTTTGACGCGCTCGGCGTGCTCGAGGGCGAAGTCGTCGGCCAGGGCATTGAGCACCGCGTTGGCTTCGGCAGAAAACGCCGGAACTTCAGCGATCTGCGGGTGAGCGGCCAGGCGCTGGAGCCAGCGAACCTCAACCAGGGCGCGGAAACGGATCAGGCCGTATTCGCTGAAAATAGGGCGCAGGGCCTGGGTTTTGCCGGCGTAGCGGCCGTCAACAGGGGAAACCGCAGTGAGCGAGGAAAGCTGCATGGGGTGTTCTCGGACAGTCGGGCAACGAAAAGGGCGCATATCATACATGAAAAACGCGCCCGGGTTTTGAGGGTGACAAAAGGTCAGCCGCGTAGCATCGGGTACAGCTCCTTGAGCAGCTTGCGCCGGCTGATCACCAACTGCCAGCGATGGCCGCCCAGCTGGCGCCACAGGCGTGCCGCGCGAATGCCGGCCAGCAGCAGGGCGCGGATTTTCGAGGCATTGTTGGGCTGCTGCAGGTTGCGCATGTCGCCATGCACCTGGATACGTTGGCGCAGGGTGCTCAGGGTGTCCTGGTACAGCGCGCCGCTGGAGGCGATCACGTTTTCGTGTACCAGGCCGAAATGGTCGGCCTGGGACTGGATCTGTGGCAGGCGCTTGCCGATGGTGTCGAGCATGTCGCCACGCTTGGCCAGTTGGCGCTCCAGGCCCAGCATCGACAGCGCATAGCGCAGGGGCTCGCGCTGCAGGCTGCCGGGATCGCGCTCCAGTGCGCTGGCCAGGGCGCGGTAGCCATCCTTGAGGTTCAGGTCGTCGCCGCCGAACACCTCAAGGGTGTCCTTGGGGTCGCGCACCAGCAGGCTGCCCAGCATGCAGCCAAGGTCGGCCTCGCTGGCCTGGCCGGTGCGGGCAATGCGGTCGACCAGTACGGCGGCCTGAAACACCCCGCCCAGCGCAATCAGTTGCTCCTGCATCTGATTCATCAGTGGCTGCTCCATGGCTCGGCCACTTCGATCACGCCGCCGCCCAGGCAGATTTCACCGTCATAGAACACCACCGACTGGCCCGGGGTGACTGCGCGCTGCGGTTCGTCGAACACGGCGCGGTAGCCGTTCTCGGTGCGTTCCAGCGTGCAGTGCTGGTCGCTCTGGCGGTAACGCACCTTGGCCGTCAGGCGGCGCGGGCCGGAGAGGTCGACGGGGTTGACCCAGAAGATTTCCGACGCAAGCAGGGCGCGCGAGAACAGCCATGGGTGCTCGTTGCCCTGGCCCACCACCAGCACGTTGCGGGTGAGGTCCTTCTGCAATACGTACCACGGCTCGTCACTGGCATCCTTGAGCCCGCCGATGCCCAGGCCCTGACGCTGGCCGATGGTGTGGTACATCAGGCCGTGGTGCTGGCCGATGACCTCGCCCACGGTGGTCTGGATCTCGCCCGGTTGTGCTGGCAGGTATTGCTTGAGGAAGTCGCTGAAGCGTCGTTCGCCGATAAAGCAGATGCCGGTGGAGTCTTTCTTCTTCGCTGTGGCCAGCCCGTGTTTCTCGGCAATGGCGCGCACTTCGGGCTTTTCCAGCTCACCGACCGGGAACAGCGTGCGGGCGATCTGCTCGCCGCCCACAGCATGCAGGAAGTAGCTCTGGTCCTTGTTCGGGTCCAGGCCCTTGAGCAGTTCGGTACGCCCGTCGATATCGCGACGGCGAACGTAGTGGCCGGTGGCGATCAGGTCGGCACCGAGCATCAGGGCGTAGTCGAGGAACGCCTTGAACTTGATTTCGCGGTTGCAGAGGATATCGGGGTTGGGCGTGCGGCCGGCCTTGTACTCTTCCAGGAAGTGCTCGAACACGTGGTCCCAGTACTCGGCAGCGAAGTTGGCAGTGTGCAGCTTGATGCCGATGCGGTCGCATACGGCCTGGGCGTCGGCCAGGTCCTCACGGGCGGTGCAGTACTCGGTGCCGTCGTCCTCTTCCCAGTTCTTCATGAACAGGCCTTCCACCTGGTAGCCCTGCTCCATCAGCAGAAGGGCGGAGACGGAAGAGTCCACGCCGCCGGACATGCCGACGATGACGCGTGTCTTTTCGGGTTCGTAAAGTGCTGGACTGGTCATAGGTACCGGCTGTGTATCTGGAAAAAGACGACGATTCTATCAGGCTGTGTCGCGCAAGGCGAAATGCGCAGTTTCAATTGCGGATCAGGCTCAGGCTGTGCAGCGGGCCAGCCAGGTAGTCATCGATGCATTGGGGTACCAGCTCGCTGCGCCAGCGTTCGGGGTCGGCCAGCAGTTCGTCACGGGTCAGCCATGCGGTGCGCACGATATCGGTGTCCAGTGCGCGTTCGGGATGGTGCCCGAGCGGGCGCGCGGCAAAGCAGATGCGCTGGTAGGTCACGCCGTTGCTGGGGGCGGTGTACAGGTAGATGCCGACGATGCCAGTGAGCTCGACGTCCCAGGCGGTTTCTTCGAGGGTTTCGCGCAGGGCGGCCTCCAGCAGGGTTTCGTTGGCTTCGAGGTGGCCGGCAGGCTGGTTGAGGACGTGCTTGCCGGCCTTGAATTCCTCGACCAGCAGGAAGCGGCCGTTGTCTTCGACGATGGTGGCGACGGTGATGTGGGGTTGCCAGGTCATGCAGGTGCTCCTGTATTGCTTTTTACGGCCTCTTCGCTGGCAAGCCAGCTCTCACAGGGTTTTGCATGCACCGCAGAACCTTGTGGGAGCTGGCTTGCCAGCGAAGGGCGCGCCGCCGGATTCCAGAAAAGCGAAAGCCCCGGTGCGTGGCCGGGGCTTCCGATGTTACGTCAAGCCAACCTTACAGCGCGGCAACCGCGCTGTTGAAGGTCTGGCTCGGGCGCATCGCCTTGGCCGTCAGCTCGGCATCGGGGTAGTAGTAACCACCGATTTCCACTGGCTTGCCTTGAACCGCGTTGAGCTCGGCGACGATGGTCGCTTCGTTCTCGGTCAGGGCCTTGGCCAGCGGTGCGAAGCGCGCCTGCAGGGCAGCGTCGTCGGTCTGGGCAGCCAGTGCCTGGGCCCAGTACAGGGTCAGGTAGAAGTGGCTGCCACGGTTGTCGATGCTGCCAACCTTGCGCGCAGGGGACTTGTTGTTGTCCAGGAACTGGCCGGTGGCCTGGTCCAGGGTCGCAGCCAGTACCTTGGCTTTCGGGTTGGCGTACGCGGTGCTCAGGTGCTCCAGCGAAGCGGCCAGGGCCAGGAACTCGCCCAGCGAATCCCAGCGCAGGAAGTTCTCTTCCACCAGCTGTTGCACGTGCTTGGGTGCCGAGCCGCCGGCGCCGGTCTCGAACAGGCCGCCGTTGTTCATCAGCGGTACGATCGAAAGCATCTTGGCGCTGGTGCCCAGCTCCATGATCGGGAACAGGTCGGTCAGGTAGTCGCGCAGCACGTTGCCGGTTACCGAGATGGTGTCCTTGCCGGCGCGGATGCGCTCCAGCGATACCTTCATGGCCTCGACAGGCGACAGGACACGGATGTCCAGGCCAGCGGTGTCGTGGTCTTTCAGGTACTTCTGGACCTTCTCGATCAGCACGCCGTCGTGGGCGCGTTGCGGGTCGAGCCAGAAGATGGCTGGGGTGGCGCTGGCGCGAGCGCGGTTGACGGCCAGTTTGACCCAGTCCTGGATCGGCGCGTCCTTGGTCTGGCACATGCGGAAGATGTCGCCGGCTTCGACGTCCTGCGACAGCAGCAGGTTGCCCTTGCCGTCGACCACGCGGATCACGCCGTCAACCTTGGCCTGGAAGGTCTTGTCGTGCGAGCCGTACTCTTCGGCTTTCTGCGCCATCAGGCCAACGTTCGGCACGCTGCCCATGGTGGTAGGGTCGAAGGCGCCGTATTGCTTGCAGTCTTCGATCACCGCCTGGTAGATGGTGGCGTAGCAGCGATCCGGGATCACGGCCTTGGTGTCTTGCAGCTGGCCTTCGGTGTTCCACATCTTGCCCGAGTCGCGGATCATCGCCGGCATCGAGGCGTCGACGATGACGTCGCTCGGCACGTGCAGGTTGGTGATGCCCTTGTCGGAGTTGACCATCGCCAGCGCTGGACGCACGGCGTAGACGGCCTGGACATCGGCTTCGATCTGCGCCTGCTGCTCGGCCGGCAGGGCCTTGATGCGGGCGTACAGGTCACCGATACCGTTGTTCAGGTTGAAACCGACCTGCTCCAGTACGGCGGCGTGCTTGGTCAGCGCGTCCTTGTAGTACTCGGCGACGATCTGGCCGAACATGATCGGGTCGGAGACCTTCATCATGGTGGCCTTCAGGTGAACCGACAGCAGTACACCCTGGGCCTTGGCCTCGTCGATCTGGGCAGCGATGAAGCTGCGCAGCGCCTTGGTGCTGAGCACGGCGCAGTCGACGATTTCGCCGGCCTTGACCGCGGTCTTTTCTTTCAGGACGGTGGTGGAGCCGTCTTTGGCCAGCAGTTCGATGCGCAGGCTGTCATCGGCTTCGATCAGGGCGGCTTTTTCGCTGCCGTAGAAGTCGCCGTTGCTCATGTGGGCCACGTGCGACTTGGAGTCGGCAGCCCAGGCGCCCATCTTGTGCGGGTGCTTGCGTGCGTAGTTCTTGACCGACAGCGGGGCGCGACGGTCGGAGTTGCCCTCGCGCAGTACCGGGTTCACGGCGCTGCCCTTGATGCGGTCGTAGCGAGCGCGGGCTTCTTTGTCGGCGTCGCTGGCGATGGTGTCCGGGTAGTCAGGAATGTTGAAGCCCTTGGCTTGCAGTTCCTGGATCGCGGCTTTCAGTTGTGGCACCGAAGCACTGATGTTCGGCAGCTTGATGATATTGGCTTCAGGCGTGGTTGCCAGTTGGCCCAGTTCTGCCAGATGGTCGGCCACTTGCTTGTCGGCGCCGAGCTGTTCGGGGAAGGCAGAAAGGATACGGCCGGCCAGCGAGATATCGCGGGTTTCGACGGCAATGTCGGCAGTAGCGGTGAAGGCTTCGACGATAGGCAGCAGTGAGTAGGTGGCGAGGGCGGGGGCTTCGTCGGTGAAGGTATAGATGATCTTGGATCGGGTGGGCATATTCGGGTTAACTCTCTGTTTTGCTGAGCGTGCACGGAATCTCGGTGGTGCGCAGGATAGGCGCTTCGCTCAAGCAGATCCATGAGCAGAAAGTCGAGGATTCCGGGCGGTGATGGTGGGTTGCATCAGTCGAGTGTCAAACGGCTGAACTGCGATAACAGCCCAGTCTTGTCGGGGCCGCAAGTCTCTATTCAGACGGGTTGCCCCCAGTGACCCTGTGGTCACCGGCGCAGTATACCAAACCCTTGGTCGTAATCATCAAGGGCAACATGTCGGATAGCCACTTTTAGACCAAAGACGTAGAGCTTTTTGCGCGGTTATGCCGGTTTTTCGGGCGAGGTTTGCGTCTGCCTTCAACTGGGTTAGGCTCAGGGGATTGCATGAAGTCCTACTAACCAGAAAAAGCGGAGTGCAGCATGGGATACCAGAAAATCCAGGTTCCGGCAGTCGGCGACAAAATCACCGTCAACGCAGACCATTCTCTCAATGTTCCAGACAACCCGATCATTCCTTTTATCGAAGGCGACGGCATTGGCGTCGATGTCAGCCCGGTAATGATCAAGGTGGTCGATGCTGCAGTCCAGAAGGCCTACGGCGACAAGCGCAAGATCTCGTGGATGGAGGTGTATGCCGGCGAGAAGGCCACCCAGGTCTACGACCAGGACACCTGGCTGCCCCAGGAAACCCTGGATGCAGTGAAAGACTATGTGGTGTCGATCAAGGGGCCGCTGACCACCCCGGTCGGTGGCGGTATCCGCTCGCTCAACGTGGCCCTGCGCCAGCAGCTTGACCTTTATGTGTGCCTGCGCCCGGTGGTGTGGTTCGAGGGCGTGCCGAGCCCGGTGAAGAAGCCTGGTGACGTCGACATGGTGATCTTTCGCGAGAACTCCGAAGACATCTATGCCGGCATCGAATGGAAGGCCGGGTCGCCGGAGGCGAACAAGGTCATCAAGTTCCTCAAGGAAGAAATGGGCGTCACCAAGATCCGTTTCGACCAGGATTGCGGTATCGGCATCAAGCCGGTATCCAAGGAAGGCACCCAGCGCCTGGTGCGCAAGGCCCTGCAATATGTGGTGGATAACGACCGCAAGTCGCTGACCATCGTGCATAAAGGCAACATCATGAAATTCACCGAAGGTGCCTTCAAGGACTGGGGCTACGAGGTGGCGAAGAACGAATTCGGTGCCGAACTGCTCGATGGCGGCCCGTGGATGAAGTTCAAGAACCCCAGGACCGGGCGCGAGGTGGTGGTAAAAGACGCCATTGCCGACGCCATGCTGCAGCAGATCCTGCTGCGCCCCGCCGAATATGACGTGATCGCGACCCTCAACCTCAACGGTGATTACCTGTCCGATGCGCTGGCGGCGGAAGTGGGCGGCATCGGTATTGCGCCGGGCGCCAACCTGTCCGACACGGTGGCGATGTTCGAGGCGACCCACGGTACTGCGCCCAAGTACGCGGGCAAGGACCAGGTCAACCCCGGCTCGGTGATCCTCTCGGCGGAAATGATGCTGCGCCACCTGGGCTGGACCGAGGCGGCCGATCTGATCATCAAAGGCACCAATGGGGCGATCAAGGCCAAGACCGTCACCTACGATTTCGAGCGCCTGATGGACGGCGCCACGCTGGTGTCGAGCTCAGGCTTTGGCGAGGCGCTGATCAAGCACATGTAGGCAGGCATCGAAAAAAAACCGGCCAGCCCTGGTGGGCTGGCCGGTTTTTTTGTGTCGGTTGAGGTCAGGCTTCAGTCGATGTCGAAGCCACGCTCGTGGGCTCGTGGATGGCGGTTGCACCGATTGCACCGATGTTTACCGCATGCAGGCCTTTGGGCCCCTGAATTATATCGAAGGCAACCAACTGGCCGGCCTTGAGCGTCTTGTAGCCGTCCATTCTGATGGCGGAGTAGTGGGCGAACAGGTCCTCGTCCTTGCCTTCCTCATTGATGAAGCCGTACCCCTTGGCATTGTTGAACCACTTGACTTTGCCGGTTGCCATCCTCATATCCCTCTGCAAAGGACTCCATCACTGGAGTATCATCCACTCCATCCGCATATGAACCTGCGAAAATTCTGGTTGACTGCGCGGATCTTTATCGATCACGGTGGGCTCTTATTGGTTGTAACACCGTTTTGCCGATAGTCAAGGTCAGGCGACGGCCGTACCAGCGTCGGCCCAGCGGTCAACATTCAACCTTAACTTGCCGAAATGATGAAATTCTTTCCATGCATGCACATAGCCAGATTCGACTAACATTCAATCAGGATTCCCCGCAGCAGCATGAGGACGATGGCTCTGGCCTGGCGGTACAGGAAGCCAAGCCCGCGCTGCAGGCGCCACCGATGTACAAGGTGGTTTTGTTCAACGATGACTACACACCGATGGATTTCGTCGTCGAAGTGCTCGAGGTGTTTTTTAACCTGAATCGCGAGCTGGCGACCAAGGTCATGCTGGCCGTCCATACAGAAGGACGGGCAGTGTGCGGATTGTTTACCCGCGACATCGCCGAGACCAAGGCCATGCAGGTCAACCAATACGCCCGGGAAAGCCAGCATCCGCTACTCTGTGAAATCGAGAAGGACGGTTAATCGCCGACCACTTGGGTATGAGGTGAAGCTATGTTAAACCGCGAGCTCGAAGTCACCCTCAATCTGGCCTTCAAGGAGGCCCGTTCGAAACGTCATGAGTTCATGACCGTCGAACACCTTCTGCTGGCGCTGTTGGATAATGAGGCCGCCGCAACCGTTTTGCGTGCCTGTGGAGCCAACCTCGACAAGCTCAAGCACGACCTGCAGGAGTTCATCGACTCCACCACGCCACTGATCCCGGTTCACGACGAAGACCGCGAAACCCAGCCAACCCTGGGCTTCCAGCGTGTGCTTCAGCGTGCCGTGTTCCACGTGCAGAGTTCGGGCAAACGTGAAGTCACCGGCGCCAATGTGCTGGTGGCGATCTTCAGCGAACAGGAAAGCCAGGCGGTATTCCTGCTCAAGCAACAAAGCGTTGCACGCATCGACGTGGTCAACTACATCGCCCACGGCATCTCCAAGGTGCCCGGCCATGGCGAACACCAGGACGGCGAGCAGGACATGCAGGACGAGGAGGGGGGCGAAACGTCCTCCTCCAGCAACCCGCTGGACGCCTATGCCAGCAACCTCAACGAGCTGGCACGCCAGGGGCGTATCGACCCGCTGGTCGGGCGTGAGTCCGAGGTGGAGCGCGTGGCGCAGATCCTCGCCCGTCGCCGCAAGAACAACCCGCTGCTGGTGGGTGAGGCGGGTGTCGGCAAGACTGCCATCGCCGAAGGCCTGGCCAAGCGCATCGTCGACGGCCAGGTGCCTGACCTGCTGGCGCAGAGCGTGGTCTACTCGCTGGACCTGGGCGCCCTGCTGGCCGGTACCAAGTACCGTGGCGACTTCGAAAAGCGCTTCAAGGCGCTGCTTGGCGAGCTGCGCAAGCGCCCGCAGGCGATCCTGTTCATCGACGAGATCCATACCATCATCGGTGCCGGTGCGGCGTCGGGCGGGGTGATGGATGCGTCCAACCTGCTCAAGCCGCTGTTGTCGTCGGGTGATATCCGTTGCATCGGCTCGACCACCTTCCAGGAGTTTCGCGGCATCTTCGAGAAGGACCGTGCCCTGGCGCGGCGCTTCCAGAAGGTCGATGTCAGCGAGCCGTCGGTGGAAGACACCATCGGTATCCTGCGTGGCCTCAAGGGGCGCTTCGAATCCCATCACAGCATCGAGTACAGCGATGAGTCCCTGCGTGCCGCTGCCGAGCTCGCAGCGCGCTACATCAATGATCGGCACATGCCGGACAAGGCCATCGATGTGATCGACGAGGCGGGTGCCTACCAGCGCCTGCAGCCGCTCGAGAAGCGTGTAAAGCGCATCGAGGTGCAGCAGGTCGAAGACATCGTTGCCAAGATCGCGCGTATCCCGCCAAAGCACGTCACCAGTTCCGACAAGGAGCTGTTGCGTAACCTGGAGCGCGACCTGAAGCTGACCGTGTTCGGTCAGGACGCCGCGATCGACTCGCTGGCCACTGCCATCAAGCTGTCGCGTGCGGGTCTGAAGGCGCCGGACAAGCCGGTAGGGTCGTTCCTGTTTGCGGGCCCTACCGGGGTTGGCAAGACCGAGGCCGCGCGTCAGCTGGCCAAGGCGCTGGGGGTCGAGCTGGTACGCTTTGACATGTCCGAGTACATGGAGCGCCACACCGTGTCGCGCCTGATCGGTGCACCGCCGGGCTATGTCGGTTTCGACCAGGGCGGCCTTTTGACCGAGGCCATCACCAAGCAGCCGCACTGCGTGCTGTTGCTGGATGAGATCGAGAAGGCGCACCCGGAAGTCTTCAACCTGCTGCTGCAGGTGATGGACCACGGCACCCTGACCGACAACAACGGGCGCAAGGCGGACTTCCGTAACGTGATCGTGATCATGACCACCAACGCCGGTGCCGAGACCGCTGCACGGGCCTCGATCGGGTTTACCCATCAGGACCACTCCTCCGACGCGATGGAAGTGATCAAGAAGAGCTTCACGCCGGAGTTCCGCAACCGTCTGGACACCATCATCCAGTTTGGTCGCCTGAGCCACGAAGTGATCAAGAGCGTGGTCGACAAGTTCCTCACCGAACTGCAGGCGCAGCTGGAAGACAAGCGCGTATTGCTGGAGGTCTCGGATGCTGCACGCAGCTACCTGGCAGCCGGTGGCTACGATGCGCAGATGGGCGCGCGGCCAATGGCGCGGCTTATCCAGGACAAGATCAAGCGGCCACTGGCTGAAGAGATCCTGTTTGGCGAGCTGGCCGAGCATGGCGGTGTGGTGCACATCGACCTGCGCGATGGCGAGTTGGTGTTCGACTTCGAGACCACGGCCGAAATGGCCTGAAGCGCCGGCTCCTGCAGGATTACGCAACGCCTGTAGGAGCCAGCCTTGCTGGCTGGACTTTTCAGCAGGCACACAAAAACGCCCGGCATTGGCCGGGCGTTTTTGTGTGTAGCGTTTAGCGGGCGCGGTAGGTGATGCGCCCTTTGCTCAGGTCGTAAGGCGTCAGTTCGACGCGGACCTTGTCGCCAGTGAGAATACGGATGTAGTTCTTGCGCATTTTGCCAGAGATATGCGCGGTAACGACGTGCCCGTTTTCCAACTCCACGCGGAACATGGTGTTGGGCAGGGTGTCGACGACAGTGCCTTCCATTTCGAAGCTGTCTTCTTTCGACATGCAGTAAAGCCCTCGGTGTCCAGTTGCCGGCCCGGTGCAACTGCGCCAGGCTAAAAAGTGGCGTGCATTGTGCCCGAAAAATGGGGTTCAAGCCAAGGGTTTCAGTTAAGCGTGACCCATCGCTGATTGATCAGCAGCTCGATGGGGCGGTACTGGGTCTTGTAATTCATCTTTTTGCAGTTTTTGATCCAGTACCCGAGGTAGACCGCTTCGAGCCCCAGGCGCAGGGTTTCGCTGATCTGCCACAGGATCGCGAAGCGGCCCAGGCTGCGCCGCTCCTCTTCGGGTTCGTAGAAGGTGTACACCGCCGAAATGCCGTTGGGCAGCAGGTCGGTGACTGCCACCGCCAGCAGCTTGCCGGCCAGGCGGAACTCGTAGAAGCGCGAAAACGGCAGGTCGCGCACCAGGAACGTGGCGAACTGGTCACGGCTGGGCGGGTACATGTCGCCATCGGCGTGGCGCTGCTCGATATAGCGCCGGTACAGCTCGAAGTATTCTTCGTTGAAGCTGGGGCGTGCAGAGGTCACCACCAGGTCGGCATTGCGCTTGATGATGCGCTTCTGCTGACGGTTGGGGGTAAAGCGCGCAGCCGGGATGCGTGCCGGTACGCAGGCGCTGCAGTTCTGGCAGTGCGGGCGGTACAGGTGGTCGCCGCTACGTCGAAAACCCATTTCCGACAGGTCTGCGTAGACGTTGGCGTCCATCGGCTGGCTCGGGTCGAGGAACAGCGTGGTGGCTTGCTCGTCAGGCAGGTAGCTGCAGGCATGGGGTTGAGTGGCATAGAACTTCAGCCGCGCCAACTCTGTCATGATCAACCCCTCGGGAGGTACTTTTGTTTTAAGTGTAAGCCAGCTATGAAAACTCGCCTAGCAAACGGCTTGGCGGCAGACCCAGCTGGCATTGGCGGGCTGGTCGAGGTAGTCACGCAGGTACTCGGCGAAGCTGGCCCTGGCGATGGCACGGGCACCCAGGCTGTGCAGGTGGTCGGTGGGCATCTGGCAGTCGATCAGCACCACGCCGGCCTCCTTCAGGTGCTGCACCAGGTGCACGAAGCCGACCTTGGAGGCGTTGTCGGCGCGGCTGAACATCGATTCGCCGAAAAACAGGCGGCCCATGGCCAGGCCATACAGGCCGCCGACCAGTTCGCCGTTTTCACGAACCTCCACCGAATGGGCGAAGCCCTGTTGGTGCAGCTCGAGGTAGGCCGCCTGCATGTTGTTGGTGATCCAGGTGCCGTCGGCGTAGTCGCGCGGCGCGGCGCAGGCCTGGATGACTGCAGCGAAGTCCTGGTCGAAGCTGACCTCGTAGCGGCCCTGGCGCAGTACCTTGCGCAGCGAGCGCGACACGTGCAGCTCATCCGGGAACAGCACGGTGCGCGGGTCGGGCGACCACCACAGGATGGGCTGGCTGTCCTGGTACCAGGGAAAGCAGCCATGGCGATAGGCCTGCACCAGGCGTTCGGCGCTGAGGTCGCCACCGGCGGCCAGCAGGCCATTGGGCTCGTGCAGGGCCTTTTCCAGTGGCGGGAAGTCCAGGTTGTTGCGGCTCAGCCAGGTCAGCATGTCGTTCAATCGCACTGCGGCAGGGTAGGGGAGTGGGTCAGCATCGCTGTAAAAAGCTTCGCCGGCAAGCCGGCTCCCACAGGGCAGGCAGCGTGCTTGACGTGAGCGCAGAGCCTGTGGGAGCTGGCTTGCCAGCGAAAGCGGCTGCAAGCGCGCCGCAACTTAACCTGCACTATGCTGTCCCAACTACGCAAAAACCCCGCATAAGCCTTTGTCACAAAAGAAAATGCGTGCTCAAATTGCCGTATAGGAAATTGGCCCCCGTTTACGCCTCGTTCCGGCGTGCCGTCATGGCGGCAGGCGGGCAGTAATGTTAAAAGTAGTGGTTTGTTGGCCCCGTTACCGGCCAGCCCCTGTTGGACGCGCATTGAGCGCAGGAATAGACGCGTTTTGAAGAAATCCACCGCAACACCCAGCCCCGAGCCGCTCTGGCGCCAGCAGCTGCACTACCGGCTCAAGGAAGGTGCACTGATCGCCATCGGCGCGCTGTGCCTGTACCTGTGGATGGCCCTGCTGACCTACGACCAGGCCGACCCGGGTTTCAGTCACACCAGCAACGTCGAGCAGGTGCAGAACGCCGCCGGTCGCGCCGGGGCGTTCTTTGCCGACGTGCTGTTCATGGTCCTGGGCTATTTCGCCTACATTTTCCCGTTGCTGCTGGCGATCAAGACCTGGCAGATCTTCCGCGAGCGTCACCAGCCCTGGCAGTGGAGCGGCTGGCTGTTCTCATGGCGCCTGATCGGCCTGGTGTTCCTGGTGCTGTCGGGCGCGGCGCTGGCGCATATCCACTTCCATTCGGCCCCCAGCCTGCCGGCCTCGGCGGGCGGTGCGCTGGGTGAAAGCCTCGGTGACCTGGCCAAGAACGCCCTGAACGTGCAGGGCAGCACCCTGATGTTCATCGCTCTGTTCCTGTTTGGCCTGACTGTGTTCACCGACCTGTCGTGGTTCAAGGTCATGGACATCACCGGCAAGATTACCCTGGACCTGTTCGAGCTGTTCCAGGGCGCCGCCAACCGCTGGTGGGCCGCGCGCAACGAGCGCAAGCGCCTGGTGGCCCAGCTGCGCGAAGTCGACGAGCAGGTGCACGATGTGGTCGCGCCTGTAGTGGCCGACCGCCGCGAGCAGATCAAGGCCAAGGAACGCATCCTCGAACGCGACACCGCGCTGAGCAAGCACGTGGCCGAGCGCGAGCAGCACGTGCCGCCGGTGATCATGCCGGCCCCGCCCAAGGCGCCGGAGCCCAGCAAGCGCGTGCAGAAGGAAAAACAGACCCCGCTGTTCGTCGACAGCGCCATCGAAGGCACGCTGCCGCCGATCTCGATCCTCGACCCGGCCGAGAAGAAGAAGGTCAACTACTCGCCAGAATCCCTGGCCGGGGTAGGCCATCTGCTCGAAATCAAGCTCAAGGAATTCGGCGTGGAAGTGTCGGTGGACTCGATCCACCCAGGCCCGGTGATTACCCGCTACGAGATCCAGCCGGCCGCCGGCGTGAAGGTCAGCCGTATCGCCAACCTGGCCAAGGACCTGGCGCGTTCGCTGGCCGTGACCAGCGTGCGCGTGGTCGAAGTGATCCCCGGCAAGACCACCGTGGGCATCGAGATCCCCAACGAAGACCGCCAGATCGTGCGTTTCTCCGAAGTGCTGTCGTCGCCGCAATACGACGAAGCCAAGTCGCCGGTCACTATGGCCCTGGGCCATGACATCGGCGGCAAGCCGGTGATCACCGACCTGGCCAAGATGCCGCACCTGCTGGTGGCTGGTACCACCGGTTCGGGTAAATCGGTGGGTGTGAACGCGATGATCCTGTCGATCCTGTTCAAGTCCGGCCCCGAAGACGCCAAGCTGATCATGATCGACCCGAAAATGCTCGAGCTGTCGATCTACGAAGGCATTCCGCACCTGCTGTGCCCGGTGGTCACCGACATGAAGGACGCCGCCAACGCGTTGCGCTGGAGCGTGGCTGAGATGGAGCGGCGCTACAAGCTGATGGCCGCCATGGGCGTACGTAACCTGGCCGGCTTCAACCGCAAGGTGAAGGACGCCGAGGAGGCGGGCGAGCCGATCTACGACCCGATGTTCAAGCGCGAAAGCATGGACGACGTGCCGCCGCTGCTCAAGACCCTGCCGACCATCGTGGTGGTAGTGGACGAGTTCGCCGACATGATGATGATCGTCGGCAAGAAGGTCGAAGAGCTGATCGCACGTATCGCCCAGAAGGCGCGGGCAGCCGGTATCCACCTGATCCTGGCCACGCAGCGCCCGTCGGTGGACGTGATCACCGGCCTGATCAAGGCCAACATCCCGACCCGCATGGCGTTCCAGGTATCGAGCAAGATCGACTCGCGTACCATCATCGACCAGGGCGGCGCCGAGCAACTGCTGGGCCACGGTGACATGCTGTACATGCCACCTGGCACCAGCCTGCCGATCCGTGTACACGGCGCGTTCGTCTCCGACGAAGAGGTGCACCGCGTGGTCGAGGCCTGGAAGCTGCGCGGCGCCCCGGACTACAACGACGACATCCTCAGTGGTGTCGAAGAGGCCGGCAGCGGCTTCGACGGCGGCGGGGGTGGTGGCGGTGACGACGATGCCGAAACCGATGCGCTGTACGATGAAGCCGTGCAGTTCGTGCTCGAAAGCCGTCGTGCTTCCATCTCGGCGGTGCAGCGCAAGCTCAAGATCGGCTACAACCGCGCCGCGCGCATGATCGAGGCAATGGAAATGGCCGGCGTGGTCACGGCCATGAACACCAACGGCTCACGTGAAGTGATTGCGCCGGGGCCGATGCGCGACTGATGATTCAATTTGCCGGTGGCCATTGACGGTTGCCGGCCCCTTCATAATTGCAACGAGGATTTCCATGCGCCTGATTCGCATGCTGTTGGTTTCCGCCATGGCCCTATCCAGCGCTTCGGCCCTTGCCGCTGAGGCCGATGCCGCGCGCCTGACCCAGTTGCTGGACAAGTCCAAGACGATCAGTGCCCGCTTCTCCCAACTGACCCTCGATGGCGGCGGCACCCAGTTGCAGGAGACCACCGGCCAGATGTCGGTGCAGCGCCCTGGTCTGTTCTACTGGCACACCGATGCACCGGCCGAGCAGGTGGTGGTATCGGACGGCAAGAACGTCACCCTGTGGGACCCGGACCTGGAGCAGGCGACCGTCAAGAAGCTTGACCAGCGCCTGACCGAGACCCCGGCCTTGCTGTTGTCGGGCGATGTGTCGAAAATCAGCCAGAGCTTCGACATCACCTCCAAGGAGCAGGGTGACGTGATGGATTTCGTGCTCAAGCCGAAAACCAAGGACACCCTGTTCGATTCGCTGCGCCTGTCGTTCCGCAAGGGCCTGGTGAATGACATGCAACTGATCGACAGCGTCGGCCAGCGCACCAACATCCTGTTCACCGGGGTCAAGGCCAACGAGGCCATCCCGGCGAGCAAATTCAAGTTCGATATCCCGAAAGGCGCAGACGTCATTTCGGAGTAAGAGGTAGTAGCGTCGCCCATGGACCTGTTTCGAAGTGACCCCGTTGCCCAGCCACTGGCCGCGCGCCTGCGCCCGGCCAACCTGGATGAGTACGTCGGCCAGCAGCACCTGCTGGCGCGCGGCAAGCCGCTGCGCGAGGCACTGGAGCAGGGTGCGCTGCACTCGATGATCTTCTGGGGCCCGCCGGGGGTCGGCAAGACCACCCTGGCGCGGCTGCTGGCGCAGTTCTGCGAGGCGCACTTCGAGACCGTCTCTGCGGTGCTGGCCGGGGTCAAGGAGATCCGCCAGGCGGTGGAAATCGCCAAGCAGCAGGCGGCCCAGTATGGGCGGCGCACCATCCTGTTCGTGGATGAAGTGCACCGCTTCAACAAGTCGCAACAGGATGCCTTCCTGCCCTATGTGGAGGACGGCACACTGATTTTCATCGGTGCCACCACCGAAAACCCCTCGTTCGAGCTCAACAACGCACTGCTGTCGCGCGCGCGGGTGTACGTGCTCAAGAGCCTCGACGAAGCGGCGCTGCACCGCCTGGTGGAGCGTGCTCTCACCGAAGAACGGGGCCTGGGCAAGCGCCAGCTGACGCTTGGCGCTGAAGCCTTCAAGATGCTGCTGGCCGCCGCCGATGGCGATGGCCGGCGCCTGCTCAACCTGCTGGAAAACGCCTCGGACCTTGCCGAAGATGGCAGCGAGATCGGCGTGGAGCTGCTGCAAAGCCTGCTGGGCGACACTCGCCGGCGTTTCGACAAGGGCGGCGAGGCGTTCTACGACCAGATCTCTGCGCTGCACAAGTCGGTGCGTGGCTCCAACCCCGACGGCGCGCTGTACTGGTTCGCGCGCATGCTCGACGGCGGCTGCGACCCGCTGTACCTGGCGCGGCGCGTGGTGCGCATGGCCAGCGAAGACATCGGCAACGCCGACCCACGTGCGCTGAGCCTGTGCCTGGCCGCCTGGGACGTGCAGGAGCGCCTGGGCAGCCCCGAGGGCGAGCTGGCGGTGGCCCAGGCCATTACCTACCTGGCCTGCGCGCCGAAGAGCAATGCGGTGTACATGGGCTTCAAGACCGCGCTGCGCGAAGCGGCCGAGCATGGCTCGCTGGAAGTGCCGCTGCACCTGCGCAATGCGCCGACCAAGCTGATGAAGCAGTTGGGCTACGGCGACGAATACCGCTACGCCCATGACGAGCCCGATGCCTATGCTGCCGGCGAAGACTATTTTCCGGATGACCTGCAACCGCGTCAGTACTACCAGCCCGTGCCCCGTGGCCTGGAGCTGAAGATCGGCGAGAAGCTGCGCCACCTGGCCGAACTCGACCGGTTGAGCCCGCGGCAACGGAGAAAACCGTGATTGCACTGGTTGTCGCCGTCAGTGCGGGAGGCATTGCCGGCACCTTGCTGCGCTTTGCCGCGGGCAATTGGGTCAATGCGCACTGGCCACGCCACTTCTATCTCGGTACGCTGGCGGTCAACCTGATTGGCTGCCTGCTGATCGGCTTGCTCTACGGGCTGTTTGTGCATCGCCCACTGGTGCCGGTCGAACTGCGCGCAGGCCTGATCGTCGGCTTCCTTGGCGGCCTGACGACCTTTTCATCCTTTTCCATGGACACCGTGCGCCTGCTCGAAAGCGGGCAAGCCCCACTGGCCTTCGGCTACGCCACGCTCAGCGTGGTGGGTGGCCTGCTCGCCACCTGGGCCGGCTTGTCCTTGACCAAATTCTGAACCAACGAGAAAACGATATGCTCGATTCCCAACTGTTACGCGGCCAACTTCAGGAAGTGGCGGACCGCCTGGCCTCCCGTGGCTTCAGCCTGGATGTCGCGCGCATCGAAGCACTTGAAGAGCGCCGCAAGTCTGTGCAGACCCGCACCGAACAGCTGCAGGCCGAGCGTAACGCCCGTTCCAAGTCCATCGGCCAGGCCAAGGCCAAGGGCGAGGACATCGCCCCACTGATGGCGGACGTCGAGCGCATGGCTGGCGAACTGGCTGCCGGCAAGGTCGAGCTCGATGGCATTCGCGAAGAGCTGGACTCGATCCTGCTGACCATCCCCAACCTGCCGGACGCCAGCGTACCGGTCGGTGAAGATGAAGACGGCAACGTCGAAGTACGCCGCTGGGGCACCCCGCGTGCCTTCGATTTCGCCATCCAGGACCACGTGGCCCTCGGCGAGCGCAACGGCTACCTCGATTTCGAGACTGCCGCCAAGCTGTCGGGCGCACGCTTTGCCCTGCTGCGTGGCCCGATCGCACGCCTGCACCGCGCGCTGGCACAGTTCATGATCAACCTGCACACCGCCGAGCACGGCTACGAAGAGGCCTACACCCCTTACCTGGTACAGGCTCCGGCGCTGCAAGGCACCGGCCAGTTGCCCAAGTTCGAGGAAGACCTGTTCAAGATCAGCCGCGAAGGCGAGGCTGACTTCTACCTGATCCCGACCGCCGAAGTGTCGCTGACCAACATCGTGGCCGGCGAGATCGTCGATGCCAGGCAGTTGCCGATCAAGTTCGTCGCCCACACCCCGTGCTTCCGTAGCGAAGCCGGCGCGTCGGGCCGCGACACCCGCGGCATGATCCGCCAGCACCAGTTCGACAAGGTCGAGATGGTGCAGGTGGTCGAGCCGGGCAAATCCATGGAGGCCCTCGAAGGCCTGACCGCCAACGCCGAGCGCGTATTGCAGCTGCTCGAGCTGCCGTACCGCGTACTGGCGCTGTGCACCGGCGACATGGGCTTCAGCGCCGTGAAAACCTACGACCTCGAAGTGTGGGTGCCGAGCCAGGACAAGTACCGCGAGATCTCCTCGTGCTCCAACTGCGGTGATTTCCAGGCGCGCCGCATGCAGGCGCGCTGGCGCAATCCGGAAACCGGCAAGCCGGAGCTTGTGCACACCCTCAACGGTTCGGGCCTGGCTGTAGGTCGTACCCTGGTGGCGGTGCTTGAGAACTACCAGCAGGCCGACGGTTCGATCCGTGTGCCTGAGGTGCTCAAGCCTTACATGGGCGGCCTGGAGATCATCGGCTAAATGGAGTTCCTGCCGCTGTTCCACAACCTGCGGGGCAGCCAGGTGCTGGTCGTGGGTGGGGGCGAGATTGCCTTGCGCAAGTCTCGCCTGCTGGCCGATGCCGGCGCTGTACTGCGCGTGGTCGCGCCCGAAATCGAAGGGCAGTTGGCCGAGCTTGCACGCACCAGTGGCGGCCAGACGCTGGCCCGTGGTTACCAGCCAAGCGACCTCGATGGTTGCCAGCTGATCATTGCGGCCACCGATGACCAGGCGCTCAACGCCCAGGTATCGGCCGATGCGCGTCAGCGCTGTGTGCCGGTCAACGTGGTGGATGCGCCGGCCCTGTGCACGGTGATCTTCCCGGCCATCGTCGACCGTTCGCCATTGGTGGTGGCGGTGTCCAGTGGCGGCGATGCGCCGGTGCTGGCCCGCCTGATCCGGGCCAAGCTGGAAACCTGGATTCCGGCGGCCTATGGCGAGCTGGCGGGCCTGGCCGCGCGCTTTCGCCATCGGGTCAAGGAGCTGTACCCGGACGTGAACCAGCGTCGCGGCTTCTGGGAAGATGTATTCCAAGGCCCGATTGCCGAGCGCCAGCTGGCCGGGCAGGGCGCCGAAGCCGAGCGCCTGTTGCAGGCCAAGGTGGATGGCGCGTTGCCGCAGACCTCGGGCGAGGTGTACCTGGTTGGGGCGGGGCCGGGCGATCCGGACCTGCTGACCTTCCGTGCGCTGCGCCTTATGCAGCAGGCCGACGTGGTGCTGTACGATCGCCTGGTGGCGCCTGCGATCATCGAGCTGTGCCGGCGTGATGCCGAGCGCATCTATGTGGGCAAGCGCCGCGCCGACCACAGCGTGCCGCAAGACCAGATCAACCAGCTGCTGGTGGACCTGGCCAAGCAAGGCAAGCGCGTGTTACGCCTCAAGGGCGGCGACCCGTTCATCTTCGGCCGTGGTGGCGAAGAGATCGAAGAGCTGGCCGAGCAGGGCATTCCGTTCCAGGTGGTGCCGGGCATTACCGCCGCCAGCGGCTGTTCGGCGTATGCCGGTATTCCGCTGACCCACCGCGACTACGCGCAGTCGGTGCGTTTCGTGACCGGCCATCTCAAGGACGGCACCAGCAACCTGCCGTGGGATGACCTGGTGTCACCGGCGCAGACCCTGGTGTTCTACATGGGGCTGGTGGGCTTGCCGACCATCTGTGCCGAGCTGATTCGCCATGGCCGTGCGGCAGATACGCCGGCGGCACTGGTGCAGCAGGGCACGACGGTCAACCAGCGGGTGTTCACCGGTACCCTGGCCAACTTGCCGCAACTGGTGGCGGAGCATGAAGTGCATGCGCCGACGCTGGTGATCGTGGGTGAGGTGGTGCAGCTTCGCGAGAAGCTGGCGTGGTTCGAAGGAGCTCAGTAAAAAA
>NZ_JAHTBI010000043.1 GCF_019168305.1 Pseudomonas aegrilactucae
GTTGATCGGAGCATCCCTACGTCTGCTTCTGGCCGATAGTAGTCGTTGGCACGTCTTCGCTTTCGTCAGGCCGCATCTGCGGCCCGTGTGGTTGCATCGTTACTTGCTTGGCGCTTTCGCCTCCATGCCATCGAGCACCGATTCGATCAACGCATTGCTCAATTCCAGCGAATGCTGCGAGGCCATCAGCAGGCTCTTGAACTGCTCATCGGCGCGTTCGCAGGCTTGTGCGGTGGTGTCCTTGGCGCACTGGATCATGATCGACAGGTAGACCAGCGCGTCTTCGAGCTTGATGTTCTCGCGCACGGAAAACAGGGGAGGGTGATCGCCGTGGCAACAGCCGAAGGAGGTGTAGACGGGTTTGCGCAGGGTGGTGGCTAGCGGGGGATCGGGGACGATTTTTGTCATTGTGCTGCTCCTAGAGTGGTGGAGCTGTCACTCATCGCTACCAAACGAAGGGTGACGGCCATACGCAGGTTGGTAGACCGGGACTCTAGGAACCCAGCGCGCACGAATGCGCCCTGCGTACAGCCGCCATAACACGAAACAGCAGACACAAAAAAAAGCGCCAGCTGAGACGGATGGACGCTTGCACGTCATAGAGTACTCGGGCTACCAAACCCGGTCGCTGGATTTACAACGACGGGGCAAGGTTAACGGGGTTGGGGTGGGGATTCAAGTTTCTGGCTGATGGAAGGATGAGACATTACCGTTTCAGTGTTGATGCTTGCACGTCGACGATCTGGCTTGCTTTTGAATTCAATGGCTTAATACGCGCAGGGTCGTTTGTGTCATTTCATGTGCAAGGGCCGACAACGTTGATCAACACCCACAGATAAGGACATTTCATGCGTCAATTCAAACTCGTACTCGCGGCATTGCCGTTCGGCATACTGGCCGGCTGCGGCAACGACGCGCTGGAAGGCACCTACGAACAAACCACCACAGTGATGGGCATCCAGGGCCCCACCCAGAAGGTCGAGTTCTCGAGTGACTACATCATCGCAAACGGCATCGAGGTCAAGGTCGGTGAGTGGGAGCGCAAGGACGATGTGGTCATTGCTCGGAACAAAGACGGGGTCGCGTTGATCAACGTTCGCGTACTGGATGGCGGCAAGCGTCTGGAAGCCATTGGCGGCAGTGAGATGGCCAAGAACGTGTTCGTGCGGGTAGATTGATCTGGAGGGGCTGACTGGCTCGCTGTGGCTGTCAGCCCCTCCCGCCCCGGTCCGGCGCGCCTTTGCAGCCGCGGGCCGCAAACGCTGTATCGCATCATCAGCACCTGCCGTGCTGCTCGTGATCGTGGCTTTTCAGCGCTCATCGATGAGTGATGCGAACGTGACAGGGGCGATGGCTGGAAGCTACCGACGTGTTCTCAGATCTTCGGTTTCACGGCCTTGGCTTGTTCGTCGGCCAGTTTCTGTTTGCGCGTGGCTTCTTCGTTCGCATCCCGTGCGCTCAGCTCATCGAACATGCCTTTGGCGTCGGTGATGGTGAGGGTGTAGGACGCCACCATATTATCCGTCTGTTTTGCCGCTCTGACCGAGATGATTTTCCCGCATCTGGGGCTGAACGAGCGCGGAGCGGTGACCGAAACGCCAGGAATAGGCGTGATGGTGCCGTTACCCTGGCATGGGGCCGAGCCCGATCCAGTCCACTGTTTACCGTTGCGGTCGTATTGCCATGTTAAGCCCATTGCTCCGATTGCCGTGGTGTCGGAGGGTGGACCAAACTTCTCGATCAGCGCGTTCTTGAACGTATTGACCTCGATGCGGCCTCCTTTATCGAGGCGTTGCACGCGTGCGACGAACCATACCTTGCCAGCGTCGTTGAGCAATGCTGCAAACTCGTCAGAAGGTCCGCCCGGGTGGTTGGTGCCCGTACTCATCATGAGCGTATCGGTTTTCGCCGTGACACCCGCTTCCTGCCCGGTAGTCAGCATCAGCGGTGTAATTGCGTAGTCGGGGTTGGCCTTGGCGATGGCTTCTTTGGCTTCAGCCAACGAAGAGCCGATGGTTACGCCCGAAATGTCATCTGCTGCCAGGGTGGCTGTGCTCGCGAGGGCCATGAACGTCGCAGTGGCCATGACGCTTAGCGCCTTGAGGCGAGCGCTCTTGCAAGCCTGTTTCAGTGCCTGGGCTTCATTGAACTCGTTTGCAGCAAAGGGGAATTGCATGAGACCTCTTCCTGAAGTCGATTAAAGGGAGGGGCAAGGTAACATAATGTGTCCGTTCGCATTGAGCAGCAGTTCTCATAGAGCGTATGAGCCGCTGCCCGACCCAACTGGCGGTGTTGTCGCAGGCAGCTTGTCGAAACCCAGGCATGACCGCACTGGATACGGGCCGGGCCCAGGGATGCTGTACTCGGTCTACTCAAGTTTGTGCCTGGAACGAAACGCCGCCACTTTCATGCGGTTGCCACACGTCGACATGCTGCACCAGCGGCGGCGGTGCGATTTACTCAGGTCGTGGAACATCAGAATGCAGTCATGCGCCTCGCACTGGCGAACGAACTCGAACTTCTCGCTCGTGACCAGCTTCACCAACGCATCGGCCACAGGCCAAAGCAAGCTTGCCGGGCTGCAGTCCCTTTGATGAACGCCGACCCGCATCGCCTGCGCTTTGCCATCCCATTCCAGCCTGGTCACCGGGCGACCTGCTTCAAGCAGTTGATTGATCCAGCTGAGATCGACTGCAACGCCTTTCATTGCAGCGTTCACCAACGCCCTTGAACAGTCGCGAAGCCTGCGCGCTTCAGCCAGCAGCCCATGCGGCACTTTCGGGGCCGCGTGCTCAGGTAACTGCCCGGCCATCTTCAGCCAGTTCATGACGCTTTGATCATCGGTAAGGCAGTCGTGATGCTGCTCACCCACACCGTACTCGGTATTGATGAAATCGAGGGCAAGGTTGTCAGCCAGAAAGAGTGGGCCGGAGGAAACGCTGGTCGGATTCATGTCGCCCTGTAACCGTCAAAATAATATTGACAGGTTACCAAATAGCTGCGTAACCTTCAAACGGCAAATTTAACGGTTACATAAGGAATCGTCATGACCTCTTCCAAATCGATTGCAGGTGCCGGCCTCGCGGTCTCTGTGCTGGTTGGCGGTGCGCAGGCCGCCAATGGAACCAGCGTGGTTCATTACCGCTACGAGCAAGTCGGTGATGTGAAGGTTTTCTATCGTGAGGCGGGCAACCCCGGCGCCCCTACGGTACTGCTGCTTCACGGCTTCGCCGCATCATCGTTCATGTTCCGCGAACTTATCCCCCAACTAGCCGATCGCTATCATGTGATCGCGCCGGATCTGCCTGCGTTCGGCTTCACCGAAGCGCCTGCGAGGGCCGGGTACGCCTATACTTTCGCTCAATTGGCCAAGACCATCGGCCAGTTCACCGAACAGCTCAAGCTCGATAAATACGCGCTTATGGTTCACGACTACGGCGCCCCCGTAGGATGGCGTCTGGCTGTCGCCCATCCTGATCGGGTCAGCGCAATCATTTCTCAGAACGGGAATGCCTATGAGGAAGGGTTGGGCGACAGCTGGGCGCCGATCCAGACGTATTGGCACGAACCTACGCAGCAGAACCGCAATGCCCTGAAAGACTTCCCGACGCCGGCCTCGATCAAGTGGCAATACCTTGAAGGGGTTGCCGACAAGAGCTCGGTTTCACCCGATGGCTACACGCTGGAAGGGCTTCAGGTATCGCGGCCCGGCAATGCGGATATTCAGCTCGATATGGTGCTGGATTACGCCTCGAACGTCGCGATGTACCCCACCTTCCAGGCGTACTTTCGCAGGTACCAGCCACCGCTGCTGGCGGTGTGGGGCAAGAACGATCCGTTCTTCCTTCCGGCCGGGGCCGAGGCCTGGAAGCGCGATCTGCCGGATGCGGATATTCGCTTCTATGACACCGGACACTTCGCGCTTGAAACTCACGGCCAGCAGATCATTCCTGTCATTCGTGGGTTCCTGGACAAGACCCTTCGGTAGCGGGTAGGTCCTGAAGGCGTATTCCAGTGGAGCGTTGACGGCCCCCAGGAAATTTTGTACCGGTTACGGAATGCATCTCCTTTGCTGGGGTCTTTACAACGACTCTGCAAAGGACTGGTTCCATGTCGATACGCCCTGCACTCTGCCTGCTGGCCCTGCCGTTGTTTGCCGGCTGCCAGTATCTGCCACATACCGATTACTTCACAGCACCTGAGAACGAGCCCGATCCCGCGTGGATACGCATCGTCAACTTCACGCAGCATGCCGATCTGTACCAATACGAAAACGGTGTGCGTTCGGGGGGCGTCATCCGCAGCGGGCCGCTTCCGTTCACCCACACGCAGGATGAGGGGATGCCCAAGGCAGGGCAAGACCTGACGTCGGACTACTATGAAACGCGGATCCGGCCCGGTATCGAAACGCACGTGGGCATGTTCTGGGAGGGGCCGCGCACCCAATCCTGCTACGTCACAACGAAGTTCACACCCCAGGCGGGGCGCTATTATCAGTTCAGGCTGACCTCCGGCTCAGGAGGCACCTGTACGTTGTACCCGTCGCTGATCGAGCGCGACAAGGACGGTGCCGGGTGGCACCTCACCCCCAACCCGCAGGTGACTTACAAAGGCGAAGGGCCGACGGCCAAAACGCATTACAACAACAGTCGCTTCGAGGATCCCGATTACCAGCCCCCTGCGGATCTCTATCCCGGCATAGACGTTTTATAGAGGTGCTGCTTGAATCGTCCCTCATTTCGTAGGCAGTGAGCGACCCCATCTGGCCGGATAGCAGCCGCTCGATCGTTGGCAGCGAACCGCTCCCTAGAAGCTGTAGCGGGCAGTCAGTTTCAGGTTGCGGGGGTCGCCGTAGATGTCGTACGGGCTATAGGCCCCATTGGCGATGCTGGTGTAGTAGGTACGGTCGAACAGGTTGTTTACGTTGACCTGCAGGTCCAGTTGCTCGCTGGCCTTGTAGCCTGCCACCAGGCCGACCACCGTGTACGAGCCCTGCTGGTTTTTCCAGGCAGTGGCACCGGTGCCACCCGCCGTGCGGATGCGGCTCTGCTGGTACACATCACCGCCCACGCGCCAGCGCTGCAGCTCACCCGGCAGGGTGTAGATCGTGGACAGCTTGAACAGCTGACGCGGCTTCTTGCGGTCGAAGTCTTCACCTTCGCGGGCTGCATTGGCATCACTGACGTATTGGGTCTGGGTATAGGTGTAGCCGGCCGCCAGTTGCCAGTTGTCGGTCAGGGCACCCTGGACTTCCAGGTCGACGCCGCGGCTGCGCACCAGGCCGGCGGCCTCGTAGCAGGCACTGGCGGGGCCTGAGCCGCACCCCTTGTTGTCAGGCAACTCCTGGGCGCGGTTCTTCTGGTCGATCTGGAATACAGCCATGCTGGTGTTCAGTGCGCCACCAAAGTACTCGCCCTTGATGCCCACTTCGTAGTTCTCACCCACTACCGGGACGATCACTTTCCTGTCCAGCCCTTTGCTGCTCTGTGGCTTGAAGATATCGGTGTAGCTGACATAGACCGAGTGATTGGCGTCCAGGTCGTAGACCAGGCCGGCATAGCGGGTCAGATTGCGGGTGACCTTGTAGTTGCCTTCGCCGTCTTGGCCGTCGTCGAATTCGTACCAGTCGACACGGCCCCCGAGGATCAGCGACAGTGGCTCGCTCAGGCGCAGGCGGGTGGTGGCATAGACGCTGTCCTGGGTGGTGGTCTCGGGAAGGCCGTTGCTGCCAGTGACGTAATCCGGCTTGGCATGCGCACCTGGATCCCAGTCGAAGGGGTTGCTGCCCGCGTCGATGAAACTGCTCCAGGCCTTGCCGGAACGATAATTCAGCTCACGCTTGCTTACGCCCAGGGTCAGGTCATGCGTTTGGCCGAGCAACTGGAAGGGGCCGCTGAGCGCCAGGTCGTAGCCGGTTTCCTTTTGCTCCATGGCTTCGGTCCACAGGTAGTGACGATCGTATTCCCATACCGAAGAGGCCAGCACGTCGGTGTCGGTCTTGGACTGCATGGCGGCCAGGCGCAGCGTCCAGTCGTTGGCGAGGCCTTGTTCCAGGGTGGCGAAATAGCCGGTGGTGCGATCGTCCGAGTATTCCCAGTCATGGCCCAGGAAGGTGTCGCGTGGCAGCCCCAGGTGACCGCCGCCACGGGCCATGGGCAACCCGCCCCAGATATAGTTGGTATGGTTCTTCTGCCGGTAGGCCCCCAGCGTCAGCGTGGTGCTGTCGCTCAGGTCGGCGTCGACCACGCCGTAGAACAGATCATGATCACTCTGCACCGAGTCACGGAAGCTTTTGGCGTCCTGGCGCGAGACCACGGTGCGGGCGCGCAGGGTGCCACTGTCATTGAGCGGGCCGCCGATATCCAGCGTGCCGGTGTAATCGTCCCAGCTACCGGCGCTGCCGGTGAGCGTGCCCTGAAACTCATGGGTCGGGCGCTTGCGCACCAGGTTGATGGCGCCAGCGGGGTTGCCGGCACCCTGGGCCAGCCCGGTGGCGCCGCGAACGATCTCCACCCGGTCATACATGGCCAGGTTGGCTTCTCCGCTGGGCAGGTAGGTCAAAAAGCTGGTTGGGAAACCGTCGTACATGATGTTGTCGACGTCGAAACCGCGTGCGCTGAAGGTGGGCCGCCCAACGCCGCCGGCGTTATTGAGGAAAATGCCCGGCGCACTTTTGGCGACATCGCTGATACTGGTCATGGCCTTGTCGTCCATGCGCTTGCGCGTGACCACGCTGACCGACTGTGGCGTTTCGCGCAAGCTCAAGGGCAACTTGGTGGCAGTCTGCATGGTCCCGGTGGTGTAGGAACCGCTGTTCTCGGTAGTCGCCGCCAGGCCCTGTCCGGTAACGCTGGTTGCGCCCAGTTCCAAGCCTGTGCCAGCGACCTGCGGTGTCAGCAGGTACAGACCATTGCCCTGCGCTGACGCTTGCAGGCCGGTGCCCCGCAACAGTTGCTGCAGACCGCCTTCCACACTGGTGGTGGCATCGAGCCCGGGGCTGCGCAAACCTTCCACCAGCCCCGGTTCGATGGGCAGGGTGATATCCGCCTGGCTGGCAAAGTCGGCAAGGGTAGTGCTCAGGTTACCGGCTGGTACCTTGTAGGCACGGCCCTGCTGCGCGCTTTGCTCGACGGCCTGCGACGATGTTGCAGTCAGGCTGGTGCCCGCGATGATCAGGCCCAGTACTGCAGCGTGTACTGCCCGCGCCAGTGGTTGCATGCCCTGCGTCGTCGCCATGTGTTCGTCCCGCCCTTGTGAAAGTGAAGTGGTTAAGAGAGGGACACGCAGCCTGAGTAAAACACGACAATGATTCTTGTTACGCACTGGCGCGCGCCGTGATGGTGACCCAGTAGGGCGTGCGGTAGTGGACGTTGACCGGCAGCGTCTGGCTCAGGGCACGCAGAATCTGGTCGGTGTCGCGCAACTGGAAGGCGCCGGAGATCAGCAGCCCGGCTACCGCCGGATCGCAACGCAGCAGGCCAGGTCGGTAGCGATCCAGCTCGCTGATGAAGTCATCGAGGCGCATCTTTTCTGCGCGCAGCACATTGCTGAGCCAGTCAAGGCGATGCTGCGCCAGTGCCATAGGAGGCTGCGCGGCCTGGGTGTCTACATGGGTCTGCTGGCCAGCCGCCAGGCGGGTCAGGCCATCAGCACCGCGTGACAGTCGTGGGCGCACCTCGACAGCGCCTTCCAGTGCGGCGAGGTAGGTGGAGTGCGGGTACTGACGCACCAGAAAACGGCTGCCGAGCAGGGTGATGTGCGCGTGGGCGGTATCGACGATGAACGCCCGGCTGGCCTGTTCGCGCGGCACCTGGACGAGCATCTCGCCGGCAATGAGGCGCACGCGACGAACGCTGTCGTCGTAGGCGAGATCAACGGCGCTACCGGTGTTCAGGCGAATCTGTCCGCCGTCGGGCAGGTCCAGGGTGCGCTGTTCCCCCGTGGCGGTGCGCTCGTCCGCCTGCCACTCGCGCCACGGCAGGCCCCGGTGTGCAGCGAGGCCGAGCGGGGCGGCAGCGATCAGCACCGCTAGGATCTTGAGCGCCTGGCGCCGCTCCAGGCTGCGCGGGCGCTCCAGCGCCGCGCGTTCGGCATCCCCGGCAAGCAACTGGGCTCGACCGCAGAAGCGCTCGGCCAGTTGCCAGGCCCGTTCGTGATCTGCGTGTCGCGCCCGCCATTCGGCGCCGGCGGCATGCTCGGCGGCGCCAGCGCCGCTGTTTTGCAGGCGCACGAACCAGCTGGCCGCCTCACGGGCAATGCGCCGGTCGATGGGCGTATCACCCATGCGACGCGTTCTGGCTGGCGAGCACGATGCATTCTTCAAACGCCCGCGCAAGGTAGCGTTGTACCGAGCGCACGTTGAGGCCGAGCCGGCTGGCGATCTCTTCCTGCGTATACCCCTCCAGTTGCGCCATCAGAAACGCCTGCCGGGTTCTGGCGGGCAACAGGGCAAGTACCTGGTCGATCTCGTCGAGGGCCTCGAGCACCAGCGCCTGATGCTCCAGCGACGGCGCCAGATCTTCCGGCGTTTGCGCCAGCGCGGCCAGGTAGGCTTGCTCCAGTGAGCGGCGGCGGTAGAGGTTGAGGGTCAGGCGATTGGCGATGGTGGCCAGATAGGCGCGCGGCCTGGCGAAGTTCAGCGGCTCGCCAGGCGCACTGCTGAGCAGTCGCACGAACGTATCCTGGGCCAGGTCCGCAGCATCGGCGGTGCTGCCCAGGCGCCTGCGCAGCCAGCCCTGCAGCCAGCCGTGGTGGTGACTGTAGAGCTGACCGATGACTTGATGATGGGGGTGGTTTGCCGAGGAAGTGGACTGCACGGGATATGAAAGACGTGAATGAGAATTTGTCGCATTGTAGCAGCATGCGCTCGGGCTCGTACACGTAAAAGGTTCTGGTATCGGTCAAGCGTGGCCACGCCAGACCGATGCCGGATCTACAGGCTCAATACCCTGTTCAGAACGCCCATCGGGTACTCAGCAGCACATTGCGCGGATCCCCGTAGAACCCGCTGTTGAAGGTCTGGTCCAGGGAACTCAGGTACTTCTTGTCGAACACGTTGTTCACGTTCAACGTGGCCGAAATGTCCGGCGTGAAATCATACCTGGCCATCAGATTGAAGGTCGAATAGGCGGTTTGTTCTGCCTCTACCGGCTGGGCAAACATCCACGATGAATAGCTGAAGTGGATCCTGCTCTGCCAGTTCCAGCCGCCGCCCACGGTCAGGTTGTTCAACTGCCCCGGGAGTTTGTAGGTGGACCACAGCTTCGCCATGTGCTCGGGCATGATGGTCTGGATGGGGTCGTGGTGCTCATCCTCGGTCCTGCCATAGGTATAGGACGCCATGACATTCCAGTCGGGCAGCACTTCGCCGGTCACTTCCAGGTCCACGCCCTGGGTACGGCCATCGGCCGCCCGGTAGGCCGTTTCCAGCGGATAACCCGGTACCGAGCTGTCGCCGTCAGCGACTGCAAGATTGTCCTGGTTGATTTGATACAGCGCGATGGCGGTGTTCACGCGCCCCTCGTAGAACGCACTTTTCAGGCCGAGTTCGAAGGTGTCACCTTCACGCGGGTCAAGCATTGCACCCGTGCGGTCGCGGTAAGACTGGGGCATGAAAATGGTGGCGTAGCTCGCGTACAGCGTGTGCTGCTCGTTCAGGTCATAAGTGATCCCGGCATACGGCGTGACCACGGCATGTTTGCGGCTGGACTGATCCAGGTCGTAGACGCTGCGCGCCGCATCTGCGTTGACGTACGAGTAGTGTCGATCGTAGTCGCTGACCCGCGACCCGAGGATGACGTTCAACTTATCGGTGATGTTCAGGCGTGTGGCCAGGTAGTAGCCGCGCTCACGAATGTCGGTATCGTTGTCGTAGAACTTGGCCCCGAATACCGGATCACCCGTGGTGTTGTTCCAGGTGTAGATATTGAAAGGGGTTCGACCGGCCAGGCCGCCTGTCTCCCGATAGGTATCGGTGCGGGTGTGCGAGTCGGTGTAGTTGAAGCCCATCACCAACGCGTGCTTGCGCCCGAGCACTTCATACGCGCCCTCCAGTCGCGCATCCAGCCCGGCCTGGTCCTGACGGCTGTTGCCCTGTTGGGTGTAGAGCGGCAGCCCGGCGCCGGTGGTCTCGTTGGGGAAGCCTGACCACACCGCGCCCATTACCCACTGGTAATCACGCTTGCTGTAGAGGTAGTTGCCCGAGACGTTCAACGCCCAATCGTCGTTGAACTGCCGGCGGTAGGTGGCGAACAGGTTGTAGGCATCGACCTGATTGGTGTTGTCGCGGCTGGCGACGTTGAACGAGCGCGACAGGCTGGTCTGTTTTCCATTGCTGTAGAACAGCGGGTTGCCGACGCCGCCGAACACGCCTTTGGGATCATCCTTCTGATAGGAAATGCCAGCTGTAAGCGTATCGCTCTCGGACAAGTCACCTTCAAGTACCCCGTAGAGCACCTGTTTTTCCTGTTGGTAGACGTCGATGAAGCTGTCGCTCTGCTGGTAGGCACTGACAAAGCGTCCACGCACGTTGCCGGTCTCGGTCAGCGGGCCGGAAACATCCAGTTCACCACGATACTTGTTCCAGGACCCGACGGCGCCGGCGACATGCCCCTGGAACGTCGAAGTAGGGCGTTTGCGTACCATGTTCAGGGTGCCCGAAGGGTCGCCGGCACCGTTCATCAGGCCTGACGCACCGCGCAGTACTTCCACACGGTCGTAGATGGCCATGTCGGCCAGGCTTTGGGATACGTCCTGGGTCTGGATTTCTGCCGTGGTCTTGATGCCGTCGATCTGGTAACTGCTGATCGGATAACCCCGGGAGTACACATTGAAACGCTCGCTGCCCATGCTCTGCACCGACACCCCCGGCGTCTGCTGGAGCACCTCGGTAATGGTGCTCAGCGCCTGGTCGTCGATACGCTGGCGGGTCATGACGCTGACTGTCTGCGGCGTCTCGCGCAGGCTCAGGTTGAGTTTGGTGGCCGTGTTGGTCACGCCGGTGGTGTAGGACCCGGTGCCCTCGGTGGTTGCGCCCAAGGGGTTGGCGTTGACCGTGGTGGCGCCGATTTCCAGCGCACCGCTGTTGGCCGGCCGGGGTTCCAGCACCACGCTGCCTGCGCCCGTACTGCGCCAGGTCAGGCCGCTGCCCTCGAGCAGTTGCTCCAGGGCCGCTTGCGGTTCCTGGGCACCGCGAATGGCCTGGCTCGATTTGCCCTCCACGATCCGTCCGTCATAGATGATCTGCAAGCCGCTCTGTTCAGCAAGATGATTGAGCGCGCTGGCCAGCGGCTGCGCAGTAATGTTCAGGTTCACGGGCGCCGCGACGGCCAGCAGGGGCAGCGCGCTCGCCAGCAGGACGATACGGCGCAGGGTGGCAGCCAGGAGAGTGGGTTTGACGGTGTGGCACGGGCGATACATGTGCGTTCCTTTTCCTTGAATGCGAGGCATTAGCGTTTTAGGAAAGGAAGACGGGCGACACGCGGGGACCCGTAAAAATAATTGAAAAATAGCGTCAGCGACGGGCTTTGAGCACGACCCAGTAGTTGGTGTAGCGCACCACGTCCAGGGAAAATGCCTGCGCCAGGCTCTCTACACCCTCGTCCAGGCGATCAAGCTGCACGGTACCGCTGACCTTGAGGTTGCCCACGTGTTCATCCGCCGCGTGGATGAACCCCGGGCGATAACGTTGCAGTTGCTCCAGCACGTCGGCCAGCGGGGTCATGTCAAACACCAGGCGTCCATGCTGCCAGGCCAGGGCCTGAGCGACGTTCACGGACGCTTTGGTGCCCAGCCCATGGGCGCTCTGTTCAATGCGCGTACCGGCTTGCAAAACCGCATCGCCGGACGGATCTTCAACCTTCACGCGGCCACGGGCGACCGTGACCTGCGTGTCTTTACCTGTGCGGCTAACTGCGTATACCGTGCCCAATGCAGTGGCGCTGAGGTCGGCGGCTTCGACGCGAAAAGGCCGCTGCGGGTCGTGCATCACATCGAACAGCGCCTCGCCTTTGCGCAGCACGATGGTCCTGCCGGCGGCAGTGAACTGCACATCCACGGCCGAATTTGAATCAAGCAGGATATGCGAGCCGTCCGCCAGTTCGATGCGACGCTGTTCGCCGCGTGCGGTGTGGTAATCCGCGTCCCAGGCGTTCTGGCGCACCAGCAGCATGCTCAAGCCCAGCACCAGCACAGCAGCGCTGGCGAATTGCCAATGGCGCTTGTAGGTGCGCCGTTGCGCAGGTGCCTTCAACAGCCCGGTCAGTTGCCACAGCCGGCGCGCCTCGACGAATGCCTGCTGGTGCGCCGGGTGCTCGTCGCACCAGGCGCGCGCCGCGGCCACATCCTCCGGCGACGCGGTGCCGCAGGTGAGACGCACCACCCAGCCATGGGCAATGTGATCGACGTTTGAAGGGTCGGTGATGGGGGACGGATGATCGTGCATGGGGTTCATCGTTGCAGGCATTGACGAAGAAAGTCGAGGGCAACCACCAACTGTTTTTCCACCGTGCTGACAGAGACGCCCAGCGTTTTCGCCACCTGCTTGTGCGGCAGGCCTTGCAGGCGGCACATCAGAAAGATCTGCTGGCATTGCGCAGGCAAGCGTTTGAGCGCCTCGCCCAGGGCGTCCATGTCGCGGCGGGCAGCGACGACCTCGAACAATTCGGGGCTTTCCCCGGTGACCTCGTAAAGATAGGCCATGCCCTGGTCGTGGTGATCGCGGGTTTCGCGGCTGCGTGCATGGTCGATGATCAGGTTGCGTGCAATGCGGAAGATGAAGCCGCGCACATTCAACACGGGCTCGCGCGGTGGCTGGCGCAGTACCCGCAAATAGGTTTCCTGTGCAAGCTCTGCGGCTGTCTCGGTGTTCTTCAAATGCCGATAGAAAAACGAGCGCAGCTCTCCCGAGTGGGCTTTGAAGGCGCGTTCAAGTTCTTCGGTAGTCATGCTCGACATGGGCGGCAGCCGCGTAACCGTGGAGGCGGCAAAGGTTAGTGGTAATGTTTTGCATTTGCAATTATGGGCGTGATCGTTCCAGCCACTCAGGCTGCAACTGCGCAAAACAATCCTGCAGCCATTCAATGAACACCTGCACCTGCGGCGCCAGGTGCGTGCGGCTTGGGTACAGCACCGACACAGGGCGAGGGGCTGGCCGATAGGGCCTTAGAATCTCCACCAGGGCACCGCTGCCCAAGTGCTCTGCCACGGCGATGCCGGGCGCCTGAATGATCCCGAAACCCGCCACGGCGCACTGAACATACGCGTTCGACTCGGTAACGGTGATGCCTGCGCTGCCGACAAACGCCTGATTCCGGCCCTTGGCCGAGAAGTGCCAGGGCAATGTCCGGTTGCTCTGCCCGGAGAGGAAGTTGACGGTGCTATGCGCGGCCAGATCATCGAGTGTCCTGGGCTCGCCGTGCTCGCGCAGGTAGTCGCACGCTGCACAGGTCACCATGGTTGCCATCGCGATGGGGCGTGCGATCAGCGTCGAGTCCGGCAAGTCACCGATACGCAACGCACAGTCGACGCCTTCGCCCACCAGGTCCACGGCGCGGTCGGTCACGCCCAGCACCAGGTTGATACCCGGGTACTGTGTGGTGAACCCTTTGAGGCGCTTGATGAGTGCCATCTGCGCGAACGCCGTCGGGATGTCTACGCGAAGCCGACCCACCAGGGTTGCTCCGGTACGATCAAACATTGAGGTCGCCGCAGAAACACCCGCCAGAATCTCCTGTACGCGTGCGTAGAACTGCTCGCCCTCGGTGGTCAGCGCCACCTTGCGGGTGGTGCGCTGGAACAGTCGCACACCCAGCGACGTCTCCAGTTCCTGAATGTAGCGGGTGACCTGCGGCCGCCCGATATCCAGCGATTCGGCGGCTTTGGTGAAGCTGCCGAGTTCAGCAAGCCTTGCGAACAGGCGCATCGATTGCAGCAGTTCCATGACGTTCCCTTGGGCGCCCCGACCGAGGTGCGTAGTCGTAAATAATTGTTGCTGAATAATAGAACAATCATGTCTTTTTGCGCGTATTTATTGCGCCGGCTGAAACGCGAAAGATGTGCCCAAGGCCAACCTGTTTCGGTTTGGGCCATTGACGTGTATCTGGAGACTCATCATGAAAGCTTGGCTACTGAGCGATTTCGGGCTCGACAACCTGCAACTGGGAGAGGTTGAGACCCCTCGACCGAAGGCCGGTGAGCTACTGGTCAAGGTGGGTGCTGTCTCGCTCAACTTTCGCGACAAGGCTATCGTCGACGGCATTTACGAGCCGGACAAGGTACCCAGGCCGCTGATCCCCGTGAGCGACGCGGCCGGCACAGTGGTGGCGGTCGGTGACGGCGTCACGCGCTTCCAGCTGGGCGATCGGGTCAACTCGCACCTGTACTCTCGCTGGTTGGACGGCGAGCCTGGCCCCAACGAGCCGGACTACTGCTTCGGCTCGCCCTTGCCGGGCGGTTTGGCCGAGTACATGATCATCCATCAGGACAGCGCCGTGGGCGCGCCCGACAGCATGAGCGACGAAGAGGCGGCAACGCTGCCGATTGCCGCGCTCACGGCCTGGTATTCACTGGTGGACTTCGGCGCGGTTCAGCCGGGTCAAACCGTGCTGGTCCAAGGCACTGGCGGTGTGTCCATCTTTGCCGTGCAGATTGCTACCGCGCTTGGCGCCAAGGTGATCGCAACGTCCAGCAGCGAGCAGAATCTGCACGCTGTGAAGCGTCTGGGCGCGGTGGCGGGAATCAACTACAGGACCACCCCAGCCTGGGCGCACGAAGTGCTGAAACTGACTGGCGGCAAGGGCGTGGATCTACTGCTTGATGTGGCGGGGGGCAGCGGCATCAATCAGTCGATCGCAGCCACCAAGGCATCCGGGCGTATTGCACAGATCGGCTTTCTGACCGGGCAGACCGTTGAGCTCAACCTGATGCCGCTGATTTTCCGCCAGACCACGATCCGCGGTATCGCCGTTGCGCCGCGCTCCTCATTCGACCGCATGAACGCGTTTCTCGACGAACATCAGATACGCCCGGTGATCGACCAGGTATATCCGTTCGACCAGGCGCGTGAAGCTTACGAGCACCTCGCCAGGGGAGCCTTCGGCAAGATCGTCATCAAGGTTGCCTGATACCCCCCAAGCAGCCTGCCTCCTGCACCGCGAGGCGGGCCTTTTGCGCCACGATGCTCAGCTACCAAACGACTCCATCAGCACCTGCACCAGCTCACCGCCCTGTGGCGTGGCCGGCTCTGGCCAGTGCTAGAATCCCCGGTCTTGGCCTGGCCGATCGCAGGGCGAACGTACTTGAGGAGAAGTGCTGATGAATGAAAAGGTTGTCAAAAAGAAACGGGTCAATTTTCTGGTTCAGGACGTGGCGCTCAATCACACCGCCACCAGAAGCCTGTTTCAACAGATGATCCCCGCGCAATGAACATCGAATTTTCAGCCACCTGCTACAGCGCCTACACCGAAGATGATGTGTTCACCGTCGGCTTTGCCGATCGTGAAGACGACCCTCGGCACTACCTCATCCTGCAGCGCGCCGAAGAGCCCGACGAGCAGGACGTGGCGTTGGGGCACGACGTCTGCTACGTCGAAATCGGTGAGCCGTCGCTGGCGGGATATAGCGGCATCGATGAGGTGCTGATCAGCACCGACAAGCTGGTGTTCACGTTTGACCAGAGAACGCCCTGGTGCGAGGGCATACGGACTGTCGAGATAGCCATTTCGCCTGCGCTGGGGCCCCTTGACGGCATCGAGGCGTCGCTCAGGGCAGTGTTCACGGCCAGCCCGATGAACGTTGCGCCGCGTGTTCATCGGGTGGCCGCTGCGCCGGCTAGCCGTCCTGGCGAGACGTCTTGATGGTCAGCACCTCGGTGTAGATGGCGTCCACTGTCTGGCCGACCTTGAGGTTTTTCATGCGGGCCTGAAGCTCGGGGTTTTCCACTTTGACCACTTTCACCTTGCCTTCTGGCGGCAGCAGCGTCACTTCATGGTCTTTCAGGTTGATGGCCGTGATCTTGGAGGTGACCTTCACCTGGCGGAACGCCTCGCCACCGGGGTTCGGGTTGTCCTTGGTGGCGCGCACGGTGCCGGCTGCTTCGCTGACCTTGGGCACGCCGCCTTCACTGGTATCGAGCACATAGGCGACCGAGCGATTGACGTAGACGTCGACCTGGTCACCGACCTTCAGGTTGGGCAGCGACTTGGCCTTGTCCGAGAGCTGGATGGGAATCCGGCTCTGGTCGGGGCCTTCCACGGTGACCTGATAGTTGGCGGCGTCAACGGCCAGCACCTGGGTGGTGATGTGGTCTTCCAGCGCCACGCCGGCCAATGGCAGTTCGGCGGCGTGGGCGGCGAGGCTGGCGGTGGCGAGGAGGGTGGCGAGGGTTGCGCGCTGAGCGAGTGAGCGAATCGGGGTCATGAGCCTGCTTTCCCTAGTGATGGCTGAATGAGGTGCGTGGGGTACGGGCAAAGCATAGTCATTGATTGGGAATATGCCCGCCGGGTGCCGCGCAGTGCCTGGACGTCTTGCCGCACTCAGGCATTGACTCTGTCCCCAAGGACAGACCTCACACTCCAGCAATACACAACCGCATCCTGCTGGAGCTTCAGATGAGCACTCTCTGTCTGGTGACCGGTGCCAACGGTCATCTTGGCAACACCCTGGTGCGGGCGCTGCTGCGTCAGGGCTATCGCGTTCGTGCCGGCGTGCGCGACGTTCGCAATCTGGCACCCTTCGCCGGCCTTGACTGCGAAGTGGTCTATGCCGAGGCCCTCGACGAGGTGGCCATGTTCAAGGCCATGCAAGGCGTCGAGGTGCTGTTTCAGGTCGCGGCCGTATTCAAGCACTGGGCCCGTGACCCGCAGCGCGAAATCATCACGCCCAACGTGCAGGGCACCCGCTGCGTGCTCGCCGCAGCCGCGCGTGCCGGGGTAGAGCGGGTGGTGCATGTCAGTTCTGTCGCTGCCGTCGGCCACGCCGGTGAGGCACTGGACGAAACGCAGTGGAACTCCGACACCCGCAACGCCTACTACACCTCCAAGCTACTCGCCGAACGCGCCGCCTGGGAAACCGCCCAGGTCCTGGGGCTGTGGATGGTGTCGGTGTTGCCGTCGGCAATCATCGGGCCCAACGCTGCCCGCCTCACCGACACCATGGGGTTTTTGCAAGCGCTCAGGTTGTGCCAGATGCCGTTCGATCCCGGCTTTCATTTCAACTTCGTGGACGTGCGTGACGTCGCCGACGGCCTGATCCGCGCGGCGCTGGTGGGGCAGCCGGGCCAGCGCTACCTGCTTGCCAACAGCCACTGCTCCTCGCTTGGCGATGTGCTCGGTGCACTCAACGCGGTCAGCCCCGGCTATCGCCTGCCACCGCCCGCACCGCGGTGGCTGCTGCTGTGCGCGGCCTGGCTGCAGGAGCGTCGCGCCCAACTGACCGGCCAGCCCGCGCAGTTGCTGGTCAGCCAGGTGCGCATGTTTCACAAGGTCAGGCAGCAGTACAGCACGCTCAAGGCCAGGGGCGAGCTGGGCTTCAACCCGCGTTCGCCGCAGGTGGCGCTGGCTGAAGCATTTGCCTATCTGCAGCGCCAGCCTCGGCAGCCGTATGAAGACATGGCGTCGGTTGTGCGAACAGTGCATTCATCTCCTGCCTGAGCGTCACCAGATGAACATCCAGCGCCTGCAGCTCGGCGATCTGTTGCTGCACCTGCTGGCGCTTGGCATCGACGGCCTGGTTCGCCATGGCCAGCGGGAAGGCTTGCAGGGCGTGCTTGGCGTCCAGCAGTGGCTTCATCTCGGCCAGCCTGAAACCGGCCTGCTGTGCCCGGCGGATCAGCTGGACCATTGCCAGATGATGGGGGGTGTAAACGCGGTAGCGCCCGCTGCGCCGGGGTTCCTGGATCAGCCCCAGCGCTTCGTACAGGCGGATGGCCTTGGGCGTGCAGCCGGTGAGGTGGGCGAGTCGTCCGATGAACATGCCAAGCGTCCTTGTTGCGGTGGGGGTGGCAGAGGTTCTGGACGATACGCCCGGGACAGGTAAGGGGCAAGGTAGCTGCCTTGCGTTACTCACACGGGCATCAAGCGAGTTCCTCCAGGCACTGCTCCAGGATGTCCAGCCCACGCGCCAGTACCTCAGGCTCGATGGTCAACGGCGCCAGCAGGCGGATGATGTGCCGTGCCTTGCCCGCCGGCATCAGCAGCAACCCCGCCGCACGCGCCTTTTCCATCACTTCGGCCAACTGCGCCGTGGCCGGCTTGCCCTCAGGGGTGATCAGCTCGATGCCGCGCATCGCCCCCACCCCGGTCAAGCGCCCAAGGTAAGGCGTCAAGCCCTTGGCTTTCCACGCCTGGTAGCGCCCCACGATCGCCTGCTCCTGCAACTCGCCCCAGCTCGCCAGGTTGGCATCGCTCATCAACCCCAGCGTCGCCACGCCCGCCGCGCACGCCATCGGGTTGCCCGAGTAGGTACCGCCCAACCCACCCTTGGGCAGGCTCGCCATCAGCTCGCGCCGGCCCACCACCGCACCCAGCGGCACACCGCCGGCAATGCTTTTGCCCAGCAACAGCAGGTCGGGCTCTATACCCAGCCGTGGGAAGGCAAAGCGCTGACCGGTTCGGCCAAAGCCCGACTGGATTTCGTCAATGATGATCAGAATCCCGTGCGCATCGCAGAACGTACGCAGTGCCTGCGCAAACGCAGGTTCCAGCGCCAGGAAACCCGCTTCGCCCTGTACCGCCTCCAGGATGAAGCACGCCACCTCGTTCACGTCGATCTCGACGCTGAACAACCGCTCCAGTGCCTGCAAGGCCTGTTCGGTGGTCACACCGTTGTCGGCGCTGGTAGGCAGGTGGAACACCGGCCCCGGCAGCACGCCGACCTTCTGCTTGTACGGCGCGACCTTGCCATTGAGGTTCAAGGTGGCCAGGGTGCGCCCGTGAAACCCGCCATCGAAGGCAATCACCGCGGTGCGCCCGGTGGCCGCGCGCACCACCTTCAGCGCGTTCTCCGCCGCCTCCGCACCGCTGTTGGTGAGCATGCCCGCCATCGGGTAGCTCAGCGGCAAAAAGGCCTCCAGGCGCTGCATGAATTCCACATACGGCCCATGCGGCGTGGCGTTGAACGCGGCGTGGGTCAGTTGCGTGGCCTGGTGCTGGATGGCGCTGACGATCGCGGGGTTGCAGTGCCCCAGGTTGAGCACACCGATACCACCGACAAAGTCGATATATTCGTTGCCATCGGTGTCCCACACCTGCGCATTGCGCCCGTGCGAAAGTGTAATCGGATGGGCGATCGAAATGGATCGGCTGATCGTTTCATGCGTCATGTTCACTACCTGGCGGACGTAAGTTTTTATATATCTAAGCCAACATCTGCCAAGCGCCACAAGCGAAATAAAGTCGAGCAATCATTCCTTCAAGTCGCAATCCTTGCGCCAATCCACTCCACGAACGCCTTCACCTTCGGTACCTGCGCGGCATGTTCGGCATGCGCGATGAAGTGCGCGCCTTCGCTGGCCATCGGGTGGTCCCAGGCCACCACCAGCTTGCCTTCGGCCAGCTCCTCGGCCACCAGGTAGCGCGGCACCAGGGCGATGCCACAACCGGCCTGCGCCGCGCGAATGCACAGGTAGAAGGTGTCGAAACGCGGCCCGTGGTAGCTCTGCTGCGAGTGCAGGTCCTGCTGCAAGAACCACTCGTGCCACGCTTCCGGGCGCGAGGTGCACTGCAGCAGCAGGTGCCGGGTCAGGTCCTGGGCGCTGCGCGGTGGCTCGGCGCCAATCAGCTCGGGGTGGCACACCGGTACCACGTCCTCATGGAACAGTTCGATGCACGTGGCCCCCGGCCAGGTGCCCTGGCCGAAGAAGAAGGCGATGTCGGCCTTGTTGTTGAGCAGGTCGAACGGTTCCAGCTCGCTCTTGATGTCCAGGTGGATGTTCGGGTGCTGGTGGCTGAACCCGCGCAGGTTGGGCACCAGCCAGCGCGCGCCGAAGGTCGGCTGGGTGGCCACGGTGAGCACCTGGGTCTCGCCGCCATAGGTAAGGATGTAGCGGCTGGAGATATCCAGCTGGGTGAGGATCTTGTTCACTTCGGTCAGGTACAGGGAGCCTGCAGGCGTCAGGTGCAGGCGCCGGCGCACGCGCTGGAACAGGTTGTGGCAGAGCATCTCCTCGAGCTGCGCGACCTGCTTGCTCACTGCACTCTGGGTCAGGTGCAGCTCCTGCGCGGCGCGGGTGAAGCTCAGGTGGCGTGCCGCCGCTTCGAAGCACTGCAGGGTCGTGGTGGAGGGCATCAAACGCTTGGACATCAAAGGCACCGGATGGATGAAAAGGACTGAGTTCATTCCGCAGGGGAATCATGTGTTTCTAAAAGGTCGTTTGTAAGCAGCCTCTTCGCAGATTAATACTGACCTGCGTCAATGATTTCAACCGCTGTTTTCGATGGCCTTCAAGGCCTGGGAAAGTGCACCCGAAATTTCAATGAAGAGGCGAATACGAACACTGCACTAGTGCTTTCAATGCCCAAACAACAATAACGGCTCCTTACATTTCTGCTGCCGCATACCCCCATGAATTTCCTTGGCCTGATTTGCGTGTGTCGTGCGCAGTCAGGTGCAGCAGGCATTGGCCAGAGAGGCAACCATGTCGTCCCTACAAGAAAAACCTCAGCGTTCACTCAAGCACGGGCTGACCTCGCGTCAGGTCTCGATGATCTCCATCGCCGGCATCATCGGCGCCGGGTTGTTCATCGGCTCTTCCAACGCCATCGCCAAGGCCGGCCCGGCCATCCTCCTCTCCTACATGATCACCGGCCTGCTGGTACTGCTGGTGATGCGCATGCTCGGCGAGATGGCCATCGCCGACCCCAACAGCGGCTCGTTCTCCACCTACGCCGGGCGCGCCATCGGGCCGTGGGCAGGCTTTACCATCGGCTGGCTGTACTGGTGGTTCTGGGTGCTGATCATCCCGGTCGAAGCCATCGCCGGTGCCGACATCCTGCATGCCTGGTACCCCGACGTGCCGTCGTGGGCCTTCGCGTTCCTGATCATGATCGTGCTGTCGTGTACCAACCTGATCAGCGTGAAGAACTTCGGCCAGTTCGAGTACTGGTTCGCGCTGGTCAAGGTGGTCGCGATCATCGGCTTTCTGGTGGTGTGTGCACTGGGTGTGAGCGGCGTATGGCCGCTGGCGCAGACCTCGGGGGTCGAGAACCTGTGGGCCAATGGCGGCTTCATGCCCAATGGCTTCGGCGCGGTACTGGGCGGTGTGCTGATCACCATCTTCTCGTTCTTCGGTGCCGAGATCGTCACCATTGCCGCCGATGAGACGGCCAACCCGAAAGACAAGATCCGCCGTGCCACCAACCTGGTGGTGTACCGCATCGCGATCTTCTACATCTTCTCGATCTTCTTCATCGTCGCGCTGGTGCCGTGGAATGACCCGCGCCTGCTGCAGGTGGGTTCGTTCCAGCGCGCGCTGGAGATTCTGAACGTGCCGGGGGCCAAGTTCCTGATCGATGTGGTGGTGCTGGTGGCGGTGACCAGTTGCATGAACTCGGGCCTGTATACCGCCTCGCGCATGCTCTATTCGCTGGGCGCGCGGGGTGAGGCGCATCCGGCGACCCGACGCATCTCGGGCAGTGGGGTGCCGACGGTGGCGGTGGTGTTGTCGACGCTGGCCGGGTTTGTCGGGTGCTTCGTCAACTTCGCCTTCCCGGGCAAGGTGTTTGGCTTCCTGCTGTCGACCACGGGCGCGATCGCCTTGCTGGTGTACCTGGTGATCGCCGTATCGCAGCTTCGCATGCGCCGCATCGTGGAGCGCGAGGGCACGCAGCTGGCGTTCAAGATGTGGCTGTTCCCGTGGCTGACCTGGCTGGTGATCGTGGTGATCTCGCTGGTGCTGGGGTACATGCTGTTCAGCGCCGACTACCGCTACGAGACGCTGATGACGGCGGGGGTGACGGCGTTGATCCTGGGCATTGCGCTGTACCGCAAGCGGGCGCGGATAGAGCACACACCGCAGGGGGTTGCGCCGGAACGCGTGTAAGGCCAGCGAGCGTCTTGAGCCCCTTCGCTGGCAAGCCAGCTCCCACAGGTACCGCGCCGATCCTGGGATTTGCGCCAAACCTGTGGGAGCTGGCTTGCCAGCGAAGAGGCCCGTTCAGTCAGGCAAAAATCTCGCGCAGGCTGCTGCGGTAGAAATCAAACGCATCCAGCGCACCCTGAACCGCCTGACGTTCCTCTGCTTCACTCAATTCCAGCGCGTCGATCAATGCCACGAACTGGCGCCAGTGCAGTGCACGTCCATCCGGGTGTGCGGCCAGGTGACGTGCGCCGGCCTCGCCATCGAGGCCCAGTTTCTGGGTCTGCTTGAACAGAAACGCCGCGCCCAGGTTCGACCCTTCGCTGCAATACAGCCACCCCAGCGCTTCACCTGGGTGGGCCAGTTGCACCGGTGCCGGCACTGCTGGCACCGCCAGCCCCAGGTCACGCAGGTCGGCCTGCACCGCTTCGAAGCGCGACAATTCAACCAGCCCGGGCAACGTACGGTTCAACTGCGCATCGCCATACAGGCCTTGCAGGCTGCCATGAAAGCGATGCTGCAACTGCAGGAACAGCGCATAGCGCTCGCGGCTTTCGAACGGGCGCACACCCATCACCAGCGCATCGACACTGTCGTGGTCGCGGCTGCTGGCGGCTTTGAGACGTTTGCAACGGCTGAGGTCAGGCGCGCTGACGGCAGGGGCATTCATGGGGGAGGGGCTCTCATATCGGTAGTGAACAGGCGCTCATGATGCAAAGCCTAGCCTACCTCAAACAATCGCCGCTCCATTAAGAACGCTTAACCTTCAGAACGCCGACTCGCGGATCAGCACCGCCATCAGGTTGCGCCAGCCACGGGCGATCAGGCTCTGACGCCTGCCCTCCAGCACCACCGTGCCGCGCAGCGCCATGGCCGGGCGCTGCGCCGCGTCGGTCACGTGCAGGGTCGCCCGGTACAGTGCTTGTTCCGGCTGTGGCTGGCGCTGGTGGTCCAGGCTTGCGGCAATCGCGCCCTGGTACGGCGAAGCCAGCTCCGGCGCCGAGCTGAGGTGTTTCACGGCCGTCTGCGCCAGGTGTTCCAGGCGTACCTCAAGCGCCGCCCGGGCGAATGTCTCGGGGTAGAAACGCCCCGCGCTGCCTGGCTCCAGGCGTTGCAGGTCATGTTCTTCGACAAAGGCCTCCACCAGCGCACTGTGGCCGCCCACCAGGGTGCCCAGCCATTCACCCGCCGGCAGCCATTGCCCGGCCTGCAATGGCTCGGCCAGTTCCACCAGTTGGCCATCGAAGGCCGCACGCACGGTCAGTTCATCCCATTGCTGGCGCAGCAGTTGCTGGCGCTGCTGCGCGGCGGCCAGCTCCTGGCGCACCACGCCGAGGTTGGCGGCGGTTTCGCGGTTGAGCAACTGGAAGCTGTTCTGCCACTGCAAGATCACCAGGCGGCGCTCGACACTTTCCAGTTCGTGCCGCAGGTCCGGCGCTTCCAGTTCGAACAGCGCCTGGCCGGCCTTGAGCTGTTCGCCAGGCTGCACCAGCACCCGTACCAGGCGTGCACCCACCGGGGTGTACAGGCTGCTCTGGCGTTCGGCCTTGAGCAGCGCTGGCGCCTCGACGCTGCTGCGCCACGGCACGCACACCAGCAGCAGCGCGAACGCCGCAACGGCCAGGGTCACACAGGTATTGCGGTTCATGCGGTAGTCCTTGCGGCGGGTGTACCAATGGCGCGCCTCGTTGATCAGCGGCATCAGCACGAAGTAGCCGATCTCGACGGCGAACAGCAGCAGCCCGAGCAGTTTGAACGCGAAGTGGTACACCAGCAGCGCGATGCCCAGGAACAGGAACAGGCGGTAGATCCAGGTGCCGATCGAATAGCCCACCAGCAGCCGACGCAGGCCCGGCGCGAAGTGTTCCGGCGGCGGATCGCCAAAACCGAACAGCCCTTCGCGCAGGCGCCAGCGGGCCAGGGCGAACGCACGTTGCTGCAGGTTGGGCACCCCGAGCAGGTCCGACAGCAGAAAGTAGCCGTCAAAGCGCATGAACGGGCTGAGGTTCACCGCCAGGGTCAGGATCCACGTGGTGCTCGCCAGCATGAACGCCGCGCTGCGCAGCATGCCGTCCTGCAGGAAGCTCCATAGCAGTGTGGCCCAGCACGCCAGCGCCAGTTCGGCGGCCATGCCGGCCGCGCCGATGGCCAGGCGCTGGCGGCGCTTGCGCAGGCGCCAGGCGCCGGAGGTGTCGGTGTACAGCACCGGCCACAGCACCAGCAGTGCCACGCCCATGGTCGCCACCCGTGCGCCGTAGCGCTTGCAGGTGTAGGCGTGCCCCAGCTCGTGCAGCACCTTGGCCAGCATCAACGTCAGGCCGGCCATGGCCGCACCTTGCAGGGTGAAGAAGTGCAGGAAGGTGTGGGTGAAGGTGTCCCACTGGCGCAATGCCAGGGCCAGCCCGAGCACACCGGCGGCCACGGTCAGGTACAGGAACGTGAGGCTGAAGAACGGCGCTACCCACGGCAGGCTGCGCTGCAGAAAACGGTCGGGACGCAGCAGCGGAATGCGCACGAACAGGTAGTTCTTCAGCAGCCAGCGGGCCCAGCCGGTCTTCTGTGCCTCGAGGATCTTGAGCAGGCGCGCGTTGTCGTCGCCGCCGGTGGCTTGCAGCAGCTGGTTGTGGCGCAGGAAACCGTGGAAGCGTTCGACATCGCTGGCGTCCAGGGCCAGCGTGGTGTGGCGTACCACGTGTTCGGCCACCGCTTGCGGCTTGCCCAGCCCCCAGCAGCCGAGCATTTCAAGCTCGGCCCAGCCCAGGCGGAAGAACTGCCCGCGCGCGGGGTCTTCCAGGGTCCAGCTTGGCGCGCCGTCATTGTGCGGCGGGCCTTCGTGCAGGCGCAGCTCTTCGCGCAGACAGCCCAGCGATGCGCCGCCGCTCACAGCGCCAGCCAGATGCGCAGGGTCGCCAGGGGGCGACGCAGCAGGTAGGTGAACAGGCTGGTGCGTTCGCCGTAGACCTTCGCGGTGCCTTTGAGGCCGATGCGGATACGCGGGTCGGGCGCCTCGAAGCCGGCTTTGAGGCGATACGCCATGCCGCCCTCGGCGGTGGCGCTGGCGCGGTAGCCCAGGCGCTTGAGGCTGGCGCGCAACGGCGCGCTGGGGTCGGTGTTGAGGAACAGCAGCGCCGGTGCTGCGTTCTGCAGTTCGATGGCGTCGTTGACCGGCAGCTGGATTTCCAGCTGCGCGCGGGCCGGGTCCGCCACCTGCATGATCTGTTCGCCCAGCGCCACCGGGCGGCCGATCCAGTCGCTGGGGTCGTCGAACACTGCTACCCCCGCGTGCGGGGCCAGGATACGTGTGCGCTCAAGGTTCTGCTCCAGGAAGCGTACCTCGCTCATGGCCTGTTCGCGTCGCCCTTGCAGCACCGCCAGGCCGGCCTTGCTGCGTTCGTCGTTCAGGGCCTGTTGCTGGGCCTGGCGGAACTCACCATCGGCAATCGCCAGTGCCTGGCGCGATGCCTGCAGGCGGCTTTGCAGTTCGCGGGCATCCAGCTGGATCAGTGCCTGGCCGGCACTCACCGGCTGGTTGGGCTCGACCAGAATACGCTCCACCACACCCTGCAGCGGGGCGCGCAGCACGCTCGGTTGCAGGGCGACGATTTCGGCCGGCGCCAGTGCGGCCTGGCGAATCGGCAGCGCCAGAATGCCCAGCACCAGTACGCCACCCCCCAGCCACCAGCGCCTGTCCCGTCGCCAGGCCAGGGTGCGCTTGCGGGGGGCCGGGCGCAGGCTGTTCCAGGCATGCCCGTAGGCATCCTGCAGCAGTGGCAACAACGCGGCTTCGCTTGCCCCCAGCGGCTGCTCGCGGGCCAGCAGCAGGGCCCCGAGCAACTGCCCGTTGCGCGCCACCAGTGGCAACCACAGCAGGTGCGGTGGCAGGTATTCGGCCCACTGCGCCTGGTCTTTGGGCGCCAGCACATCGGCCTGCACTGCGCTCAGCGCCGGCCCCGGATACAGGCTCTGCCACTGCCGGCAGTGCTGGCTGATCCAATGCGTGAAGGGCGCATCGTGCTCCACGCTGGCCAGCCCCGACAGGCACAGCAGGCGCCCGGCCTGGGCGTCCCACAGCAGGGCCTGGCGATAGGGCAGCAGCAGGTGGCTGTCGTTGACCATGACAAAGCCGAGCATGGCCAGGCTCTCGGCGGCGCGGGCCTGGCGTTCGAGTTGCACCAGCCCTGCGAGGGCCGGGGAGGGCAACGCCGCGTTCATGAGCGCGGCGCTGTGGCGGGCGGGTCGATGCGTGCGGTACCGCTCATGCCGGGCAACAGCACGCCGGCCTGGCCGTCGATGCGCCCGAACACCTTGATCGACTGGCTCAGCGGGTCGATCACCGAGCCCAGGCGCACCACCTTGGCCGGGTAGTCGGTGGCGGTCTCTTCCAGGTGCACGTTGAAGGTGTAGCCGGGCTTGAGCCAGGCCATCCAGCGCGAGGGCACGATCAGCTCGACTTCAAAGGCACTGTCGTCATACAGGGTCAGCAGTTCCTTGCCTTCGGCCACGTATTCGCCGGGCTGCACCTTGCGTTCGGCCACACGCCCGGAAAACGGTGCGGCGATGGTGCAATGCTGCACCATCACCTGGTTCACGCCGTTCTGCGCGCGGGCCATGTTCACTTCGGCCTGGGCCTGGGTCAGGTCCGAGACACTGATCGACTGCAGCTGGTCCAGCCGCTTGGCCACCCCCAGTTTCTTGCTGGCCGCGTGTTCGGCGGCGGTCGAGTGGTTGAGCCGTGCGCGATGGATCGCGCAGTCGAAACTCACCAGCCGCTCGCCCTTGCCAAAGCTGTCGCCTTCCTTGACCTTGAGCTCGGTGATCTTGCCGGCCAGCTCGCTCGACAGCACGGTGCGCTGGGTCGCGCTGAGCTGCACACGCAGGTCCGGCTGGGCGGCACTGACCGCCTCCGGTGGCTGTAGCGGTGGTGGCTCGTCGGCGGCAACGCTGGCACTGCCCGACAGCAGCAGCGCCAGCAGGCAGTGCTTAACGGGTGGCCGACGCATGGCTGACCTCGACCAGTTCGGTGCTTTGCAAGGAGCCCACGCTGCTCCACAGGTCGAGCTGCGGCTGCGCTGCACGGGGTGCCGCCAGCGGTACGGGTTGCCCCGGCGGCACCGGCCCGCGCGCAGCGAGGTAGGGCACCTGCACGTTGCCATTGGCCAGGGCCAGGCTGTTGCGGGCGATGGCCTGGGCCAGTTCGGCCACCGAATCGCCGGCCAGGCGCTCGGGCAGCGGGTCCAGGCCGGCGGCCTGGTAGATCGCGCCATAGGCCGTCTGCAACTGGGCGAAGCTACGGTCGCGGCCACGGGTCGCCAGCACGGTTTCGGTGCTGGTGCGCACCTGCTCCAGCACGGTTTGCGCGTCGCTGCGCACGGCGTTTTCGGTCTGCACCAGGATGCCGCTCTGGATGCGTTGCAGCTCGTTGGAACGGTCGAACAGCTGCACCGCCTGATGGTACTGCTGCCAGGCCACGTTTACCTGGGTCAGCACCGCCATGCGCAGCGCCTGGCGGCGCACGTCGGCCAGCGCCTGGCGGGCTTCGCCGGTGCGCGTGATGGCCGGGTAGCTGAGCACGCTGAACAGGTTCCAGCTCACCTGCACGCCGGCATCGGCCCAGCTGTTGTTGGCAGTGAAGCTGTTGCTGTCGTAGTTGCCGCCGACGAACAGCGAGGCCCCCGGCATCAGGCGCAGCAGCGCCGCACGGGTTTCCAGCACGGCATTACGCGCCTGGTAGGTCTCTTCGCGCACTTCGGGGCGCTTGACCATGGCCATTGCCTCGAGGTCGTCCAGGGCATAGGCCAGCTTGGGTTGTTGCAACTGCTGCTCGGTCGGGGTCACCAGCTCGAAGCGGGTGGCCGGTGGCAGGTTCATCAGGCCCGCCAGACGCGCCTTGGCGGTGGCCAGTTCGCCGTCCACGGTCTCCAGCTGGCGCACCATCTCCAGCAGGCCCTTCTGGTAGCGCAGCGCCTCGACCGGGGCCAGCAGACGCTGGCGTTCGGTCTGGCGGGCCTGCGCCAGGGCCCGGCGCGCCTCGACCAGGGCACGTTGCACCTGCGGTTGCAGGCGCTGCGCGGTGGCGGCTTCCCAGTAGGCACTGCGCACCTGCTGGATGATGTCGGCGATCACCCGGCGGCGGCGCTCTTCGGCGGCCAGTACCTTGTTGGCCTGGGCCTTGGCGCCGAAGTAGCCGATGCCGAAGTCCAGCACGTTCCACGACAGTTGCAGGTCGGCGCTGTGGGTGGAGCGGTCCTGGCTGGTGGACGGCTCCAGCGACTGGCTGCCGGTGCGGATCGATTCGCTGGACGAGGCCAGGGTGTTGTCACGCCCCCCGCCAGCCGGCACGTGCGGCCAGCTTGGGCAGCATGTCGTAGCGCTGCTGGTCGAGCAGGTTGTCTTCCAGTGCACGCTCCATCAGGCCCAGGCGCTGTTGCAGGTTGTACTTGACCGCGCGGGCCATGGCCTGCTCCAGGTCGATGGGCTGGCTGACCGGCTCCTGATGGTCGAACATCGTGCTGCGGTCACCGGTGGCCTGGGCCAACTGCTGGTCCAGGCTCAATGGCTCGGGCGTGATCGAGCAAGCGCTCAGGCCCATGGCCACAAGGCCCAGTGCGAGGTTCAACGGCAAGCCTTTGCGGGGGCCTGGCAGATGCTTCTTGATCACGTGATTTCCCTTGAACGAATGGAGTGAGGCGTACCGGCAGCGGTGCGGTCGACCCGACGCCGGCTAAGATAGGAATGATTCCCAATATCGGGCAATCCCGGGTTCATTAAGATTGCTTAATGCCGGGTGGTGCGGGCCGCCGCAACCGGGCGGCCCGCAGGGCTCAGCGGCCCATCAGGCTGGCCAGCAGCGCCTGGCTGCGTGCCAGCAGGCCGCCGTTGCCGGTGGCGCTCACCTGTTCGCTGAAACCGCCTGCGCCGCTGTCGGCGCGTGCATCGGTGGTGGCTTGCAGGCGCAGCGGCAGCCGTACTTCGTGGCCGTTGGCGTCGCGCGCCAGCAATTGCAGTTGCAGTTGCCCGAAGCGCGTCAGGTGGCGTGCCTCGACCTGCACCTGGCCCTGGCGTGCGTCGAAGCGCACCCAGGCGGGCAAGGGCAGGCCGTTGGCCAGGCGCAGGCTCAGCACCAGCCGGCCGTCGCGGCTGGCGAACAGGCCGCGTGGCAGGTTGACCAGGGCCCAGCCATCGAGCGTTTCGGCTGGCAACGCCAGGTTGAGTTCGGCCTGGGTGGCCCTTGGCGCGTCGCTCAGCGGTTCGCGGCTGACCAGCGGGTTGTCGGCCTGCAGCGAGGCCGGCAGCGGGTCGTGCGGGGTGAGGTCGTCGGGCTCGGGCAGCGCGCTGATCTGCTCGGCCACTTGCCTGAAGTGCGCCTGGTCGGTCTGCACCTGGCGCAGCAACTCGGCACTGTCGGGGCCTGCGTGGAGGGCCGGTTCAAGGCTTTGTGCCCGTACCTGCGCTGTACTGAACAGGCCGGTGGAGCGAACCGTGTCGCGCTCGCCGGGGACCACGGGGGCAACGCGACTGATCGGTGCGGTCGGTGCTGGCGGGATGACCGGATCGATTGGGTCAACTGGATCGACTGGATCGACTGGATCTACAGGGTCAACCGGGTCTACAGGGTCAACTGGATCTACAGGGTCAACCGGATCGACCGGGGTGGTCTTGCCGGTCAGGCTGACCTGCGTCTGGTAGCCGGCGCTGTTCAGTTCACCGTCGTTGAGGGTCACGCGCAGGTTTACCTGGCTGCCCGCTGCGCCGCCGTCGTTGGTGTAGGTCAACTGGTGCACCAGGGTGTTGACCTGGGCGGTGGTCAATGCCGCATCGACGCTCAGGGTCAGGCTGCCACCGGCCTCGCTGAAGCGCGCCACCGCAACGCCGTCCAGATACACCTGGCCGTCGCGAAGGCTGTAGCCATTGCCGTCCTTGAGGCCGAAACGGTCCTGTGTCGAGGCGCCACCGACACGCTCCACTACCAGACTTGCGTCCTTGTAACTACCCGCTCCGGCATTTGCCGCGTCGAGTTCGGCGTCGCTCAGGTGCAGGTTGGGCAGCACCACCACGGCCGGGCCGTCGACGCTGTACACCGGCCCCTTTAGGCCTGGCGCGTCGAGCAGCGCCAGGCCCTGGCCGACCACCAGCACGCGGCCATCTGCCCAGACCTGGAGCTGACGCGCGGCGCCCAGCGCGCTGGCCTGGCCGCTGCTCAGGCTGTCGACCAGGACCAGGCCGCTAGCGGTGCTGTAGCGATTGATGCGGTCAGCGGCGATCACGTACAGCGTGGCCCCATCGGCGCCCAGCACCATGTCGCTGACACCGTTCAGGGGCACGCTGCTTTGCAGGGTCAGGCTGGCGTTGTCACGATCCAGGGTGAATTGCTGCAACGTGTCGTTGACGTAGAGGTAGACGGTGTTGCCGTCCGCCGAGAGTTGCACCTGCTTGTTCGGGCCTTCCAGGTTGTAGCGATTGCCGTCGCTGTCCAGGGTGCCATCGCGCAGGTAGGTGAGTGGCGTAAGTGCCCCTTCACTGTTGCGCTGATACACGATCAGGGTATCGGCACCGTACGCGGAGGCGGTCGCCACGACGACAATGTCGCCGGCACTGGCCATCGTGTTCGGACCCCACAGGTAGGGGGGCTCGTTACCGTCGGTGGGCAGCTTCTCGATGAACGTCAGGTGGCCGCTCTGAGGATCGCGGGCATAGCGCGCCACTTCGTACAGGCTTTGCAGATACGCCGACTTGCCATCGCTGGAAATCACCAGGTCGTTGGCGCCGTCGAGGGACCATTCGGTACTCTCGCCATTGCGCACCTGTTGTACCAGGCTGGCGTTGCCCTGGCTGTCCAGGCTGTACACCAGCACGGCCTTTGTCGTATCGCTGCCTTGAGGCACTGTGGCAATGGCGTACAACGCCTTGCCGTCGCTGCTCACCTGTACACGGTCGATCGAGATCACATCGGTGGCGGCGGGCAGTGTGGCGATCCAGGTCAGTGCACCGCTGCTGGCATCGCGGCTGAACACTGCCAGCTTGCCGCTGCTGTCGGCGGCGTACAGGTACTTGCCGTCGACGCTGTAGGTGGCGCTGCGCACATCGCTCAGGCCTTGCAGGCCGGGCAGGCTGGCGGTGATGCCGAACTCGCCGAGTGACAGCACCGGGTCCGCAGCGACCACCGGCGCATCGTTGATCGCCTCGATGCGCAACGCGATGCTCAGCACGCTGGAGGTCACGTGCAGGTCGCTCAGGGTCACGCTCAGGGTGTCGCCGGCACGCGGCGCGTCGCTGGTGCTGGCATAGGTGATCTGGCGCAAGGTGTTCTGCACGTCGCTGCTGCTCGGGGCCAGCCCGGCGTCGTCGTTGAACCTGACGATCAACTGCCCGTCGCGGTTGCTCACGCTGGCGATCACCACGCCGTCCTTGAGCAGGCTGTTGCCCTGCAGGCTCAGGCCGTTGCCGGCCGTGAAGCCGAATGTGTCGCCGGTTGCGGGCTGGCCAAGGCTGACGGTCAGGGTCGCGCCCTGGTAGTTGCCGTTGCCGCCACCCAGGCGGTCCATCTGCGCATCGCTGATCACCGCGCCTGGGGCGATCAGCACCGGGGCGCCGTTCTCGACATAGTGCGGGGCAGTGCCGGGGTTGCCCAGCAGCGGGGCGGTGTTGGGTTCACGCGGTGGCGCCAGGGTGATGGTCACCGTCTCTGCCAGGGTGGTCAGGTCGACACCGGTGTCGTTCTCGGGCAGGTTCTCGCGGATGCTCAGTGTGATCGTGCGCGTGCCCGTAAGGCCCGTGCCGGTGTTGTTGAAGGCGAGGCTGTCGATCATCGCGGCGGCCGTGGAACCATCGCCTTCCGGGTAGAGGGTCAGCACAGTCTTGCCGTTTTCGAAGCTGATGTAGTACTGCACGCCGTCGCGGGTCAGAACGCCACTGGTGGCCTGGTCGAGGGGGATCTTCACGGTACCGACGCGGATCACATCATTCACGTCAGTCTTGTCGAAGGTCAGGATTACCTGCCACACCGTCTGGCCCACTTCGATGGTATCGATCACGGTGTCCTTGAACAGCTTCACGAACTCGCCATCCTCGGCCACGGTTGGGTCGAGGACGGTGCTGTCCATGATGGCCGGGTCGTTGACGCCTTCGAGTTCGATGTCGACATCAAGGCGGGCGCGGTTGTTGTCGCCATCATCGATGGTCACCCGCACGGTGGCGTGGTCGCCGTTGGCGGTGGGGTCCTGGCTGGTGTTGCGGTAGTCGACCTGGCGCAGCACCTGCTGTGCAGTGGCCTGGCTGACGCCGGCGAGGAAGGTGATGCTCAGGCGCCCATTGGCCTGTTCGAAGGTGGCAATCGCCACGTCACCGTTGAACAGTTGGCCATCGCGCAGGCTCAGGCCGTTGGCGGCGATAAAGCCGAACACATCGTTGGCGCCCGGCGCGTTCTGGCGTTCGAACACCAGTGTCGCGCCCTGGTAGTTGCCGGCGGCGTCCAGTTGCGGGTCGCCGAGCTGGCCGCTCGGCAGCACCGCCACGCCGTCGCCGCCTTCGGTGTAGTGCTGGCCGCGCAGGCCCAGGTCGTAACCGATCAGGTTTTCGTAGCCGAAGTCGCCCGCCACGAACAGCGTCTTGCCATCGGCGCTCAGGCTCAGGCCACCGAGGCTGTTGGCGAGCAGTTGCAGTTGCGGTGCGCCACTGACGGGGGCGAGCAGGCCGTCGTCGCCACGGCTGAACACTTCGATCACCTTGCCCACCACGATCACCGCGCTGCCGTTGGCCGCCACGATCAGGTCGTTGGCCACCGCGTTCACGGCTTGCTCGCCGAGTGCTTGCAGTGTGCCGTCGGCACCCAGCGTGAACAGGCGCAGCACCGCCTGGTCGTAGTTGTCGAGCACATACAGGGTCTTGCCGTCGCCGGACACGGCCATGGCGGCGGTGGCGTAGTAGGTGTCGGGAGCAGTGGTCTTGACACTGTCGACCAGGCTCAGGCTGCCGTCGCTGGCGATGCGCAGCACACTGACCAGGGTCGAGGTGCCCATGCCGCTGGCGAACAGGTACTGGCCGTCGGCCGAGAGCAACAGGCGATTGGCGTTTTCCAACCCGTCGATTGCTGCGTACTGCGCCACCTGGGTCAGGCTGCCGTCTGGCGCCTGGCGATACAGGTAGACGCTGTCGCCCGCGGCCAGGTACACCCGGTCGCCCTGGTTGGCGAGGTCGCCGATCTGGGCGCCGAACGCGCTGCCATCCAGGCGGGCCGCCAGCGTCAGGTTGCCGTCTGCGCTGCGGCTGAACACCAGCAGGCCGCTTTCGGCCGCCACGTACAGCCACTTCTGGTCGGCCGACACGCGCACGGCCTGGGCGCCTGCCAGGTCCGCCAGGCCGTCGTTGCCGGCCCGCAAGGTCTGCACCCACTGCATCTGACCGTCGCTGTCACGCAGGAACACGCTGACGGTCGCCTGGCCATCCTCCGGCTGGCTGACCACATACAGGTAGCCATCGGCACTGGTGGCGGTGTCGCGCGAGCCTTTGAGCAGGTCGTTCCAGTTGTCGTCACGGTTGGCGATTTCGCCGCCTTGCTCCAGCTGGCTGGTTTCGCCGGCCAGGGTCGGCATTTGCAACGGATCATTGCTGATCTGCAACTGCACGGTCAGTTCGCTGACCGCGCCGCGGGCGTCGGTGGCGGTGATCAGCAGGTCATGGTCGCCGGCCACGTTGCCGCTCGGGGTGCCACTGATGAGGCCGGTGGCCGGGTCGAAGCTCAGCCCGGCCGGCAGGCCACTGACGGTGTAGGTCAGCGCATCGCCTTCGCGGTCGCTGAACAGGTCGGCGGGCAGGGTATAGGCGTAGGCGCTGCCAACCTGTGCCGGGTTCAGGGTGGGCGGTTCAAGTGCCTCGGGGGCATGGTTGAGCACCAGCACGATCTCGCGGCTGGCCTGCTTGATGCCGTCGCTGACGACGAGGTTCAGGCCCAGGGTGCTGGCACCGCTCGGCAGTTCACCGGCAAAGGTCAGCTGGTGCAGAATCTGGTTGGCCACGGCCTTGTCCACCGCGCTGCTCAAGGTCACGCTGAGGGTGCCGCCGGCTTGTTCGAAGCGCGCCACTGCAACGTCGCCCAGCAATACCTGGTTGCCTTGCAGGGTCAGGCCGTTGCCGGTCCTGAAGCCGAACAGATCGGCTGCGTTGGCCGCACCGCTGCGGCTGACCGTGAATACGCTGCCCTGGTAGTCGCCCTTGGCGTCGAAGTCGACGTCGCTGAAGCTCACGCCGCTGGCGAACAGGTTGTCCTGGCCCTGGTTGAAGGCGGCGTTGATCTTCGCGCTGATCACGCTCACACCGGTCTGGAAGCTGGTGGTGCCGGTGTAGATGCTCAGGCCATCGGCGCTCACGGCAATATGGTTGGCGTTCTTGCCGATCACCACCCTGTCGGTGTAGGTCAGCAGGCCCGTGGCGGTGTCACGGCTGAACACCAGCAGTGCGCCACCGCTGAACGTGGTGGCGTACAACGCCTTGCCATCGGCCGACAGCGACAGCTCGCGCAAGGTGGTCACGGTGTTCAACGGATACGTCGCAATGGCCTGCACGAAGGTCAACTTGCCGGTCAGCGGGTCGCGGCTGAAGGTGTTGAGAAAGCCCGGGTCGTTGGAGCTCAGGTACACCGAGCGTCCGTCGGCGGAAACGATCACGTCCTGCAGGGCGTTCATGAAACCGGTGCTGGAGGGCAGGGCGGCGCTGTCCGGGTCGGCGCCGATGCTGGCCAGGGTGATGTTCTCGACATGGCTCAGGGTACCGTCGGCATCGCGCTTGAAGACGGTCAGGGTCCTGCCGTTGGCGGCGTTGCTGACGTACGCCGAGGTGCCGTCGGCAGACACGGCCAGGCCGCTGGGCGCCGGCATCTTGCTGGTGTCGTTGAAGCCGCTGACAAAGGTCAGGTCGCCTGTGGCCGGGTCGCGGCTGAACAGGTTGAGCTGGGCCTTGCCGGTGGCGGTGTCATGGGCGCTCATGCCGTTGATGGTGTAGAGGCTCTTGCCGTCGGCTGACACCACGATCTGGGTGACCTGGCCATCCAGGCCGGTGACGCCGGCTTCGTCATTGCGCGCAATGATGCCGACATAGGCGAGCAGGCCGCTGTCCGGGTCGCGCTGAAAGTGCACCAGGGTGCCGTCGGCCTGGGTGCCGGTAAAACCGGCCACGTACACCGACGTGCCGTCGCCACTGACGCTGACCGTGCTGATGGTCTTGAGCCCGTCGACCTCGATGGCGGCGGTGGCGGAGTCGTCGTTGGCGCCCTGGGTGAAGCTCTGCAGCAGGCTCAACTGGCCGCTGTCCGGGTCGCGGGCATACACCCGCAGGTCGCTGACGCCGGCGCTGTTGCTGGCGCTGTTGGCGACAATCAGCAGGGTCTTGCCGTCGTCGCTCAGGCGGATGGCGGTGACGTAGTCGGTGAAGCCGGACAGGGTGCCGTCGGCGTACATCAGGGTCGGGTCGGGTGTGAAATCACCCGAGAGGGTCGGTGGGTTGTCGATGTTCAGGGTGATGCGGCTGGTGACCGTCAGCTCGCGGCTGTCGGTGCCACCGTTGGCGTTACCGCCGTCATCCTGCACACGGGTCAGGCTGAAGCTGCGTTCGCCGCTCACCGCCAGGGGGCTGTCGTTGCGATAGGCCAGGCCGTTGATCAGGGTCTGCACGGCCTTGGTCTCCAGGCCCTGGCTGCTGAGCACCAGGCTCGCGCTATCGCCAGTGCGGGTGTAGACGTAGTTCAGGCCGCTGGTAGTGGTGCCGCTGGCACCACGGGAAAGGTCGATGGCTGTGCCGTCGACCAGCAGGTACTCGCTGGCGACGCTGGCCACACCGCTTAGTTTCAGTTCGAGGGTGGTGATGCGCTGGCCGGCCTCGCCGGTATTGACCTGGGTGTCACTGAACAGCTTCACCGTAGTGCTGGCGTCAACGTAGGTGGGCTGGGTGACCACCACGGCGTCTAGCGTCGGTGCACTGTTGTCGGTCAGCAGCAATTCCAGGGTCTGCACCTGGCTTTGCAGCTCGCCGTCGCTGGCGCGGGCCTGCAGTTGCACGGTGCGGGTTTCGCTGCTGGTGGCGCTGTTGCTGTAGAGCAGGCGCTGCACCACGGCGTTGGCCTCGGCCTTGGTCAGCGCGGCGGTGAAGGTCAGGGTCAGGGTGCCGGCGTTGTCGTCGATCAGGGTGCCGACTTTCTGGCTGTCCTTGAACAGGTCGTTGCCGCTCAGGGTCCAGCCGTCGCCCGGGGCGAAGCCGAAGTGGTCCTCGCTGCTGGCGCCGTCCGCACGGCTGATGGTCAGGCTGGCGCCGGTGTAGTCGCCGGCGCCGCCGGCCAGGCGGTCTAGGTTGGCGTCGCTGAGGCTGAGCGGGGCGGTGAAGGTGATCTGGCTGCCGTTTATGTAGGTCTGCACGCTGCTGAAGCGGCTCAGGCCTTCGCCTACCACCAGTACCGATTTGCCGTCGGCGCTCAGGCCCACCTCGCGTGCGCCGCTGACCGCCTGGCTGGCGACGAAGCTGAGCGTGCCATTGGCCCCGACCGCATACAGGTTGAGGCTGCCGTTGGCAGAGGTGGCGTACAGCTGCTTGCCGTCGGCGCTCAGGCGCACGCTGTTGGCCTGGGCCAGGCTCAGGGTGTCCTGCAGCACCAGGCCGTTGGCGGTCAGGCGCAAGGTCTGGATCACGCCGCGGGTCTGGTCGCTTAGGTAGATCGTCTGGCCATCGGCACTGGCGGCCAGGCCATGGCGGGTCGTCACGGAGCGGGCTGCGCCGGTCAGTGCCCAGCCCAGGTCCACCACGGCAAGGCTGCCGTCGGCGTTGCGCTTGAGCACGGTGAGGGTGTCGTCGGCGACGAGGCTGGAGGGGTCGGAGACGATGAACACATAGTCGCCCACGCTGGTCACCGTGTTGAAGCGTGAGCTCTTGAGCGTGCCCTCATCCAGGCGTTGCCGGATCGTCGGGTCGAGTTGGCCGGTGGCGGTATCGCGAGCGAACACGCGCAGCCCCGAGACCTGGGTAGTGACATACACCTGGGTGCCGTCATCCGACAGCGCGATGCCTTTGAGGGTATCGCCCCCGGCGGTGGTCTGGCTCAGGCTCAGGGTGCCGTCGTCGGCAATCGCCAGGTTCAGGATGTTCGACCCCGACACCGCATACAGCGACTTGCCGTCGCGGCTCAGGGCCATGTCGGTGAGGGTGCCCAGGCCGGCCACGCCGGTGAGGTTCTGGAGCTGCAGCAGCGTGCCATGACTGTCGACGGCATATACCAGCAGGCCCTTGTCGCTGCCGGCATAGGCAAATTTGCCATCACTGCTGTAGGCCACCTCGGTGAGGGTGCCCAGGCCGTTGGCGCTGAGCGACTGGGCCAGGTCCACCAGGCTGTCGTTGCCCAACACGGGCGCGCGGTTGGTGGCGTTGTTCAGGGTGACTTCGGCGCTGATCGCCAGCGTGGTGGTGTCCAGGCCGCCGCCGTCGGTGCCGCCCTCGTCCTTGACCTGCACCAGGCTGATGGTGCGGGTGCCGCTGTCGACGCTGTTGTCCAGGGTGGTGTAGTGCACGCCCTGGATCAGTGTTTGCAGCGAGGCTGCGTCGTTTTTATCGCTGGCGGCCAGGGTGAGGGTCAGCGTGGTCACGCCGCCGTTGGTGGTGACGTCGTAGAAGTAGTCGTTGCCTGCCGTGGTGCCGGTGCCGGCGCCCAGGATGATCCGGGTGCCATCGACGATCAGCGCCTCCTGGCTGCTGACGCTGTTCACGGTGATCACCAGGCTGTCGAAGCCCTGGTTCGCATCGCCGCTGTTGGCCAGGGCATTGCTGAACAGCGTCACACCGCCATTGTCGCTGGCGCCCACCGTGTGGGTGGCCTTGGCTGGCTCGGCCGTCACCGTCGGTGCGGTGTTCACCGGCTCGGCCTGCTGCACATCAGCCTGTTCGGCAGTCTGCACGGCGGTGGTCACCGCCGCGGCATCGAACATCATGCGTGGCTCCAGGGCCAGCGCCAGGCTGTTGTAGGGCTTGCGGTTACGCGGGCGTGACGCACTCATGGCATGTCCTTGTCGATAACTGAAAAAGGGGCAGGGGCGGGCGAATCAGTCGATCAGGCGCACGTAGCGCTCATGCTTGATCTTGTCGGAGATTTCTTTGAGCAGGTTGCGGATCTGCGCTTCGCCATCCCTGAAGTTGGTGGCGTTGGCGAACAGCATGTTGTCGCGTCCCTGGGTACAGATCAGCAGGCCGGGGCCGGCGACCTGGTCGAACAGGCGGCGGCCGAACTCGTTCGGATCGCCCGGGCGCACGCCGAGAAAATGCAACTTCAGGCCGCGCGCGCGAAAGCTGTTGCACAGGTTGATGAAACGCTGTCTTGCGGCGTTCTTGCCGCCTTCGCCGGGCTCGGTGTCGCCGTCGATGGCCTGGCCGACCTCGGCGTTGTAGCTGTCGGTATCGAACCAGTCACCCACGGTGTTGGCCAGCATCACCACGATCTTGACGTTGTCGCCCTGGTTGTCGGCGTTGAAGTCCATCGGCAGTTCGGCGTCGCCCCAGCCGGCAGTGCCGCGCATCTGCGGCGACAGGGCCATGCCGGCCCAGCCCATGGCGATGGCGTAGTTGACGTTGAAGCGCGTCTCGAACATCGGCAGGCGCTCCTCGATCTTGTTCAGGTCGCGGGTCAGCGGCAGCAGCGGGGCATGCGGGCAGCCCCTGTCCGCCACCATCCAGCGGGTGTCGTTGGCCCCGTTGGCTTCACCGAAATCCGGGTTGGGTCCCACCCAGGAGATCGCCGGGGCGCGCGGGCTGCCGTTCTCCACCAGGTCGTGGCGGTAGTGGATCTTGAATTGCCCGGATGGCGCCTGGTCCCAGTAGTAGTTCTGGCCCGTGCCCAGGCCCCGGTACATGCACAGCAGGTTGGCGCGCCGGTCCGGGATGCGCCGGTCGTTCAGGCCCGCATAGCGGGTGAACAGCGAGCGCAGCTCCACCGGGCGCAGCGCCGCGGGGGTCGACCAGCGCAGGATGCGGTTGCTGTCCTCGGGGTCGTACACGTTCACCGACTGGCTGTAGGGCACCAGCGCCACCCAGGTCCTGGCATCGGGGCGGGTGCCGATCACGTCGCGGGCGAAATCCCGCGTCAAACGGCGCAGGGCGGCAATGTCGGCAGCGCTTTCGCTGTTGGTATTGGGCAGCATCAGCGCGATCTCCACCGGCCGGTTGACCACCTCGACGGTGGAGGCCACCTGGATGCGTGTGGTGTTGGCCTGGAACAGCTCAGACTGCGCGTCGAAGTCGGCCTGCACGCGAATGCTGAGACGCCCGGCTTCGCTGCGTGCGGTGCTGACGCTGACCGAGGCCTGGCCGATCTGCTCGCGCAGTTCACGGTCCATGCCCAGGTTGGCCATCACGTACCTGCTGGCCATGCTTTGCATCTGGGCCTCGCTCATGCGGTCGTCGAGCAGGCGCTGGTTGCCCACGGCCATGGCCGCGGCATCGGTGGCGCGCTTGAGCTGGGCGCTGTTCTCCAGGGCGCGGCCCTGGTCGATGACGTAGGCGATCACCAGCAGCGCGCCGCCCAGCACCAGGATCGCGAAGGGGGCGATGGCGCCTTGCTGTTGGGCGGCGAAGCGGCGGAGCAGGGCAGGGCGAAGAGGGCGGGGCATGCGCAAGGCGAGGTCCTGTAGCAGGTTCAGGCCGGGTTTAGCACGGCTCAGGTGGCGGCAAAGATAGGAATAATTCTTGTTATCGACAATCGGCGCACCATTAAGATTGCTTAATCTGCGGCTGCTCCGGGCGCGACCAGATGTACAGCGCGCCGCAGGCCATGCCGCCGCCGGCGCACAGCGCCAGCCACAGCGGCGGCTGATGCCACACCAGCAGCGCCAGGCAGGCGCCCATGGCCAGGCTGGCGATGGCCTTGCTCTTGCGCGTGATCACCCCGCCATTGCGCCAGTTGCGCAGCAGCGGGCCGAACACGCGATGCTGCTCCAGCCAGCGGCTCAGGCGCGGCGAACTGCGTGCCGCGGCCCAGGCACTGAGCAACACGAACTCGGTGCTCGGCAGCCCGGGCACGAACACCCCCAGGATCGCCAGGCCCAGGCTGGCGTAGGCCAGCAGCAGGTAGGCTGCGCGTTTCAGGCCGCGCGCGGGCACCGGCAGCGTACTCATGGGGTCTCCTGCGGGTCGAGCTCGCGGGTCAGTGCAGCGTCCAGGCTCGGGGTGCCATGCTGCAGCCGGCTGATGGCCATGGCTTCAAGGGTGGCACCGCCGATCAGCGCGTCGCTCAGGGCCAGGTCTTCGCTGCTGCGACACACCTGCACCACGATCAGCGAGGTGCGGGTGCCGGTGTCTTCGTCCTCCGGGTCGGGCAACGCCTCGGGCAGTTCGCCGGTGTAGCGGTTGCCCTCGCTGTAGGCGGTGCACAAGCCCTGCGCCGGGCCGCGGTGCAGCGGGCGCCACTGCATGCTGCGGTCGTTCTCGACCTTGCTGATGATCATCTCGTAGTTGTGCAGCACCTGGGTCGAGGCGGCCTGCTCGATCAGTGCGCGCAGCCCGTTGGCATCCAGCCTGCCCTGCGCGCCGATCACCGAGGCGACGTTGTGCGCCGACTGCTCCAGGTAGCTGCGGGCCTGGTGCAGGATGTACAGGTCGGCCGCCAGCAGGGTGATGCCGATCAGCACCGGCAGCAGCAGGATGGTTTCAAGCAGCGCGCTGCCGCGTTGCGCTTTGGCGTTCATTGCGGGTCCTCGTCGTCCACACCGTTGATCAGGTTGCCGAGCAGGTGGCGGTATTGGTACTGGTAGCCTTCGCCCAGGCCGAACAGGGCCGGCATGGCGGTCATGAACGACTGCTTGAGGTCCACCGTGACGCTCAGGATCGGCGGCGCAGTGACGGGGTTCTCGGCCTCGTCGACACCGGCCTGGTCCTCGCCTTCCAGCGCCTCTTCGGCGCCTTCGCTGCTGCCGAACTGGCTTTCGCCAAAGCGCTTGAGGCTGTCGAAGGGCAGCACGTCGACTTTCAGTTCCGAGGTCTTGAACAGGCCGAAGCTGCGCTCATCCATGCGCTGGGCAATCTGCTGCTCCATGGCGGCGGCGCTCAGGTTGTAGAAGTTGGGCTGCTCACGAAAGCGCTGCACGGCATGCTCCAGGGCCAGGTTGCCGGCGCCGATCACCAGCGCGATGTGGGCCAGTTCGAACAGCATCATCAGGCCGAACAGCAGCACCGGCAGCACGAACGCGGTTTCCACCGCGGTCACCCCGTCTTGGCGGCGGCGCAGGCGCCGCAGGGCGTCAAGTAAGCTCATCGTCGGCTCAGTCCTGGGCGCTGAGGGCCAGCGGCTGCTGGCTGGCGGCGAGCAGTTCGCTGGCCAGCGGTGCACCGCTGGCAATGCGCTGGCGGGTGGCGCTGAAGCGCTCGAGGATGCGCGTGGCGTATTCAGGCTCCAACTGCTCTTCGAGCACGCGCCGCGCGGTGTCGTCGTGGCCTTCGAGCACGTAGGCCAGCGCCAGGTTCAGTTGCAGCGACACGTCGCCCTGGTGACGGGCGCCATTGAGCAGGCCGATGGCCTGGGCGCTGTTGCCCTCGGCCAGCCAGCTCAGGGCCAGGTTGTTGGTGGCGGCGCTGTAGCCTGGGTTGATGCTCAAGGCCTGGGTGAACGAGGCACGTGCCTGCTGCGCCTGGCCCAGCAGGGTTTGCGCCACGCCCAGGCCATTGAGTGCCTGGGCATCCTCGGGCGCCGCGCTCAGGGCGCAGCGAAAGTCACGCTCGGCGTTGCTCGCATTGCCCAGCGCCAGCGCGGCGCGGGCCAGGCCCGTGCACAGGGCCTGGCGCTGGGCAGGCGCGATGCTGGCGACGTCCGGGCCCAGCTCGCGGCGCGCACGCTCATACAATGCATAGCTCTCGCCGGCCGGGCGCACGGCGGCGGCGACACTGGCGTATTCGAGCAGGTAGGCGCCGCTGAGCTGCTGGCGCTGGTCCATGCGCTGGTACACCTCATAGGCGCCGGGCAGGCGCCCGTTGTCGCGCAGCACACGGGCCAGTTTCAGCGCTTCGCGGGCTTCCTTGCCGGCGGGGGCGGCGCTGCCGGGCAGGCTGCCCAGGTTGGCGCAGCCGCTCAGGGTCAGCAGGGCAAGCAGGGTCAGGGTGGTCAGGTAACGAGGCATGCGCAGGGGCTCGGGGGTCAAGGTGAATAGGTCAGTTCGGTGCCAGCAGGCGCACGATGCGCACCATGGCCGGTGCACCCATCATCGCGATGATCGGCGGCAGGATCAGGGTCATCAGCGGCACGCTGAGCTGCGCCGGCAGCTTGCCGGCACGCTCTTCCAGCGTGAGGATCAGGGTCTTGCGGCTTTCGTCGGAAATGGTGCGCAGTGCCTGCGACAGCGGCGTGCCGTAGCGTTCGGCCTGGATCAGGGTCGAGACCATGGTCTCGATGCCGGCCACGCCGGTGCGTTCGGCCAGGTTCAGCAGGGCCTTGGCGCGGTCACTGAGCAGTTGCAGTTCAGCGCAGGTGTAGCGCAGCTCGTCGGCCATCTCCTGCGCCGACAGGGCCATTTCCTTGGACACCACCTGCAGCACCCGGCCCAGCGGCAGGCCGGCCTCGGCGCAGATCACCATCAGGTCCAGCGCGTCGGGCAGGCTGCGCTCCAGGCGCCCGCCACGGCGCGCGGCGCGCAGCTTGAGCCACAGCTCCGGCAGCGTGGTGCCGACGAACAGCGCGATCAGCCCGGCGGCCACGCCGTTCAGGCCCAGGCGCGAACCGGACTCCAGCCCGCCGAACACCGCCACCACGACCAGCAGCAGGCCCAGCAGGTACTTGCCGACCATCAGCAGGCCCAGCGCCTCGGCCTGGCGAAAGCCGGCCATGCTCAACAGGCGCAGCAGCTTGGCACGGTCGCTGGCGGTGCCGGCCATGCCTTCGCCGGTGCGTGCCAGCGCCTGCGACAGCGCCAAAAGGCGCGCAGGCAGTTGCAGGCCCTGCTGGCGCAGGATGTCGTTGTTCGCGGCCGCGCCGGTGCCGGGCCGCACCGCTCCCGGCGCTGTCAGGCGCAGGCTCAGGGTCGGGCGCTGCTGCTGGCGGTACAGGCCGATCAGGCCGATGCCCAGGCCACACAGCAGCAGGCCCAGGGCCAGGTGCACATACGGATCGGTGAGCAGTGTGTTCATGTGACCTTCCGGACCATCAGGTGGGTAATCAGCAAGCCCAGCGTCACGCTGCCCAGCGCATAGAACAGCACGGTGTTGCCGGTGGGGTCTTCGAGCAGAAAGTGAAAGTCGCGTGGCGAATTCAGGTACATGTAGCCCAGCGCGCACGGCACCAGGGCCGCGACGATCTTGGCCGAGGCGCGCGCTTCGGAGGTCTTGGCCTGCACCTTGAGGAACAGTTCCTGGCGCTCGCGCAGGGTGGCGGACAAGCGGTCGAGGGTTTCGCCCAGGCGGCCGCCGGCTTCCTGGTTGATGATCAGGATCACCGCGAAGAAGCGGTATTCGTTGAGCGGCACGCGGGTGGCCGAGTCCTGCATCACCTGGCGCAGCGGCACGCCCAGGCGCAGCCAGTTGTCGATCAGGGCGAACTCCACGGCCAGCGGGCCGTTGATGTTCTGTGCCACCAGCGCGAAGGCATTGGTCACCGGCACCCCGGCGCGCGCTGCGCGGGTGATCGCGTCGATGGCCTGGGGCAGGTTCAGCTTGAGTTCGTTCAGGTGCTTGGCCATGGCGCTGCGGTACAGGCCCAGGCCGATGCCGAAGAAGCTCGCCAGGGTCAGCAGGCTGCCCATCAGCCACGGCATCGGCATCTGCCGGCCCAGGCCGATGCCCACCAGCAGGCTGGTCAGGCCCAGGGCGATCAGGCGCGGGCGCAGGCTGTCGCGCCAGCCCAGCACCTGCAGGTCGAGCCACACCCGGCCCAGCGCCTGGCCCACCACGGGCCAGGTGGCGAAGGTGGGTACGTCAAGGGTCTTGAGCACGCTCTGGGCGGACTCGACCCGCGCCTGGCCCTGGCCCTCGAACACCGCCTTGAGTGCGTCGAGGCGCTCGGCCTGGGCTTCGGCGCGCTGGCGTTTGCGGCTCATGCCGCGTGCGGCATAGAACCCGGCCAGCACGCACAGGAACACCAGCAGGGTGAACAGATCGAGTACCGTGTTCATCCGCCGTACCCCCCGAACAGGTGCGCATGGCTGGTGTAGAACAGCGGGCGCTGGCCGCTGGCGTTGAACTGGCCGATCAGGCGACCGTCGGCGTCCACGCTGGTGGTGGTGAAACCGAACAGTTCCTGGGTCTGGATCACGTCGTTTTCCATGCCGCACACTTCGGTGATCGAGACGATGCGCCGGCCGCCATCGCGCATGCGCTCGACCTGCACGATGAGGTTCACGGCGCTGGCGATCTGGCGGCGGATGGCTTCGAGCGGCAACTGCATGCTGGCCATCATCACCATGTTTTCCATGCGCATGATCGCGTCGCGCGGGGTGTTGGAGTGCACCGTGCAGAGCGAGCCGTCGTGGCCGGTGTTCATCGCCTGCAGCATGTCGAAGCTTTCGCCGCCACGCACCTCGCCCAGGATGATGCGGTCGGGGCGCATGCGCAGGGCGTTGCGCACCAGGTCGCGCTGGTCGACCTTGCCGGTGCCCTCGGCGCTGACCGGGCGGGTTTCCAGGCGCACCACGTGCTGCTGTTGCAGTTGCAGTTCGGCGGCGTCCTCAATGGTGATGACCCGGTCTTCATCGCTGATGTTCTGCGACAGCGCGTTGAGCAGGGTGGTCTTGCCCGCACCGGTACCGCCCGAGACGATGATGTTGAGCTTGGCCAGCATGGCACGCTTGAGCACCTCGACCATTTCCTGGGATAACGCGCCGCGCTCGGCGAGAATTTCCAGGGACATGTTGCGGCGCATGAACTTACGGATCGAGATGGTGGTGCCGTCGATCGCCAGCGGGTAGGTGATCACGTTGACCCGGCTGCCGTCGGCCAGGCGCGCATCCACCATCGGGTGGCTTTCGTCGATGCGCCGGCCCACTGCTGCGGCGATGCGCTGGGCAGTGTTGAACACGTGCTCTTCATCGATGAAGGTGATCGGCGACAGCTCCAGCTTGCCGAAGCGTTCGACGAACACCTGGCCGGCACCGTTGACCAGGATGTCGTTGACCGTGTCGTCGGCGAGCAACGGCTGGATCGGCCCGATGCCGACCATCTCGTTGAGCATTTCCTCGCCCACGGCCTGCTCTTCCTGGCGCGACAGCTGCAAGCGGCTGTCGTCGCAGATGCGCCGGATCACCGCCTCGATCTGCTGACGCAGGGCGTCGCGGCCAAGGCTTGCGGCCTTGAGCGGGTCGATCTGGTCGTACAGCTGGTCGCGGATCAGCTTGCGGTTCTGGGTGCCGAGGGTGTCGCCGGGCTTGGCCGCCGTGTTGCGCTGCACGCTGGTGGCGCGTACTTCTTGCACGGCAGGCGCGACCGGTTGTGGTGCGGCCACGGGGGCCGGTTTGCGGGTATGTCGGATGAGCATGGGCGATCTCCTCGGTTCAGGCTGCGCGGCGTGGGCGCGCAAGTGCCTGGCGCAGGCGCAGGATCAGACTGCTGGGGGCTGCCACGTGCTGTTCGGGCTGGCGGCCACAGGCCAGGTCGGCCAGGTCGAGCAGGGCGCGTTCCAGGGCCGGGCTGCGCGTGAGCTGCAGGGGGCCGGCCAGCAGGCTGTCGGCCAGCGCGCTGCCGACATTGGGCAGCAGCAGGTCGACCTTGCGCCCCACGAAGTCTTCGAACTGCTGGCGCTCGACCACGTCGGTGTGCCCGGCGCGGCCGGGGTTGGCCACCAGCAACAGGCGCTGGCCGTTGCTTTCGTCACCGATCTCGCGCAGCAGGCGCAGGGTGTTGCGCGCATCCTGCACGCTGAAGTCGCACAGCAGGATGCGCGTGTCGGCATGGCTCAGCACCTCCAGCGCGCCATGGCAGCGCCCGCCGGGCAGGTCCCAGACCACCTGGTTGAACAACTGGCAGAGGCTCGCACCCAGGTCCAGCACCTGCTCGCTGCTGAAGTGGTCGGCGCTGCGCAGGTCGGCGTGCTGGGCCAGCAGGAACAGGCGTTCGCTGACCTGGCCGATGGAGCGTTCGAGAAAGCGCGAGTCGACTTCGCCGGCGCTCAGCGCACCGGCCAGGCCAGCGTCGCCGTCAAAACCCAGCAGCAGGGCCTGGTCGCTGCGCCCGCGGTCGAAGTCCACCACCGCGGTGCTGCTGTGCCGGCGCTGGGTCAGCAGCAGGCCCAGGGCGGCGGCCACGGTGCTGGTGCCGCGCCCGCCAGAGGCGCTGGTGACCGCAATCGTGCGCCCCATGCGCGAGCCTTGCGCCAGGCCGGGCTGCGGGTCGTTGGCGCGGCGCAGGGTGCTGGCCAGCTGGTCCAGCGGCAGCGGCTTGCACAGGTAGTCGAATACGCCGTTGTGCAGCAGGGCGCGGTACAGGTTCAGGTCGTGGGCACTGCCCAGGGCGATGATCCGGCACGAGGGCGGGCATACCTGGGTCAGCTCGGCAATCGCCTGCAGGGGCGCAGCCTGGCCGTCGAGGTCGACCAGCAGCAGCTCGGGCGCTGATTGCGCTTCGCACCACTGCAGCGCAGCGGCAAAGCCGCCAGGCTGGGCCAGGTGGGCCGGCAGGCCGAGGCGCTGCAGGTATTCGGCGAACTGCGCGGTGTCGGCGGCAGTAGCGGCAAACAGCATCAGCGGCGGGCGCTCTTCGCTGCCGGGCAGGGTGGTACGCGTGGTGTCGTTCATCGGATCGCTCCCCGGTCAGTCTTTGTTGAAGTCGATATCGAGCAGTTCGACGGTTTCGTGGCGCTGGTAGCGCTCCACGGCGTTGACCGCTGCCACACCGTCGCCGCCGTCCAGCATCTGGGCGCGGTTCAGGTCACGCGGGTCGGCGAGCATGGCGGCGATGTTGGCGCGGTTGGCGCAGCCCAGCGGGCCGACAGCCATGAACGGGTGCACGGTCCAGCGGGTCGGGTCGGCGATGTGGCAGTCCGGGATCTGCGCCACCACCGCTTCGGACACCACCTGCAGGTCGGCGGTGCTGGCAGTGCTGGCGCTGAGTTGGGTGGGCGCCACGATCACCTGGCGTGCGCCCAGTTGCTTGAGTGCTTCGCTCAGGCGCATGGCCACCTGCTCACCGGCGAGGCTGGTGGGGCGCAGGGTCAGGGTTTGCTGGGTCACGCGGCCCTGGCGCTGCAACAGGGTATTGAGGTCGGCCAGCGACTCGCGGCTCAGGCCGCCATGGCCGGTGGCCTTGAGGTTGGCGACCATGGCCGAAGGCTTGGCCTGGATCGCCAGGTTTTCCGGAAACGGGGTATAGGTGGCGATGCGCTGGTTGTTGACGTTGCGATCGCAGGCGCCCAGCAGCAGTGACAGCGACAGGGCGACGAACAGGGGTTTGGCGACGTGCATGGGCAGGGCTCCGAGACTTAGTACAGGTAGCCGGCCGAAGCCTGGCTCGGCAGTTGCGCGTCCAGCGCGCGGATGCCGCGGCCGGGGGTCTGCAATGCGCTGGGGGAGGTCGGCTCGACCACGTTGGCGGTGGCGATGATCACCAGCTCCGTGTCTTCCTGGCTGCCTTTGTGGGTTTCGAACAGCCGTCCGATGCCGGGGATGCTGCGCAGTCCCGGCACGCCGGTGACCTGCTGGTCGATGTTGCTGCGCAGCATGCCGGCCAGGGCGAAGCTCTGGCCGCTGGCCAGTTCCACCGTGGTGTCGGCGCGGCGCACCTTGAACGCGGGGATCACGTTGCCTTCAAGCATCACCGCGCCTTCGTCGCTCAGGTCGCTGACTTCGGGTGCCACGTGCAGGCTGATGCGGTTGGGCGAGAGCAGGGTGGGGGTCATGCGCATGATCACGCCGTACTGTTTGTACTCGATGGTCACGTTGTTGTTGGTGATGATCACGATCGGCACCTCGCCGCCGGCGGCAAAGCCTGCGGTCTCACCGGACATGGCGGTCAGGTTGGGCTCGGCCAGTACCGTGGCCAGGCCGTCCTCGGAGAGCGCCGTGAGCAGGCCGCCGACAGTGGTGGAGCCGAAGCGGTGGAAGCCGCCGGCCACCGCGTTGACTGCGCTGCCTCCGTTGAACACGCCGGTGCTGGCATCGAACAGGCCGCCGGCATTACGGAAGAAGTAGTTGCCGTTCTTGAGCGTGGCCTCCCAGTTAAGGCCCAGTTCCGAGGTCAGGCTGCGTGAGACCTCGACGATGCGCACGCTCAGGTTGACCTGGGCCGACAGCTCGACCTTGAGCTGGTTGACCACCCGCGGGCCGTCGCTGCCGCCACCACCGCCGCCACCGTTGGGGCTGCTGCTGGGCGCACCGAGGTAGGCCTCCACCGCATTGATCACCTGACGGGCCTGCTGCGGGGTACGCACCGTGCCACGCACGATCAGGCCCTTGCCCGAGGACGGGCCGAACTCGACCTGCGAGCCCGGTACTTCAGCGGCGATCTGCTTGCTCAGGGCGCCCAGGTCGTAGTCGGCGATCACGCGGATTGCGGCGATCACCTGGTCCTGCGCATCCAGTGCATACAAGGTGGTGGTGCCCGCGCCCTCGGCGAACACGAACACGCTGCCCGGGCCCGGCACCTGGTAGCTGGCCACTTTCGGGTCGGCCACCAGTACCTTGGCGGCCACCTTGGGCAGTTGCAGCAGGCGGCCCTGCTTGAGCAGCAAGTGCACGTCGCGGGTTTCCTTCACCTCGGTCAGGGTCTTGGGCAGGATCGGCGCCGCAGGCGCGGGGGGCGCCGGGGCAGAGGCGATGTAGTTGTCGCCTGCGTCGTAGTCGGGCGCTTGCACACCCCCCTCGGGCGCAGCTTCAGGGTACTGCGCGGGCAGGTCCAGGGGCGGGTCGAGCACCACGACCTCGGCGTGCAGGGGGCTTGAGCAGATCAGGCCAAGGCCCAGCGCGCAGGACAGCGACAAGGCATGGGAGGTGGGGGCGAACTTCATCGTCAAGAATTCCGAAAGGGCCGGTCAATGCCCCTGCAACAGGGGCGGTGGCAGAATTGGGGGTCAGTGCTGGAGGGGCAGCACCGCCTCGACCTTGTTGCCCCGGTACAGCATGATCGGGGGCACTATCGCGGTCGGCTTGGGGTACAGGTCGGCGGCCTGGGCCAGGCGGGTGACCTCGCGGGTACCACTTTGCGGGATGCCCTTGGTGGCTTCGCGACTGCTGCGCAGCGCCAGTTGCATCACGCCGATTTCCTTGGTCAGGGCCAGGCGCTCGGCCTGGCGCGGGGTGACTTCGAGGGTCACGGTGTCGAAGAACACTTCCTGGCGACGCGATTTGCCGGTGGCGGCCTCGCGCTTGGCATCGCGCAGGGTCACGTCGCTGCGTGCGGTACGGTCCAGGGCCAGTACGCGCACGTCGCGCAGCAGGGTCTGGGCTGCCAGCGGTGGCGGGAAGGGGGGCGTGCCGCTGGTTTCAGCGCCGCTCAGGGCTTCCTGGTCGAGGCTCAGGATCACGTCGACGCGATCACCGGCGGCCACCAGCCCGGCACCGGCGGCCACGGCGCTGGTGGGCAGTGACAGGGCGCGCATGCCGGGCTTGAGCACCGCCCCCAGAAAGCCCGGTTCATCCGCGCGTACCACGCTGGAACTGGTCAAAAGCTGCCCGGCGCGCAGCGGTGTGCGCACGGTGGCACCGACCACCAGGCTCATGTCGTCCTGATCGCGGATGTAGTACTGCGAGGCGGGCAGCTCGCGATCGGCTTGCTGCCAGGTCAGGGCGCTGTAGTCGATGAACTGGCCGGGTTCCAGGTCGCGGGCCAGGGCCAGCACTGCAGGCTTGGGCGGCTCGGGCGCGGCCTGGGCCTGGACGACAGGCGCCGGTGCGGGCGCCGGGGCCAGCAGCACGCGGGCGAGCAGGGCGGCGCCGCCAGCCAGTACCAGGGCACCAGCCAGAAGAAGGACGGAAGGGGTTTTCATGGGTCAACCGGTCGTCAGGAGTGAATGGGAAACAACAAGGTGTAGAAACTGCCGGCGGCGATCGCCAGGCCGTAGGGCAAGCCCTGCGGGCGCTCGGTGGTGAGCACCGTCGGGGTCGCAATGCCCAGTTGCGGCAGGTGCGTGGACAGGCGCAGCCAGAGCCGTGCACAGGCCTGTTCGAACAGGTTCAGCAGCGGCATGCTCAGGGACAGGATGCCGCCGGCCAGCGCCGTGACGATCAGGAAGGCGGTCTGGTTGCTGCCGCAGCTCCACAGGCACAGCACGGCCATCAGCTTGACGTCGCCTGCGCCGACCTGGCCCAGGTTGAACAGCACGAAACCTACCGCCAGTACCGCCAGCCCACCGAGCAGGGCGCTGCCTACGGTATTGAACACCTGGGCGGTGCCCAGGCCGGCCCAGGGGCCCAGGCCGAGCAGGCCGAACACCGGCAGCGCGCACCACACCAGCAACAGCATCACCACCAGCAGGTTGTGGATGCGCCGGTAGAGCAGGTCCGAGGCGATCACCCAGCACAGGGCGGGAATGAGCACATAGAAGGCGAGTGGGCTGTTCATGGCGGGCAGGCGACCGGGTTACTGGGCGTTGCCGTTGGTGTTGCTGATCTGGTCGCCGATGGCGCGGAAGCGGTCCTTGAGCGCGCTGATGAACACGCCGTCTTCACCGAAGATGATGCCGATGGCCGCGGCCATGGCGGCGGCGAGGATGCCGTACTCGATGGCGGTGACGCCGCTTTCGTCGTTGAGGAAGGCGCGGATGCGGTGGTTCATGGACTGTCTCCGGTGTAAGGCGGTGTGGAAGAAAGGCCCGTCTGGGCGTGGCGATATTAAGATTTATTCTCAATTGGCGGGCAAGGCGCCAACCATTAAGAATGCTTAACGAAGGGCGTGGCGAAGGCGGCGAGAGAGCGGGTGTTTTGCGGTGTTGGATGGCGGGTGCTGAGCAATGGCTGGTGCGTGACATTTTCCGACGAACGGTCAAATAAATTCAGTTTCACGCGGCGCTGTTAGGCAGGGAAATTGCGATTTTTCGTGTTTTACAGAATTGCAATAGCAAAAATCCGATTCTTCGATTTTTACCCACTGCGCAACTTCTTGCGCACTCAAATGTGGATAACCCTGTGCATACATCGCTGCAGGCCATATGGGCTGTCATGTACAGACGAGTGCGCAACTTCTTGCGCAGTACTGCGCAAGAAGTTGCGCACTTTTTCGGGTTTTTTCAGATAAAAACGATCAAAAAATGAACAGTAAAAATACAAGTCATTGATAGTTAACGATTAAATTATTTCTGGCATGAAAATTGGAC
>NZ_JAHTBI010000044.1 GCF_019168305.1 Pseudomonas aegrilactucae
CTGCCCCCTGCACGACACCTACGTTCGGCCTCCTGGGGGACGGAAAATCAAGATCAAGATCAAGATCACGAGCAACAGCAACAGCCACAGCCACAGCCACAGCCACAGCCACAGCAACGGCGCTCTAGCGCCGCTTGCTTCCCAATAACGACCCCATCAACCCACGCACCAACTGCCGCCCAAACTGATTCGCCGCCTGCCGCACCGCCGACTTGATCGCCTGCCCAGCCGCACTCTGCAGAAAATCTCCCGCCTTGTCGGCAAAACTCTCCTCACCCGGCGCCTGCTGCGGCTGCGCGCCCGGCGTCTCGCCCTTGCGCGCCATAAGCAGTTCATAGGCCGACTCCCGATCGATCGGCTTGTCATACCGCCCCACCAACGGCGACGCCGCAATCAACGCCGCACGCTCCGCCGCGCTCAACGGCCCAATCCGCGATTGCGGCGGCGCGATCAGCACACGCTCGACCATCCCAGGCGTGCCCTTCTCCTGCAAGGTCCCCACCAACGCCTCGCCAATCCCAAGCTCGGTCAGCACCGACAGGGTGTCGAACGCCGGGTTCGGCCTAAAGCCATCGGCCACCGCACGCAGAGATTTCTGCTCCTTGGCCGTGAACGCACGCAACCCATGCTGGATACGCAAACCCAACTGGGCCAGCACATCGTCAGGCAGGTCGCCCGGCGACTGGGTGACGAAATACACCCCCACCCCCTTGGAACGAATCAGCCGCACCACCTGTTCCAGTCGGTCCTGCAAGGCCTTGGGCGTACCACTGAACAGCAGGTGCGCTTCATCGAAGAACAACGCCAGCAACGGCTTGTCGGCATCCCCCCGCTCAGGCAACTGCTCGAACAACTCGGCCAGCAACCACAGCAGGAACGTCGCATACACCTTCGGTGCCTCGTGCACCAGGCGGCTGGCATCAAGCAGGTGAATGCGCCCGCGCCCATCCACCGCCGGTTGCAAGATGTCCTGCAACTGCAACGCCGGCTCCCCGAACAACGCCTCGGCGCCCTGCTGCTCCAGCGTGGCCAGGCGCCGCAACAGTGCCTGGCTCGAACCGCTGGTCATCAAGGCACTGTCGTCGCCCAGCACTTCGGGGTTGTCTTTCAGGTGCCCAAGCAAGGCCTTGAGGTCCTTGATGTCCAGCAGCAACAGCCCTTCACGATCGGCCACCTTGAACGCCGCATACAGCGCGGCCTGCTGGCTGTCGTTGAGCTCCAGCAGGTTGCCCAGCAGCAACGGGCCCATTTCACTCAACGTGGTACGCAAGGGGTGGCCAGACTGGCCGTGCACATCCCACAGGGTCACCGGGTACGCCTGCGGCCGATGGTTCAGCCAGGGCATGCCGGCAATGCGCTCGGCCACCTTGCCTTGCGGGCTGCCCACAGCACCCAGGCCGCACAGGTCGCCCTTGACGTCAGCGGCAAACACCGCCACGCCCGCATCACTGAATGCTTCGGCCAGGTGCTGCAGGGTCACGGTCTTGCCCGTGCCGGTAGCGCCCGCCACCAAACCATGACGATTGGCCAGCCGCAAGGCCTGGGCCACCGGCTGCCCGGCCAGGTCGGCCCCCAGAATGAACTGCGAAGAGTCAGGCATGTTTTTTCACCCTCTGTTTAAGCTTTAGTAGTACTTGGCCGATAGGGAATAGTGACGTTTCATTCAGAAAGACAGGAAAGGCCCGACAAGGACATGGGAACTGCACTGCTTTCAATCTGCCCTTCGTGCGAATTACCCGGATGATATAAGACCTTAGCGGACCCATTACGCCATGAACAAAAGCCTGCGTTTCAGCCACAAGATTCTGCTTGCCGCCTCCCTGATCGTACTGACGGCATTCACCCTCTTCACTCTGTACAACGATTACTTGCAGCGTAATGCGATTCGCGAGGATCTGGAAAACTATGTTGGCGAAATGGGCGATGCCGCCTCGACCAATATCAAGAACCTCTTCGAAGGGCGCCTGCTGCTGGTGCAGAACCTGGCACAGAACATCGCGGCACACCCCGAGAACCTCGACTCCCTGCTCAGCCAGCAGGTCCTGGCGTCAAGCTTCATCACCGTCTACATGGGCAAGACCGACGGCGGCTTCAACGTGCGCCCGGTGATCAAGATGCCCGAGGGCTATGACCCCCGCGTGCGTGCCTGGTACAAGGACAGCATGGCGGCCAACGGCCCGACCCTGACCGAACCCTACCTGGACATCAGTACCGGCAAGATGGTGATCGGGATGAACGCCACCGCTTCGCGCGAGCTGGGCGTGGTCGGCGGTGACATGGATCTGGACGACCTGGTCAAGATCATCAACTCGCTGAATTTCGGCGGCATGGGCTATGCCTTTCTGGTGAACGATCAAGGCAAGATCCTCGTGCACCAGGACAAGGACCTCGTGATGAAGTCGCTGTCCGATCTCTACCCGAACAACACCCCGCGCCTGACCAAGGAACTGACCGAGGTCCAAATCAACGGCCAGACCCGCATCCTCAGCTTCGCACCGGTCAAAGGCCTGCCATCGGCCAACTGGCACATCGGCCTGTCGATCGACAAGGAAAAAGCCTACTCGATGCTGAGCACCTTCCGCACCTCGGCGGTGATTGTCACCGTGATTGCGGTCGCCATCATCATCGCGCTGCTGGGCATGCTCATCCGCCTGTTGCTGCAACCACTGCACACCATGACCCGCGCCATGGAAGACATTGCCGAAGGTGAAGGCGACCTCACCAAACGCCTTGCGATTCACAGCCACGACGAGTTCGGCACCCTGGGCAACGCCTTCAACCGCTTCGTGGAGCGCATCCATACCTCGATCCGTGAAGTGTCCTCGGCCACCCAGCAGGTCAACGAAGTGGCCCTGCGCGTGGTCAGCGCCTCGAACTCCTCGATGGTCAACTCCGACGAGCAGTCCAACCGCACCAACAGCGTGGCCGCCGCGATCAACCAGCTCGGCGCTGCGGCTCAGGAAATCGCCCACAACGCCGCGCAGGCGTCGCAACAGGCCAGCTCCGCACGTCATCTGGCCGAGGAAGGCCAACAGGTGGTCGATCGCAGCATCCAGGCGATGAACAAGCTGTCTGACCTGATCTGCACCTCCAGCTCCCACATCGAGACGCTCAACAGCAAGACCGTGAACATCGGTCAGATTCTCGAAGTGATCACCAGCATCTCGCAACAGACCAACCTGCTGGCGCTCAACGCGGCCATCGAGGCAGCCCGTGCCGGTGAGGCCGGTCGCGGCTTTGCCGTGGTGGCCGATGAAGTGCGCAACCTGGCGCACCGCACCCAGGAGTCGGCGCAGCAAGTGCAGGGCATGATCGAAGAGCTGCAGGTCGGTGCGCGCGCCTCGGTCGATACCATGGGGCAGAGCCAGCGCCACAGCCAGGACAGCGTCTCGATCGCCAACCAGGCCGGCGAACGCCTGGGCAGCGTGACCCTGCGCATCGGCGAGATCGACGGCATGAACCAGTCGGTGGCCACCGCCACCGAAGAGCAGACCGCCGTGGTCGACTCGATCAACATGGACATCAACGAAATCAACATGCTCAACCAGGAAGGCGTGGAAAACCTGCAGTCGACCCTGCGCGCCTGCTCCGACCTGGAACAACAGGCCAGCCGCCTGAAACACCTGGTCGGCAGCTTCCGCATCTGACCGATCACGCCCGGCGGCCACCACACCGCCGGGCGCGCAACACAATCGAACAAACTATCCTTCATAGAGGTCCACCTTAGGGCGAGTCATCTGCCGCATACCCGTGCGCGATGACACACCCTGAAGACGGCCTCGGAGGGATGCTGATCGTGCACATCGCTGACATCACCATGTTCTACGCCCCCGCCAGTGGCGGTGTGCGTACCTATCTTGATGCCAAACACCGCCGCCTGGGGCTCAACCCGGGTGTGCGCCACAGCCTGCTGATCCCCGGCGCCAGCGCCCGCCATACCAATGGCATCTATCAGGTGCCTGCCCCTGCCCTGCCGTTCGGCAACGGTTATCGCTTCCCGCTGCGCCTGGCACCGTGGCGCAATGTGCTGCATGACCTGCAGCCGGACCTGATCGAGGTCGGCGACCCCTACCTTACCGCCTGGGCGGCGCTGGATGCGCGACGCCAACTGGACGTGCCAGTGATCGGCTTCTACCACTCCGACCTGCCGCTGCTGGTCAGCAACCGCATGGGCAACTGGTTCACGCCCAATGTAGAAGCCTACGTCAGCAAGCTGTACGGCAATTTCGACCGGGTGCTGGCGCCCAGCCAGGTCATGGCCGACAAGTTGCGCGGCCTGGGGATCGCCAATGTGCACGTACAGCGCCTGGGGGTGGACCTGAACACCTTTCACCCCGGGCACCGCGACCCGGGCCTGCGCGCCGAACTGGGTCTGGCCGACAGCACGCGCCTGCTGGTGTTCGCCGGGCGTGGTTCGCGAGAGAAGAACCTGCCGGTGCTGCTGGACTGCATGCGCCGCCTGGGCAAGCACTACCACCTGCTGCTGGTAGGCTCGCACATGCCCGCCCACGTACCGGCCAATGTCACCATCGTCAACCACTTCTGCCCGGCCAATCAGGTTGCCCGGCTACTGGCCAGCGCCGACGCGCTGCTGCACGCCGGCGACCAGGAAACCTTCGGCCTGGTAATCCTCGAGGCCATGGCCAGCGGCATTCCGGTGGTGGCCGTGGCTGCCGGGGCTTTCACCGAAATCGTCGATGCCACCTACGGGCGCCTGTGCACGCCCAACGACGGCCAGGCCATGGCCGGTGCGGTGCGCGAACTGTTCGAGGCCGGCGCACCCGCGCTGGGCCAGCAGGCACGACGACACGCCGAGCAACATTACGCCTGGGACAACGTGGTCAGCGGACTGCTGGCGCACTACCGCGCCGTGCTGGGACATCACGACCTGCCGGTGCGCGCCCATGCATGAGCCCCCCGCCAGCGACAGCCCCGGCAAAAGCGTGCTGCTGGTACTGCACGACGTGGCACCGGAAACCTGGCCCGACTATCAACCCTTCGTCGAAGCCGTGGATGCGCTGGGCAAGGTGCCGATGACCTTGCTGGTGGTGCCCGACTTTCACAAGCGCAATGCACTGCAGCACGCCCCCGGCTTTCGCCAACTGCTGGAACGGCGCCTGAGCTACGGCGACGAACTGGCCCTGCACGGGTATTACCATGCCGACGATGGTTCGCCGCCACGCACGCCCCGCGATTACTTCATGCGTCGCATCTATACCTGGGAAGGCGAGTTCTACGCCTTGGAGCGCGCCCAGGCGCTCGAACGGCTGCAGGCCGGCATCGAACGCTTTCAGGGTTATGACTGGCCACTGACTGGTTTCGTCGCACCGGCCTGGCTGATGGGCGAAGGTACCCGCCAGGCCTTGCGTGAAACATCGCTGCGTTATACCAGCGACCCGCAGCACCTGTTGCGCCTGCCCGATTTCACCCCGGTGTCCGCACCGGGCCTGGTGTGGAGTGCCCGCAGCGCCTGGCGCCGGGGCTTGTCCAAGGTGCTCAGCGAGGTGCGTCGAGCGCGCCTGCAGGAGGCCGCCACGATCCGCCTGGGCCTGCACCCGGTCGACATGCGCCATGCCTACTCGCGCCGGTACTGGCTCGACACCCTGCAGCAGTTGTTGCAGCAAGGCCGCACGCCGATGACCAAGATGGCCTGGCTGGCCAGCAGGCCGCCAGCATGAACCGGCTCGGCCGGCTGTTGCCGGCCCGGCACCGGGTCCGACCGGCACGACGCTGATGTGCGGCCTTAGAACACCACCGTCTTGTTGCCGTGCACCAACACGCGGTCTTCCAGGTGATAACGCAGGCCACGGGCCAGCACCATCTTCTCGACGTCACGGCCGAAACGCACCATGTCTTCGATGCTGTCGCTGTGGCTGACCCGCACCACGTCCTGCTCGATGATCGGGCCGGCATCCAGCTCTTCGGTCACATAGTGGCAGGTGGCGCCAATCAGCTTCACGCCGCGCATCGAGGCCTGATGGTACGGCTTGGCCCCGACGAACGAGGGCAGGAAACTGTGGTGGATGTTGATGACCTGCTGGGCATATTCCTGGCACAACTGCGGCGGCAGGATCTGCATGTAGCGCGCCAGCACCACCACATCGGCGGCATGCTCCTTGACCAGGCGCGACACTTCGGCGAACGCCGGTTGCTTGTCCTGCGGGTCGACCGGCACGTGGTAGAACGGAATGCCATGCCACTCGACCATGCTGCGCAGGTCGTTGTGGTTGGAAATCACGCACGGGATGTCGCAATCCAGTTCATTGCTGTGCCAGCGGTGCAGCAGGTCGGCCAGGCAATGGGATTCGCGGCTGGCCATCAGCACCACGCGTTTCTTCTGGTCGGTGTCGGTAATGCGCCACACCATCGAGAACTCTTCGGCAATCGGCGCGAACGCCTCGCGCAGCGCTTCGATGCCGAATGGCAGGGTGTCGGCACGAATTTCGTGACGCATGAAGAACCAACCGCTCAGGTCATCGGAATGATGGCTTGCTTCGGTGATCCAGCCGTTATGGGAGGCCAGAAAATTACTGACTTTGGCAACGATGCCGACACGGTCGGGGCAAGCAATCACCAGCCGATAGGTGCGCATGAGAGGGGCTCCAGGACTTCACAAAGGCGCGTATTCTAACGACTGCCCAGCAAAACTGCAGTAGTGATTGCATACCGTGTATCCCGGCGCGCGCGGCGCCGCGCCGTCCACGCCGGTGGCTCACCCGTTCCACATTAAAGTTATTTAACAATTGAAGGTGCACTAGCACGCCACGCGGCACAATATCCTTTCAATTATGAAGGTATTGAGCTGTCGTCGCGGTTTAATGTTTACTTGTATTAACCGTCTGACTATTATTGGCGCACCGCAGTCCTGCTTACCTTCACCCCAAGGAATACATCATGTCCCTGATCAACGAATATCGCGCCACAGAAGAAGCTATCAAAGAACTGCAGGCCCGCCTGAAAAACCTGTCCGAAGACAACAAGCTGAAAACAGAGCTGGAGTTCGAAGCCAAACTGCGTGAGCTGATGGGTGAATACTCGAAATCGCTGCGCGACATTATTGCCCTGCTGGACCCGGAAGCCAAACTGAACAAGGCCCCACGCGGCCCGGTTAAAGCCACCGGCACCAAGCGTGCACGCAAGGTCAAGCAATACAAGAACCCGCACAACGGCGAAGTCATCGAAACCAAAGGTGGCAACCACAAGACCCTGAAAGAGTGGAAAGCCAAGTGGGGCGGTGACGTGGTAGAAGGTTGGGCAACCCTGCTGGGTTAATACCCGACACTGTAACCTTTGTTACAGGTCACCCCAAAACGCCAGCATGCTGGCGTTTTTTATTGCCGGGGATTTACGCCAGTACCAGGCGCTGACGCACGGCCTGAGCATGCGCCTGCCATTGTGCGAGCAATTCGCGCTGCGGCGCATCGGCCTGTTGCCAGGCTGCCTGCAATGCCTGCTCAAAGCCTTGCAGCGTGTTGGGCGCGCCCATGGCAGGGTCACTCAGGCGTTGCTGGCAGAACCTCGACCAGCGTTGCCGGTCCTCCATGCTCAAGGTCTCGGGGAAATTGCGCGCACGGTAACGGAACAACAGTTCCGGCAGACGCGCATCATCGAACATCCAGTGCCCAGTGGCCAGTTGGGAAGGCTCGGCAGTTCTTACTTGCTCGCACAGGCGGCGGTCGCGGTCTCCGATAAAGCCGTCATACAACTGTTGCTCAGGGTCTTCACTCGGGGCGAAATCCTGTTCGCTGTAAATCGAATCCAACTTGTTCTGCCACACCGTTTGAGCCGCTCTCAGCTGCGCGGCGCGCTGTTGATACAGCGACATGTCCAGACCCAGCCGCTGCTGATCTTCCTCGCGCAATACGCTCAAGGGTGCCACCACCGGGCAACGATTGATCTGAATTAACTTCAGCGGCACCGCCAATTGCCCCTCGGACATTTCCTCGCGCCGGGTGTACAAACGCTGACGTAATACTTCTGCATCCTCTGTCAGCAATGCGGCGGGGTCCAAGTGCAGGTCACACACTATCAATGCATTTCGATTACGTGGGTGCCACGCCAAGGGCAGCACCACACCAAGGTAATTACGTGCCGCCGAAAAGCGTCCGGAAATATGCACCATTGGTTGCAACAAGCGGATCTGATCGAGGACTTTCTGCTTGCTGCGCAGTTGAAATAACCAGTCATAAAGCTTGGGCTGTTGTTGTCGAATCAACCGTGCCATTGAAATAGTGGCGCGCACATCGGAGAGTGCCTCGTGCGCCTGGCCGTGGTCGATACCGTTGGCGGCGGTCAGCAGCTCCAGCTTGAGGCTGACCTGACCTTCGCGCTGCGGCCACTGGATGCCGTCGGGGCGCAGGGCGTATGCGGTACGCACGATATCGATCAGGTCCCAGCGGCTGTTACCGCCCTGCCACTCGCGGGCGTAGGGGTCGAAAAAATTGCGATACAGGCTGTAGCGGGTGACTTCGTCGTCGAACCGCAACGAGTTGTAGCCTGCGCCACAGGTGCCTGGCCGGGCCAGCTCGGCATGCACCCGGGTCATGAACTCGGCTTCGCACAACCCCTGAGCCGCCAACTGCGTCGGGGTGATCCCGGTAATCAGGCAGGCAGCCGGGTGCGGCAGGATGTCGTCACTGGGCTGGCAGAAGAGATTGACGGGCGCTTCAATCTCGTTGAGCGCAAAGTCCGTACGCACACCGGCGACCTGCAGAGGCCGGTCGCTGCGTGGATTGATACCGGTGGTTTCGTAATCGTGCCAGAAAATGCTGGAGTTCACGGCGTCGTCCTGAACAGAAAATCTGCCGCGAGTCTACCTCACGCCGACGCGCCCAACGGATGGAAGCTGAAATAGTTGCGCAACGACAGCACCAACTGGTCGTACTCGCGCGGTGCCTGCAGCAGCATGAAACCGGAGTCGTAATGGCCGGGGGTCTGGTCTTCATGGCACCACAGACAACTGGCGGTGAGGTTGATCAGGTGCAAGGCGCCGGCGTGGCCAGGCACCTTGAACTGCAGCTCGAAATCAGGGCCCACCAGCAACGGCAGGTCGCTGATCAGCATCAGACCGTCTTCGGACACGTTGCCCAGGTAGCCGATCGGCTGCCCGGTAAAACGGTTGAAGACCTTCAGAAAGTAAGGAAGCAGGTGACGCTCGATACGGCGCTCGGTAAACATGGTATGGATCGCTGTCGGAGACCCTTGAGCAGAGTCGCGCTAGTGCTGGCCAAGTACACGTTGTACTTCAGACAAGCCTAGCGCAACCTGACCTTGGCGTCATGATCCTGTCACCGGAACCTCGGTATCAGCGCCAGGGCCTGACCGTGGCCGGACGTGCGACGGCCGGCTCACCGCCAGGGCGATAGTGGCCCAACTGCTCGAGGGTCTGCAGGCGTGCACGGGCTCGGTAGGCGTATTCGTTGCGTGGGTACTGCTCGATGATGTACTGGTAGGTCTGGACCGCGTCCACGTAGAGCTTCTGGCGCTCCAGGCACTGGCCGCGCAACATCGAGGCTTCCGGGTGGATGAACGGGCGCGCACGACTGGTACGGTCGACTTGCGACAGCTCGAGCATCACCCGCTCGCAGTTGCCGCGGTCATAGGCGCGGTAGGCGTTGTTCAGGTGGTGGTCCATCGACCAGCGGGTGCAACCGACGACGCTGGTCGCCAGGGCTAAAACGATCAAGGCTCGCATGGGGGGTCTCCTCTACTGAGCAGTGTATCGGCAATGGGTGGAAGTTCTGTAATCGGGTAACGCCCATCGCGGGTCAAGCCCGTTCAAACGCCACCCCCCACCCCACCAAGGTAGTGCAAAGGAACAATGACTACAGCGATTTTCCGGAGTAGCCTTTCGCTGCGCTTCACTACAGGAGTCTGTGCATGACCATTCGCCGCACCAAAATTGTCGCCACCCTTGGCCCCGCCAGCAACTCGCCGGAAGTCATCGAGCAACTGATCCTCGCCGGTCTGGACGTCGCTCGCCTGAACTTCTCGCACGGTACCCCGGACGAGCACAAGGCTCGTGCCCGCATGATCCGTGACATCGCCGCCAAGCATGGCCGCCACGTCGCACTGCTGGGTGACCTGCAAGGGCCGAAGATCCGCATCGCCAAGTTCACCAGCAAGCGTATCGAACTCAAGGTCGGCGACCACTTCACCTTCTCCACCGCCCACCCGTTGACCGAAGGCACCCAGGAGATCGTCGGCATCGACTATCCGGACCTGGTCAAGGATTGCGGCGTGGGTGACGAGCTGCTGCTCGACGACGGCCGCGTGGTCATGCGCGTCGAAACCGCCAGCGCCGATGCGCTGCACTGCGTGGTACTGATCGGCGGCCCGCTGTCGGACCACAAAGGCATCAACCGTCGTGGTGGCGGCCTGACCGCACCGGCCCTGACTGAAAAAGACAAGGCCGACATCAAGCTGGCAGCCGAGATGGACCTGGACTACCTGGCCGTGTCGTTCCCGCGTGATGCCAGCGACATGGAATACGCCCGTCGCCTGCGTGACGAGTCGGGCGGTACTGCCTGGCTGGTGGCCAAGATCGAACGCGCCGAAGCCGTGGCCGACGACGAGACCCTCGATGGCCTGATCCGCGCCAGTGACGCGGTGATGGTTGCCCGTGGCGACCTGGGCGTGGAAATCGGCGACGCCGAGCTGGTGGGCATCCAGAAGAAGATCATTCTGCACGCACGCCGCCACAACAAGGCAGTGATCACCGCGACCCAGATGATGGAGTCGATGATCCAGAACCCGATGCCCACCCGTGCCGAAGTGTCCGACGTGGCCAACGCCGTGCTCGACTACACCGATGCGGTGATGCTGTCGGCTGAAAGCGCCGCCGGTGCCTACCCGCTCGAAGCGGTACAGGCCATGGCGCGGATCTGCCTGGGCGCTGAAAAGCACCCGACCAGCAAGACCTCCAGCCACCGCATGGGCACCCAGTTCAGCCGTTGCGACGAAAGCATCGCGCTGGCCGCCATGTACACCGCCAACCACTTCCCCGGCGTGAAGGCGATCATTGCCTTGACCGAGAGTGGTTACACCCCGCTGATCATGTCGCGTATCCGTTCGTCGATCCCGATTTTCGCCTTCTCGCCGCACCGCGAGACCCAGGCCCGGGTGGCGATGTTCCGTGGTGTCTACACCGTACCGTTCGACCCTGCGGCGCTGGCGCCGGAGCAAGTCAGCCAGGCGGCGGTGGACGAGTTGCTCAAGCGTGGCGTGGTGGAGCAAGGTGACTGGGTGATCCTGACCAAGGGCGACAGCTACCACACCATCGGTGGCACCAATGGCATGAAGATTCTGCATGTCGGTGATCCGCTGGTCTGAGACTGAGTGGTTGTCACACGAGCCCCGCCTTCATGGCGGGGCTTTTTTATGCCGAAGCAAAGTACCTGCCCTCAGCAACACCTACGATTCCGCTGTTGCTGTTGCCGTTGATCTTGATCTTGATCTTGAT